>DKZK01000019.1:3945-33607 GCA_002493625.1 Lachnospiraceae bacterium UBA7076 | reverse complement strand
GCTCCAACGTGTTACTTAACTTCCGCTCTCCTTTGTTAAAAATGCAGATTACTAAGAAAACAAATCCTTATTGCGGCAGCTCTGCGGCATCCGAAATGTTGAATTGGAGGATATAATGTTACAGCTGAAGAACATTGTAAAGACGTATACAACGGGTGATACCGAGGTTCATGCTCTTAAGGGCGTGAGCATAAACTTTCGTCCTAATGAATTTGTTTCAATACTTGGACAATCCGGCTGCGGAAAGACAACACTCCTTAATATTGTGGGAGGACTTGACCAGTATACCAGCGGTGATCTTGTTATAAAAGGGAAATCCACTAAAAAATATAAGGACAGGGATTGGGATGCGTACAGAAATCATTCCATTGGATTTGTGTTTCAAAGCTACAACCTGATTATGCATCAGACCGTACTGCAAAATGTTGAGCTTGCATTAACGCTTTCAGGCGTATCAAAGGCAGACAGAAGGAGGCGGGCAAAGGAGGTTCTTGAGAAGGTTGGTCTTGGGGACCAGATGAGAAAAAAGCCAAATCAGATGTCAGGCGGACAGATGCAGAGGGTTGCCATTGCAAGAGCGCTTATCAACGACCCTGAAATACTTCTTGCAGATGAGCCTACAGGAGCGCTTGACACGGAGACAAGCGTGCAGATTATGGAGCTTTTAAAGGAGATAGCCAAGGACAGGCTTGTCATTATGGTTACCCATAACCCTGACATTGCAAATAAATATTCCACAAGAATAGTAAAGCTTCTTGACGGAGAGGTAATAGATGATTCAGCCCCATATACAGATGAGGAAATTGAAAAGGAGCAGTATGAGGAGCTTGACCATAAGAGCTTAAAGCATAAGAGAATGTCATATTTTACCGCGCTTAACCTAAGCTTTAACAATCTTCTTACAAAGAAGGGAAGAACAATCCTTACCGCCTTTGCAGGAAGTATCGGCATCATAGGCATTGCACTTATTTTGTCATTGTCCGACGGCTTCCGGAATTACATTAAGGGGGTGGAGGAGGATACGTTGTCCACATATCCTCTTGAGATAACGGATGAAACCGTTGACAGCTCCGCAATGATGACTGCCATGATGGGAAATGTACAGCCGAACGAACAAAAGCATGACATGGACAAAGTATATTCCAATGATTTTGTGGGCAACTACATTAACACTCTCATGGGAGAGGTTAAGGTCAATGACATGAAATCCTTTAAGAAGTTCATAGAGGAGGGGGATGGACAAAAAATTAAGGATTATACCTCCGATATTAAATATACCTATGGCATAGAGGTTAATGCATATCAGATTAAGGATAATAATGAGATTTTTCAGTCAAATCCCTGCACGGTTCTTGACAGTATAGGAATGGGATCGTTTTCGGATATGGCGTCAATGGGCGTAGGCTCCGGAAACATGTCTATGAATTTATGGTCGCAGATGATTGGCAATCAGGAAATGCTTGAAAACCAGTATGATGTGATTGCAGGTGAGTGGCCGGACAGCTATGATGAGGTAGTGCTTGTTGTTTCAGAGTATAATGAGATAACGGATTATGAGCTTTATGCGTTAGGACTTCGTGACGTTTCCGAGCTTCAGGAGATGGTTACGGCGTCTATCATGGGCGGCACAAAGGAATTTGAGAGTACGTCATATACATATGAGGAGCTCTTGAATGTGAGATATAAGGTTATTCCTTCCTCCGATTTTTACGCTTATGATGAAGCGGCGGGCTGTTATGTCAATAAGAGCGATGACGCAAAATATATGCGTGAAAAGATAGAAAACGGAGTTGAGGTTAAAATAACCGCCATAGTGCGTCCGAGTGACAGGGCAACGGTACATTCCATTAATACAACCATAGGCTACCGTAAGGATTTGGTTGACTACCTGATGGCACAGGCTAAGGAAAGCGAAGTAGGCAAGGAGCAGCTTGAAAATCCTGATATAAATGTATTTACGGGCTATGAATTTGGAACGGATTTAAATGAGGCGGCTATGGAGGAGGCAGAGGAATCCTCCCAGGAAATGTACGAGCAGATGGGTATTGCCGACATGTCCAACGAGGAGCTTGCCATGATGATGTCAAATATGTCGCCGGAGGAAATTGCCGCCATGATAGATGCCATGGAGCAGTCAACGGCAGATATGATGTCCGGCATGTCACTGACTGATTTAAAGACCGTTGAGGACGCAACCTATGAGGAAAATCTTATATCGTTGGGAATCGCATTTGAGGATGACCCTATGGTTATAAGCGTGTACCCGATTGATTTCGAGTCCAAGGAACTGATTATGGATATAATAGATGAGTATAATCAATCGGTTATGGATGCAGGCGAGGAGGAAAAGGAGATTACATACACCGACATGGTCGGAACGATGATGAGTTCCATCAGCTCCATTATAAACAGCATTTCTTATGTGCTTATGGCGTTTGTGGCGATATCACTTGTTGTTTCCTCCATCATGATTGGAATTATCACATACATTTCCGTTCTTGAGAGAACGAAGGAGATAGGTATACTGCGAAGCATCGGCGCTTCAAAGAAGGATATATCAAGAGTGTTTAATGCGGAGACAATAATTGTGGGATTTGTTGCAGGACTTCTGGGCATAATAGTTACAATATTACTGAATATCCCTGTAAACAAAATAATTGAGCATTTTTCAGATTTGAAGAATGTTGCAAAGCTTCCGGTGGCAGGGGCAGTTATCCTCATTGTTATAAGCGTCGTGCTTACGATGATAGCGGGGCTGCTTCCGTCAAGGGTTGCGTCAAAGAAGGACCCTGTTGAGGCGCTTAGGAGTGAATAAGGCGTTATGCGTTATGTGAAACAGTTTTCAATTATTATAATGATTTCATTTGCGGGGGAGCTCTTAAAAGAGTTCCTCCCTTTTTCCGTGCCTGCAAGTATTTATGGGCTTGCCCTTATGCTGCTTGCGCTTATGACGGGAATTATCAGGGTGGAGCAGGTAAATGATGTGAGCACGTTTTTGCTGGATGTCATGCCGGTTATGTTTATACCTGCATCCGTAGGACTTATGGAAAGCTGGCATGTTATGCAGAGCATACTCGTCCCTGCCGCCATATTATGTACTGTGGGAACCATTTCCGTTATGGTTGTGTCGGGGCGTGTTACACAGCGGATAATTATGAGCCGGGAAAAAAGAAAAAATCAGAGAGAAAACAAAAAGAAAAACAAAAAACGATAAATTTAAAATTATAAATTAAAAATGATAAAGTATATTCAGGCATGATAATATATTAGAAAAAAGAGTGTGTGGAAAGAATTTCGTGGGAGAGCATATGGATAGATTGGTTGACATAATTTCAGATTCGTTATTTTTCGGATTGGGAATAAGCATTATCTGCTATTTTGCAGGCGTGTTTATAAGGGAGAGGACAAGGCTTGCGATTGCCAATCCCATTTTAATCGGTTTTCTGCTTGTTATAGCTGTTTTGAAAATATTTGATATTTCCTATGACAGCTATATGAACGGCGCAAAGTATTTGTCCTATCTGCTTACGCCTGCAACCGTATGTCTTGCCGTACCTCTTTATGAAAAGCTAAAATTGCTCAGGGAAAACGCTGCTGCAATTTTTTTAGGAATAATGTCAGGTATAATCGCTAATGCGTTTACTATATGGCTTATATGTATATTGTTTACTCTTGATGAAACCATATTTGCAACTATTATTCCACGGTCTGTTACAACAGCTATCGGAATGGTTGTGTCATCGGAGACCGGAGGAATTGAAAATATTACGGTAGCCCTTATATGCATAACGGGAATTGTGGGAAATGTCATTGCGGATGTTGTGTGCAGAGTATTTAAAATAAATCATCCTGTGGCAAAGGGAATCGCAATAGGAAGCTCATCACATGTTTTAGGTACGGCAAAGGCCGTGGAAATGGGTGAGACGGAGGGCGCCATGAGCGGGCTTGCCGTGGCTGTATCGGGAATACTTACCGTGATTTGCGCCCCCCTGTTATTGAATATGGTATATTGAGCCTTGCGGCGATGTGCGCTTGCGGACATCGACATAAGGCGAACCCGAACACGGAGACGACAGTCGACGTGGTATATTGAGCCTTGCGGCGATGTGCGCTTGCGGACATCGGCATAAGGCGAACCCGGACACGGAGACGACAGTCGACGTGGTATGCATATAAAAATGTGGCAGAGCATACTTTATTAAAAAATGCGAACAGGGAGCTGTCGCATTAAGAATATCTGTATATCCGGCTCTGGCTCAAATGGAGTCTTCAAACGATTTTTATTATGATACAAATATTTTGAGAGCGACAGCCCCGTGACGTGTAGGTGTAATATGCTTGACTACATTTGGGCTTTTATGATTATTGCCGGAGTTATATTCGGCAGCTTTCAGGGGGCGGAGGTTATAAACCTTGTGGCAGGGGGCGCAATTGATTCTGCAAAGGAGGCCATAGAGCTTTGTATTGTTATGCTCGGCGTTGTGGGCTTGTGGAACGGGATAATGAATATTGCAAAGGAAGCAGGTCTTATAACCAAGTGGACAAAGGGAATCAATCCTGCCATATCCTTTCTGTTCCCGAGAATACCAAAGGAGGATGCCGTAAGACAGGATATTGCCATGAACATGATTGCCAACATGCTTGGGCTTGGGTGGGCTGCAACTCCCGCAGGGCTTCGCGCAATGCAGGGATTGAAGCGGCTTGAGGAAGAAAGGGTCAGTCATGTAAATGATAATAAACAGAACAGCAACAAAAAAAAATCTAAAATAAATGCTGCCTCGGATGAAATGTGTACCCTCATTGTACTGAACATATCCTCACTCCAGCTTATTCCGGTAAACATAATAGCATACAGAAGTCAGTACGGGAGCGCTGATGCGACTGCCGTCATAGGTCCGGGACTTGTGGCAACCTCCGTGGCAACATTGGTAGCAATTATTTTTTGCAGGATTTTAAGCAAAAAAAAATAATATATCTGCACTTTTATGTGACTGTCGCAATGAGGATTTGTTTTCTTAGTAACTTTGCATTTTAAACAAAGAAAAGCGGAAGTTAAGTAACACGTTGGAGCGTTCTTTGTTTAAAATGCTTTACTATGAAAGCATTGAAAAAACGCCGTGAATGTATTAAAATTACTTGTATGTTGAAGGATTAAGGTGGGAGCTTTACTATGGATGGAAAAACGCTTTACATTGTAGTGCCGTGCTACAATGAGGAGGAAGTTATCGGCGAGACTACAAAAAGGCTGACTGTTAAGTTAAATAAAATGATTGAGGCTGGGCAGATAGACAGGGACAGCAGGATTATGTATGTGAATGACGGCTCCGGGGACAGGACGTGGGAGATTATTGAGGAGCAATATGCCTCAAATGAGTTTGTTACCGGCATCAGTTTGTCCAGAAACAGGGGACATCAGAATGCCCTGCTTGCAGGTCTTATGACTGCAAAGGAGCATGCGGATATTGTAATATCCATGGATGCGGATTTGCAGGACGACATAGAGGTTATAAGTGAATTTGTGGAGCAGTATAAAAATGGGGCTGACATTGTTTACGGTGTAAGAAGCTCAAGAAAAAAGGACACGTTTTTTAAGAGACATACGGCGCTTGCGTTTTACAGATTTATGGAAAAAATGGGCGTGGAGCTTGTATACAATCATGCGGATTACAGGCTTATGAGCAGACGAGCGCTTGATGCCCTTTCCGAATTTAAGGAGGTCAATCTCTTTTTGAGAGGCATTGTTCCCATGGTTGGTTTTAAGACTGCAACTGTTTCATATGACAGAGGCGAGCGGTTTGCGGGAAAGTCAAAGTATCCTTTCAAGAAAATGATGGCTTTTGCCATAGACGGAATAACCTCATGCAGTGTAAAACCCATAAGAATGATAACTGCCCTGGGGTTTATTATTTTCCTGTTCAGCATAGCGATGCTGATCTGGGTAATTGCGGGACATTTTTTAGGCAACACCATACAGGGCTGGACAACCGTTATTGTGCTCATGTGCTTTTTCGGGGGCTTTCAGATTATGAGTATAGGAATTGTGGGAGAATATGTCGGAAAAATATATCTGGAGACAAAGGAACGACCGAGATTTATCATTGAGAATACGCTTATAAAATAGCAGCTTATATTGAATGGAGAAAATATGAATAATATGAAAGAAAAAAATAAATTTCAGCACAGACACTGCTTTTCAATAAGCGCATATATGGAATCGCCGTATCTGGAGAGCTGCATAAAATCTCTGCTGGCGCAGACTGTTAAGACACAGATTATTATGTGTACCTCCACGCCCAATCAGCATATATGCTCTCTGGCGGAAAAATATAATATAAAGCTGTATGTGAGAAACGGGGAAAGTGATATAAGGTCCAATTGGAATTATGCATATGACATGGCTGACAGTGAATATGTAACCGTAGTGCATCAGGATGATATTTACGGCAAAAGGTATGCGGAGGGCTTTCTTCAATGTCTGTCAAAATATGAAGGGACACGTATGGGAAAAAATATGCCGGTAAGCATGTTCTTTTCTGATTATCTTCCCATAAAAAATGGAAAAATAGGACATAAGGATATCAATTGCAGGCTGCGCAGACTTCTGAAGCTGCCTCTTAAGAATATGCGTCTGGCAGGAAGCAGAGTGGTAAAAAAAGGTGTGCTGTCCTTGGGAAACAGCATACTGTGTCCTTCGGTTGCCTACAATAAAAAGGTGCTGGGCGACAGTATATTTACCTCTGACCTGAAGTTTAACATTGACTGGGATACATTCCTTAAGCTTAGCGCCATAAAGGGAGTGTTTTTATATTGTGATTATCCCCTTGTGGGCTACAGAATACATGAAAATGCAATCAGCAAGGAGTATATAGACACCAGTAAACGATATAATGAGGACCTGCTCATGTTTAAAAAATTCTGGAATGAAAAAATTGCAAGGTTTATCATGCGCTTTTATGTGAAGGCATATGATACCTACAGTAGATGACGGTCATAAATGAGGCGTATTAAATAATTTTTATTGCAAAGGAAAGTGTACATGAATATTGCATTAGTGTTTAACGGACTTGGCACAGGGGGAGTTGAGAAGGTCGGATCAAATTATGCAAGGCTTCTTGTGGAAGCCGGATATAACGTGGACGTTTATAACCTGAACCCGAAGCTTAATTCCATGGAAAGCAGGTTTCCAAGGGAAACCACAATAATAAGAAAAAGCTTCCCGCTGCTTTTAGTGCCGGGCTATTATATTTTATTGGTTAAAAAATATGCATGGGGAAAGTATGCATATCCCGTCATTTATTTTTTGACGACTGTTTTATTGTACATAAGAAAATTATTTGCAGGAAATAAAAAGAAATATGATATTGCTATTGCTTTTTCCGGACATCTCCGGGACATGACGTTCGTGGCGCAGGAGTTTGTTAAGGCAGATAAAAAACTCTGCTGGGTGCATGGGGCGATTATCGGAAATCTTGCAACGGCGAGCACCTATGGAGATTTATATGCCAAAATAAAAAATGTCTGCGTGCTTTCCGAACATATGCAGGAGCTTGCAATATACGGAAACCGAAAGCTGGCAGGTTTGAATATTAAGAAAATTTATAATCCTGTTGCCCTTCCGCATGCAGACTATGACGCCTTGCTATGCAGTGATTTGAAGAAAAAATACGGCGATTATTTGCTTATGGTCGGAAGGTTTGAGGCTGACAAGGATCAGCTTACAGTCATAAGGGCAAGAAAAATATTGGCGGAAAAATATAATTTAAAGCCGAAGCTTGTCTTTGTGGGCGGCGGAAGCACGCTGAAAAAATGCAGAAAATATGCTGAGAAGCTCGGTCTTAAAAATGATGTTATTTTTATGGGTGAAAGACAGGATGTGCAGAATTTTTATGCTTCTGCAAAGGTGTTTGTCCATTCCAGTCCGGCAGAGGGGCTTCCCACCGTATTGCTTGAGGCGATGAATTACGGATTGCCGGTTGTTGCCACTGACAGTCCGCCGGGGGTTTCTGAAATTTTGCAAAATGATAAATACGGACTCAGATGCAACATTGCCGACCCGTATGACATGGCGGACAAGCTTGCGCTTATGCTCACAGATAATGAAAAACGGGAGAACTATATTTTGCAGGGTAAAAAACGTCTGGAGGATTTTTCCTTTGAAAAAATATCTGCGGAATTAGAGGAGCTGTTTGCAGCTTTGAAATAAAAGTGCGGAACGGAATGGCTGATATCCAAAACAAAACAGGAGATTACAATATGAATGACGATATTATGGTCAGTATTTACTGTATGGCATATAACCATGAAAAATATATCAGACAGACCTTTGAAGGTTTTTTAAAACAGAATACGGATTTTAAATATGAGGTTATTGTTCATGATGATGCCTCCACGGATAAAACTGCGGAAATTATAAGGGAATATGAGGAAAAATATCCGGATATATTTAAGGCAATTTATCAGAAGGAAAATCAATATTCCAAGGGCATAAAGGTTTTTGACACATTCATTGCTCCCTTTATAAAGGGCAGGTATGTAGCCGTATGCGAGGGTGATGATTTCTGGACGGATGCGGAAAAGCTGAAGCTTCAGGTGGAGTTTTTGGAAAAACACCATGATTACTCTGCATGTGTCCATCAGACTGTGCTTTTTGATTGCAGGACAAGGAAAAAAAGACTGCTGTCACCGTACGACAGGGACTGTGATGTCGATATAAGAACAATCATAAGCGGGGGCGGAAAGGCATATCATTTGTCATCCCTTATGTTTCGGAGGGAATATGCAGAGGACAGACCGGATTTTTACTATGTGGAAAAGCATATAGACGACTATCCCCTTGGGATTTTTCTGGCAATGCAGGGAAAAGTCTATTTTATGAACAGGGCTATGTCGTATTACAGGCAATTTTCAGTGGCGTCCTCATGGTCCTCGGATACAGGCAGCAGCGAGGCAAAGATAATTGAGACAAATAAAAATCTGATTGTGATGTTAAAGGACGCCGATAAATATTCCGGATATAAATACCATAAGTATATTGACAGCGCATGCTCGCATTTTGAATATGAAATCAAACGTCTGAATAATGACAAGGCAATAATAAAAAATGAAAGATACAAAAGGTGGTTTAAAAGGGAAAGCATCGTAAATAAAATTTACATTTTAGCAAGACTTTATGTCCCTGAAAAAATATTTTACACTGTAAGACGGATTATGAGGAAGGACAATGGAGGAAGCAAATAAAACAAAATCCAGCATAATGTCGAATTTAATATGGAGGTACGCCGAACGGTGCGGAGCTCAGGGCGTTGCATTTATTGTTTCCATTGTTCTGGCAAGGCTTCTGGACCCTGAGCTGTACGGCACGATAGCCATTGTAACAATCCTTACGACAATTCTTCAGGTTTTTGTGGACAGCGGTATGGGAAATGCGCTTATACAAAATAAGGATACCGATGATCTGGATTATTCTACGGTGTTTTTTTTCAATGTGGTATTATGCTGTGCTCTGTATGCGATTGCATTTTTTGCAGCGCCTCTTGTAGCAAGGTTTTTTGACAGACCGGAGCTTACGCCTATCGTGCGTGTTTTATGTCTGACAATTGTTTTTTCGGGCGTGAAGAATGTCCAGCAGGCTTATGTTTCAAAGACGATGCAGTTTAAACGGTTTTTCTATGCAACGCTTGGGGGAACCATAGGCGCAGCGGTAATTGGAATTGTGATGGCGCTTAAGGGCTTTGGCGTGTGGGCGCTTGTAACGCAGCAGGTTTTCAATGTTGCTATTGACACGCTCATATTGTGGCTTACCGTTCACTTCAGACCGAAGCTTATGTTTTCCTTTCAGAGGCTGAAACGGCTGTTTTCCTATGGCTGGAAGCTTTTTGTGTCCACATTGTTTGATACAATTTATACAAATGCATTTCAGCTGTTAATCGGTAAATGGTATTCGTCGGCAGAATTAGCGTGCTTTAACAAGGGAAAACAATTTCCGGAGATGATTATAACAAATGTAAATTCCTCCATAGACAGCGTTATGTTTCCCGTGGCGTCCTCCATGCAGGACAATACTGACAATTTAAAGCAGCTTACAAGACGCGCCATAAAGACAAGCAGCTTTATTATATGGCCGATTGTTATGGGACTTGCCGCATGCAGCAAGCCTCTTGTAACGGTGCTGCTTACTGAAAAATGGCTTGGCTGTGTGCCCTTTTTGCAGATTTTTTGTTTTTCTTACGCTTTCTGGCCGATACATACTGCCAATTTGAATGCGATTAAGGCGGTAGGGAGAAGCGATATATTTTTAAAATTGGAAATGATAAAAAAGACAATTGGAATACTTTTACTTATCATAGCATTTCCCCGTGGAGTGCTTGCAATCGGAATTACATTTTTGCTGACAGACCCTATAAGCGCAGTAATTAATGCGGCACCCAATGTAAAGCTTATAAATTATTCCTATAAGGAGCAGATAAGGGATATCCTGCCGGCACTGCTGCTTTCGGTTATTATGGGAGCTTTTGTATTTGCCATATCATTTTTAAAGCTGAATGTTATTCTTGTTCTGATTATACAGATTGCGGCGGGAATATGCATATATGTGGGAGGCGCAATATTGTTTAAGGTTGAAAGCTTCCGATATATTTTAAATTTAGTAAGAAAAAAGTAAAGCGAGAGATTTATTATGAGTGAAAAAATTGCGGTGATAATGACTGCTTACAACGAGGAACAGGAATGGGTGAGCGAATGTATGGACTCCGTCTTAGAACAGACTTACAGTGATTTGCATTTATATGTTTTGCTTGATAATCCTGAAAACGACGCTTTGAAGGAGATGCTGAGGAGTTATGAGGAAAAGGATTCCCGTGTAAGCTTTTTTGTAAATGAAAAAAATCTTGGTCTTGTCAGGTCGCTGAATAAGCTGCTTGGCATTGTTACGGAAAAATTTATTGCCCGCATGGATGCAGACGACATATGTGAATCAGACCGGCTGGAACGGGAAATGAGATTTTTAACAGATAACAATCTGGATTTCGTGATGACGGATTGCAGCTTCCTTTATCCAAACGGTGAACGTGGCTGCGGGCAGTCACTTCCTGATTTGATTGGGGATGCATTTAACGAGGCTTCAGCATACGGAAATGTCTCCCTCCATAATACATGGCTCATGAAAAAGGAGGTTTATGATTCCTTAAATGGGTATAGGGATGTACGGTTTTGTGAGGATTATGATTTTGTGCTTCGCGCAATTCAGCATAAATTTGCCATAGGAAGAATGTCGGAGGAAACGGTTGTTTACAGGCTGCGGGTGGGCAGCGTCTCCACCCTGAATGCAAAGGAGCAGTATGAAAAGGCAAGGCTGCTTCGGTATATGTACCGGAAGGGCAGAAGCGTAGGCAGAATATCGCCTGAAAAGCTGAACGACAGATTTTCAGACTATAGTATGGAACAAAAGGAGAAATTTGCGGCGGCAAAGGCGGAAGTTGATGCTTTTGCAGGAAGTCTTTATGGAGGCAGATATGTAAGCGCAATGGGTAAGGCAATAAAAATACTGCTCTTAAACAGTGAGGGCAGTCGATTGTTTTTCAATCTGTTTCTTGGTAGATGCAGGCTGTCTGCAGTTTATAAAAATGCGAAAATATAAGAGAGGATAAGGAATGAAAAAGGTTTCAGTAATAATACCGGTATATAATGTTGAAAAATATTTGAGAAGATGTCTTAACAGTGTTTTGAGGCAGACATATGACGATTATGAGATTATATGCGTCAATGATAAAAGCCCTGACAACAGTGATAAGATACTTGAGCAGTATGCCGGAAAATTTCCGGATAGGATAAGCGTCTATACAAATGAAGAAAATCTTGGTCTGGGAAGAACAAGGGAACGGGGCATACGTCATGCAGAGGGTGAATATGTAATGTTTATAGACAGCGACGACTATATAAAGAGTGATTATATAGAAACATATGTAAGCGCTATGGAGCAGGGCTCATATGATATGGTTGTCGGCGGCTATATCAGAGACGTGGAGGGAAGAAGGAAGGTGCACCATGTATCGGACAGCATATGGAGCGTTCTGACCTATCCGGTGGCATGGGCGAAGCTGTTCAGGAAGGACTTTATTCTGGATAATAATATAGAATTTTCAGATATAAGATGCGGCGAGGATATCTATTTCAGTCTTTCTCTTGCTTATCATAATGTAAGGTATAAAGTGACAGACTATGCCGGTTACTACTATTATTTTAATAAAAGGTCAATCACGGGGTCTATGGATTACAGTAAAAACCATGAGCAGTTTGTTGCGGGCATTTACTCGCGGTTTTTGAAAAAACATAACATATCAGGGCTTGATAAAAATACACGGTATGCCATTGAGTATTCCTATATTGCAAATATGGTAAATGCGCTGATTACATACGACCATGGCGCAGGGGTAAAGCTTATGAAAAAGAAGTACGAATATGTGATGCGGGAGCTTGGACGGAAATTCCCCAACTTCAGGGAAAATCCTTATATCGGAATATTTAAGCCAAAGGGACAGACGCTTAAAATACGCATGGGCGTTGGCGTGACAATGCTTCTGAATAAGGTGGGGCTGGACAGGCTTATGTTTTATGTTATAGCGCTGTTATGAGAAGTCAGGGCGAATAATATTAAAAATGGGAGCGATATATGGATTTGAATAAAAATAACATCGGAAAGAAAAATTGCATAAGATGGGCTGTTCTTATCGCTGTGTCAGTCATTTTTTCCGTTCTGACGGAGCTTGTATTTAATTTCAAATTAATTTCCATCGGAGGGGCAGACCGTGGTGTATTTTCGGTGGGTATGGAGGAAATATCCTATACAGGTTTTCAGCTTAAGGGAGACGTCTTTGTGGCTACGGGACAGGAGGAAGCGGTTATAAGAATTGAAAAGCCCGTAAAATATTTAAGCAAGCTTTCCTACCAACGGAGCCCGGGAAAGGATATGCGCACGTTTGTAAATGTTTATTCAGGCGGCGTGTCCAAGGAGCTGATTGATGCAAACAACAGATGCATAAGCATTTCCGAGCAGGTGATAAACGGACCGGTGGAATATATGGAGCTTGCGTTTGAAGAACCATATGAAGGCATGGAAATAAGCGGAATTACATACGATAACACAATTAATTTCAGTTGGCGGAGAATGCTGCTTTTTGCCGCAGGCATGTCCATCGCCATGTTTCTTCTTTTGTTCAGGAAGACTGTGGGGGAGCATATAGAATATGCCTTTTTATATATTGCGCTTGCGGTGGGACTTGTGATGACAGTGGGATTTCCTGTGCAGAAGGTTTCATGGGACGAGGAGTATCATTTTACGTCCGCATATAATCTGACTTTTTCCAAGGTTGTCATGACGCCTGAAATCATATATTACGGTGATGCCTACGAGACGGGCTCTCTCATGTACCCGAAATCCGAGAAGGAGTTTGCGCAGTTTAAGGAATTTCTGGATAACAGCGACATATATAATTACGACAACCCGGAACAGGTGCAAAAGGGCGGATTTCTGGGCTTGTCAAGCATAGGGCACATTCCGTCTGCGGTGGGGATGAACATAGCGAGATTATTTAAGCTGCCGCTGTCATATGTTTATATTTTCGGCAGGATATTTAATCTGTTGTTTTATGCTGCCTGCTGCTTTTTTGCCATAAGATATATGAAGCTGGGAAAACGGCTTCTTGCAGTTGCGGCGCTTATGCCTACAAACCTTTTTCTGGCGTGCGTTTATTCCTATGACGCTGCTGTAAACGGGCTGCTATTCCTTGCCACTGCAATCATTTTATCGGATATTGCGGACGAAAAAGCGGTATTTAACCGGAAAAAATATGCGCTTACAATGGGACTTATATTCGTGGCGTCCGCCATAAAAATAGTTTATATTCCATTTGTGCTGCTCATATTAATTATGCCGAAGGACAGATTTAAAACGAAAAAGGATATGCTTATTATGAAAGGGTTTATTATCGCAGGGGTTGTTTTTGCGGTTGTGCTTTTGCTGTTCTTTGTTGATCTGGCAGATTTTATGTCGGCAGATTTAAGAGGCGGTGATACAAATGTGTCGAAGCAGGTTGAGTATATACTTGCCAACATTCCTTCGGTTGCGGCATTGGTAGTAAAAAGCATTGTATCGTCATTTGTAAGCTACTCTGTGGGAAACGGCGCATACGGCTTAGTGGGGCATTGGGGGGGATTTCCGTTTGAAATTCTGATTATTGTTTCTGTATGTGTAATTGTTCTGACGGACGGCTCGGAGCTTATGCTTGATATAAAAAGCAGGGCAGGCGTTGCGCTTATAATGCTTGCAACTACAGCGGTTGTATGGTTAAGCATGTACATTGTATTTACGCCGGTGGGAAGTGAGTGTATTGGCGGCGTTCAGGGAAGATATTTTGCGCCTTTAAGAGTTCCGTTTTATCTTTTGCTTGCACAGCCTTTTGTAAAATTAAAAATACCAAAAGCACTTCACAACATGGCAGTGCTTTTGGTACCGGTTGTCTTAAACTGCGGAATACTTGCCGTGGCGTTTTGCAGCTGGGCAAAATAAGATCCAGAGCTGTCGCTACAACAATTCCAGCATTGTATTTACAAGCAGGTCGTTCTGAGCGGGCTTCATGAAGCAGAAACGGACGTATTTTTCATCGAGGCCTCTGAAATCATCGCATTTTCGTATTACCATTCCCTTCAGATTGCAGGCTTCGGCAAGACGGCCTGCAGTTACGCCATCCTTTAGAATTTTAATAAGCATGAAATTGGCGTAAGGCTTAAACAGTCTTACGTTTTTGTTTGTCGCCATAGCTGAGTAGATCAGATTCCGCTCCGTAAAAATCTGTGAGCCCGATTCCTCTATATAGGCTTTGTCCTTGAGAAGCTCGGTGCAGGCGATTGCTGTAAGCGTTGAAATGGAATTCGGCGTTGAAATAATATCCACCATATTTAATAAATCATCATTTGCAACAAAGCCGTAGCTTACCCGAAGTCCCGGTACAGCAAAAAACTTTGATATGCTTCTTAAAACTGCAATATTGTCATAGGAAGGCAAAAGAGCGGTGCTTGTAAGCTCCCTGTAATTTTCGGTAAATTCAATGTACATTTCGTCGATTAAAAGGAATATATCATGCTCCTTACATGCGTCGGCAATAGCTTTTATATCCTCCGGCGGGATAATCTGCGACGTAGGATTGTTGGGATTGCCGAGTATAACCATATCGTAGGAGGAATCCAATCTTGAAATAAAATCAGAAACGTCAAGCCTGTAATCAGCCTCCTCTGACAGTTCGTAGTAATCTGTATCACAGCCGTATATGGAAAGGGATGCTTCGTATTCCGTTGCGGAAGGAGTGAGAAGCAATGCCTTCTTTGGGGAAACAAGAGAGATAAAAAGTCTTATTAAATCTGTGGAGCCGCTGCCTAAGACAACATGCTTTTCGTCACAGCCCGTATATGCCGATATGGCTTTTTTCAGACCGGGATAATAGTCCGCCGGGTATCTTCCGATGCGGTCTATGCTCTCAGATAATATTTTTTTCACGGATTCGGGAACACCCATTGGATTTAGATTTGCATTGTATAAAACCGTATCAAACTGTCCGATGCGTAAAGAAGAATTTGCCATATTTTACCCCCTGAAATATCTTTTTGATAAATAACCCCAAATGTCTTTTAAAATTGGATTGTTTTTGTTATAATGTACTCTGTATTATCAGATTTAGTTATATTTTATTATAGCATCATGGCAGATAATATCAAGAAAATTTTGCTTTAGAGATAAATACATAAGTATAGCCAAAAGCTATGGAGGAACATATGAAGGGTATTGTTGAGCATTATGCAAAGGGCGAATTTCAACTGGACAGACCGGAGGTTGAAATATCCGAACAGTTTTTAAAATTAAACATAGAAACCGGTACCACATATACGGGAAGCTTTCGTGTGACAAGTCCGAATGACCATGTTATCAAGGCGATGGTTTATGACAGCAGGTATATGATACGGTTCGATAACCACACATATATAAACAGGAAGTTTGATGTAACGTATACATTTGATGCAACCTGCCTTGAGGCGGGTAAAAACTATAAGGGACACATAAGTATTATATCTGACGGCGGAGAATACAAGATACCGTATGACATAGATATAACAACTCCGTATGTCAAGTACGGAGATCAGAAAATAGATGATTTATTCAAATTTGCAACCCTTGCCGAAAGTAACTGGACGGAGGCTGTAAAGGTTTTTGTGCGGGATGATTTCAAGAGAACCTTTATTGATAAGGATCCTCTCATAAAGCAGATATACGGAAGCCTTCTTGAAAGTCAGTCTGTCAATCAGGCACTTGAGGAGTTTCTTGTGTATGTGCACAAAAAGAGAGCCCTTACATTATCTGTATCAAAGGCGAAGATAAATGTTGAAATGCCTACTGAGCTTTCAAAAATATCAATCAATATAAGCAAGAATACATGGGGCTACACAAATTCAAGGGTAAAGTCTCTGGATGACTTTATTATACCTGCCAAGAAAAATATTTTAAGCGGGGATTTCTGTGGAAATCTCTTTTCCCTTGATGTGCTTATTTCGCCGGAAAATGTTCCTGACGGCGTCAATACCGGAAAGCTTATTATTGAAAATATATACCAGCAGATAGAGGTGGAGATTAACCTTTCAAAACCTCAGACAAAGACCCATATTTCTCCTCGCGCTGCAAACAAAAATCATATGATAAAACAAAATAAGGTGAAGCTTATAAACGCATACCTTGATTACCGCATGGACAGGATGACGATACGGGAGTATGTGTCAGCGTCCCTTATGGCGTTTGGCAATCTTGCAAGATATGTTCCGGAGGAGGATTTATACAGGCTTGGAACGATGCATATGAATATTATGCAGGGTGAGACGGAAAAGGTAGAACAGGAATTTTTACGAATAGAAGCTGATGTGGACAACTCCCACATGGACAATATGCAGGAGTGCTATTATGCTTACCTTAAGGCTATGGTTAAAAAGGACTCCGATTCCATAGAGCATGCAAAAAACATGATAAGAAGAAATTACAGGACACAGAAGGAAAAAATGTTCTATTTCTGGCTTCTCATGTTTATTGATGATTCCTATGTGCAGGATCAGCCTGCCCTTTACAAGGAGATAAGGGAGCTTTATGACGATGGCTATAACAGCCCCGTCATGTATCTTGAATTTTGTGAGATGATTAACAACAATCCTCTCCTGCTGAAGAAGATAACAGGCTTTGAAATTACCGCAATCAGGTGGGGTATCAGACATAAATTCATATCCGATGAGGTTATAAATGAATTTATAAGGCTTGCGGGCTCCTTCAAAAATTTTGACACACAGATATTCGGCATTCTGGAGGCAATATACGACAAGAACAAAAACATCGAGGTGTTAAAGAGCATATGCTCCATGTTGATAGGGGCAAACAAGCTTGAGAATAAATATCACAGATTTTACTATGACGCAGTTGAGAATTCACTCAAATTCATAGGCTTGAACGAATGCTTTGTAAAGAGTATGAATTTCTCACGGTATGACGTTATTCCTACATCTGTGCTTATGTACCTGAACTACAAAAACACCCTTTCGGAGACGGAGCTTGCCTATCTTTATGCAAATGTCATATACAATAAGGCGCAGCATTTAAAGGTCTACCATGAGTACTGCACGACCATGGAAGATTTTATGGAGAACATGATTATAAAGGGCGAGGTAAGCGACGACCTTACCGTGCTTTATGATGAGTTTCTTGAGCCCGGCTCCGTAAGTCCGCTCTATGCCGGAAAGCTTATAAATATAATATTCCGGCGCAAGCTTGTGTGCTTTAACAAGAAGGTAAGGGCGGTTATCGTAACCCACAGGGAGATTGAGGAGGTACAGAGAGTACCTATCATTGACGGAGAGGCATATGTTGAAATCCTTTCAAATACCGCCTCCATCATATTTGAGGACAGTGAGGGAAACCGGTATGCAGGCTCCATTCCTTACAGGCTTGAGAGGATTGTTGATGAGAAGGCGTACATTCCTATATGCTGTGAATACAGTCCGAGGGACTACAGGGTGCTGCTTTACAACTATGAGAAAATAGGCAATTTTACCTACAAGAGCGCAATGGAGGTAAACGCTGCAAGAGACATAGTAAACTGTGACCGTATTTCATATTACTATAAGCAGCAGGCGTACCTTAACATAATAGAATATTACCATGAAAATCTTGACGCGGACGTGCTTACAAAATATCTCGGCAAGCTGGATATTGAATACTTAAATCACTCCAATGCAAGAACGCTTATCGCATACATGGTAGATATGAATCTGTTTGACAAGGCGTTTCAGGCTGTTAAGCTTTACGGCTTTGACGAGATTGATTCCGAGGAGCTCTATCAGCTTGCAGATTACGGAGTTGAGGACTCAAACGGATTTTTGAATGAAGATTTGCTGGCCATATGCGTCCACCTTTACAAAATGGGAAAGACAAATGAGAGAATACTTGTCTATGTCATGAATAATTTCAAGGGCGATCTGGAGGAGCTTGCAACGCTGTTTAAAACGGCAAGAAACAGAATAAAGGACGTATCCTTCTTAGCCGAGAACACTCTGGCGCAGATGATGTTTGCAAAGGGAAATGTTGAATACATATACGATATATTTACCGCATATTACGCAGGCAGAAACAGAGGACTTGTGGTAAAGGCATTTCTTCGGTATGCGGCGTACAATTTCCTTATAAAGGATGTGCAGACGCCGGGAAGTATATTTGACTGCTTATATCAGGAAATCAAAAAGAACAATATTGATGATGAAATATCAAAGATGGCGCTTATATCCCAGTTTTCCAAACAGGACAGATATACGGATGACCAGCGTGAGTGGATAGCGGAAACCGTAGGAAAATTTATGGACGCAGGAAAGCTTCTGCCGTTCTATAAGAGCTTCCGTTCATTTATCAAGCTTCCGCAGGATGTATTCCTGAAAACGTATCTTATATACAAGACGGATGCGGCAAAGCAGGTTACGGTAAGATATGCATTTGACACAGGCTCGCGTCAGAATCTTGCTTACCGGATAGAGCGGCTTGACGAGATGATACCGGGACTGTACATTAAGGAATTTGTGGTTTTTCATGGCGAAAGACTTGTGTACAGCATAGATGATGATATAGACAGAAGCGCTTATGTTGTTGAGAGCGAGGTGCTCAAGACGAAGGCGTTTAACCGCAAGGGCAGAAGCAGGTTTGAGGTTATTAACAGCATGCTTGTCAATCAGGAGATGCGTGAGGATAATGAGCTTCTCGAGGCGCTTGATGTTTACCTTAACACCGTTCATCTCTTTGAAGAAAACTTAAATATCTTGTAAGGAGGCACTATGGCAGAGTCATATTATATTGGAATGGATTTGTGTCCGGACTCAACACAGATAAGCTTTTACAATGACATAAAGCGTGAGCCGGAGACAGTAAACCAGTTAAATAACAAAGAAACATACATGATGCCAAACATCCTGTTTTTCAGTAAGGACACGGGAGACTGGTATGTTGGCTCAGAGGCGTCCGAGGCTCGTTTCAAGGAGGACGGTATTATTCTCGATGAGCTTTATAAGAATGCCGCAAATGAGGAAATGGTTGACGTGGATGGCATAATGTATACCTACAGACAGCTTTTTCTTATGATGCTCAAAATGCACATAGACTCCTTTCTGTACAGGTACGAGGGCGCTACGGTAAAAAAGCTTGTTGTCACCCTGCCGGAATACAATAAGAATCTTTTTAAGGTTGTGTCCGGGCTTTACCGTGAGCTTAATATTCCTGCTGACAGCGTCAGCATAACAAGTCATCTGGACAGTGGCTTATACTATATATTTAACCAGAACAATGAGCTGTGGATAAACAGCGTAGGACTGTTTGATTACAATGTTGACGGACTGCACTACTATAGGATTGATATATCAAGAGGAAAGGAGCCTGCCGTAATAAGCGTTACCCATATGGATTACAGCAAGGACTTCAATATGGCGCTTTTTACGGGTGACGACATTCTCATGGACAATACATTTGCAAAGATTGCAGATGCCGAGATGAAAAAGACGCATATTTCCTCCGTGTTTCTTACGGGACTTGGCTTTTCGGAGGACTGGATGAATAAATCACGCAATATCCTGTGTCAGGGAAGAAGGGTTTTTGCCGGACAGAATATTTATACAAAGGGCGCCTGCTACAAGGCAGTGGGTGGAGAGTATGAGGAATTTTACAATAAATATTTTGTTGAGACAAAGGAAAATGTTATTTTTGATATCGGGATTTCAAGCGGAGATGAGGAGGACAATTTCATTCCTGTGGCAAGGGGCGGAAGACAGTGGTATAATATAAAGGGAAAAATAAATGTCATACTTGACGATACGGATATCATTACGCTTATTTACCGAAGCAGAAGGACGGAGCAGGAAATAAGGGAAACGGTCAAGCTGCATGGTATTCCGAAGCGGCCGAACAAAACCTCAAAATTTTCCATTGAGGTAGAGTTTGAGGATCCCCACAGAGGAGCAGTAATCATTAAGGATGTTGGCTTTGGAAAGCTTTTTCCAACAACCAATAAGGTTTATCGTAAGGAGTTTGAGGTTTAATGTCGAAAATAATTTTATGTACGTCAAAGGAAGCGTCTCATCCGTTTATATTTCTGAATACAAAGGTTGAGATAAATAATTACGAGGAGCTGTGTTTTTATATATATAACAATACAGTCCTGATAAGCAAATCCTCTCTTTCCGAGCGTCTTTTTGACTGGATAAGGGATGAGCTTGATATGCCTGCGCTTGCTTCAAAGCTTGCCACACTTTCAAACAAGACCTCATATGCCCAGGACCTTCTCGTGGAAATACTGAACGAGGGCGATTATTATGAGCCTGAGGAGATTACGACCTATGTTGAGGCATGGCAGAAGTACAGAAAGCTGTCGTCACATCAGAAGAAAAAGCTTAAGGCAGACGGATATCTTGGCTATAAGAGATATATCAAGGCGGCTTCCATATATGATGATATATTGGACAATGCAGAGGGAATAAACGATAACATATTTCTTGGAAATGTTTACCATAACCGCGCTGTTGCAGCGGCAAACAATCTTGATATTGAGGAAGCAAAAAATTATTTCAAGACGGCGTATGGTCTGAATAATAATGAGGAGTCCTTAAGGGGATATCTGATTGTGTTTGCGGCAGGCAATGATTCTGCCAACATAAGACAGGAAATGCGAAGATATGATTTTGATGATGACGAATTTGAAAACCTTATGCTTGAGATAGGGGATTCAAATGAGGATGTAAGGGAAATGACGATTTACTCCATGCTTCAGAGGGCTGTTTATAACAGAATGAACAAGGATATGATAGATTATGATAAGAGAATGGATATAATCTTAAGTCAGTTAAAGGATGAGTTTAGGGAGCAGGCAATTTAATGGGTTTAATCGATAGGATCAGGCAATATCTGAATGAAGAAGATATTGAAACAAATCAGGAGGATACCGGGGAAGCCGAGGCTGATTGGATGGAAAAGAAGCCTGCAAGGAGACTTTTTTCAAAAAAGGAAAAAAAGAAGAAAAAATTGCAGGAAAAATCACAGGAGAATTCCCAAAGCGACCCTTCAAAAAAAGGCGCATCATCCCCTGATGTGAGTCCCGAGCTTTATAAAAGCTTAAATGGGGGGGCGTCGGAAAATGAAAGAAAAAATGCGGCGGATTTTTGCGAGCAGTTGATTGACATAACATATTATGCCGAGGACATGAAAAGGGAATATCAGCTTGTCACAAGCTATCTGACTGATATACAGCGTATGGAGGAGCTGCCGGAAAGCATAAAAAATGATCTGGTGGACACCTCGAGAAAAATAGAAATGCTTGACAATAACAGGCAGACATACCTGAAATCGGAAAATCTTCTTTCCATGGAGCGCTACAACAAAATAGCTTCCCTTGAGAAAAGCGTTCCGGATACAATAAGGAAGCTGATTGATATGGAGCAGCAGGATACGCTGCTTAAAAACGACATGAGCTATCTGGAGGGGGAGAAGGAGGACCTCAAATATCTGCACACGGAATATGCGGCGGATATTTCCAGGACGAGAGGGGCTATAGCAGCCATACTTGCGCTGTTTCTTGTAGTTGCAGGTATTCTTCTCATCGTTTCTGTTGTAACAAAAAAGAGTGTTACCATATATTGTCTCGGAATCGGACTGTTTGCGATGCTTTGTTTTGTTATTGCATATGTCAGGTATCTGGGCTTTAAAACGGATATAACCGAAAATGATGCAAAGCTTAAAAGGGCTGTTTCACTGCTGAATAAGGTCAAGGTTAAATTTATTAACAATACAAATGCTTTAGACTATATATACGACAAATATGGGATAAATTCCTCAAAGGAGCTTGAATATGAGTGGGATTTATATAATACGATGGTGAGGGATTCCATAAAATATACCCAGGCAAACAGCGATTACCGGATTTACTGTGACGAGCTTGTGGAAAGGCTTAAGAAGCTTGGACTGATGGATCCCTTTGTGTGGGTAAAGCAGACAAGGGCGATTATTGACCACAGGGAGATGGTGGAGATTACCCACAGTCTGAACGTAAGGAGACAAAAAATACGTGAGAAGCTTGCCTCCTGTGAAAAAATAAAAACAAACGCCAATGTGGCATTAAGAGCTGCAATTGACGCAAATCCGGGACTTGAAAGCTTTATAAAAGATCAGCTTGCATCCTACAATGTTAAGCTGGACGAGCCGGAAAATAAAATGGATGAGGCATAAAAAGAAAATGGAAATTTTTGGAGGATATTAACATCATGGCTAAGGAACTTGAAAAAAACTATAACCCTTCCGAGATAGAGGGAAGGCTTTACGACAAATGGGTAAATAAAAAATATTTTCACGCAGATGTGGACAGAAGCAGAAAACCATTTACGATTGTAATGCCGCCGCCAAATATTACGGGACAGCTTCACATGGGACACGCTCTTGACAATACAATGCAGGATATTCTCATAAGATTTAAGCGGATGCAGGGATATAATGCCCTCTGGCAGCCGGGAACAGACCATGCGGCAATTGCCACGGAGGTAAAGCTTATTGAAAGTCTGAGGGAGCAGGGAATTGAAAAGGATGACCTTGGACGGGAGGGATTTCTTGAAAAGGCGTGGGACTGGAAAAAGGAGTACGGCGGACGCATTATAAATCAGTTAAAGCGTCTTGGCTCATCTGCTGACTGGGACAGGGAGCGCTTCACAATGGACGAGGGAAATAATAAGGCTGTCACGGAGGTGTTCTGTAAGCTTTATGATAAGGGATATATTTATAAGGGCTCACGTATAGGAAACTGGTGTCCTGTATGTCAGACCTCCATTTCTGATGCGGAGGTTATACATGAGGAGCAGCAGGGCTTCTTCTGGCACATCAATTATCCGGTAGCAGGCGAGGAGGGACGGTTTGTTGAGATTGCAACCACAAGACCTGAGACGCTTCTTGGCGATACTGCCGTAGCCGTAAATCCTGAGGATGAAAGATATAAGGATCTGGTAGGCAAAAAGGTTATTCTTCCTCTTGTAAATAAGGAAATTCCTGTTATTGAAGATTCTTATGTTGACATGGAGTTTGGAACGGGTGTGGTAAAAATTACGCCTGCCCATGACCCCAACGACTTTGAGGTTGGAAAGAGACATAACCTTGAGGAAATAAACATTATGAATGACGACGCCACCATAAATTCACTTGGCGGCAAGTATGCGGGCATGGACAGATACGAGGCGAGAAAGCTTATGGTGTCTGATCTTGAGGCGCTTGGTCTTTTGGTTAAGGTTGAGCCGCATACACATATGGTCGGAACACATGACAGATGCAAGACAACGGTTGAGCCGCTTGTTAAGCCTCAGTGGTTTGTTAAGATGTCAGAGATGGCAAAGCCTGCAAAGGAAGCGGTTGTAAACGGAAAGCTTAAGCTGATACCGGAGAGGATGGACAAGACATATTACAACTGGCTTGACAATATAAGAGACTGGTGTATATCGAGACAGCTCTGGTGGGGACACAGAATACCTGCATACTACTGTCAGGACTGCGGCGAGGTTATGGTTACGAGGGAAGCGCCATGCAATTGCATAAAGTGCAACAGCGCGAATATAAAGCAGGACGAGGACACTCTTGACACGTGGTTCTCATCCGCACTCTGGCCGTTCTCAACACTGGGATGGCCGGACAAAACGGAGGAGCTTGATTATTTCTTCCCTACGGACGTGCTTGTAACAGGCTATGATATTATTTTCTTCTGGGTTATAAGAATGGTGTTCTCATCCATTGAGCAGATGGGAGAGCTCCCATTCCACACCGTTTTGTTCCACGGCCTTGTAAGGGACGATCAGGGACGCAAGATGAGCAAGTCGCTTGGAAATGGTATTGACCCGCTTGAGGTTATTGATAAATACGGTGCGGACGCTTTAAGATTTACTCTTGTAACAGGAAATGCGCCGGGAAATGACATGCGTTTTTACTGGGAGAGAGTGGAGGCAAGCCGGAACTTTGCAAACAAGATCTGGAATGCGTCAAGATTTATTCTTATGAATATAGAGAAGGCTGACATAAGCAATGTTGACATGGAGAAGCTTACAATAGCAGACCGCTGGATACTTTCCAAGATGAACGACCTTATAGCAGAGGTTACGGAAAATATGGAAAAGTACGAGCTTGGCATCGCCGTTTCAAAGCTGTACGATTTTCTTTGGGAGGAATTTTGTGACTGGTATATTGAGATGGTTAAGCCGAGGCTCTGGAATGACGAGGACGATACAAAGGCGGCGGCTCTGTGGACGCTAAAGACGGTGCTTACAAACGGACTGAAGCTTCTGCACCCATACATGCCGTTTGTAACCGAGGAGATTTTCGTCACATTGAATGAGGCGTCAGATGCAAAGCCGGATGGAAAGGTATATGAGGGCGGACTGTCGGATATAGCAGATTCAATTATGATTTCCGCATGGCCGGTATATAATAAGGAATACAGCTTTAAGGAGGATGAGCTTGCGGTTGACAAGATTAAGGAGGCTGTAAGAGGCATCCGGAATATAAGAAGCGAGATGAATGTTCCGCCAAGCAAAAAGGCTACCGTATATATTGTTTCACAAAAGGAAGAAATAAGAAATATTTTTGCCGACTGTAAGACATTTTTCGCCATGCTTGGCTATGCAGGCGATGTTATGATACAGGAGGATAAGACGGGTATCGCGGATGATGCGGTATCGGTTGTTATCCATGATGCAGCTATTTACATGCCGTTTGCGGAGCTTGTTGACATAGCGAAGGAGATAGAGCGGTTAGATAAGGAAAGGCTGAGGCTTGAGGGAGAGATAAAGCGTGCCGAGGGTATGCTTGCAAATCCGAAATTTGTTGACAAGGCGCCTGCCTCCAAGGTTGAGGAGGAGCGGGAGAAGCTTAAAAAATACACGGAAACGTTGGAGCAGGTCAGGGAAAGACTTTTACAGTTGGGAGTATAATATGAACAACAAACAAATTCTTAAAAGGAAATTAGAAAATTATCTGCTTAGACCTATGCTTGCATCACTGCTTTTAGTTGTGATGTGCATCGTATTATTTTTCGTTGATAAAAAATGCGGCTTTATAGCATGTGGCGCTACATTTGTCACACTCCTTGCGGAATTTATAATTTATTTTGTGTCAAAGGCAAGCATAATGCCTACGCTTATGAGGTTTGCCTTAGAACAGGGACAGATTCAGAAGGAACTTCTGAACCAGCTTGCCATACCGTATGCATTACTTGATACGGACGGTAAAATTCTTTGGGGAAATAAACAGTTTGTTGACCGCATAGGCGGAGGCTCCAAGAAACGGATAAGGAAAAATATCGGGATGTTTTTCCCACAGCTTGCATCTGAGATTGCAAATGTCAGGGAGTATATGGACATAAATCTGGAATATGATGGAGCGAGTTATCATGCGGAGGTCAAGAGAATAACCATTGACGAGGTGTTTGATGATGAAGATACGGTTGTAAATACAAAGGGAGAGGCGCTGATTGCCCTTTATCTCTTTGACGTTACGGAGCTTAATCACTACAAGCGTGAGAATAAGGAGCAGAAATTAGTTGCCGGACTTCTTTACATTGACAATTACGACGAGGTAATGGAAAATACGGAGGAGGTTCGTCATGCGTTGGTTGAAGCATTGGTAGACCGGCGTATTAACATGTATCTGGGAAGCATAGACGCCATAGTAAAAAAGATGGAAAAGGACAAATACCTTTTTGTGTTCCGGCAGAAATTCCTTCCTCAGCTTAAGGATACAAAATTTGCCATATTGGATGAGGTAAAGAGTATAAATGTGGGAAATGAAATACCGATTACCTTAAGTATCGGCGTAGGAGCTGAAACCGAAAGCTTTATGGAGGCTTATGAATACGCCCGTGACGCCATGGGACTTGCCCTCGGCAGGGGCGGAGACCAGGCTGTTGTAAAGCATGGCGACAAGATACTTTATTTTGGCGGTAAAAGCGGCGGAACTGAAAAGACAACGAGGGTGAGGGCAAGAGTAAAGGGACAGGCGTTTACTGAGCTTTTAAATAATAAGAACCGGGTTATTATAATGGGACATAAGCGCCCCGATGCAGATTCCTTCGGTTCGGCGGTGGGCGTTTACAGGCTTGTAAAATCCTTTAACAAGGACGCCCATATTGTCATAAATGAGGTTACGTCTGCCATAAGCCCGCTTATAAGCAGCTTCAAGGGAAACAGCCTGTATGGAGACGACATGATATACAACAGTGAACAGGCGATTAATAGTATAGACGGCACGACGCTTGTTGTTGTTGTTGACGTAAACAGACCGAGTATGACGGAATGTGAGGATTTGCTTGCACTTGCAAAATCAGTTGTGGTATTTGACCATCACAGACAGACAAATGAGACAATTGAGAATGCAACCTTATCCTACATCGAACCGTATGCATCCTCCGCCTGTGAGATGGTTGCCGAGATGATGCAGTATATAGATGTCAAGGTTAAAATAAGACCTGTGGAGGCTGACGCCATGTATGCAGGCATCGTAATTGACACGGATAATTTTGTTACAAAGACAGGCGTCAGAACCTTTGAGGCAGCTTCCTATCTGAGAAGAAACGGCGCGGATGTGGTGCGTGTCAGAAAGATGTTCAGAAGCGACATGTATTCCTTTAAGCAGCTTGCGGAGGGAGTTGTTAATTCACAGATATATCTGGATGCATTTGCCCTTTCAAAGGTAAGGCCGGAAAATTCCGATGCGCCTACAGTCATTGCGGCAAAGGTGGCAAATGAGCTTTTGGATGTTGAGGGCGTAAGGGCGTCGTTCGTTGTGACGGAAAGCGGTGGAACTGCCTATATAAGCGCCCGCTCCGTAGACGACGTCAATGTTCAGGTTATTATGGAAAAGCTTGGGGGCGGCGGACATGCAAATATTGCAGGGGCGCAGCTCGCCGGTGTTTCCGATGATGAGGCGATACTTAAAATCAAGGAGCTTTTGGAGGAGCTCAACAAGGCAGGAGATATTTAACGTCAGCCCGTGTCAAAGGCATGGAAGGCGAATATGAAATGGCTGACGTTACAAAATGGAGGTATAGATATGAAAGTTATATTGCTCGAGGATGTAAAAAGTCTTGGTAAAAAGGATGAAATAGTTGACGTTTCTGACGGATATGCAAGGAATTATGTGCTTCCCAAGAAGCTTGGAGTGGAGGCTACTCCTAAAAACCTGAACGACCTTAAGCTGAAAAAGGCCCATGAGGATAAGGTGGCGGCAGAGCTTTTGGCGCAGGCAAAGAAGCTTGCCGGGCAGATGGAGGAGGAGAGCATTACGCTTTCCATAAAGGTCGGCGAGGGCGGAAAGACCTTTGGCTCCGTGTCCTCAAAGGAAATTGCGGAGGCCATGAAATCGCAGCTCGGACATAGCATTGAGAAGAAAAAAATAGTGTTGAAGGAGCCTATAAAAAGTCTCGGGACACATATTGTTGATATTAAGCTACATACAAAAGTAACAGCCAAAATGAGCGTTAAGGTTGTTGAAGGAAAGTAGAGTAGATTTTATGGATGAGAACATCATAAGACGAATACAACCGCATAATAACGATGCAGAAAAGTCTGTTATAGGCGCTATGCTTATGGACAGGGATGTTATTTCGGATGTAGCGGATTTACTGTTAAGGGAAGACTTTTATAATGCGCAGTATGGAATATTGTTTGAAAACATGGTGGAGCTTTACAACGAGGGACGTCCTGTAGATTTGGTAACCTTATCTGACAGATTGAAAATGAAGGATGTTCCTGAGGATATATGCAGTCCTTCCTTTATCGCAGAGATTATGGCGGAGGTCGTAACGTCCGCCAACGCAAAAAACCATGCGCAGATTGTTCAGGATAAAGCTGTCTTAAGACGGCTTATAACCTTGAGCGAGGGTATTACAAACGACTGCTTCAGCGACAGTGACAAGGTGGAAAATATTCTTGAGGATGCAGAGGGAAAAATATTCCGGCTTGTTCAAAACAGAAACGGTTCGTCTGATTTTACGCCTGTGTCCCAGATCGTTGTAAATGTAATCGGCGAGATAGAGGAGGCGGCAAGAAACAAGGGTAAAGTAACAGGGCTTTCCACAGGCTTTACGGACTTGGATAACATGCTTACGGGACTTCACGGAGGAGAGCTTTTGCTTGTGGCAGCCAGACCGGCAATGGGAAAAACCGCATTTGTGCTTAACATAGCCCATGACCTGGCTGTGGTGCATAAAATTCCATGTGCTATATTCTCACTGGAGATGAGTAAGGAACAGCTCATATCCCGTATGATTGCCATTGATGCAATGGTTGACTCCAAGAGCATGAAGCTTGGGAACATGCCGGATGAGGATTGGGATAAGGTGATTGAGAGCGTGGACGATATAGCAAGAGCGCCCCTTTTTATAGACGATAATTCGGCGATAACGGTTTCGGAGCTTCGCTCAAAGTGCAGAAAGCTGAAACAGACCCAGAATATAGAGCTTATTATCATTGATTATTTGCAGCTTATGAGCTCAAACAGACCTGTGGAGTCCAGACAGCAGTTTATATCGGATGTTTCAAGAGCGCTTAAAAATATTGCAAGGGAGCTTAATGTTCCCGTTATTGCGTTATCTCAGTTGAGCCGCGCGGTTGACGCAAGAACTGAACACAAGCCTGTTTTGTCTGACCTTCGTGAGTCAGGCGCCATAGAGCAGGATGCGGATGTTGTTATGTTTATATACAGGGACGAGTATTACAATCCTGAGACGACCACAAAGCCTCAGACGGCAGAAATCATCATAGCAAAACAGCGTAACGGTGAGACGGGAAGCGTAGACCTGAGGTGGATAGGAAAATATACAAAATTTGCGGATCCTGAAAAGCAGTATCGGCAATAAAGATAAATCAAATATTGCGGAATCCTGCTCAACAGTCATTATGTTTAAAATTGAAAAAAGGTGTGCCTGAATGGAACTTTATGTAAAAAAATGGGGCTGTCGCAATAAGGATTTGTTTTATTCGTAACTATGCATTTTCAACAAAGAAAAGAGGAAGTTAAGTAACACGTTGGAGC
>DKZK01000019.1:0-3679 GCA_002493625.1 Lachnospiraceae bacterium UBA7076 | reverse complement strand
GGAGCGTTCTTTGTTGAAAATGTAAATAAAAGAGAATTAAAATCCTTATAGCGACAGCCCCGTTATATTGAATGTTTTTAAGCCATTCCGTTTGCTGTTTTGTATTTCCAGAGCATGTCTGCGTGGTTCTGTTCTTCAATCTGAATGTCTGCTAAAAGCTTGCGGAGCTTGGAATTTGAAAAAACAAACACGTCTGTATTGTACTCGGATGATACAAGCTTTTCAGTTCCGATACAGTCAGTTGCAAGAAAACAGTCTGCCTGCTTATCCTCTGAATTTGTCATTGCTTCATAGGTAGCTTTAGGGTTGTAATTGGCGCCGTCAGAATCGTTACAGTTGCTGTCGGGAACAGTGCCGTTTAAAACCTGACCAAGTGAATCATAGTGTTTTCGCTCCTCCTGCTGTAGCTTTTGAAATAATTTCTTTAATACAGGGTCCTTTGCCTGCTGTGCATATTTGCCGTATTTTTCAATACAGGTTTCCTCCTGAGTCTGAAGATCTGTTATTGCAGCTCTTTCTTTTTCCTTAAGAATCATCATGTTACGTCCTTTCGCAATATTCTTTTTACTTTATGGGAAGGGGCTGTTGCAATAAGGACTGTGTTAAAAACGCATAGCTGACAAGAAAACGAATCCTTATTGCGACAGCCCCTTCGGAAATGTCAGCCCCTTTAAAAATGTCTGGCATATGCTCCGGTTTACTTTGTAAATCGAGAGCTTTAAGGGATTGACACAACCATTACAGTGGGAGTATAGACACATTTAAAGGGATTCATACAAAAAGAAATGGATGCATATTAAAAATTACATATAATTTTATGTAGTTGACATATTGTATGATAAAATGCAGCTGATATATTGATAATATTTATCATTATTTGAATCTAGGTTGTGTGCGTAAAAAGTAAGTGATAAACTGTTATTTCATAAGGTAAATGTTTATGCGTAATGTAAACGTGGTATTATAAGTATAAATACTTTCGGGCAATATTAAACGGTTATGGATTCTGATGTCTATATTGTACATCTGTATTTTAAAAATCGTGCGTTTTGTTCATAACTTTTAATGCTTGATACAAGGTGGTGATTTTTTGCAAAATTGTGAAAGCGCTTCATTTTCAATAACCGGAATGACCTGCTCTGCCTGTTCTTCTCACGTGGAAAAGGCAGTGAGAAAGGTGGAGGGTGTAAATAATGTTACGGTGAGTCTGCTTACAAATTCAATGTTGGTTGAGGGTGCTGCTTCGGCAGATGAGATAATTGGGGCAGTGGAAAAGGCAGGATACGGCGCCGCTGTAAGAGGAAACGGAACAGGGAATGTACAGACAGACAGAGCTTTGGTAAACCGTATGACAGGCAGTGGTAAACCTTTGTCGTCAGGCAGCGCAGACAGCGGGAAATCTTCGTTGTCAGGTAACGATATGGCAAACAATCTTGGAGAAGCGTTAAAGGATAAGGAAACACCAAAAATAAGAAGACGTTTTATTGCATCGCTTATTTTTTTGCTTCCTCTGATGTATATTTCAATGGGACATATGATGTGGAACTGGCCTGTTCCCCATATACTGCATGATAATCATGTGGCATTAGGGCTAATACAGCTTATTTTTACAGCCATTATAATGATTATAAATCAGAAATTTTTTGTCAGCGGATTTACAAGCGTCATTCACGGCGCTCCAAATATGGATACGCTTGTGGCGCTTGGAGCAGGAGCATCATTTATATATAGTTTGTATGCTCTTTTTGCAATGACGGATGCCGTTATACACGGAACAAATGATGACGTAATGCTATATATGCATGAATTTTATTTTGAATCTGCGGCAATGATATTAACTCTCATAACGCTTGGCAAAATGCTGGAGGCGCATTCCAAAGGAAGAACAACGGACGCACTGAAAAGTCTTATTTCGCTTGCGCCAAAGCAGGCAACCGTTTTAAGAGACGGTCAGGAGGTTAATGTAAGTGTCGATGAGCTTCTGGAGGGCGATATATTTGTCGTAAGGCCGGGAGAAAGCATTCCCGTGGATGGGGTTGTCATAGAGGGTGACAGCGCAATCGATGAATCTGCGCTTACGGGAGAGAGCATACCTGTGGATAAGACTGTTGGCGATACGGTTTCGGCGGCGACAATCAATCAGTCCGGATTTATAAAATGTGAGGCGACCCGTGTGGGCGCAAATACGACATTGTCTCAGATAATCAAAATGGTAAGCGATGCGGCGGCAACGAAAGCGCCTATTGCCAAGATAGCCGATAAGGTATCAGGGGTGTTTGTTCCGGTCGTTATTGCAATTGCAATTTTGACGATTGCAATGTGGATGCTTGCGGGAGAAACGGCAGGCTTTGCGCTTGCAAGAGGTATATCAGTGCTCGTTATAAGCTGTCCCTGCGCCCTTGGACTTGCAACGCCGGTGGCGATTATGGTTGGAAACGGCGTTGGGGCAAAGCATGGCATTCTTTTTAAAAATGCAGTTTCCCTTGAGATGGCAGGACGCACAACCGTTATTGCTCTTGACAAAACAGGAACCATTACAAAGGGAAAGCCTGTGGTGACGGATATTATTCCTGCTGAGGGAATAGAAAAAGAGCTGTTGATTAATTATGCCGTGGCTTTGGAGAGCAGAAGTGAGCATCCACTTGCAAAAGCCGTTGTGGAGCTTGTGCAGAAGCAGGAGGTGGGAGGACCTGCTGTGGAGCTTGCACCGAAGCGGCAGGATGAAGATGCTGCATGTGATTTACAGAGCAGGGATATTAAATTTCAGGTTGAGGAGTTTAAAATACATCCCGGTAACGGTCTTGAAGCTAAAATTGACGGCAGATACATTTACGGAGGAAATGTAAAATTTATTGAACATCACTGTAAAATAGATGAAAAAACGAAACATGATATAGAAGCGCTTTCGGAAAATGGCAAGACGCCCCTGATTTTTGCTGTGGACAGGCTTCTTGGAATTATTGCGGTAGCGGATGAGCTTAAGGAGGACAGCGCAGACGCCATAAGAAAGTTGAAGCATATGGGTCTTAAGGTTGTTATGCTTACAGGCGACAATGAGAAAACCGCTGCTGCAATAGGCAGACAGGCAGGAGTTGACAGGGTTATTGCAGGCGTTCTTCCCGACGGCAAGGAACAGGTAATAAGGGATTTAAAGGTAAATGACAAAACCTATGTTGCAATGGTAGGTGACGGAATAAATGACGCGCCTGCATTAACGCGGGCGGATATAGGAATTGCCATAGGAGCAGGAACGGACGTGGCAATCGATGCGGCGGACATCGTTCTTATGAAAAGCAGCCTTGCGGATGTTGTGACGGCAATAAGATTGAGCCGAAAAACCCTTAGGAATATTCATGAAAATTTATTTTGGGCATTTTTTTATAATGTCATAGGTATTCCGCTTGCGGCGGGCGTATGGTATCCTTTGCTTGGATGGAAGCTTAACCCTATGTTTGGCGCTGCGGCAATGAGCCTGTCAAGCTTCTGCGTTGTGACAAATGCCCTGCGTTTGAATTTGTTTAAGGCGGATAAATATGGAGATGACGATAAGCTTAACAGACAAAATGATAACAGAGAAGAAGCAAGCAAAAAGGATAATGTGGATGAAACGGACAATGCGGATAAAACGGATAATGTGAATAAAAATATGAATGATTAGATAGTGTCAAATGACCTATGA
>DKZK01000015.1 GCA_002493625.1 Lachnospiraceae bacterium UBA7076 | reverse complement strand
CTTAGGAGGCGGTCGCTCTATCCAACTGAGCTACGGAAACATTTATAAAAACTATGAAATTGTGGGACTTGCAACATTTCCCTTGCCCTCCCAAGGCGAGTGTTATAACACTTTCTTAGGAGGCGGTCGCTCTATCCTGCTGAGCTACGGAAACAATTATAAAAAATATAAAAATGTTTATAATAAAACCCTAAACATTCTTATATATTTTAAAATATTATAGCGTAAAAGTAAATAGGAAATTATCTTTTTATGCATTTTATGGTATAATGTGCACAAATGCACATTATACTTTGCGAAAGAACATCGCAAATAGCGCACCGTCAATCTGCGATTGACGATATGGTATAATATGCCCTAAGGAGGGACTATAATCACAAGTTTTACTTGTGATAGACCTGCGTAGCAAGGAGGATACCTTAGGGCAGCCCTGCGAACACCAAAAAACCGTATAAAGGAGACAAACCACATGGAACAAAACAACAACCTTGTTTTTGATAAACAGACAATTCTTAAAATAGATACTGCTGCCATTGCGCACAACATTAAGGTAATAAAAAAAAGAACCAGCAAAAAAATCATTGCGGTTATCAAGGAAAACGGATACGGCATGGGACTTAAAGCAGAGTATGATTTATTAAAGTCAAACGGTCTGGATTATTTTGCCGTGACAAACACTGCAGAGGCTCTTGCATTAAGAAGCTTTGGCTGCAAGGAAGAAATTTTGCTTATGACTCCCTCCATGTCATATGATGAAGCCCTCAAGCTTAACGAAGCCGACATTACCCTTGTCTGCGGCAGCATGAAGCAGTTAAATATACTTAAATCCGTTTATGAAAACACAAACAAGAAGCCCCATATTCATATTGCAATTGATACGGGCATGGGACGTTTCGGTTTCTTTTGGAGCAAAATACCGAATCTGTCAGAAATAAATAATTACGTTTGCGTGGACGGCTGCTACACTCATCTTCACGGCAAGCCGAAACATTATGAGCAGGACGTTAAAATACAGGCGGATAAATTTAAGGCTGCCGTAAATACAATAAAAGGTCAGGGCATTGACACCGGCTTAAAGCATATAAGCAACTCCCAGGCAACCATGCTGTTAGGCGATTTGGGAATGGACGCAGTAAGATGCGGTTCCGCAATTATCGGTAAGCTGGGAATGGGAAACAGTAAGCTCAAATGCGCAACATGGACAGAAGCGCCTATATACCAGACAATGAAGCTGCCAAAGGGAAGTACGGTAGGCTATCTTGCAACCGTGAAGCTAAAAAGGGATTCCCGTTTAGGAATAGTAAGAGCCGGACATGCCGATGGAATATTTTTATCATACTCAGACATACCCGACCAATTTTTCAGTGGAATTATTCATTTAATATCACTTAAGCTCCGCCCGAAGCGCCATATCAGAACATTTATAATAGACGGCAGGCACGTACCAATCGTCGGATGCGCAGGCGTAGCTCATTTTACAATTGATTTAACAGACACAGATTTTAAAGAAGGGGATATAGTCCGCATAGAAACAAATCCTATTTTGGCACATCCCGCAATTCCAAGGGTATTTATATAAACATAGATACCGATTACACAAACTGCATTGATTGAACGTGCCGACAGCTTAACATGTCATTTTGGGCGGGTTATTCAACTTTATTAATTATATTTTACAAGTTAGTATTACTGTGAATCAGGCTCTACTACCTCACAAGTAATCCTAATAGGAAGTTCATCCTGTAAAAGAACATCTTGAAAAGACTGTAGAAAAGAAATAGCTTTTTCATCTGGAGTACTTGCAAAGTATATATTAATGGAAAAACTGTTAAATTCCCTTCCCGATACTACAGATTCGTATCCTTTATTAATAATATATGTTACATAATTATTGAGTTTTTCCTGCAACAATAACAAATGTTCTTCAATGTGATGTTTCCATTGAATTTCATCCGATATTCCCAAGCATAACTCCAACGGATTCCCTTTATTAACAGTCAACAAATCAATTTTTTCAAATTCATATATCATTATTTTGCCTTTATTCATTTAATATTTCAATTAAACTTGTGCATGCATTAATTTAGATTGTCTTGCATGTCCTTCAAAATGAACTCTTTTTCAAATCCTCACATAACCCTGAAGCCAAACCTCTCCTCTGAAGCGCCTGCCCTCAACAGGTTCACCCTGAAGGTCAAGCTCGTTAATGCCTATATTTAATACAACATCATTTGCCTCAACTAAAATATTATAAACATGCTCGTTTGTTATTTCATTTGTAAGCTTTTCAACTTTAATTATATTACCCAGAACCATATAATGGTCGCACTCAACGCCACACGGCATAAAGCTTGTATCAACAATTGAAAAAATATCTTCTTTTCTGATCCTTCCGCTTACTGAGGTGTAAATATCCATCTCCTCAAGCGTGAGGTTTTCTATTGCCTCTGTATCGCCGTTTTTTGCCGCTGCCAGAAGATTATTTCGAAATGCTCTCTGCTCCGCATCAAACCGCCTCTGCCTCTTATCCCTGTGAACACCAAGCAAAATTGTTGCATTGATTGAAAGAGCCGACAGCTTAACATTTGAAAGATGACGGTTGGAATAATTCAGCCACTTGGATTTTGCATAATCAGCAATATTCTGCAAATAAAATATAAGCGTCATACCCAGCCGGTAATCTTCGCATACTCCCGCATATGACTCCTTATCCGTCTGCTTTTCAATTGTAATTTCCTCATAGTTTGAAATTATCGTGCCCTTAATATATGGGTAATAATGCTCAATGGACAAAGCGCCGTTCACATCATATTCCCCTATAAGAGTCATGCCTATACCGGGACCAAAATCCTTCTCAAACTGAATAAGCGACGTGTCAATGCTTATAGTCGTAATGATTTTACGGTTCGGCTTTCTAAGCGTTTCATAATATATTTTCTCAAGCTGTTTTCTTGATTTATACTGACTAAAGCCAATTGCTCTCAGGTATGAATGCATCTGCGTCTCCTTTATCCCAAATTTTCAAGTCATTAATTTAAAATACATGCAACTTATTTTCTACTTAATTATACTCTTGCCACCCATATACGGTCTTAACACCTCAGGTATATTAATGCTTCCATCCTCATTTAAGTTATTTTCCAAAAATGCAATGAGCATACGCGGAGGAGCAACAACAGTGTTATTTAAGGTATGCGCAAAATACTTTCCATCCTTGCCCTTAACCCTTATTCTGAGCCTTCTTGCCTGAGCGTCTCCAAGGTTAGAGCAGCTTCCAACCTCAAAATATTTCTTCTGACGAGGCGACCATGCCTCAACATCATATGACTTAACCTTAAGGTCAGCCAAATCGCCTGAACAACATTCTATGGTTCTTACAGGAATATCCATGGAACGGAACAAATCAACCGTATTTCTCCAAAGCTTGTGGAAATATTCCATGCTTTCATCCGGCTTACACACAACTATCATTTCCTGCTTCTCAAACTGATGTATCCTGTATAAGCCCCTCTCCTCAATTCCATGAGCGCCTTTTTCCTTTCTGAAGCATGGCGAATAACTCGTAAGAGTATGAGGAAGGGTATCCTCATCCACAATTGTATCAATATATTTTCCAATCATCGAATGCTCGCTTGTACCGATAAGATATAAATCTTCACCCTCAATTTTGTACATCATGGCATCCATCTCTGCAAAGCTCATAACTCCCGTTACAACATCGCTTCTGATCATAAACGGCGGAACACAGTAAGTAAATCCTCTGTCAATCATAAAATCTCTTGCATAAGAAATGATTGCGGAATGAAGTCTTGCAATATCTCCCATAAGATAATAAAAACCATTTCCGGCAACCTTACGGGCACTGTCAAGGTCAACACCGTTCAGCTTCTCCATAATCTCTGTATGGTATGGAATTTCAAAATCAGGGACAAGCGGCTCACCAAACCTTTCAAGCTCCACATTTTCCGTATCATCCTTACCAATCGGAACTGACGCATCAATTATATTCGGAATAACCATCATTATTTTCTTAAGCTTTTCCTTAACCTCAGGTTCCAGCTTCTCTAACTCGGCAAGTCTGCTTGCATTTTTTGCAACCTCTTTTTTTGCCTCCTCAGCTTCCTCCTTTTTACCCTGAGCCATAAATGCGCCTATCTGCTTTGCAATGGAATTTTTCTTTGCCCTAAGTTCATCCGCCTCCTGCTGCAATGTCCTTGCCTGCTTATCAAGCTCAATCGCCTCATCCACAAGCGGAAGTTTGTCCTCCTGAAATTTCTTTTTGATATTTTCCTTAACAATTTCAGGATTTTCTCTTACAAATTTAATGTCCAGCATCTATATTTCCTCCCTGTTTAATTCCTGCAAAAGCGCCTTTGTTTCTGCCTCCGCCCCCGCTTCCGGCGTACTCTCCTGCTCTGCCTGAATTTTTAATTCCTCTATTTCTTCCTCTAATGTTTTTGCTTTTTCAAGAGCCTCCTTTTCCTCCTCGGACAGAGGAATGTATGACTCTCCCTTTATAATTTCCTTTGCATATGTGAAGCATCCTTCCCTGGAATGCATAGCATTAAAAATTATTCCCGTATTATCATTATTTAACAACGCTATGACAAAGCTCAGCTTGCCTGCCATCTGCTCAAACGCATCATATTTTACGAGACTAACCTTGCTTACACAGTTATTCAAAAATTTCTGTGTCTGCTTATGCTCTTTCGTAATCCTTTTGGCTGTAGCCATAACCTGATCCATTTCCTTAAATCGCTTACGGATTACTTTTTCAAGGTCTGCCCCCTTCTTTCCGGTCATTAAAGCACTGTATTTTCTGGTCATGATATTCATTTTATATATAATAAAAACTACAAGCGCAATTAACAGTATGACAAGAATAAAAAGAATGGTAACAACAGCCTTTATGCTCATACCCAAAATGGTATCCATATTTTTATTCCTCCTTTTGAACATCAGCCATTCCATATATGTCTTCAGCATATATTCCGATTTACTTTGTAAATGGAAAACCCATGGGCTGACGCCGTGTCCCGGCAGCTTTGCCACCGGACATACTACTCGGCTGAATGATACAGCATACGGGTAATTCTATCCAAATCATCCTGCGAATAGTATTCTATCTCAATCTTTCCCTTATTATTACTTTTAGCCTTTATGGTTGCCTTTGTTCCGAGTATGTCCTTAAGCTTCTCCTCAATCTCCTTGTAAAGGTAATTAAGATTTTCTTCCGTAACGGCAGCTTCCTTCTGGCTTTTCACTTTCCCGGAAAGCAGTTTTTTTACATAGCTTTCCGTTTCTCTTACACTGAGCTTTTTATCAAATATATACATTGCCGTATCATGCTGAAGCTCTTTGTCCTCTATGGAAATAAGCGCCCTAACATGGCCGGTTGAAAGCATATCGTCAATTAGCATCTGCTGAACCGGCTCGCAGAGTTTAAGCAGCCTTAAGGAATTAGTAATTGTAGTTCTGCTCTTTGAAACCCTGTCAGCAACCTCATCCTGCTTTAAGTGAAATTCCTTTATAAGACGGTTGTATGCCATTGCCTCCTCAATAGGGTTAAGGTCTTCCCTTTGAAGGTTTTCAATCAGGGCTATCTCTACAATTTCCTGGTCGGTATAATCCTTAATGACAACCGGAACCTCCTTAAGTCCTGCCATACGGGCAGCTCTCCACCTTCTCTCACCGGCTATCAGCTCATAGTAACCCTTTTTCTTTGTAACAACGAGAGGCTCGATAATGCCAAACTGCTTTATTGAATCTGCAAGCTCCACAAGCGCATCCTCGTCAAAATTCTTACGGGGCTGCGATTTGTTCGGCTCTATACGATTAATATTTAAAGTCTGTTCTACTTCCTTTATTACTTCCTTAATTTCTGTCTTTACTTGTGTATCATTAACAGGCGGCTTATCGGATTTAACTTCATCCGTTGGTATAAGATTGTCCAATCCTCGTCCTAACCCTCTTTTAATTGCCATACCTTTCCTCCTTAGCTTTTGCAATACCCACTGCGTTAAACTCCTGAATAAAGTTTATTGTTAATCACTTCTTCCGCAAGCTCTCTATAACCCTGAGCGCCGGATGACCTGCTGTCATATAGATTAATGGGAAGCCCAAAGCTTGGAGCTTCAGCAAGTCGAACATTTCTTGGAATAATGGATTTATAAATAAACTGATCCAGATTATTTTTTACATTTTCTACAACCTCTAAAGATAAATTTGTTCTGGCATCAAACATTGTAAATACGACACCTTCAATCTCTAAAGCCTTATTTAATTTCTTCTTAATAAGATTAATTGTATATATAAGCTGGGTTAATCCATCAAGTGCAAAAAACTCACACTGAATTGGAACAAGCACCGTATCGGCAGCCGTCATGGAATTAACCGTCAGCATTCCAAGCGCAGGAGGACAGTCAACAATAATAAAATCATACTTATCCTTTATTGGGGATAATAGCTCTTTTAATATGTACTGTCTTTTATCAACATCTATAAAATCAACCTCTGCTCCTGCCAAATCCCTTCCGGCAGGAATGAGACTTAAATTTAATTTATGATCACCTAAGGGATGAACAATCATACATTCCCCGATATTACAGTTTCCGCACATTGCTTCATATATTGTATATGGCAAAGCATTTTTATCTACTCCCAATCCACTTGTCAAATTACCCTGTGGATCCATATCTACCGCTAATACCTTTTTACCCTTTTCTGCCAGACAAGCTGCAAGGTTAATGGAGGTTGTTGTTTTTCCAACACCGCCCTTCTGATTTGCTACAGCTATTATCCTTCCCATCAATGTGCCTCCGTAATACAAATTTTATCTTTATCTAGTACCCATTCATCTCAACATTATATCACTTTCATATATCTTTCGCTATATCTAAATATGGTTCGAAAAAAATCGACACCACAATATATAGATTTTAATACAGGTATAAGGTAATTATTGACATAGGAACCGCTATTACCTTATTTCTTTTTTACTTTATAAGAGGTTCTCCGAATTTTCTATATCCTATAATATTCTTTACAACTCTGTCGGAAAGTAAAATGAAATGCCAAGGGCACTTTGTTCTACAACAATTTTTTATCCGTTAATTAATCCGGATGTTTCACGTGAAACATTTTTTAATAAATACAAATTTAAAAACTTAAGGTTCACTTTTTTAATATAGCAACTGCACAATTAATTTTATCTCATAAATAATAAAAATTATGAGTATGACAAAAATATTTTTAATATTGTTTTATGAGTAAAATATCTTTAGTATTTTTACCAGTATTACCTTTACAATAACTTTAATATAAACATACACCAACAAATGTCATCAAATACTTGTCAATAAAAAATCCAAGGTTTTTCTTTCTTAAAATAAAAATGTTATCGTCACAAAACAACTATATGTTTCACGTGAAACATATAATCAACTTTAAAAATAAACCTATGGTATAATATGCGCAAGCGCATATTATACTTTGCGAAAAAACATCGCAAATAGCGCACCGTCAATCTACGATTGACGATATGGTATAATATGCCTTAAGGAGGGACCCAACTATGTGGGTCGATTCCTTAGGGCTGACCCACATAGTTGGAAAAACCCGATAAGGTCGGGAGGCTTCTTTAAAGCTATTCTACCCCACGAGTTGAACAATCCCGACAAAATCGGGAAGCTTCCTTACGGTCACTCCCACAAACACGCAGGTCCGCAAACATTCGATGGATGTTTATTACGACCAGTCATATGTTCTCGGATCTATATGAGTGTAACGAACACCGAAAAGCCACAGGTTTTTAGTTTTTCGTTTATGTGGAGTACAAATAGTGCATCGTTAATCTGTAATTGATAATGGCACAATAAATAATATGAAAAGCAAAAATCGAATAATAAAAACATTTAAATCACAGGAACGTGCAAACAAAAGCAATACGCCAACAAATCAAAAAAGTTATTTAAGGTAATTATGTTCTATATAAATAAATCATTTAATACTTAATATATAAATAATCAAATTATTTTTATTTAAATAAACTTTCTTAAGTTGCAAAGATAATTATATATCATTTTTAACAGAGGACTTATAAAGATATTGGTTAATGTCATTAGATATTACACATCATAAAATGCTTTGGAATAATTACCATTTAGAAAAATTGAAACACTTCAGGCATAAGACGCTTTATTATATTAATCATCTCAATATCAGCTACACCTTGTTCCCAGACACTTTTGAAGTTTATTTAAAAGAAAGCATTATTTTATTATATAAAAGGGTATTTAAAATATTATTACAAATTTATTTTATTATTACTATTAAGCATAATTTAAGTACTCTGCATAGAATAAAAATACATTAAATCATATGTTGTATTCTCACAATAACTTGCCCTTAAAACTTATATTGTATTTTCGCAGGATTCGCACAAACTGTGTTTATTCAAAATCCGAAGTGATTTTCTGGCATAGTCTGACATAAGAATCCAGACAGCCGGAACAATAGTTTATATCTTAATCTCACAAAAGTATGCATTAAAAACAAACATGTTTTCTTTAAAACAAAACATGTTTCACGTGAAACATGTATAATAATCCACAAGGTTATTCACACATTTGTGGATAACCTTATAAAACCACGCAATTCAATTGTGGATAACTCTGTATAATAGGTACTATATATTGTATTTATACAAAAAACAATACAATATATATAATAAAATATAAATATTGCGTTTAATATTTTGCATACTGAGAACAAAGCGGCTTTGCCGCCGCAGTTCGAATCTTAGCAGGGTTCTTTAGAGCCCTGCCTATAAGAAATTTTGAAGAAATTTCTTATAAAACAAAAAAACGCCTCTCCTGTCTGCGTGACAAAAGAGGCGTATTCATAAAGTCGACTTTTATTTCTTACATTCTTTCCGGACATTCTATTCCCAGAAGTCCCATTGCTTCCTTTATTGTTTCCTTTGTTATATAAACAAGAATCGCGCGAGCATGCTTCACATTTTCTTCCTCAACATTTATCCTGTTGGAGTTATAAAATTTATTAAACGCCTGTGAAACATTTACCGCAAATCTTGCAACTGCTGACGGCTCATATTTTTCTGCAGCATCCGCAACAACTTTAGGAAACTTTGATATTTCCTTTAAAAGAGACAGGGCGTCAGCATCATTTAAAATGTTGTAATCAATTTCACCGTCAATACTGAAATTATCCAATTTACGGATAATGCTTGCGCATCTTGCATATGTGTACTGCACATATGGTCCTGTTTCCCCATCAAAATTAAGAAGCTTTTCCCATTTAAAGGACACGTCCTTAATTCTCTGATTATATAAGTCATTAAATAAAACAGCACCTACACCGATTTTCTTTGCAGTTTCTTCCTTATCCTCCAAATCAGGATTTTTCTCCTCGATTATTTCCTTTATTTTAGAAACTGCCTCAAGAAGAATATCCTCCGCATATATTATATTTCCGCTTCTTGTTGAAAGCTTTTCCCCCTCAAGACTTACAAGTCCGTATGGAATATGAACAAGCTCCTCCTTTGCCCACTCGTTGCCAAGCAGCTCGATAACCTTAAACACCTGTGCAAAATGAAGCTTCTGTTCCTGTCCGGTTACATAAAGGCACTTACAAAACTTATAGGTTTCTTTACGGTAAAATATGGCAGCTAAATCTCTTGTTGCATATATGGAGCTTCCGTCATTTTTAAGTATAAGACATGGCGCCATGTTATAATCATCAAGCTTTACAATCATAGCCCCGTCGCTTTCCGTAAGGAGGTTTGCTGACTTCAGCTTGTTTACCACAGCCTCGGTTTTATCCCTGTAAAAGCTTTCGCCAAGATAGTAATCAAAATCCATACCAAGAAGGTCATAGGTTCTCTTGTATTCAACAAGGCTTATATCCTTAAACCATTGCCAGATTTCAAGTGCTTCCTCGTCACCCTTTTCCATCCTGTTAAACCATGATCTTGCCTCATCATTGAGCTCCGGCTTTTTGTCAGCCTCCTCATGGAACTTAACGTAAAGCCTCATAAGCTCGGCAACACCGTCTGCCTTTACGGCATCCTCATTCCCCCATGCCTTATATGCAACTATAAGCTTTCCGAACTGGGTTCCCCAATCGCCAAGATGATTGATTCTCACAACCTTATAGCCAAGCTTGCTGTATATTTTATATAAAGAATTTCCGATAATTGTAGTCCTAAGATGTCCCACATGGAAATTTTTTGCCACGTTAGGGGAGGAGTAGTCTATACAAATTACCTTTCCTTCGCCTTCATCTGAACCGCCAAAGTTTTTACCAAGCGCAGACTCAACCATGCTTTTAATATACAGGTCTTTCTTTACAAAAAAATTGATGTACGCGCCCTGCGTTTCTATTTTTTCTAATATTTCCTGGGCGCCTATTTTGTTTTTTATATCCTCCGCAATTATCTGAGGCGCTTTTCTCATTGTTTTTGCAAGTGAAAAGCATGGAAATGCAAAATCTCCAAGCTCCGCCTTAGGCGGTATTTCTATAAGAGTCTCTATTTCAGATGCTGACAAACCTTCCATATTTTTTTCTAATATTTCTACAATTTTACTTTTCATAACATTTAATCGGGGCTGTCGCAATAAGGAATTGTTTTCTTAGCAGCTATGCATTTTAAACAAAGACAGCGGAAGTTAAGTAACACGTTGAAGCGTTCTTTGTTAAAAATGCATCATAAAAGAGAATTAAAATCCTTATTGCGACAGCTCTGACTTACTCCTTTCAATTTTCGATATTTTATAGGTAATTGCAAAACTCTTTTGTCTATATTGTACAACGGAAGTTAGAAAAAACGGAGTTTCACAATTACCTATTTATCATTTTAAATTACATCTGTATAGGAAAGCTGAAGGTAACCTCCGTACCGTTCATGGCTTCTCCTGTTATATTAAGCCTTCCGCCCAAAAGATATATTATTTCATTTGCCCGGTGCAGGCTGCTGTACCACGGACTTAAGGTCATGTATTCCGAGTTGATTCCAATACCGTTATCCTTAATTTTTACATTAACCACATTTGGAGTTACCGCTACTGAAATCTGTACCTTACTCGCCCCGGAATGCTTATTTATATTATCAAAAAATATATCGAGCAGCTTAAATAAATTTATCGCAAAAACAGGAGGCAGCACAAGCTCATGGTCTGAACATTCAAGGGTTGACTCAATCTCATATCCATTGTTTTTTATCTTCTGCCTGTCTATAAAATCATTAAGTTCTTCCCATATGGCTTTCGTTATCTCCTGACCTTTGTTAAGCCTTTCATTTATATCATCCACCGATTCCTCAATCTGACGGGATTTAGCCAGAATATCTTTTATTGTAAGCTTTGCCCGCTCTGTGTCCGTTCCTATCAGATAGGATAACATTTCAAGCTTATGATTTAAGTTAATGACGCCATCCTTAACACTTCTGTCCAGAAGAGTAGAGTAAAAGGTTTTGTCAAATGCATCCTGCATAAGTATGTTATACCCATGGTTTTCATTTTCCTTTTTTTCTTCTTCCCTCGTAAACTCAAAGTTATCCTCTGAATCCTCCCTGTCAATATTTTCCCCAAGCTCAAAAACCAAATCGGAAATGGCTTCATCCGCTCCGCTTAAAAGCTCAAGTCTTCTTTTTAATATCTTAAGGGAGCTGTCGAGCATTCTGATTTTAATGTCCAGAGAGGATCTGACCTCCTCCAGATCCTTTATCTGATTATCAATTATTTTTCCTTTAATATTTCCGCTGTCATCTGTTACAACGGGTGTAAATGCACTTTTTTTTGAGCTTGTTTTAAAAGCATAAATATCCTTGGTTTTCTCCAGCTCATCTATCTTAACGTCAACCTCAAAAATCTGTGTTTTAAGATTTTGGATATTTTCAAGCTCATTTATAAAATTATCGTTAAAATAATCCAGCATTTCCCGATTTGCTTTCTTTATTATTTTAAGATTATTCTTACGATTATTATCCATAGTATCCCCCTATCCTTGGAACGTCAGCCATTCCATATTTACCTTCGGTAAATGGGCTGACGCTAGATGTCAAGTTTTCTATGAAAACTTGACACAACCTGCACATTAATATCGACAACAGCTACTTAATTATCCTATAAAATACAAAAAAAAACAAGGGAATATTTATTGACATTGACTTTATTCTTTTATATAATCTTTTTCCCATAATATATCTCGCTTAATTTGAATTTTCCTCCGGAACATACTTTGTCAATTCTTTGGTATAGGTCTTATAATATATTTCCGCATCGGGATTTGCCTTTTGGATCTTTTCCAATGCCTTCTCAACATTAATTTCAGCTTCAACCTCCAGCGAAATCATAACAACGATTGTATCAAAGTTTTCAAAATCCTCAGACCAATCATGAGCTTTTTCGGCTGTTTCTATGCCTTTTCCTATCGATATGATGATTGTTTCCGCTTCAAATTTGATTTCTGTTTTTTCAAAATTACGAGGATAGGCATATCTCATACGATGGGTTTTTTCCGTTTCGATTTGAGACAGTTCTATATAGTCCCCATAGTCCTTGTCCAAATCCGAATCAGTACGATTTGAAAAACTCAGCGGTGCATATTCACTTGCTTCTTTAAATCCTATATCAATATCAAAATCCTCCGGAAAATAATCCGGGTGTCTTGTAACGAATGTATTATGGTTGTCAAGTATCGTCTTAAACTCATCTGCCGATTCACTGTCATAATATCCTATTGTGAGGCTAAGCCCATTATCATATTCAAGATATTTGTAACAGGTCAGATGCGGATATTCATTAATACCGATTGCCTCCACCCACTCGCTGAATCTGTCGCTTCTCAGCATTACCTTTCTCTCACAGCCTGTCAGAGATACCACAAGCATCATAGACAGTATAAAGCACAAACCTGTTTTTTTCAGATATTTTCCTCGTTCCATTTCATATCTCCTTTAAAATATAATTACTGCATGCTAAAATCAGTCAATCCTGATTTCCATAATATTAGAGCCAATGGTATTTGCAATTGCTTCACCATCAATCGTACCCTGTCCCGTTCCATCCGGCGGTATCATATATTCCGGATTCTCCTGATAAAAAGACGTTGTAAAATCAAGATACTCATCATAATCTATGTAATATCTTTGTCCATATGAGGAAACCTCAACCATCCGCCTGTAGCTTCCGTCCGCCTGCTCCTGCTCATAGATTGCCGTTGCAACAACATAATGGCTGGATACTTCATCATTTCTATTCTTCTTTATATAACTATCATTTTCATAGCTGTAAAGCGTCAGTTCCTTCCTGCCGGAATCAAGTCCCCACACAACCGGTATATTATTTGCAAGCATTTTTTTCATGGTTTCATACCGGTCAACCCCTTTATACCAGTTCCAGCTCGTCTTTATGGAAAGCCCGTGCTCCCTGCACCTGTCCTCAAGATAATCTCCCATGGATGGTGGTATTGCACCAAATTTCGCTTTTTCAATCAGAAACTTATCAATCGGATGTTCATCACAAAACTGGTCGCACAAATGAACATAATCACGCTTTGTTACTGTCGTCTGTCCTGTCATGTATAAATATGTATTTACTGCCGCAACAACCCCACAGGAATATTTTTCTCTATCCGGATCAAGCCACTCTTGCGCACCGCCAAAGTCAAGCACATTGTTTTTATCATCCAATATCTCCGTTCCATCATCATTTAACACCGTAATAAATCTCTCATCAAGCCCTGTTCTTATTCCCATCGGGTCAGGATTTTTGTCCCCAAGGCTTTGCAGCTTTGTTATGGCGCAGATG
>DKZK01000012.1 GCA_002493625.1 Lachnospiraceae bacterium UBA7076 | reverse complement strand
AGAGGACTGAAAATCCTCGTGTCGCTGGTTCGATTCCGGCTCTGGGCATCTTTATATTTCAAGAAAATCCTCATATTAAATAATCCGACACAGCTTTTCAATTATGGAATTTATGCTGCCTGCATCTATTCCTGAGTAGTTAATAATAATGATGTGTTCATTGTTGTTAATAGGGTGATGCATATAATAATCTGACATGCAGGAAATAATAAGTCCGTTTGATCTGGCGTCCGCCTTAAGCTGTGTATCTGTTTTATCGGTATTTATTTTCAAGAGAAAATGTAGCCCTGAGTTTTCCTCCAGTATTGTACAGTTAGAATTAAGCGGACTTTTCCGTATGGCATTAAGCAATGTGTCCCTGAGCTTTCTGTAATAATTTCTCATTCTGTTTATGTGTTTTTCAAAATATCCGTCGCTTATAAATTTTGCAAGGGTTGCCTGCTCAAAGGACGACACCGTGCATGAATAAAAGGAGAGCGTTTCATTATATTTTTTCATAAGCTGCGCAGGTAAAACCATATAACTGATTCTTATGGTTGAGCTTAAGCTTTTGCTGAAGCTGTTCATGTATATAACCTTTTCGTTCCTGTCAATGCCAAGAAGGGCAGGTATGGGTTTCCCCACAAGGCGAAATTCAGTGTCGTAATCATCCTCTATAATGTAACGGGTTTTATTTTCATTTGCCCACTCTAAAAGCTTATACCTTGTTCTGATTGATGTTACAATTCCCGTGGGAAAGTGATGGGAAGGTGAAATATGCATGATATCAGCGCTGCTTTTTCTTAAAATATCCATATTGATACCAGAGGCAGTTATGGGGATATATGTGCATGCCACCTTATGGCTGTTGTAGATTTTTGATATCTTTTTATATCCCGGATCCTCTAATCCGTATACAAGCTTGCGCCCCATCAGTTGAATAATTATGCTGTAAAGATATTCGGTTCCCGCGCCTATGATAATCTGTTCGGGACTTACCTTAAGACCTCTGTAGTCTCGCAGATGCTTTGCTATGGCGCTGCGAAGCTCGTATGAGCCTGCACTTGGCAGAGGCTTCATAAGAGAGCTTTTTTCAGTTGAAATAACCTCACGAATAAGCTTGGACCAGATTGAAAAAGGAAAATTATCTGCATTTATATGATTGACGGTCAGATTTATGCTGGTAAAAGCTTCAGGCATATTATGGGTATTCACAGAAGTAGACATAGTATCGATATTAAAGATATTTTGTCTAATATCAGTATTGAGGACATTTTGTCTGACATCAGTATTAAAGATATTTTGCGTGGTATCAGTATTGGAAGTATTTTGCCCGGTATCAGTATTGGGATGATTTTGTTTCATATCGGTATTATGAAAATCAGATTTGATATTAATATCCGGAAGTAGAGGATTGGAAAAATCTGAAACATAATAGCCTTTTTTTGGGACAGAAAAAATGTAACCCTCAGCTAAAAGCTGAGAGTATGCATTTTCAACCGTGATAGTGCTGATACTTAAATTCTTTGCAAAGCTTCTCTTTGACGGGAGCTTTTGCATGGGAGTAAGAGTACCGTTTAATATGTCGTTTTTAACAGCTTTATACAAGTGTTCATACAGGGTATCATTTCCGATATCTTCAAATGAATATGTAAGCATTTTAATTACCTCAGATAAGATGAAATTTACTGTATCCGGTCTGTACCTATAAACGTAGTGCTGTCACTTATATTAAATTCACCATTCTCATAGTGAATAAGAACCTTTTCCTTGTAGTATTCCAGCATTATTATATTTCCCTCCACATCATATACGACGATAACGCCCGGACAGCCATATGTACTGGAAAATGAAGCACATCCCATGCCGATGGGATTGTACACCGCTCCATTAAAATTCAAAAATTTATAATCACTGTCACTATTGCTGCTAAGAGAATCCAGAATATCTTTTGCAATCAGATAATCACAATAATCGGCGGCAGCCGGGTTAATCATATCTCCTCTTTGTACGGAGGCGAGGTGATAGTTGGTCACTACACCGCAAGGAACCGTGCTGCCATCGGATTTTTTAAATGTTTTTACAAGATTCAAGTCTGCATCGCCTGCAACCATATTGACATATGCGTGCTGACATGCATCATGTATTACCCTTGCCTCTTCACGCACATTTCCTTCCCTTGCCTTTTGTATGTAACGTATAACTGCTAAGCCCACCGCTGCGGAAAGAATAGCCATAATGGCTATTACAATAATAAGCTCAACAAGGGTAAAGCCTTTATTGTTTTTTTGATGCCTTTCGTTTTCTATAAATCCCATAACTCATCTCCCTGATTTTTGAACATTAGCCAATCCGCTCTTGACATATGCTCCGGGTTATTTTGTAAACCAAGAACTCTATGGACTGACACAACCTGTTTAACTACACTGATACCAAAACTAAAGAATGAAAATTCCTTAGAAGGATAACAAAATGAATAATTATGTGCTGCAACGTAAATATATATTTATAATACAATATTTTTACGCCATAATCAATTTAAAAATTAACATTTTATTAACTTTTTATGAATAAAATTTGTCCGTTTGCAAAAAAGCATCTTTGACGGTACAGCTTCATAAAGTAAGAAATGTATGTTATGTAAGTGTAAGTCAGCAACAAAAACTTGATTTTTAAATGGGTGTATTGTAGAATGACATAGCAAGGTATGCAAAATAAATGCTATTGGATGGTAAAAATAATGCTTCGTTTTATTATAAGCCTTTGGGCATCAAAATTATGCCTGTTTTTTTTCAAGCTTACAGGCAAAGAGAAGGACGACAGGCCGGGTATTCTGGCTCTGCGTTTATGTGATGATTTTATAGACAGGGTAAAAAAGCCGAGACTTGTTGTTGCTGTTACGGGAACAAACGGAAAGACAACAATAGCCAATCTTGTAAGCGATATTCTCAAGCTTGAGGGCAAGCGGGTTGCTTACAACAATTGGGGAGCAAACTACAAGGCGGGGCAGGCAAGATGCCTTCTGGATGCGGTAAATATTTTCAACAGACCTACAAAGGACGCTGCCGTTGTTGAGGTGGACGAGCTTTTATCCTATCAGACCCTTCCGTGGATAAAGCCGGACTATATTATAGTAACGAATATATGCAGGGACTCCATCCGGAGAAACGCCCATCAGGAATATATTTTTAACAGCATAAATAAAGGGCTTGCCCTTGTGCCTGAGACAAAGCTTATATTAAATGCAGACGACCCTGTAAGCAGCTTTTTAGGCGAGCGTTACGGCGGCACAGGCGAGGAGGATACAAGGCTTCCGAATAAGCGCATATATTTTTCCATTGCAGATCAGAAGCAGGAGGTTCTTCCTACAAATGTTTCTGATTTTCCGGTATGTCCGAAGTGTGGTACAAAGCCTGAATTTCTCTATAAGCACTACAGGGATATCGGTAAATTCAAATGCCCGAAATGCGGTCTTGCATCAAAGAAGCCTAAGTACATTGGAAATGCGATAGATTATGGTGAGAGAACAATATGCGTCAGTGAGGCAGGTCAGAAGGAAAACCGTTATCCGCTTGTTTCCGATACAATATTCAATGCATTTAACGTTGTGGCAATCATAGCGCTGTTCCGGGAGTTGGGCTTAAGCTCGAAAAAGCTTGCGGAAAATATAGGCAGGATTAAAATTCCGGAATCGAGAATGGCATTTGAGGAGTGCGGCGGAATAAAAATCGCAACATTTACGGCAAAGGGACAGAATGTGTCTGCTGCATCTACCGTATTTGGATATATTGCAAAGGAGCCGGAGGACAAGGAGCTGATACTTCTTCTGGATGAGCATTACGGCGACGATAAGGCAATTGAGACGATTACGTGGCTCTATGAAAGCGATTTTGAAAATCTCAATCAGCCCAATATTAAAAAGATAATAGTCGCAGGTCACCGTTATCTTGATTACAGGTTAAGACTTAAGCTTGCGGGTATACCTGAGGAAAAGGTTGTATGCGTCAGGGATGAAAATACAATACCGGACTATGTGGAGTTTGACGGTATCGATTCAATATATATTCTTCATGATGTTTATACGGTTTCAAAGGCGAAGAATATCAAGGAAAGAATAAAGGAGAGAATGCTAAATAATGAGCGGTAGAAATATTAAAATAGAAGTGCTTTACCCTGAGCTTAGCAATCTTTACGGTGATTACTATAATGCAAAATATCTTGCAAAATGCATTAAGGACGCTGAGGTTATATATACTTCAAATGACCATAAGCCTGCATTTGCTGAAAGAAAGAAAATAGACATCATTTATATGGGCTCCATGTCCGAGAGAAATCAGGAGTTTGCAATAGAGCGTCTTATGCCGTATAAGGATAAAATAAAGGGGCTTATTGAGGGAGGAACGATTATACTTGCAACCGGTAATGCCCTTGAAATATTCGGCAATTACATTCTGGATGGGGAAAGAAAAATCCCATGTCTTGAAGCCCTTGATTTTCATGCGGTTAGACAGATGAATGACAGAAGAAACTGCTTCTTTCTGGGCGAATATAAAAATATGAAAATTGTGGGACACAAGGGACAGTTTTCATTTTGCGAAGGGAAGCTTGCAGAGGGAAAAAATATTAAGGTTTCAGGCGGCTTTGGAATAAATTTAAATTCAAAGTACGAGGGGATATTTTACAAAAATTTTTATGGCACATATATATTAGGACCTTTCCTTATACTGAATCCATACTTTGTAAAGCATATATTAAAGAGCTTAGGCTTGGAGGAGGACCTTGTATTTGAAAAGGAAATAATTGACGCATATAATGACAGGCTTGCAAGACTGGAGCAGCCGGGAACAGAATTTTTGATGGGAGCCGAGTAGTATGAGAAAGATAAAATATTTGATAGAGCGAATCATAAAGATGGACTATAAGGGATTGTTTTCCACAATAAGAAAAGTTCATAAGAAAAGCGGTAAAAACAGCATATTTCTGTTTTTTGACGTGATTTACTGCGGCTTTAAATACCAGGCGGGCTATATGGATTATGAGCTTTTCAATATGTATGAGCTGAATCGGAATGAGCGCAGAAAAATTCTCACAAGGGGAAAAAATGACGAGTATGTGGAACGGTTAAACGACAAGAAAGCGCGGGAGGTTTTTAATGAAAAGCAGAAATTCAACGAGCGCTTTAAGGAATATGTAGGCCGTGACTGGTTTTTTATCAACGGTGAAAATGAGGCGGAATTTGAAGAATTTGTGAAGGGGAAGGATAAGGTAATCATAAAGCCGGTGGATCTTTGCTGCGGCAAGGGTATAGAGATTATCCGTCTGGAGGATAAAAATCCGAAGGAGCTTTATGACTTTCTTGTGGAGACAAACAGACCGCTTGTTGAGGAGGTTTTGGAGCAAAATGAAGAAATGTCAAGGCTTTATCCGGACTCTGTAAACACTATTCGGATTGTGACGGTAGTAAGTGACAGGGGCACGGCTTCCGTTGTGGGAATGTATCTTAGAATGGGCACAGGCGGAAATGAGGTTGACAACTTTAATCATGGCGGCATAAGCGCACCGATAAACCGTAAGACAGGTATTGTTGAGCACAAGGCAAGAAATAAACAAAACGTATATTTTGACAAGCATCCCGACACGGGAACGCCTATTGTGGGATTTCAGATTCCATGCTGGCGGGAGGTGCTTGATTTTGCAAGACAAATGGCGAAGGAAGTAAAAGAGGTAAGATATGTAGGGTGGGATATATGTATAACAAAGGACGGTCTTGCGGTTGTTGAGGCAAATGATTATCCTGCAAACGATTTATGCCAGCTTCCAAAAGAAAATATAGGAACTGCAAATATTATTGAAGCGGCGCTTGCAAGGTAGACAGTCATTTTGTTCAATAGAAGAAATATTCCGGATAAATATTCTGATGAATGGTTCTTTACAATATGTGAAAAACAATATATAATAACTTAGGTATGCAAGCTACTGTGGCTCAGTTGGTAGAGCAGCTGATTCGTAATCAGCAGGTCGTCGGTTCGAGTCCGATCAGTAGCTTTTTTCTTTTTGGCGGTAACGCCGGTAGGTTTGTTAATTGTCTGAATGAGGAAGGAACATTCATTATGGCGAAGAAACAAGGTGTAAGAAAGCCACAATATAAATCCTCAAGATGGGACAAGCTGGATAATACGGCCAATTTATTTCCCGTTATTGTAAGTGAGGACGTAAGTAATGTCTACAGGGTTTCCGTAACCCTGAAGGAGGATATTGACGAAGTAATTTTGCAGCAGGCTCTTGACAGGGTACTGCCTTATTTTGATGTGTTTCAGACAAAGCTTAAAAAGGGAATATTCTGGTATTATTTCGAGACGAATAATAAACCGTCGCCAAGGGTACATCAGGAGGACCGGTATCCGTGCGCATATATAAATCCGTATATAAATAATGATTATCAGTTCCGGGTCACATACTACAAAAAAAGAATTAATCTAGAGGTATTTCACGTGGTTACCGATGGAAACGGAGCCATTATGTTTTTGCGTGAGCTTACCTATCAGTATTTGCGATACCGGTACCATGAGCTTGAGGTGGCGGAGGGAGATAACCTGAAACCGGAAACGTCTCTTGACCGGGAGGACAGCTACGTCAAAAACTATACCCGCAGCGCAAAGAAGGGATATAAGACGGAAAAAGCTTACATTATAACCGGTGAAAAATTTTCTGCAGGCTGTTTTGGCATAATGCACGGATATGTTAATCTGCCTCAGCTCAAGGAGGTTTGTAAATCCCATGGAGTAACGATAAACCAATATCTCATATCGCTTTTTATTTATTCCGTATACAGGGAATGTCTGAAGTCACAGCCCTGTGACAATCCCATAAGCGTGTGTGTGCCTGTCAATTTAAGACCGTATTTTGATTCGGATACACTGAAAAATTTTTTTACGGTTGTCTCGGCTGTTTTTAAGGCGGAAAAAGAAAGCTATACCTTTGAGGATATTCTGAGGGAGGTTTCGGAAGGGCTTAGGGAGCAGATAACAAAGGATAATCTTGAAAAGCTGTTTTCCTATAATGTTTCAAATGAAAAGAGCATGATGATAAGGGCTGTTCCTCTTTTTATCAAAAACATTGCAATGAAGCTTATATACAAATCGTCGGCAAGAGCGAACACCTCCACCATAACAAATCTCGGAATGATAAAGGTGGATAAGGCATATGAGGAATATATTGATAAATTCCATGTTGTCCTTTCCATGTCAAAGGGGCAGAATATAAAGGGAAGCGTATGCACATATAAGGATACGCTTGTGTTTACCTTCAGCTCAGCGGTGAGGGAAGCATATGTCCAAAAAAGATTTTTCAGACATCTGGCGGAAGCGGGTGTTGAGGTTTCGGTAGAGACGAACGGGGTGTATTATGAGTAAATGTAACAGATGCAACGTGCAGATTCTGGATAATTCGCATATCTGTCCCATGTGCAACGGTGTGCTTATGGGGGCGGAAACGACGGATTATCATTCAACATCAAATATGTATCCGGATGTGACGCCTGCAATCAGAAAGCTTAATCTGTTTATAAAAATATTTGTATTTGCAGCAGTTCTGATTGAGGCAATTCTTATGATTATAAACAGTTTTGCCGGTGACGATGTAAAGTGGTCGCTTATATGCGGCGTGGCACTTGGCTATGCCTGCTTTACGGTTATCTATACACTCAGGAGAGACAAAAGCCATAGAACGAAGCTGTTTATGCAGACCCTTTTTGCATTGCTTATGGTATATCTGATTGATGTTGTGCTTGGATATAACGGCTGGTCCGTTGATTATGCCATACCTTGTATTATTATGGCGGTAGATGGGGTTATTGCCATTCTGATGTTTGCAAATATACGCCATTGGCAGAACTATCTTCTGCTCCAGATTATGATGTTCATTACAAGCATATTTTTTGTTATACTTGCCGCCTGCGGAGTTATAGCCCATCCGCTGCTTACAATTATAGCAACGGGAGTGAGTGGAATTGCCTTTCTTTCAAGTGTTGTTTTCGGGGACAGGGAGGCAATAAGGGAGCTGACAAGAAGATTTAGAATTTAACCCTCGTGGGAATAAAAGATAAGGATAAGAAGCATGGAAAACAAACTTAGTAAGCGCGCAAAAATAATAAGGGATATGGTATATGAGTTTAATCATAATTCCAGGCTTAAGGATAAATTCGTCAATGAGACGAGAGGCATCAGTGAGATGGATAAAGATTATAAATACCCGTCCTATATTAAGGCAGAGAGAATTTCTTTGGATAATTTTGACATGGAGCTTATATCAAGGGAAGAAGTACAGGATGATAAAACGGGCAGTGCAAAGTTCGAGAATGTAAAGTCCGAAAATGGAAGATGTGATAATGGCAGGCTTGTCATATTGCAGCTTCACGGAGGCGGATATGTAAATGCTTTTAAAAATAATTACAGGACAATGGCAGGACTTTACTGCGAGGCAGGGGACGGTGCGGATGTTTTAAGCATTGATTACAGGGTGGCTCCCAAACATCCATATCCTGCTGCCTTTGAGGATGCGCTTGCAGCGTACGACTGGCTGCTTGCCAGAGGCTATTGTGAAAATGAGATAATATTTGCAGGGGATTCCGCAGGAGGCGGGCTTGCAATGGCAGTGTGCCATTATTTAAAGGATGCGGGAAGAAAACTGCCTGCGGGAATCATTGCAATGTCTCCATGGACGGATGTGGCTGCAACCGGGGCTTCCTACAGGGATAACTATGAGATTGACCCTATTTTCGGACAGGATGAGGACAGCCTTATATATGATAATGCTTACGTTGGGGAAAATGATCCTCAAAACCCATATATATCACCTATGTATGGGGATTTTACAGACTTTCCGCCTATGCTGATTCAGGTGGGAACGCATGAGATGCTGTTCAGTGATTCCGAAACCGTGGCAAGGAAGGCGAAGGAGGCTGGGGTAAAGGTAAAGCTGTCCGTGTATGAAGGGATGTTCCATGTATTTCAGATGGCTGCAAAGCTCATGCCTGAGTCAAAGCAGGCATGGACGGAGGTACAGGGCTTTATAAAATATATAGTATCTGAGGGAAGATAAATTTTTCGTGCTGTCTTAATGAAATCTTAAGTATTCAAATTGTTTTATCTTAAAAATATTTCTGACATAATAATTCCAAGGAGGTAAGAGGATATGTACAACATACTTGTATGCGATGATGAAAAGGATATTGTGGAGGCGCTGGGCATTTACTTATCCAGCGAGGGTTACGGAGTTGTAAAGGCTTATAATGGAATTGAAGCGGTTGACATAATGAAGGATGAACAAAAGGGAAAAGACATTCAGCTTGTGCTCATGGATGTTATGATGCCGGTTATGGACGGAATAGCGGCAATGGCTAAGATAAGAGGCATTTCAAACATTCCCGTAATCTTACTTACGGCAAAGAGTGAAGATACTGACAAGGTACTTGGACTTAACATAGGGGCTGACGATTATGTGACAAAGCCCTTTAATCCGGTTGAGCTTATAGCACGTGTAAGGGCGCAGCTAAGACGCTATATGCAGCTCGGCGGCGGTGGTAAAACGGAAAATACGGACAGACTTGTATATGGCGGAATAGAGCTTGACGACAGGAAAAAGGAGGTAACGGTAGACGGTGAGCCTGTTTCCCTTACGCCTACGGAATTTCAGATTTTAAAGCTTCTTATGAACAATCCGGGAAAGGTTTATTCTCCAAAGGATATATACAGGCTTGTATGGGAGGATGCCCCGATTGGAAATGAAAACACGGTTGCCGTACATATAAGGCATCTCAGGGAAAAGGTTGAGATTAACCCGTCAGAGCCTAAATATCTGAAGGTTGTCTGGGGACAGGGTTATAAATTGGAGGATTGATTTGAATGAAAAAAATGAAGAAAAGCGCATTGGCTAAATTTATAGCCTGTATTTTAATGTCTGTGGCTATTTTATTTTTTGCAGCTTCGTTTTTACTTATTATTTGTATGTTTGATGTATATGGAGAAAAAATGCTTGAGATGGAAACCCTGAAGGCAGACATCAGGGCGGATGAAATAGAGCGTATCGCATATAATAAAGCCAATGAGGCGGTTTATTCATACTATCGCGCGGTAGTGAACAGCGATGAGTATACTACGGATTTGTATAGGGACAGGTATTCGGAGGATAATTCCAACTACGCTTTTTTGATTGAACCTCTGGAACCCCATAAATATGACCTCCCTGTATTATCGAATTATAAATGTGACGAGTGGCAGTATAAGGATACGCATGTCGTGAACTTTGACACGTATCCCGACACTTCGAGATTTACATTTTATGTGGGCGCAAAGGAATATCTGCGTACGGAACCGCTTACAATCAGACAGGATGTGGATTACAATGTGCATGAAGAAGATATAACGGAAGCGACAACAGAAAATATGAAGATAGATGTAGCGGAGGAGTTTCTATATGACGAGGGTGTGGCAACAACTCAGGCAGCAACAGACTATAATATGGAAATGGTAGAGCAGTATGATTTAAGTGAACAATTGTGTGAATTTCCTATAGAGTATTATTCGCAATATTATGGTATTGATGATTTTCCAATTAATCAGTTCTGGCTGGATGATGATGCAGAACATACATTGCACGTTGAAGACGGCGGTATATATGAAGGCGGCAATTATGTTGTAAGCAATGGAATACATGCATGGTTAGATGATAAGGGACGATGGAATTATCTTGACATGGATGATAATTTCCGTACACAGTATAATGCTTTTTTCAAGGAAATGGAGGAAACATATGATACGTGGAGCTGTGAGGAATGGTATAATGACGTGACAAAATCATATGTTGTTGAGGTAACGGGACCTGCTACCTGCCAGCTTAATGTAACCTCATATGTAAAAAATGACTTTACCGCCCATGACAGCTTTTATTATTCTCTGATATTAAAATATGGAGATACCGTATTGGATTATATATATGTCATATTTGGAGTGTCAGCCGTGTTTACGCTTCTGCTTGGTACATTTGTTGTAATATCGGCAGGGTACGGAAAAAAATCGGATGAACCATATGCATCTGCATTTGACAGAATACCTTATGATATTTTGCTGGCTGTCGTGGTGATTGTTGCCATAATGGTAATTGCGATAAATCCTTACGTTGGTGTGGATATGGTTAATGCTGTATTGCTTTCGGTGTGGCTTGCGCTTGCCATTCCCGTTGTGCTGCTCACAACCGCAGCAAGGTTAAAGACGCAAACATTTGTAAGCAGTATGGCGTGCACCAGAATCATAATGTTTTTATGGAGAGGTATAAAAAAGCTTGGAAAAAATATACTTAAGGCTGTAAAAATGTTGTGGAGCAGCATAAACATATATGGCAGGTATCTTGGTGTGTTTGCGGCAGCGGCGTTTCTGGAGCTTATTGCATGCTTCTCAGAAAGTCTGGGGCTTGCTGTTTTTGTTATCTTTATTGAAAAGCTTATATTCGGAGCCATACTTGTAATTGCCTGCATCAACCTTTCAAAGCTCAAGAAGGCGGGAAATGAAATTGCAGCGGGCAATATGGATTTTGAGGTGGATACAAAGGGGATGCTTGGAGCGTTCAGGGAGCATGGAGAAAATTTAAACAGTATAAGAAACGGGATGGCAAATGCCGTTGAGGAGTCGCTTAAGAGTGAGCGCATGAAAACGGAGCTTATTACAAATGTGTCCCACGATATAAAAACGCCGCTTACATCAATCATAAATTATGTTGACCTTCTGGAGAAGGAGAAGCTTGACAATGAGAAGGCGGGCGAATATATACAGGTTCTGGACAGACAGTCTGCAAGGCTTAAAAAGCTTATACAGGATTTAATTGACGCCTCCAAAGCCTCCACGGGCAACATTGACGTGACGCTTGAGAAAACGGATGTGAACGTGGTGATAAATCAGGCGCTTGGAGAGTTTGAGGATAAGCTTGCAGCGAGAAGCATAAAGACAATCATAAAGAGCGATAAGGAGGAATACTTTGTAATTGCAGACGGAAGGCATCTGTGGAGGGTTATGGAAAACCTTATCAATAACATTGTCAAATATGCACTGGAGGGTTCAAGAGTTTACATTGACGTGAAGGAGAAGGATGAGTATATTTCCGTCACCTTCAAAAATATTTCGAAGGAGGAGCTTAACATTTCCGGCGACGAGCTTATGGAAAGGTTTGTGAGGGGCGACAGCTCAAGAAATACGGAAGGAAGCGGGCTTGGACTATCCATTGCAAGAAGTCTTATGGAGCTGCAAAAGGGTAAAATGGAAATAATTGTTGACGGAGACTTATTTAAGGTTGTATTATTGTTGATAGTGGGTTAATTTACGAATTATGGGAAAAATAAATTCCTGTATACTATTAACAATAAGGAGAACCGTATGGATATATTTGATATTTTATCCATGATAGGAGGTCTTGCGCTTTTCCTATATGGAATGCATGTCATGGGGGATGCTTTGGCAAAGCTTTCCGGAGGCAAGCTTGAAAGAATACTTGAGAAACTGACATCAAACAGGCTTTCCGCCGTTTTGCTCGGAGCAGGCGTTACTGCCGTTATACAATCCTCGGGCGCAACTACGGTTATGGTTGTGGGCTTTGTAAATTCGGGTATTATGAAGCTGAAACAGGCGGTAGGCATTATCATGGGCGCCAATATCGGTACTACGGTAACCTCGTGGCTGCTTTCCCTTACGGGTATAGAGGGAGGTAACATTTTTATACAGATGCTTAAGCCGACCTCCTTTACGCCCATACTTGCAGTTATAGGAGCTATATTTGTTGTATTTTGCAGGAGTGATAAGAAGCACAATATAGGAACAATTCTTCTTGGCTTTGCAATTCTTATGTATGGTATGAATGCCATGAGCGCGGCAGTTGAGCCTCTTAAGGATGTTCCTCAGTTTACAAGCATACTTACAAGGTTTGAAAATCCTGTTCTGGGACTTATTTTAGGCTTTGTTATTACAACCATTATGCAGTCCTCCTCGGTTTCCATCGGTATTTTGCAGGCGTTATGCTCTACCGGCGCAGTGTCCTATGCCCTCGCAATACCGATTATTATGGGTCAGAATATCGGAAGCTGTACAACGGCAATTTTGTCAAGCGCAGGAACAAACAAGGATGCAAAAAGGGCGGCGGCAGTACATTTTTACTTCAATGTCCTCGGTACGGCTATTTTTATGATAGGCTTTTACGCCTCAAATCTGTTTCTGGATTATGCATTTCTGGATTATGCGGCTAAACCGGCAGGCATAGCCGTGGTTCATTCACTGTTTAATATCGGAGCAACCATACTTCTCTTTCCGTTTGCAGGATTTCTTGAGTACCTTGCGGTTAAGACCATAAGGGATAAGGGAGATGAAAATGAGGAGGAGCAGGACCGTGTGCTTCAGCTTCTGGATCCTGTTTTCCTTGAAAGACCCGGATTTGCAGTTGTGCAGGCGAGAAAGGTTGCAATTCATATGGCACACATATCAAGGGAAAGCGTGCTGCAGGCAATTTCCCTTATCGGTGACTACAATGAGGAAAAGGGGCAGAAGGTCCGTGACATAGAGGATAAGGTAGATAAATTTGAGGATCAGCTTGGCACTTATTTGCTCCGCCTCAGCAGCAGGGATTTGTCTAAGGAGGACAGCCATATGGCCTCAGTGCTTCTTCATACAATCGGGGACATTGAGCGTATATCGGATCTTGCGGTAAATATACTGCTTGGCGTGGAACAGATGCATGAGAAAGAACAGAATTTTTCTAAAAAGGCCATGGAGGAGCTTGCAGTATACGGCAAAGCGCTCAGTGATATTCTTGATATGACGGTCAATGCTCTGGAAAATAACGACCTTGAAATGGCTGCCCTTGTACAGCCGCTTGAGGATCTTATTGACGATATGAACATGGAGCTTAAAAAGAGACATGTGAAAAGACTCAGAAAGGGTAAATGTACAATTGAACTTGGACTTAGTCTGGCAGATATAACGGATACCTACGAGCGTATATCCGATCACTGCTCCAATATTGCAGTGTGTATCATTCAGGTTGAGGAGGACGATATGGACGCTCACGGATACCGCAAGGAGATTAAAAATGACGCAGCATGGTTTGAGAGGCAGTATGCGGCTCTTGAACAAAAGTACATGCTGCCGCAAAAGGCAGCCGATAAATAAATGAAATGATAAGTTGGGTGCTGTCATGCGAAGGCTTTTGTAAGTCTTTGGCGTGACAGCATCCGGCTTTATTTCTTTATAGGAAAATTACGGCGTTGGAGCCGTCTTGCTTTAAGGGGGATATGCAATGAGTGAAAACACAAATATGATTAAGCCGCCTGTGGAGGTGGCATACAGGGAGGAACTTACGGCGCTCATCAATACGGACACGGCAAAAAAGCCCATGAACTGGAAAATGTCGCCTCAGGCAGTTAGAACGTTTATACTTGGCAGTAACAAGCCGGTAGTTTATAACGGAAAGGAATATTACATAAGGAAAAAATATCTTGGAAACGACACTCTTGTTGAGAGGTGTATTGTTACGCTTGCAGGAAACAGGGGGCTTATGCTTGTGGGAGAGCCGGGAACGGCAAAAACCATGTTGTCGGAGCTGTTGTCTGCGGCAATAAGCGGAACAAGCACAAACACGATTCAGGGAACGGCGGGAACAACGGAGGACATGATGAAATATTCATGGAATTATGCCCTGCTGCTGGAAAAGGGGCCTGTCCGTGAAGCGCTTGTGCCGGCGCCCTTATATATAGGCATGAGTGAGGGAATTATCACAAGGTTTGAGGAAATTACAAGAACGCCTGCGGAGATACAGGACAGCCTCATAAGCATACTCAGTGATAAGGTTTTAAATGTGCCGGAGCTTAACGAGGAGAGCTTTGTATTTGCAAAGCAGGGCTTTAATGTAATCGGAACGGCAAACACAAGGGACAAGGGTGTCAATGAAATGAGCAGCGCCTTAAAACGACGGTTTAATTTTGAGACGGTTTTCCCTATAAGGGAGGCTGCTTTGGAAAAACAGATTATTATAAATGAGGTGGAAAAGCTTGCAGGAGAAAACGGTATAGACCTGAGCCCTGACGAGAAGGTGGCGGAGCTTCTTGCATCAACATACCATGAGCTTCGGGAGGGCGTTTCCTCCATGGGACATCAGATTGATAAGCCAAGCGCCGTTATGAGTACGGCGGAGGCTGTTTCGGTCTATTATCAAAGCATGATGTCCGCCTATTATTACGGGGACGGAACAATAAGCATGGACATGCTTGTGCAAAATCTTGTGGGCGCAATTGTAAAAGAAAACAGGGATGATCTGGAGAAGGTAAAGGGATACTTTAACACTGTCGTAAAGGACAAGAGCAACAAAGAGGGTGGAATATGGAGCAGATATTACGAGGCGAGACGCTGGCTGAAATAGATAAAGAGGCGGAGGATATTTTAAGCGGCGCGTGGTTTGAGGAAATATTCAGACAGGCATTTTCTATGGAAAATCAGGTGGTTTATTTTCCCGTAAGACACCACAGCCCTGCCTGCGCTTATCATCTTATGGCTGTAATTGAAGAATATAAGCCCGACTGTATTTTGATAGAGGGACCGGAGGGCGCAAATGAGCTGCTTCCCCTTATGGCAGATAATGATACACAGGCGCCCTTTGCGGTTTATTATTCCTACAAGGACAGCAGTGGAGCGGTAAGCGGGGAGAAGAAGGAGTACAAATGCTACTACCCGTTTCTTGATTACTCTCCTGAGCTTGTCGCCGTAAGGGAAGGCAGCAGCAGGAATGTACATACCGCTTTTTTTGATTTGCCCTACGGGGAGATACTTGCAGCTTCCGAGGAAAACAGGGGACTTCGCAAGAATGAGGAAAAAAATAATTACAACGACGATTACTATTTGTCCGCAAGCTTATTTATGAAAAGGCTTGTGGAAAAATCAGGCTTCCGAAACTTTGATGAGCTTTGGGAAAAATATTTTGAGATAGATGGAATGCTTCAAAGTCATGGAGAATTTGTCAGCAATATGCTTTATTACTGTGTGCTGTCCAGACTTACCTCAAGGGAAGGCGACCTTAAGGAGGAGGGCTGTATGGCAAGGGAAGCATATATGAGAAAAAATATTGAGCAGGCAAAGAAAAGCTTTCATAATATTCTTGTAGTGACAGGCGGCTTTCACACGTACGGGCTTTTATACGGAAATGAACAATACAGTCTGCACAATATACCGAAGGATAATCAGGCGGTTTATCTTATGTCCTATTCCATGGAGGCGGCAGATGCATTAAACGGATATGCAAGCGGTATGCCCTATCCTGCTTTTTATCAGGAAATATGGGAGGGCATTTTGGAACGTGAAAAAGCACCGGAGCAGGTGTATGAGGATACGGCGCTGAAATTTCTTGTGTCTGTGGGAAAGGCTGTCAGGAAAAAGGAGGGCTATCCCTCCACCTATGATGAGATATGCGCCTATCATATGGCAGGAGGGCTTGCGAGGCTCAGAGGGAAGCGCTGCATGGGAGCGTATGAGCTTGCGGACAGCGTTTTATCCTCCTATGTTAAGGGCGAATATACAATGGCAACGGATTTGCCCATGCGGACACTTGCAAAGGAGCTTACGGGAAAGCAGATTGGAAGGCTCTGCAAAAATGCAAAGGTACCGCCGCTTGTTCAGGATTTTGAGGAAATGTGCCGGAAATACAGGCTTAAAATCGGAAGCACAATTAAGACAGAGCTTACGCTTAATATATTTTCCTCCGAGAGACACAGACAGATGAGTGAGTTTTTTTATCAGATGGACTATCTTAACACAGGCTTTGTAAGTCTTGTAAAGGGGCCGAATTTAAGAATGAGAAAGGATAAGAATCTGATAAGGGAAATATGGAGCTATAAGTGGAGCACGCAGGTTATTGCGGCGCTTATTGACGCATCCGTTTACGGAGGTACGCTGCCGGAGGCTGCCATAAGCAAAATAAAATCCGGGTTCAGGGAAAACATAAGCAGTCAGGCTGCTTCGGAGCTTTTGATAAGGATATTTGAGATGGGGCTGAAAAGTCAGCTTGGGGATGCGTTTATCCGAATGGAAAAGCTCATATCCGAGGACGGCGATTTCTTTTCCCTTGTAAAGACATTTTCAAACCTTATTATGCTTGAGGAGCTGAGCGCGCTTTATCGAAGCGAGCTTGATGTGACAGGACTTATTAAGTCGGTATACAGAAAAATAATGACGTCGCTTCCCCATATGGCAGGCATAAAGGAGGAAAATGTGTCTGAAACAATGACGGCGCTTAAAACGTTATTTACAATATTAAACAGACCCTGCTACAGGGAGGACAGGCAGGTGTTTTGCGAAACGCTTTCTGACCTGCTTGAAAGGGACGGCTTAAATCCAAGCCTTGAGGGCTGCGCCATGGGTATTTTGTACGGCTTGGGCTGCCTTGACGCTGAGAGTATAGGCAGAAAATGCGCGGGCTACATGTCAGGCACGAAGGAGAAGCAGAAGTCCATTGCAAATGTATTTCACGGATTATTTTATACGGCAAGGGATCTGCTGTTTTCAAGTGACGATTACATAAAGATAATTGATGATTTTATAGCGGGAACGGATGAAAGGGACTTTATGCAGGCGCTCCCCGGCTTTCGCCTTGCGTTTGGTTATTTTACTCCGGTGGAAACAGATAAAATAAGCGGGAGGGTAGCCGCCTTATATAACGTAGGGCAGCAGACCTTCGAAAGCCTTAAAAATGTAATGCCTGAGGAAAGCCGTTATGGAAAAGAGCTTGAGGAATATGTTTTGGAAAGGATGAAGGAGTATGGACGGTAAAGCGGATATGGAACGGCTTAATAAATGGCGGCTTATACTTGGCAAATATTCCTCGGAGCAGCTTTCCTTCAGCGACGACGGAACGGGCATACGGTATGTGGAGCTTGAGGATGTGCTGGATTTTCTGTATTCCCGAGAGCATGGTGAGGAGGACGGAGTAAGGCAGCAGACAGGCGGAAGCGGTGGAAGCAGTCTTACCGTGTCGGAGTGGATTAACAAAATCCGGGGGCTGTTTCCGAAGGAAACGGTTGAGATTATGGAAAAGCAGGCGCTTGACAGGTATGGAATGACGGAGCTTTTAACTGACAAGGACGTGCTGGCAAAGCTTGAGCCAAATCAGGAGCTTTTAAAGACAATATTGCAGCTTAAGGGCAGCATGAATCAGGAGGTGCTTGCGGAGGCGAAGAAAATAATACGCCATGTTGTCGACGACCTGACAAAGCGGCTGGGGCAGGATATACGCCAGTCCATTATGGGACGTGTGGACCGGAACAGCACAAGCCCCGTGAAATCCTCAAGAAATTTTGACATAAAAAAAACAATTGCAAAAAATTTAAAGAATTACGACAGGGAAAATAAACGGCTTGTCCTTGAAAGGGTTTATTTCAACGCAAGGGTGAAAAAATACAATACATGGCGTGTTGTTATAGCCGTGGACGAGAGCGGCTCCATGATGGATTCGGTTATTCACAGCGCCGTCATGGCGGGAATATTTGCAGGGCTTCCCATGCTTGATACAAGGCTTGTGATATTTGATACGAATGTGGTGGATTTGAGCGGATATGTGGATGATCCGGTGGAAACATTAATGTCCGTACAGCTTGGAGGCGGAACGGACATAGGAAAGGCTGTCGGCTACTGTGATACGCTGATTGATAATCCTGACAGAACAATCGTTGTTTTAATAACCGATTTGTATGAGGGCGGAAGTGTCGGAAATCTTTACGCTGCCACCCGAGGCATTATTGAGGCGGGAAGCAAAATGATTGTGCTTACTGCCCTTGATATGAATGCAAATCCAAATTACAACCGGAACGTAGCTGCCGATATGGTGCGCCTTGGGGCAAATGTGGCGGCAATGACGCCGAATCAGCTTGCAGAGTGGGTGGCAGACATTGTGAAAGGATAGACGTTTTTATATGGATGAAATGTATCAGATGCTCAGTCAGGTGGACGACGATTATCTGATTGGGCTTTCAAACAAGGGAATCGTGAAAAGAGCGTATAAGGATTTGGAAAACGCCGCCGTAAGCATTGAAAATGAGGCGGAAGCAGCAGGCGGCGCGGCTAAGGAGCTTACCGTTTTTGTTGATGATGTGACATGCAGGCTTACCCTGCCTATAGGGGAAAGCACATGTACGTGCCCCTCAAGGAGTATGTGTAAGCATATTGTCATGGCGGTGACTTTCGCCAAGGAAAAATTCGCGGGGCAGGCGGCTGATAAATTGGAAGCTGCTGAGGATACGTTGCGTAATGAAGCGATAAATGGAAAAATCAAAACAACGGATGGAAATGCCGAAGCATCAGATAGAAATGTCAAAGCGACAGATGGAATTGTCAAAGCAGCAGAGGAAAATGCAAAAACAGCAGATGGAACTGTTAGAACAGCAGATGAAACTGTCAAAACAACAGATGGAACTTCACAGCGGAATAAGAGAACGGCAGATTTTTCAGCGCTGCTGGAATATCCTCTAATCACTATAAAAAAGCAGATTGGCATAAGTAAGTTAAGAACCATATATGAGCATATAGCCATGGAAAATAAAGCGTCTATTGAGGAAAGCTCCATTGTGACCGTAAACCTTGCTGACGAGGGTATGACCGTTAAGCTTCTCGTACCGCCTGAGTATTCCACCTGCTCCTGCCACAAAAAGGAGCTGTGTGTGCACAAGGGTGAGGCAATTATCCGTTATCAGCTTTCAAAGGAAAAAATCACCGCAGACCATATTGCTGATATTATTGCAGGCGAGGAGGAACAGGGCTTTGACCGTGAGGCAGTCTCCCTGCTTGCAGACAAAATAACGGATATGCTTGGCGAAATAATTTCAACAGGGCTTGCAAGAATTTCGCCCGAGCACATGGAAAGCTGTGAGCGGTTTGCCATTATGTGCCATAACCTGCGTCTTGCGGAGCATGAAAAGAAATTCAAAGGGCTGTCGGAGCAGCTTAAGCTTTATTTTAACAGGCATGCCTCCTTTCGGGTGGAACGGCTGCTGACAGACATTGCCTATATTTATGGCGACATGGCTCGTATTTCAAATATGGATGGTAAGGCTCTGGCTGAAATTGCAGGAAGGCTTCGGACAGAGTATACCGCCTCAAAGCCGTTGAATCTCATTGGAATGGGGTATCGGTATTTTAAGTCGGAGGCGGGCTATGAGGGAATAACGGTATACTTTATCGAGGAACATACCGGCAGATTTTATACATACACAAGTGCAAGACCAATGTACTACGAAAATAAAAGGACAAAAAAAATGACTGAAAAGGAGGGGGCGCCGTGGGGCTTGCCCTTCAGTCTGGAGCAGCTTGCGCAGTCACGCATACATTTATCAAAATGTAAGGTAAATGATGAGGGCAGGCTTTCATCCTCTCAGGAAACGATTGCAGAGTATATAGGCGTGAGAACATTTGATGCGGAGGGTATAAGAAAAAACAGCTTTTATGATTTTGCCCATATGTTTCAGAAGAAGTTTTCCCCTGACTGGGAGAAGTACGCGGAGGAACGGCTTGTGCTTGTATACCCGGAGGCTATAGAGGACGCTTTTTTTGATAATATAAGGCAGCAGTTTTTTATGTTCCTTAAGGATGGCAACGGAAAATATCTCAAGGTGCGGATTGCATACAGTGTAGAAGAAAGCTACAATATAAAATATCTGGAGCGCATTTATAAGCAAATAAGCGATGGAAAAAGAAAACCCGCCTGCTTTTTAGGCTCGGTATACATAAATGATGGGGAGCTTATGCTGTACCCGATTGAGTATTACGGGGATATAACAGGGGACGAAACAAGAGATAAAACTAGGGACAAAACGGAGCAAAATACGGCAGAGGAGAAAACTTGGGATGAGAAAAAAAATATGCACTGGGAAGCCGCAGATGGTGATGTAGATGCCGAAGCTGATGAGGATAAGAAAGCAGAATATGGCAAGACTGATGCGGAAAACAAAAATACCGACAATGAAGCTGACGATTATGGAAGCTCCTCTGGCAGCATGTCTTATAGGGGCATCAGGGAGCAGCTTGATAATTGCGGCAATCTTATGACCCATGTCTTCCAGAGCGGCATGCAGGCTGTTTCGGGTCAGACCATAAATGATATAAAGCAGAGCGCCGTAACATCCATGCAGTATGGAATGGAAAAGCTGTCACATATGCTGAAGGATTTGTCATCGGTAATGGAGGATATGAAGCACAGTACAGGCTTTTCTGACAATAAGGAGCTTGTGCCGGTGTTTGTCAGCGTAAATATTTACGTTGCCGAGGCATTATCTAAGGTTAAATATGATGAGATTGCCGGGGGTATTATGGAAATCTCAGACGAAGCGGCACTCAGAGCTTGAGGATGATATACAACTTATAAAAATTGTGTGAAGACGTCGGCACTTAAATTGCCGGTCTAAGATATCCTTATCTGAAAGGATTGTCTTAAACCGGCAATTTTTAGTGCTGTTACGTCGTAGATGAGCAAAAGTGGGTTTCCTTTGTATACCCCATGTATGTATTTTATGCAAATACAGTGCGGGCAATTTCTTTTTCCTGCTCACACAGCGCATTTAATTCCTTGGTCATGGCATTTATTTTCTCCATGTTAGAAGACTGGGATACAACTGCCTGATCCATGCCTTCAATTTTTGAAACAATATGTGTGATTGCCTGTTGCATTTCACTGAGAATCTGTGATATGTGCGCAGAGGTTTCGTTACAGGAAATTGCCAGCTTTCCTACCTCGTCTGCAACAACAGCAAAACCTCGTCCTGCTTCGCCTGCTCTGGCTGCCTCAATGGAAGCATTCAGGGACAACAAATTAGTTTGAGAAGCAATTCCCTGAATCAAGGAAATAATCTCGATGGACTCATTCACTTTTTCATTGACTGCTGCGGCTGATGTTGTTATACTGCTTTGCTGCTCATTCAATCCCTGAACATCTTTCGTTGTTGAGGCAACAACTGCGCTGATTTCATCAAGTCCTGCAGCCAGACTCTGGATGCTTTTTTCCATATCCGCCTCAAATATCTCCCTGCTGCGTTTTTGTTCCGTTACGTCCAATGCGGTTGCAGCAAGTACAATAGGATTCTTAGAGGAATCAAATACCGCGGTAACGGTCATTTGAAACCATCGGTAGCTTCCGTCTGCATGACGAATTTGAAATTCCAGATTGAGAGGCTCCTGATTTACTCCGTTTTTTACATAGCGCAAAATGCTTTCCATGACTCTTTTTTTATCGTCCTCGTGAAGTAAATTGGAGTAAGAATCAGGGGAGTTAGGGAAATCCTTTTCACTATGAAAGCCAAGCAGCTTTCTGAACTGCTCAGAGTACCAGAATGGGTTTTCAGGATTGGCAATGTCTCCGTTAATAACATTCATGCTCCATGAGCCCTCGTTGAGTATGGAGTCTATGGCGTCATGCCTTTTCGTGGAAATATCAAGTTCCACAGCATTGCCATGTGCTACTGTAATATCTGAGATTGTACCTATAAATTCAAAAGGCTTTCCGCCGCGTCTTACAATCTCTCCTGCCATACGCATCCAGCGGAAACCGTCATTTTTTGTCTGAAAACGGTATTCTGCATCAAAAACCTTCTGACCTGTAGTATCATCGATTGTTTCGTGGAATTCCTTAAGAACTGCCGGCTTGTCAGACGGGTGTATTTTTTCTACCCACGCATCTAATGTGTCTTCCAGGTCTTTCAGGTCTGTATAGCCTGTAATTTTACGAAATTCATCGGTAAATACAACACGACTGATATTGGAACCTTCTCCAAAATACATGGACCACATTCCTGAGTGATTAATTCGGTTGAGCATAGTCATATTTTCTCTGGCATGATTTAATAGAAGATTTGCGCAGTTTAACAAATTGTTGAGGGACTTCATCAATTCGGGTGCCTTGTTGTTAATCATAGGATTTGTAATTTCTTCAAATACACCAATCTGAAATGATTTCTGTGCCTGTACCTTCAGTTCACCGGATAACTGTTCTATCCACTCATCCTGCATTTTTTTTCTTTGCATATACAATCTCCCTTCCAATCTATATTAATATTTATTTAATATCAAAAATTCCCGTATGTCAAGAGTTGTCATGCCGCTTCTTGCACATAATGAGATATTAAACTTTTTTTATACGGATAAAAGCATTATAATAGTTTTATTTAATATATGTATATGATATATTAGTTTCAGGAAATGATACGGCATGGAGCGTTCTGCGGGGCTGCAGGCTAAGACAAGTCAGGAATTACGGAGAAAGGAATTTATGGTAACGGTCAGTACATACAAAGGGGATTTTACTTTTCAATCAGCAGATGATGTAATAAAATTTGTGCAGACTGCGGCAAAGGAAAAAGATAGTATTTGGGTCAGCGGGGATGAGAAGTATCCCTGTCTGAGTGTCTGCACGAATGAACCATATGCAGCAATCAATTTTTTTGAAGGCGAAACGGGGGATATGTGGCTCTCTTATAATGAAAACAACAAAAAGGAGGTCACTTTTCTTGCGGAGGGCGAGGAGTGGTGTCCAAGCGCAGACGCAGTGATTTCCATGAAGGATGCAATATTATGTATTAAGGAATTTTTAAGTACATATGAAAGACCCTCCTGTATTCAGTGGCAGGAGTTATAATTTCCGGTTTTATTTGTAAAAAACAGAGGTTTGCAATTATTTATGTAAAGTTCAGGCAATTGCGAAACTCCTTATTTTCAAAACTTAGTTGCGAAATATAGACAATATCATAAGCATGGTGCTTTGGAGCCGTCAGTGCTTAGCGAGGTATTTTCGAGCTTAGCACTGCTACGTGCGACAAGCAGCGGAAGCGTGCCATGCGTTGATTTGTCTATATTGAACAACGGACGTTGCAGAAAACAGAGCTTCGCAATCGCCTAATGCAAAGTTAAATGAAAAGGAGAAGTGTAAAAATGAAAAACGCCAGGGAAATGCAAATGGAAAAAATAATTGCCGTACTGGAAAAGGCGGGGTTAAATGAAGGTCAGCTTTCACTTGCGGAAAGCTATCTTCTGGGGGAAACCGGACTGCCTGATTTCGGGATAGGACAGAAAACGGATGCAGCAGCTGTGGACTACAGCATGAGGCAGGGCATATCAAAAATATTTGTAAAATATTTAAAGGCGAAGCGCTATGATGAATTTTTAAGGCTTTTTAATGTCATTTTTGAGCCGTTTTATAATGTACACAGTATGATGTCCCTCTATGAGCTTCGTGAGACAATAAAGGCAGATGAAAGTTTTAAGAGCATGCTGCCGAAGGAAAAGATGATTGTAATGTTCGCAGGGGCATATGCCGGATATAGCATGCATTACGCAAATTTTACTGAATTATGGAACCTGTCGGGGGAAAGCCTTCCGGTGCTTAATAATTCCCTTGCGCTTTGCCCGGATAACAGTATCACGGAAAAGCTTACCATTTATTGTACCTATTTTATGTTTCTTGAAAATACGGCAGGAGCTGAAAACAAGAGCAAGCAGGCAGGTAAAAACTGGGGCATTTTAGGCGGTCTGTCCAAGGTTTTTGGAGCTAAGGAAAATAAAGAAACAGGCAATTTTACGGGGTCAGACGCTGAGCTTTTTAAGGGATATGAGGCGTTGATTGTGGAAAACAGCGGACTTGTATTTGAGAACATGCCTGAGCATGACAGAAAAAGAATTGTGGAATATGTAAGAACTGGCAGGGACGGCGGGGAAATACCGGATAACATCAAGGCGCTTGGAGGAAAAATAGCTATGTACGGAACCGGCGCCTCATACCTGATGCCGAGGCTTCTCATAGGAAACTGCATAAATAACATCAGATATTCGGTATGCTTCAGAAACCTTATAAGACTTTGTCTGTATGGCGACAACCTTCCAAAAACAATGGATATTATGATGAACGCCTCCAAAAAGGTTGGTGACACGACGGACGATAAAGTGCTTGGAATTATATCCGTTTGGAAGAAAACATTTTCACCTGACACGGTAAAGCTTATATGTTGGTGCGCAGGACAGGGGGATGCTTATCATAAGACGCTGCTGTGGCTTGCAGACGAGGAGCCTGATGCATACAGGGAGGCAATTGATACATCAGTCTCAAGGATATGCGCAATTTTGTCGGAGCTTATAAAAAAGGAAAGACCGTCGCTCTATGAAAAGCACTATAAATCAGATGAAAAAAAGGAAAATATGCAGAGGGATATTGCGGACAAATTTGCAGATCATGTTGATGCGCAATATAGGAATACTGTCATAAATTATCTTCTGACAGGGGACAGCCTTGATAACTTGTACAATATTGAGGCGGCGCTTATGAATACAAGCGGGTTTCATGCTTCTTATTATGTTGTGCTTAATTCTCTTGACAACTATATTTCCATGCTTGGAAAGGATAATTTCAGTAAAAGGTGCGTGGTATTTTTAGGCTTTCGGGGATACTACAGTTACATGACGAGATTTTTTGCCAATGGGAAGCTTGTGACTGAAATGGTTAAGGAGCGGTTTTGCGATTTTCAGGATATAGGGTTATCTGTTGCAAAGCAGTGGCAGATCGGATGCGGGATGGCGCAGAATATATACTCAGATACGTGGAAGGCAGAGTATGTGGCGGTTTTAAAGGACATATTTTCCGATTATGTTGATGCGCAGCCGGATGAGTGCATTACTGCATTTTCTGCCTCGGATGCAGATGGAAGGGCGTTTGCAGTAGAAATACTTGGCAGAAAAAATGATGTATATAAGAAAGAAATTTTTGGATATTTCGGCGACGGCTCAAAGGCTGTTAAGGAGGCAATGGTAAAGCTGTTTAAGGAAAAAACGGATTGGATGCCGGAGGTGATTGAAAGGCTTGGCTCAAAAAAGGCTGCCGAGAGAGAGCTTGCCGTGGCAATACTGGGTCAATGCGGCGGCTATACGGAGGAGCTTAAAAAAGCATTGGAAACTGAAAAGAGCAGCAAGGTTGCAGGAGCTATACGCGCCGTTCTCGGTGAGGGAGATAATCAGCACTCGCAGGGCGAAGTGAGCGCGGACAGCTATGTAAAAGAGCTTCACAAGGGAGGAAAGAAAAGAACTCTGGCATGGGCTTACGAAACGCCTTTTACAGAGGTACATATGCTTGCGGATGAAGGAAAAACCGGTGACGTGGCAACCGAGGAATATATGCAGGCGATACTTCTTGCATACTCCTCCATGCCCGTACCCGGCGTAAACAAGGATGTTCTTATGCTTACGGAAAAATTAAACAAGACCCAGCTTGCGGAGTATGTAACGGAGCTTTTTGATAAATGGCTTCAGGCAGGAGCGGAGGCAAAGAAAAAATGGGTGCTTTATGCGGCAGGCATACATGGAGGCGCGCAGATTGTTCAGATAATGAAGCACAACATTGACGAATGGGCTAAAAATTCAAGAGGAGCCATAGCTGCGGAGGCTGTAAAAGCCCTTGCGCTAAACGACAGCCCTACGGCGCTTCTTATTGTGGATGGAATATCAAGAAAGTATAAATACAGGCAGGTAAAGACGGCTGCCGCAGATGCGCTTCGCTTTGCTGCGGAGCAGCTTGGGCTTTCCACGGAGGAGCTTGCCGACAGGATTGTGCCTGACCTTGGCTTTGATGAGAACCATGCGCGTGTTTTTGATTATGGTGAGCGTAAATTTACAGTTTACATAACACCTGCGTTAGAGATTGAAATATTTGATGAAAATAACAAGAAGCTTAAAAATATGCCTGCGCCGGGCAAGAAGGATAATGAGGCTTTAGCTGCGGAGGCGTATGCGGAGTTTAAGCAGATGAAGAAGCAGATGAAGACCACCGTTGCAAATCAGAAGCAGAGGCTTGAGGCTGCGCTTTCCACGGAGAGAAAATGGACCGTGGAACGGTGGAATGCGCTGTTTGTAAAAAATCCGATTATGCATCAGTTCGCAATAAGCCTTATTTGGGGCGTATATGAGGAGGGCGCGCTTTCGGCAACCTTCCGGTATATGGAGGACGGCAGCTTTAACACCGAGGATGAGGAGGAGTTTTCGCTTCCGGAGGAGGGACTTATCGGTCTCATCCACCCGATAGAGCTTGATGCTGACACAAGGGCAAAATGGAAGGAGCAGCTTTCCGATTATGAGATTATCCAGTCCGTTGAACAACTTAACCGACCTATGTACCTTATGGCGGACGAGGAAAAGAACGAAAAAACCTTAGATCGTTTTGACGGAGTAATTTTAAGCGGCATATCCTTATCAAGCAAGCTTCAGTCCATGGGCTGGTACAAGGGGCAGGCTGAGGATGGAGGAATGTATTATTATTTTTACAGGGATGATGCGGAAGCAGGAATAAAGGCGGTGCTGTATTTTTCCGGAGCATTTATTGCCGACGGATACATGGTGTCTGAGGACGAGGATGTAACGGTTTACGATTTGGAATTTTTCAGAAGTGACGACAAAAATATTGTCATTACCTACGGAAGAAATAAAGAGAAAAAGGGGCTTGCCATGAAGGAGCTTTCTCCAAAATATTTCAGTGAGATCGTGTATCAGATGGAAAAGGCAACTGCGTCAGCAACGCTCTCCGGTGAGGGGAAATAACCGGAAATACATCTTTAATTGTTTTGCATAATTTTGAAAAGAATAGAAAGACTTGTTTTATCGAAATTGTGTACTTTACTAAGTTGACTTTCTGGAAAAGTTGGATATGCTATAGTAAAGTACGCAATCGATGAAAAAATTGTGTGTAGTTTAATAGAGCCGTACTCCTCACTTTTAGTTGCTGACTTTTTCTGTAAAATGGACAATATTTTTTAGACTAGGGTAATCCCTAAAACCTTTTGGTATTGATAATAATTATAGTCTTATGCTATACTACTAAAAGTCATACAAACTGGGCGAATGTGTTTCCTTTTGGATATGGAGGTCAGATTATATTGAACTCAAAAGAAATTATAACAAAAGTTATTGAGAGTAAAAACGGAATTGCAAAAGTAGCAGATATGGTAGATGCAGGTGCTTCAAGGCAGAGCATAAAAAAACTATATGCAGACGGATACATTCAAAGATTAAGACAGGGATATTATCAGTTGGCTGCATCACACGATTTGACTGATGAACAAATCATTGCTTCTGTTATTCCAAAATCTGTTGTCTGTATGGAATCGGCTTTGTTTTATTACGGTTATAGTGATTTTACACCTCGTGTCAGAACGGTAGCTATTCCTCGTGCAACATCTCGCAAAGCAATAGACGCTTGTCCTGTTCCGATGAAAGTTTACTATGTTACAGAAAATCTTTATGAAATTGGTAAAACAGAGATTACCGAGAGTGGTGTTACGTTTGCCACTTATGACCGTGAAAGAACCATTTGCGATTTATTTAAACACCGAAACAAAATCGATAATGAAACATTCAATAAGGCTTTAAACGCTTATGCAAAAGATGATAACAAAAATCTAAACAATCTTTCGGCATATGCGAAGAAACTGAAGGTTTATAAAAAAGTCACCGAAATTATGGAGGTATTGCTCAATGGCTGATATTGCTGCGTCCGTACTTGCACGATTAAAAAATAAAGCGAAAGATAGTGGCAGAAGTTATCAGCTTTGCCTGCAACTATTTTGCCAAGAAGAATTTTTGAGAAGATTGGAAAAATCAAAATATGCGGAAAACCTTGTTTTAAAAGGAGGACTGTTTTTATATTCGCTTACCGATTTTGACAGCCGGGTTACCGTAGATGTTGATTTTCTTCTAAAACAAATACCAAACATACCCGAACAAGTGAAAACAGTTGTTAAAGAAATTATAAACACATCTTCGGGCAATGATTTTATAACATTTGAGATTAAAGATATTGCACCAATTGCCCTTGCAAAAAAATATTCTGGTATTGGTGTTTCACTCGTTGCGTGCATCAAAAATACAAAGACTCCCTTTAGTATTGATTTTGGTGTAGGCGATATTATTGTGCCTGAACAGAAAAAACGAAAAATTCCGACACAGCTTGCTGATTTTGAAGCACCGTTTATAAATACATATTCTATTGAAACAACTATCGCAGAAAAGATGGATGCTATCCTCAGCCTTATGGAATTTTCAAGCAGAATGAAGGATTATTACGATATTTATTACCTTGCTAATAAATTTGATTTTAATGGTGCTGTTTTAACCGAAGCACTGAGGAAAACATTTACAAACCGTGAACGCAATTTCACCATGGAACAATTTGAACAAATAATTGATTTTGCCGACAATGATTCTATGCAGAAAAAATGGAAAGCGTTTGTTCGTAAAATCGATACGAAAACAGAAGATTACAGCAACGTAATCCAAACCATAAATACTTTTCTTGCACTACCGATACGGGCAGTTATAAACAACTCTGTACTTGATAAAAATTGGAGCGCAAAGAAAAACTGTTGGGAATAAAACGACGGTCAAAAATCCTTTGCATTTCTTATTGTCTGTCTTGATTTTAAATCTATCGTTACATCATTTAATAAGTCTCTGTTTAGTTCACATTTTAAACATTCTTTTTTCGCATTTTGGATAAATTTTACTCCTATAATAAATAAACATACAGCGGTATTGAATTGTATTTTTGAACATTAAAGGAGTAATGCATATGAATTATCAGAATTTTTTTAAGAGATATGAAATTAAATACCTTATTACGGAAAGCCGGAAGGAAAAAATTGTAAGCGCCATGGAGCCGTATATGAGACTTGACGATTACGGGAGAACGACAATAAGAAATCTCTATATGGATACCGACAGCTTCCTGCTGGCAAGACGTTCCATAGAAAAGCCCTGCTATAAGGAAAAGCTGAGGATAAGAAGCTATAAAAAGCCCGAAGCTGAGGATGATGTTTTTGTTGAGATAAAGAAAAAGTTTGAAAGCATTGTATATAAAAGGCGTATCGAAATGCAGAAGTTTCAGGTGGACAGATGGCTTGATGAGGGAACCGGCATACTTGAGCAGAAGCTTAGCTGTAAAGAAGGCTGTCGTGAGCAGAAAAACTGGAACATAGATGCCATAAGCGCACAGATTTGCAAGGAAATAGATTATTTTACGGGACATTATGAAAATCTTCATCCCGCAGTATTTTTATCATATGACAGAGAGGCTTATTACGCCACGGACGGCAGTGATTTCAGGGTTACCTTTGATGAAAATATTCTGGCAAGAGATGATGAACTCAGACTGAATGGCGATATAGGCGGAATGAAACTTCTGGATGAGGGATTTTTTCTTATGGAGCTAAAAACGGCAGGGGCTATTCCCCTATGGATGACAAGGCTTCTCACAGATGAAAAAATTTATCCGACATCCTTTTCAAAATATGGAACATTTTATCAAAAAGCCATGTGCAAAAATGAGATGGTGAGTTTTGCGAAAGCGGCAGTGGGCAGTTTAAAGGGAGCCATATGTATGAACGGAGGGATAAAAAAATATGCGTAACATTTTTGAAGGTATTTTCAATGGGGATGCAACAACAAACACAATTGAGGTAAAGGATTTTCTCGTCTGTCTTTTTGCTTCGCTTCTTGTGGGACTTGTCCTTGCTTTTATGTACATGTACAGGAAAACATACACCAAAAGCTTTATTTTTACGCTGGCGCTGCTGCCTGCGGTTGTATGTGTTGTCATTATGATGGTAAACGGAAATGTGGGCGCAGGAGTTGCGGTAGCCGGAGCCTTCAGTCTTGTGCGTTTTCGTTCCGCGCCGGGAACTGCGGAGGAGATAGGAATGCTTTTTCTTGCCATGGGTGCAGGGCTTATGCTTGGTATGGGATATATAGGCTACGCATTTTTATTTACTTTGGTGGTAGGTCTGGTAAGCATGATTTACAGCGCCTTTGATTTTGGCGCGGGAAAAAAGAATGAAAAAAGGAAAACATTAAGAATTACAATTCCTGAGGATCTGGATTACACGGAGGTGTTTTCTGATGTGCTTTCTGACTTTGCATCAGAGTGGGAGCTTGTAAATGTTAAGACCACAAATATGGGAAGCCTTTTTAAGCTTACATATAACCTGACGTTAAAGGATGCCCGTCGGGACAAGGAAATGATAGACCTTTTAAGATGCAGGAACGGTAACCTTGAAATTGCAATGTCGAGACAGGAAAGCTTAATTGCGGAGCTGTAGTATGTTCAGTGATAAATCCGTTGGGATACGGTCAGTCCATGAGTTCCCGATTTACAAAGTAAATTGGAACATATGGCGAAGACGAAGCTGGATTGGAGGGAAAATATGAAAAAAATCAAATACATTATCTGTTTATGCCTTTTTGCGGCATCCCTGACTGCATGCGGCAATAAGTCGAATCAAAACGCATCGGAAAATAATGATAACAAAAACACGCAGGAAGCCATCAACAACAATGGTAATCACAGCATAAACGGCAAATTTAACAACAATCAGAATATGGAAAGCACCGCTTCACTGCTTGACACATCTGATATGTTTACGGACAGGGACTTAAACCCTGCTTATGACAAGGCGGAGGAAATTGTCCTGTCTGACAGCGGCAGCACAAGTACATCAAAAAATGTACATGTGGAGGGAAGCACGATAACAATAAACAAGGAGGGCGTTTATCATATTACGGGCTCATTGTCTGATGGAATGATAATCGTTGACAGTGACAAAACGGACAAAGTCCAGCTTGTGTTGGATGGAGTGACGATACACAGCAACACCTCCGCCGCAATCTATGTCCGTCAGGCAGACAAGGTATTTGTCACCCTTGCTGCAGGAAGCGTGAACAAGCTTAGCAGCGGGGAAAGCTATACGGCTATAGATGACAACAACATTGATGCGGTTATATTTTCAAAGGATGACCTTACCCTTAACGGAAGCGGAGCATTAAATATAACATCACCTGTGGGACATGGCATCGTATCAAAGGATGACCTTGTCATAGCAGATGGCGATTATCATATCACGGCAAAACAGCATGGGCTTGCTGCAAATGACAGTGTCAGAATTGCCGACGGGGCATATGAAATAAACGTGGAGGAGGACGGAATACATGCGGATGATTCTGATGACAGCTCCACAGGCTTTGTATATATCGAAAACGGAAGCTTTAATATAAATGCAGGTGACGACGGAATACACGGTACTATAAACATTAAGGTGGCAGGCGGAACCATTGACATACCGACGTGTTATGAGGGTATTGAGGCAAGGGTTGTAGAGATAGAAGGAGGAACCATAAATATTGTCTCAAGTGACGACGGAATAAATGCTGCCGGCGCATCTTCTGACAGTGCATCTTCTGACAATGCATTTGCCAACAATGGTGGATTTTTTGATACGGACAGCGGCGCTGCCATAATTATATCGGGAGGCACCATAAACATAAATGCGGAGGGCGATGGCATAGACAGCAACGGAAGCCTTGAAATATCAGGTGGCACAATTTATGTGGCAGGTCCCGTAAATGATGGCGATGGAGCTCTTGACTACGGAACAACGGCAAAGGTAACAGGCGGAACGGTTGTAATGTACGGTTCATCGGGAATGGCAGAAAACTTCACTGAGGCTGAGCAGGGTACTATGCTGGTATTAGTTGGCGCGCAACAGGCGGGAACAGATATATGCATTAAGGATGCAGCAGGAAAGGAAATTGTTTCCCTTACAGCGGAGAAAAAATACAGCTCGGTTATAGTAAGCTCGCCTGACATAAAGGAGGGTGAGACGTATACGCTTACCGCAGGAACCTACAGCGAGGATATAACAATGGACACATTGCTTGCAGGCGCATCAGGCATGGGAGGCGGTATGATGCCGGGACATGGACAGCCAAATGGAGAGCCGCCGCAGATGCCGGACGGAAACATGCCAAACGGAGAGCCACCGCAGATGCCGGATAACTGGAGTAACTGACAATCGGATGGCGAGAATTGAAATTGATTTCATAAGTTTATTGATATACAAAGGGCTGTGCCTTAGTGCGACAGTCCTTTCTTTTTTTATGCTTTTTCCACAGTTCTATTGACAACCTGCCCTGTCATATGTATACTTACAAATGACAAGAAAACTTGTCAAAATGAAAATGATAATTATCAAATGATTTTATAATGCTTCATTTGTTCAGGGAGGAGACAGACTGTATGCCGCTATACAATCATCTGAAGGAATACAGGGCGCGTCTTGGTGTGAACCAACAGCAGATGGGTGCGCTTGTGGACACCTCAAGGCAAACCATAAGCCAGATAGAACGGGGAGATTACTCACCGTCCGTCACACTTGCGCTTAAAATAGCAAAGGTTTGTAATGCCTCTGTTGAGGATATATTTGAGTACAGGGAGGATGAAACATGAAGGACATGAATACTGATAAAAAGATGGAAGAAGTTGAGGAAAGCACGAATGATAAATTTATAGAGAAAAAAGAAGTGAATATCAAGATAAAAGAGGCTGAGGAACAGAATAAAAAGGATGACAAAAAATATTTTAAGCCATTTATAATTGTACTTGTTATTAGTACCTTGGTAGGTGCTTTCTTTGGGAAAATGACGAAAATCGTGGATGAGCATACGGAAACCGTCAAAAAAATCATGGAGAATTTGAACGTGATTGCTGCTTATGCGATTCCGACGCTTTTTCTTATATTTAATATAGTTATGACGATTATCATTTTCGGAACAATAAACAGGCAGTACAGACGTATTAGCGCATGGGATGGAGAGGACGAGGATATTCTGGATGATATTGAGAATAAGCTTAACGGTCCTGCGATTTTTTCAAGCGTGACGCTTATTGTGGGAATGTTTTTATTTGCGGCGCATGCTCATTATTTTGTAAAATGCGAGCTGCCAAAGCTGCATGAAAATATATTATTTGCCACGATTATGTTTGATTTTGTCACATGCTTTATAATTGTACTTGCTGCGCAGAAGAAAATGATAAATATGTTGAAGATAATGAATCCTGAAAAGAAAGGGAGCATATTTGACAGTAATTTCAGAAGAAAATGGGAGGAAAGCTCCGATGAGCTGCAGCAGCTTATTCAATATAAAGCGGGATACAAGGCGTTTGTTGTATCCAGTACAACATGCATGGTTTTATGGGTTGTGGGAATAATATGTGATTTTGCATTCCATACCGGACTTCTCCCAATAGCGTTTGTAATGCTTATATGGCTTATACAGGTTGTTACGGTGCATAGGGAAAGTATAAGATTAGAAAACGGCAGGAAATAAATATTACATGACAAAATGTAAAAAAAAAAAAACATTATGTAAAAAATACTTGACATTGAATAAAAATGGAAGTATTATAGCCCTACAAGATATATCAGTTTTGGAACATTTGCCGAAAGCAGATATAAAATAGCTGATGTTTAAGGGAAAGGGGTTATAATATGCATAGTCATACATTCAGCTTTTTTCTGGGAGTTGTTTTTGCCATATTTTTTTGTCTTATGATATGCCTTAAGAAAAAGGAAGGAAAACGATATGACGAGAGACAGCAGATAGTCAGGGGAATAGGATATAAATATGCATTTTTCTCCACTATATTATATTTTTCGGTAGTTGCACTTGTATCAGAGGCAGTTGAAAAACAATTTATGACCCGGTCGGCTGAAGCGATAATAGGCTTGTGCCTTGGTGTAGCTGTATATGTGGTATATTGTATACTGAATGACGGATATTTTCCCATAAATGAAAATCGAAGAACATTACTCATTTCACTTGCGATTATGGGAGTAGCGAACATTGTTATAGCCGTAAATCAGATTATGGATGGAGAAATCATGGAAGATGGGGTGATTACGGAAAAATGCTCAAATGTTGCAGTCGGAGCATTATTCATAGTAGTTTTTATCGCCTGCATCATCAGGAACGCTATTGAAAAGAAAGAGGATGAGCCGTCATGAAGAATTTAAGGTTAAAGGCGGCAAGGGCTGCCATGGATATGTCCCAGCAGGAGCTGGCGCAGACGGTTTCCGTTTCAAGGCAGACGATAAACGCCATTGAAAAGGGCGATTACAACCCCACAATAAATCTTTGCATAGCTATATGCAAGGCTTTAAATAAAACACTTGATGAGCTTTTTTGGGAATAAACCCAAGGAAATGCTCAGGAAAAGGAGAAACGATATGGAGCTTAAGCTTACAAACATTAAGAAAAGCTTTGAAGAAAAGGAAATTCTTCATGGCATAAGCTTTTCCGTGGAAAGCGGTAAAGCGCTCGGGCTTTTGGGCAGAAACGGCGCGGGAAAAACAACGACCATAAGAATTATTATGGATGTTTTCCGGGCAAATGAGGGCGAGATAACTCTCGATGGAGAAAAATTTGTGCCAAAGAGCAATCAGATAGGCTATCTTCCGGAGGAAAGAGGACTTTATCCGAAGAAAACGGTTACGGAGCAGATGGTTTATCTTGCAAATCTTCGGGGCAAGAACAAAAAGGATGCCTTGGAGAGCACAAAAAGGTGGCTCAAAAGGCTTGAGGTAGACGAGTACGCATCAAGAAAGCTGGACACTCTTTCAAAGGGTAACCAGCAGAAGGTACAGCTTGCGGCAACCCTTGTTGGGGACCCGGAAATCGTAATTCTGGATGAACCCTTCAGCGGACTTGACCCGGTAAATTCACAGATACTTAAGGATGTCATAAAGGAGCTTATAGCCGAAGGAAGAATTGTAATATTTTCCAGTCATCAGATGAGCTATGTGGAGGAATTTTGTGAGGACATTGTCATAATCGACCACGGTGACGTTGTTCTTTCCGGTAACCTTGATGACATAAAAACAGAATACGGCAAGGGCAGAAGAATAATCTCGGCAAATAACCTTTCCCTTGAGGAGTTAAAGGCATTTTGTGACAGCAAGCTTTCCGACAAGGTTACAGTCCATGATATGAATAAGCACTATGTCATATTAAATGTAAAGGACGGCGTAACCCAGTGGCAGATTTTTGACGCCTTAAAGGAAAATAACGTCGATGTTAAAACTTTTGGAGCGTATGAGCCTTCGCTTAACGATATATTCGTCGCAAGGGTAGGCGAGGAGGAAGAAAACGAGGCAAAAAACGAAAATGAAGAAGAACAGCCAAAGAAAAAGGGCTTGTTCGGACGCAGTAAATAGAGCGGAGGTTGTGCAGGATGAAAAATTTTAAAACAATACTCGGGTTCGAGCTTGGAAATTATTTTAAGAGTAAATCATATGTGATATCCACATTATTAATATGCCTTGTGTGCGCGATAATAATGTTTGTGCCACGGTTCATAAACAGTGATGACAAAAAGGATAATGATAAGGAAATTTCATCGGAAAATACCGGAGAAGATGAGAAGAAATACATGGCGTTATACGATAAAAGCGGAATTGTGGACATGGAGCTTCTGGCAGGATATTTTCCGGGAGTAGAATTTAAGCTTTTCGATAATGCCGAGGATGTAAAAAAGACGGTTGAAGCGGAGGAAGCAGAGGCAGGCTATGTTGTAAACAGCCTGACGGATTATGACTACTACGTGTTCAACAGAAGCATGTTTGATGAGAATACCACAAGCTTTACGGAGTTTATGTCCATGTCCGTGAAGATGAATTACTGCGATGCAAACGGTCTTGACAGGGATGAATTTCTTGCGCTTGAATACGCAGAGATAAATGTAAATGAGAATGTTTTGGGAAAGGACAGCGTAAGCAATTACTTTTACTGCTATGTTCTTATCATCATTGTATTTATGCTTATCGTAATGTACGGAACAACAATTGCAACGGGAATTACAAACGAAAAGAGCAACCGTTCCATAGAGATACTTGTAACAAGCACAAGCTCAACGGCTCTTTTATTCGGAAAGGTATTTGCAGGCGCAATCGCTACGGTATTTCAGGTTGGACTTATCGGCGGAAGCCTGCTTGGCTCGTATCATATAAACAAGGAATACTGGTCGTTTGACATCGGACAGTTCCTTAATATACCGTCAGAGGTAATTGTGGCATTTGCAATATTCGGCGTTGGCGGATTTTTGTTCTACGCATTTATGTATGGAGCGCTTGGCGCGCTTGTTTCCAAAATTGAGGATTTGAATAAGTCTGCGGGAACTGCGCAAATGCTTGTTATGATTGTATATTTTATCACGCTCATACAGCTTTCCAATATAGACGGCGTGGCAATGAAGGTATGCTCATATCTTCCGTTTTCCTCATACAGCGCAATGTTTGCAAGAGTGGCAATGGGCTCCGTGGCAACATGGGAGATAGTCCTGTCGGCCGTTATCCTTTATGCATCGGTTGCCGTTATGGGTATCATCGGAGGAAAGATATTCAGGGCGTCTACCCTCAGATATGGTAATCCAATTAAGCTTACAGCGGCTTTAAAAGGACTCAGAAAGAGCGAGTGATTTTATATCCATCCGCCGTCAAATTTTACAACCTCACCTGTAAAGTAAGGCGGCATATCAAGAATACCTTTTATAAATGCGGCGGCTTCTTCGGGAGCCGCCATTTTTCCGTAAGGGATTTCGTTTTCAAGCTCCGCTTTTTCCTCTTGGCTTAAATGGCTGTTCATCTCCGTATTTATCGCGCCCAGCGCAATTGCATTGACAGAAATATTGCTTGGCGCAAGCTCCTTGGCAAGCGCTTTTGAAAAACTGTTTACGCCGCCCTTGGCAGCGGAGTATGCCACCTCGCAGGAGGCGCCTGTAAGCCCCCAGACGGAGGAAATATTTATGATTTTACCCGCTTTGGCGTGTACCATATGGGGAACAACGCAGTGGCAGGTGTTGTATATGGAGGTGAGGTTGGTTGACATAATGTTATTCCACATATCGGGCGTCACGTCGGTTAAAAGACCGATATGAGATATGCCTGCAATATTTACAAGGGCGTCTATGCCTCCTGCCTCTCTTACAACTGTGTCGACCATGCCGGAAACAAAATTGTAATCTCCCACATCACCAATAAAGGTTTTGCAGATAAAATTTTTATTTTCATCTGAGCTGTTTCTATTTGTGTTGCTGCCATTTGTGTTGCTGCCATCTGTGTTACAGCTATCTGCGTTGTTGCCATCTGTTCTGCTTCTATCTGTTCGGATGTTCTTTTCAAGCTCTGAAAGGCTTTGTGAATTTTTATATCCGCATATGGCAATATACTCGTAATCAGAAGCGATAAGCCTTGCAAATGCCCTGCCTACACCGCCCGATGCGCCTGTAATAATAATTGATTTCATGTTATCCCCCGTTTTGTGTTTTTACATAGTTATGAGCAAAACTCTGCTTTTTAAGCACTGACGGCGCCAGAGAGCCTTGCTTATTTTTATTTCCTACATAATATATACAATTAAAAATACTGTCAAGAATGGTATTTTTACTGGTAATCAATATTACATAGTGATATAATCTTTTGAAGAATATCTGACGTTAAAAAAATATAGGTGATTGCGAAACTCTTTATATTCAAGGCAGAGTTTCATAAACGCCTATAAAGAACATTATTTGAGGAGGGATTTTTATGAAATTAGCCACGGCACTGGCAACAAGAGCCGATTTACAGGGCAGGCTTAACGAGCTTGAAACAAGGCTCACTGCCAATTCCAAAGTTCAGGAGGGGGAAACGCCTGACGAAGATCCAATGGAGCTTATTGCCGAAAAGGACAGAATTATTGCGGAGCTTGAAAATTTAATTTCAAAAATAAATCTGACAAACAGTAAAACGGAAGCCGGGGGAATGACAATTACGGAACTGCTTGCAAAAAGGGATTGTCTGAAGCTGGACATAAAAATCATGCGCAATTTTTTAAACAGCGCAAGCAATAAGATACATCGTCTTTCAAGGTCTGAGATTGTCATAAAAAGCACGGTAAATGTGGCGCAGCTTCAAAAAAAGGTTGACGCATTATCCAAAGAGCTTCGGGAAATTGATGAAAAAATTCAGGAGCTTAACTGGACAACGGAGCTTATCTGAGAACAAAGCTTCTTAAATAAAGCAAAAAAGATGGTAGCATTTTCAGGGTGGACAGGATCTCTTAAGGTGGAGAATACATCTTACTCCAAGGTGCGTTTTGGACGGGCGAAAGGTTCGAATCCTTGCTTTTACATATATGTCCTGTATATTAACACGCGCACAGTAACAGATTTTTATTATTCCCTTTAATGTCGGCTGATGATGCGAGGGTGGAGTCGGGGTAAAATAATAAAGGTTGAAAATACAATTTGTATTTGTTATACTGTCAAAAGCGACATGAAGACAGTTTGGAGGTTCATATGAAGAAGCAAAGTCCCGTAGGGTTATTTTTTGGAATATTATTGAGAGCGGTTGTAATTATATTCGGTGTGGCAATCGTAGCATTTGGAATATTTTTTCTGTCAAAGGTTATAGGCGACGGAACGAAAGCGGACAAAGGGCCTGTAACAACACTGCCTGACAGTGTGCTCACGGATGTTGAGGGACGTGATGACCTGATATACAATACGGCGGAGCCGGATACATCGGCACAGGATACGGAAGCGCCGGAGGCTTCCTCATCACAGGACAAGAATATTCTTGTCCTGAACAGCACCGATACATCAGGGCTTGCAGGAAGATGGTGCGACAGATTAAGGGAGAACGGATATGCAAATGTTGAGGCTGCCGATTATTCAGACACACAGACAAGTACGAGAATTATTGCCGTTGAGGATGGGGTAGGAAAGGATCTTGTGCAGTATTTCAACGGCGCTACATATGAGGTAGGAATTGTTACGCAGGGTACAAATGCGGATGTTTCGGGAAAGGATATTGTCATAATAATCGGAACAAATGATGATGACGGTCAATAAGCAGGCATAAAGCGGGTACATAAGAATTATATATAATATAGTCAGAACTGTATAAAACCAAAAGAAATTCTTCATAATTACAATATGAAGAATTTCTTTTTTAAAACAGGAAAACTTAATACATTTCTGGAAATTTTACTTGGTACATTTTTACTGGGTGCCTCGGTAGTATGGTTTTTTGACCCTGTGGAAGTTGTTGTGGGAGGCGTTTCCGGAATAGCCATAATCATTAAGGCGACAATGGATGTTCCCATGTGGGTAATAAATATAGCGTTTAACCTGCCCTTATTTATTGCTGCATACAAAATTCTTGATATCGGCATGTTTTTCCGAACCGTACTGGGAACGGTGCTTCTTACAATATGGCTTGGAATACTTCCTTATGTAAACCTGCTTACCGGAAATCTGTTTGTTGATATGCTTGCGGGAAGCGTGATGATGGGAGCAGGACTTGGATTGATATTTGTAAGCTATTCCTCATCAGGCGGCGGAGATTTGCTGGCAACCCTCATAAACAGGAAGGTTAAATACCTGTCAATACCCAAAATTATGGCGGTGATAGATACTATAATCGTTCTGGCCGGCGCGCGGGTATTCGGAGTGGACAAAATAATGTATTCCATTATAGGAATTTTTGTTTTGACAAAGGTATCTGACATGATAATTGAAGGTCCTAACCGTGCCAAGCTCCTGTATATTATTTCCGAAAAAAATGATGACGTTGTAAAATATATAGTAGAGATTATGGAACGAGGCGCAACTTATATAGATACAGAGGGTGCATTTACACATAAAAACGGCAAAATGATAATGTGTGTTGTATCAGGCAAGGAAATGGTAAAATTAAAGCAGATTCTATATAAACTGGATGAAAATGCAATGTGCTTTGTGGGCGATATCAGGGAAGCTTTTGGTGAAGGTTTCACAAAGTTTAGGGGGTAGACACTGGGTAAGATTTGTCTAAAATGGACAAAAAAAATGTCGAAAAATTATTCATATACAAATTATACAATGTTTTTAAAGCTTATTTGTATAAAAGTAATATGGTATTTAACATGCATTTGAGTTAAAATTGACCTAACATGAGTTAGAGAAAACATTAGCTAATCTAAGGAGGAAAATTAAAAATGGCTAGTTTATCACTTAAGAATATTTACAAGATTTACCCGAACGGCTTTAACGCTGTTAAGGATTTCAACCTTGAGATTGAGGACAAAGAGTTCATCATCTTCGTTGGTCCTTCAGGATGTGGTAAGTCAACAACTCTCCGTATGATTGCCGGACTTGAGGACATCAGCTCAGGAGAGTTATGGATCGGTGACAAGATGGTCAATAATGTTGAGCCTAAGGACAGAGATATTGCGATGGTATTCCAGAACTACGCTCTGTACCCACATATGTCAGTTTATGATAACATGGCATTTGGTCTTAAGCTCAGAAAGGTTCCTAGCGAGAAGATTGACAAGCAGGTACATGAAGCTGCTAAGATACTTGATATCGAGCACCTTCTTGACAGAAAGCCAAAGGCTTTATCAGGTGGACAGAGACAGCGTGTGGCTATGGGACGTGCCATAGTTCGTGATCCAAAGGTATTCCTTATGGATGAGCCGCTTTCAAACCTTGATGCAAAGCTTAGAGTTCAGATGCGTGTTGAGATTTCAAAGCTTCATCAGAGACTTCAGACAACAATTATTTACGTTACACATGACCAGACAGAGGCTATGACTCTTGGTACAAGAATCGTTGTTATGAAGGATGGTATCATACAGCAGGTAGATACTCCACAGAATCTTTACGACAAGCCATGTAACTTGTTCGTTGCAGGATTTATGGGTATGCCTCCTATGAACTTTATCGACTGCAAGGTTGTTAAGTCAGGGGCAGATGTCCTTCTTATGTTTGGTTCACATTCAATTAAGGTTCCGGATGCAAAGGCTTCCAAGCTTATTGCAGGTGACTTTATTGACAAAGAGGTTGTTCTCGGTGTTCGTCCTGAGGATATCCATGATGAGCAGCTCTTTATTGAGTCATCACCTGAGAGCGTTATTGATGCAAGAATTAACATCTATGAGATGTTAGGTGCAGAAGTTTACCTCTACTTTACACTTGATCAGTTTGATATTACTGCAAGAGTTAATGCGCGTACTACAGCAAGACCTGGTGATACTGTACAGTTTGCATTTGACCTTAGCAAGGTACATATCTTCGATAAGGAAACAGGTGAGGTTGTAGCAAACTAATCTAAATTTGTACAAAATGTGAAATATTTGGGAAATGCATATTTTTATGCATTTCCCTTTTTTTATTTAATGTAAATACATTATGTATACTAAATGATGAGAAAGTCTTATTGAAAAACATAGAATTTCTTAATGTATGAAATTGAAAGAAATGAATTGACAACATATGACGCAATTGCTATAATCAAAACGTAACAAAATGTAACAATTTCGTAACAAACTAAAGGGGTGATAAAATGCGAAGAAAAATTGTAAAGTCGATTGTGGCGCTTTCCATTGTGGCT
>DKZK01000003.1 GCA_002493625.1 Lachnospiraceae bacterium UBA7076 | reverse complement strand
ACCTTAGTGCAACAGCCCCGTAAACGTTCTTTTACTCATTCACGCCCTGCTCGTTGCTTTCGTGGATATTATACCGCTTGTGAATAATGGTTGTAAAGTGTGAATTATGTTGAATAAATATGCGATTTAGGTTATACTTGTAAAAGTCCTTTGTGGCTGAAAGGAGATTTGGTTGTAAATGAGATTCAGACCTTGCATAGATATTCATAACGGCTCTGTCAAACAGATTGTGGGCGGAAGCCTGAAGGATAATAAGGATAGCGCCGAGGAAAATTATGTTTCAAAGTCAGGGGCTGATTTTTATGCGAAAATGTATAAAAAAAGCGGTATAAGCGGCGGTCACATTATTATCCTTAATCATAAGGACAGCAGATATTACGAGGCTGATGTAGAGCAGGCAAAAAAAGCACTTGGCGTTTATCCCGGAGGTTTTCAGATTGGAGGCGGCATAAACAGTGAAAATGCCGAAGACTTCCTTGAGATGGGAGCTTCCCATGTCATAGTAACCTCCCATGTTTTTAAAGACGGAAGGATATACTTTGAAAATCTGGAAGGACTTGTAAAAGCGGTTGGCAGGGAAAGGCTTGTGCTTGATTTGAGCTGTAGAAAAAGGAACGGGAAATATTACATAGTGACGGACAGATGGCAGAGCTTTACGGATGTAGTCATAGATAACCGCACCCTTGACATGCTTTCAGAGTTTTGCGATGAATACCTTATACATGCGGTTGATGTTGAGGGGAAAGCGTCGGGAATAGAAAAAGAGCTTGCGGCGTGTCTGGGAGAGTGGGGCGGCAAGCCTGTTACATATGCAGGTGGAGTAAGCTCCTTTGATGATTTGGACTGCTTAAAGCGCCTTGGACGAGGATGGCTTGACGTAACCATAGGAAGTGCGCTTGATATATTTGGTGGCAGCATGCCATATCAAGATGTTTTGGAATATTTTAAAAACAGGTGATTGCGAAACTATGTTTTTATGAACGTCCGTTGTACAATATAGACAAATCACCGCAAGGCACGCTTTCGCTATGTATCGCACGTAGCAGTGCTAAGCTCGAAAATACCTCGCTAAGCACTGACGGCTCCACGAATGCCTTGCTTGTGATATTGTCTATATTTCACAACTAGATTTCGAATAAAGGAGTTTCGCAAACGCCTATATTAAAAATTGAGAGAGGAGATAAAACATATGAGACGATTTAAGAAAACATTTGCAGTTGTTACTGCGCTTGCCGTAACACTTGCATTTGCGGGATGTGAAAAGAACACGGAAAAAGATACTCAGACAGAAAGCAATGCCACATCGGGAGATGCCAGTATGACAAGTACGGAGGCTCCTTTGGAGGATGACGGCAACTGGCCTACCACGGAGGCGGAGGTTTCAGACAGCGACAAGTTTGTCATTAAGGAGGGCGCGGATGTTATCGGCATAGACTTTGACGATAATGAGCTCCACGGATTTCTGACGTACACAAACGGCGGCAGATATACCCTTTCTGCAGCTGACGGTGAGATGGTGGCTGCAATAGGCTATCCGGGCGGCGTGGAGCATGGCTGTCAGCTTTATTTTGACGGCTTTACCATGGCAAAGGGCTGTGAGTACACCTTATCCTTTGACGTTTATTCAACGGTTGACAGAACCGTCGAGTGGCGTGTACAGATAAACGGCGGCGATTACCACGCATATTCAAGTGAAAAGGTAGCTCTTACATCTGAGAAGCAGACGATTACAAAAACCTTCGTTATGGAGGAAGATTCAGACCCGGCGCCGAGATTTGTAATAAATATGGGCGGTTTTGAGGGCGACGGAGATTTAGGAGAGCATGAGATACATTTTGACAACATATCACTTATCGTAAGCGACAGCGGGGATGCCGAGGTTATAAGCGGCGTGCCGACCCCTAACAGGGTAAAGGTAAATCAGATCGGATATAAGCCGAATGATGTAAAGACGGTTGTCACTACCTCCTCCAATGATGAGAAGTTTAAAATTGTTGACGCTGAAACGGAGGAAACGGTTTATATTGGAAAATACGGTGAATTGGCATATGACGGAACTGTAGGTGACAATACAAGGCTTGGGGATTTTTCAGATTTCAAAACCCCGGGAAGATACAAAATACTTTCAAGTCCTTCAGGATATTCCTACGAATTTTCCATAGGCGATAATTTGTACGATGACGTATATAAGGACGTTGTGCTTATGCTGTATAATCAGAGATGCGGAAGCGTGCTTGACGCAGGTATATCAGGAGATTTTGCCCATGAAGCATGTCATATGGGCGAGGCGGTTATATATGGCAGTGAAGGAAGCGGTACGGTGGATGTGTCAGGCGGATGGCATGATGCGGGTGATTATGGAAGGTATATTGTTTCCGGCGCAAAGACCGTTCAGGATTTGTTCCTTGCATATGAGGACTATAATCAGACTGCTGATGACATGGGTATTCCTGAAAGCGGAAACGGAGTTCCCGATTTGCTGGATGAAGCAAAGTACGAGCTTGACTGGATGCTTAAGATGCAGGATGAGGCAACGGGAGGAGTGTATCATAAGGTTACTGCCCTTGTATTCCCGGAAACTGTGCTTGCCGTTGATGAGACGGATCAGATGGTTCTTGCGCCTGTCTCTTATACGGCTACGGCAGATTTTGCCGCTGTTATGGCAAAGGCTTCCGTCATATACAAGGACATAGATGCCGGATTTGCAGGTGAATGTCTGGAGGCGGCCAAGAAGGCATATGAATATCTTGAGGCAAATCCAAATATGAACGGATATAGAAATCCTTCTGATATTGTAACGGGAGAATACCCGGATAATCTGCTTGCCGACGAGCGGCTTTGGGCTGCATCGGAGCTTTATATAGCTACAGGCGACAAGAAATACGAAACTGCCGTACAGGAGGTTATCAATGAATTTTACAGCAGGGGCTTAGGATGGGCTGATATAGGAACATATGCCGTTTACGACCTTGCAAAGGCTGAAAATATAGACAGTACAATCAGGCAGACTGCAAAGGATGAGGTTACACATCAGGCGGATGAGATGATAAAGAAATGTGAAAAAAGCAGCCTGTTTATGGCTCTCGGAGACACGTATCCGTGGGGCAGCAACATGAGCGTTGCCAATAATGGCATGGTACTTCTTATGGCGGCAAATATTACAGGTAACGGAACATATCAGGAGTATGCCCAAAGACACCGGGATTACATTTTCGGTGTAAATGGAACAGCATATTGCTACGTGACAGGATATGGTACCTTGTCACCGGACAGCACGCATCACAGGCCGTCGCAGGTGCTTGGAAAAACTATGCCGGGCATGCTTGTAGGCGGACCTGACAGCAATTTGGAGGATCCTTATGCGAAAGCAGTGCTTTTCGGACTGCCGGCAGCATGCGCATATGTGGATAATTCACAGAGCTTTTCATGTAACGAGGTAACAATATATTGGAATTCTCCGCTTATATATCTCTTGACCGGACTAAAATAATACTTGGAGAAAAAAATGCTTGAATTTATAAAAAAATGCCTTTTAAGCGATAAGCTCAGGTATCTTATCGCAGGCGGATGCACGACATTTGTCAATTTAATAAGCTTCTTTCTGCTCCGGACATTTACGGATATAGAAAGAAATGTATGCAATGTTATAGCCATTTGTATGGCTATAACATTTGCCTATTTTGCAAACAGGTTTTTTGTGTTCCGCAGCAGGACAAAAGGGATATGGGGCGTACTGCGTGAGGTAGTAAGCTTTGTATCCTTAAGAATGGTGTCTATGGCTGTGGAGGTTTTAGGGTTTGCAATTTTATGCGACAGCTTCCGGCTCAATGAACCGGTATCTAAAATTTTTGTACAGGTCATCGTCCTTATATTAAATTATATATTCAGTAAATTTTTTGTATTTAAAAAGACAAAGCGGACATTAAAGGAATATTTTGCCGATAATTTCTGCTATATTATTTCGGGCGGTATTGTTTTATGCGTCATGCTTGTAGTTGTTATATCACAGGGGATAGCGCCCTTTGGTAGCAGATCCTTGTCTTTAGTTGACAGTCTGCATCAGTATCTGCCTTTCTTTTCGGAATACAGGGACAAGCTGCTGCATGAGGGAAGTCTGTTTTATACATGGAACGTTGCCATGGGTTCAAACTTTATGTCCCTCAGCTCCTATTATCTTGCAAGCCCTTTTAATCTGATTTTTCTGCTTTTGGGAAAAGAGGGTATAGTGGCAGGCTTTACGATAATAGCGGTTGCAAAAATAGCTTTATGCGCCGTTACCATGACACATTTCCTAAGCTATAAGGACGGAACAAAATCAAGAGGCATACACATAATTGCCATTTCTGTCGCCTATGCGCTATCCAATTATGTGGTAGGGTATTACTGGAATGTGATGTGGCTTGACTGTATTCTTATATTTCCGCTTATTATGCTCGGCTTTGTGCGGCTTATGGAGCAGGGCGACCCTAAAATGTATGCCCTGTCATTATTTTATGCGCTGTACTGTAATTATTATATAGGCTTTATAATCTGCGTCTTTTTGGTTATATGGTTTTTTGCATATAACCATAAAAAATTTAAAAAGTTTTTTACGGATGGTCTTAAGTTTGCTTTATATTCACTAATTGCAGGAGGCATGGCGGCGTTTATGCTCATACCGGCATACAAGGGAATTATGCTTACTGCGTCGGCAGGAACAAAGTTTCCGAAATGGGAGCTTTACGGCAGCTGGTTTGCGCTTTTAAAGCAGCACCTTTTTATGACGATGCCGATTACGAACCAGACCTTTGACGGAGGCGTAAATTTATACTGCGGCATGCTGGTCGTAGTTGCATTTTTTATGTATGTACTGTCACGCAGAATAAAGCTGACAGATAAAATAAGGAACGTGGCAGTGCTTGCGCTGCTTATGGTAAGCTTTAACTCTGTCCCGTTAAATTTCATATGGCATGGATTTCATGACCAGTACGGTATTCCGAACCGGTTTTCATTTTTATATATATTTGTAATTCTGGTTATGACATATGATGTGTTTAAACGCACAAAGGCTATCAGGGTCCTTCAGGTTATATTGTCAGGTCTGCTTGCGGGAGGCTTTGTAATTTTATGTAATTATAAGGCAGGTGTTTCAACAAAAATATTTGTGGCGTCCCTTATAGCGGTTGTTGTATATTCCGTGGTGTGTTTGCTTCGGGCAGCCAATGTGTATAAGGGAAGGGTTTTCCATGTTGTCTTAACAGGTTTTCTGATGGTGGAAATCTGCGTTAATTCTATAATGGGATTTTACGACAATGGTTCCGCTGATTTTGAAAAATATTACAGCACTACGTCTGATGTTGAGACGGCAAACAGAAGGATTGACGAGCTTGAGGCGGAAAAGGACTCCGGCTTTTACAGACGTGAGCTTATGGACTCCACCGTACTGGATGAGGTATCATGGCATAATATGAAATCTATAGGCGTATTTTGCTCCACGGTGCTCGGAGAAATGACGACTCTCATGGGAAGATTAGGCTTTTACACAGGGGCAAATGAGTTCCTGTATATGGGAGCCACGCCGTTTACCAATTCCATATTTAATGTAAAATACCTTCTTCACAGGGATGGGGATTTAAACAATTTTGATTTTGACTATAAAGATACCGTAAATGGTGTGGGAATATATGAAAATCCTTACCCGCTTTCAATTGGCTTTGCGGTAAGTGACAGTGTAAAAGACTGGAGCAGGGATAATTCGCTCCCTATAAATAATCAGAATTCTCTCGCAAATGCAATGACGGGTAACGGGGGATTCTTTAACAGCATAGTTCCTGATTTTGTTGTAAGCAGCGATACATGCGATGCAAGTGTAAATAGAAATGTAATAACCTATACTCCTGAAAAATCAGGAAAAAATAGTTTTATGGTTTCGTTTTTTATTGAATCGGGCGGAGATTATTATATAAACTGCAGGGGAAATTATGTGACAAAAATCCGTTTCTATATAAACGGCGCAGAGTATGCATACGACAGATACCAGATACAGATGTTCCATCTGGGAGAGCTTTCGGAGGGAGACTATATTTCCATAGAGTACTGCTTTGACAATGTGAAAGCAGAAAAAAATACCGCTTCCATTTATATGGCAGATTTTGACAGGGAAGCTTATGAAAGGGTCTATCATGATTTGTCTGAAAATATGCTTTCCGTAACCTCATCTGAGGACGGTTATATAAAGGGAAGTATAAATATGCCGGAAGGAAAAACCCTGTTTACCTCCATACCGTATGACGAGGGGTGGAGCGTGTATGTAGACGGGGAACAGGCGGAGTATTATGCTTTGGGAAAAGCTTTAATAGGTGTTGATATGTCCCCGGGTGAGCATGAAATAGAGATGATATATACACCGCAGGGACTTTACACAGGCATATATATTTCTCTCTGGTCATGGATTTTACTTGTTGCTATTGTTATTACAATGCAGAAAAAGGAAAAAACAAATAAAGATAAAAAACAAGAAAAAACAGATGAAATTAACGCTAATGACATTGACCGAAGCTTAAATCTATAGTAAAATATTTAGTATATATCCGATTTATCAGGACAAAAAACTTATGGAATAGGGGTGTATCAATCGATGGAAAAATTAAAGAAAATGGGCTGGCAGAAGCTTCTCATTATCTCTGCGGTTATAGAGATAGTGCTGGGAATTGTTTTTGGGGTGGTATTTAATGCGATGCCTGCGGGGATTGTTACAGGTGCGCTTGCCGCCGGTATAACGGCATTTGTCATATATGTGCTGTGTGGTGACGAGGTGGAGGGACATTCAAAAAGTGACAAGTATAAGAAGCTGTTTATGAATCTTCCGATCGGGTTTGCGCAGGCTAAGATTATTACGGACTCTGTTGGCAATACAAACGGCTTTTGCATACAGGATGCAAATGAAAAATTCGGAAATTATTTTAACCTTGACCAGTCGGATTACGAAGGGAAAATACTTGGAGAGAGCAAGATAGACGTATTGCAGGATATAAACGCATGGTTTATGGCGTACAACACCTCAGGCACCAAGCAGGGCGATTTCATGGATGTTGAGATTACCATGGAGAAGCTTGGAAAGGTGTTTAACACCCTCATGTACAAATCAGAAAATGATTACATAAACATGGTTGTCATTGATGTCACGGAACAGAAGGAGGTTGAGAATAAGCTTTCCTCAGCGATTGAGGATGCTAATGCAGCCTATAAGACGCAGGCAGAGTTCCTTGCAAACATGAGCCATGAAATCAGAACCCCTATAAACGGTATTCTCGGTATGCTTCAGCTTACGCTTATGGCCGAAGATTTGCAGGCGGATTACAGGGATAATCTCCTTACTGCAAAGAACTGCGCAGATACACTCCTCAGACTTATAAATGACATACTTGATATAAGCAAGCTTGAAGCAGGTAAATATAACCTTAAGGAAGAAATATTTGACATAAGAAGCGCCATTGAAGAAACCGTGGCTGCACAGGTTCCGATTGCAACAAACAAGGGTCTTGCGCTTGACTGCGCATTTGGAAATAACATTCCGAAGCTTGTTAAGGGCGATGGACAGAGAATCCAGCAGATACTTAACTGCCTTCTTTCAAATGCCCTTAAGTTTACGCCTGAGGGCAGTGTCAGGGTTAAGATTGCAGCCATTGACACAGGCACCGACGCCATAAACATAAGAATAGCGGTGGCAGATTCCGGTATCGGTATATCCGAAAAGAACATGGATAAGCTTTTCATAAGATTTTCACAGGTAGACGCCTCCGATACAAGAAAGTTTGGCGGTTCTGGTCTTGGACTTGTCATTTCCAAGCAGATATGTGAGCTTATGGGTGGTACAATTACCGTACAGAGTAAGGAGGGTATCGGTTCAACCTTTATTGCTGAGATTCCTCTTAAGGTTGTAAAGGCTGCTGAGGTTGAGGCTGAAAAGGAAGATGAAAAGAAGGATGATGCAGCCCTGTTCTCAATCAATGCCCACAGCAAAGCAAGAATACTTGTTGCGGAGGATGAGCCGGTCAATCAGCAGGTTATCGGAAAGCTTCTCGGTATGGCAGGCTTCTCATACGACATAGCAGAAAACGGTGAGAAGGCCATAGAGCTGTTCAAGCAGAAGGAATACGATGCAGCGCTCTTTGACGTACAGATGCCGGTTATGGACGGTATAACCGCAACTCAGGAGATAAGGGAGATAGAGCGCAAGGAGCACAAAAAGAGACTCCCTATCATAGCCGTAACGGCAAGAGCCATGTTTGGCGATAAGGAACGTATACTTGAGAACAAGCTTGATGATTATATAGCAAAGCCATATAACTTAAATACGGTTGTTGAGACATTGAATAAGTACATAGATAAGAAGGATTAGAAGGAAACAGACGTCGGCACTTAAATTGCCCATCTGACATGGCTTGTATCGTAACTGAAAACACGCTTTCGCTCGATTTATGTCCTGAGGTGTCTGCAAAGCAGACGGAGCCCTGAGGACAATGACGTAGCGGTACTAAAAATTGCCAGCTTAAGGCATTCCAATGTAAGAATACCTTAAGCTGGCAATTTAAGTACCGACGTCCTCAGACGGTTTTCAGTTACGATACAGCCATGCAGACGAGCAATTTTAAGTGCCGTCTGCTATGCAGGTACTTTAGGACATAAGTCGAGTGAAAGTGAGTTTTCTATGTATATTTACTCTAAATTGTGGCAGAGTGCTATTACGAGAACGTCATCTACAGACGGATGCTTTACAAAATAATCCGTAGTTTCTACTCTGCGGTATATGCCGTCGTCGCCAATCTGACGTGTGATGATGCTTACGGATTTTTCGCCTCTTTCGTAGGCTGACAGCAGATTGGAAATGCTGAAGGTATTCCGGAATAAATCCTGATCCTCCGGATGCATGGAGGAAGCCCCGTGGGCAATCAGTTCGTTGAATATACCTGTGGAAGGACAGGAGCGGGCTGTAAAGTTTTCATATGCCATCATATAAAAGCTGTTTCTTGTAAGATTGGAAAAAATAACAAGCGGGTATCTGGTAAACACGGCTTCCAACAATAACTGTGTCGCGCTGGATGGCGCCTGAACCAGCAAAATGTCCTCCATTTCCCCGACATTTTCATCGTTTTTACAAAGCTCGGAAAAATCTGCTTCCGGCATTGGCTTTGCAAACAGGAAGCCCTGAATGACTTTGCAGGAGCAGGTTCTTAAAAAGCCAAGCTGTTCTCTTGTCTCTACTCCTTCCGCCACCGTTGTGAGCTTTAATCTATGAGCAAAATTAAATATGCTCTCCAGGACAATCCGTTCTTTTTCATCCTCGCAGTTTCTGCTGAGAAGGGATTTGTCAATTTTTAAAACATCCACGGAAATATCCTTGACAAAGCTTAAGGAGGACAGACCGCTTCCAAAGTCGTCAATGGCTACCCTGAAGCCGGCTGCTCGTATTTTTTCAATCCAATCTGCAATTTTTTCTGACTGATCCACAAAGGCTGATTCGGTAATTTCCACCTCAATCATTTTGCGAGGTACATCATATTCACTAACTGTTTTACAAAGCTGATCTATAAAATTATTTTCATAGATGTGTCTTCTGGAAAAATTTACTGCAACGGTGACACTGTGCAGCTTTTCTTTTTGCTGCTTCTTTAAAAAAGCGCATACCTCTTTTAGTATATACCAGTCAAGCTCCAGAATTGTATTATCTTCTTCCAACGGGGGAATAAAGCTTCCGGGCATAATAACGGAACCGTCAGGCTTTACCCATCGTACTAATGCTTCGGCGCCCACCAGCTTGCTGGTTATGGCGTCATATTGCGGCTGATAATACACCTTTAATTCATGCTGCTGCATTGCAGCTTTAACAGTTGTAAGTAATTCTTCTTTTGACATTTTCATCCTCCCGCACCTTTCCCTTTTTTATTTAGATGTTTGCGAAGCTTTTTATTTTTCAGATACCGTTGTCTGTGTTGAATGACAAAAGCATGAGAAAACAAAATTTCGCAATTGACTATTCCTTTGTCATGGTATGTAAAAAAGCAAAGCTGCCCTTTTAAATCAGAAAAGGAAGCGCTTATTAGAATTGTAGCAAAGAGGGAGGGGATTAACAAGTAGAAATTGCCAGCCCAAAATATTCTTATATAAGAATATCTTAAGCTGGCAATTTTTAGTACCTTTGCGTCATTGTCCTCAGGGCTCCGTCTGCTTCAGTGTCAAGGAATCTACCTGCTACGCAGGTACCTTAGGACATGATTTTAAAGGATATATATCGTCATAAACGAATTTTAATTATAATGCATCAACAAGCTTCTTGATAGCTGCAAGAGCCTCATCAGGAAGCTTATCATAGCCTTCCTTCTTGGTTGCAAAGCCTTCAACAGCATCTACACGATTCTGCATAGCTGACTTGAGAGCGTTTCTGTACTCAGGGTCATCAAGATTTGGCTTGAAGTCAGCAGTCTTTCCATCCCAGTCGTACATAATTTCAATATCCTCAAATGGGCCCCATTTCTCAAATGTAGCCTTGCCTTCAACGATAGTCTCAAGTATTCCGAGCGTATCGGCAGGCTTACACTTCGTTCCCATGAAATCACCTGTATTTACAATGTAGCAGTCCACATTCTTCTCCTCAACAAGCTTCTTGAACTTAACGTAATCATTTACAAGAGGATAAGTTCTGAATGGGTTTGCGTAAGGAACAATACGAAGCGCATTCATATCTGTACCTGCGGCAACACGTTCAGCAGTTGAAGTCTTGGTAGCAAGCGTAGCGCCCATAACAGATGCAAGAGCTGCGCCCTTTAGCTTAACAACAGGTGGAATTGTAGGGTCCTTCATAATCCAGAAGATTGCATTTACAGGAGCATCAATCTTATCCACGCGGTTTGGTGACCAAAGCTTGGACTTGATTGCACGTCCGTTACCGTTTCTGATATCCTCAGTGACAAGCTGAATCTTTCCGTCCTCATCCATAGTTGCGGAACAGTTCTGAACAGTAAGTAAGTACTGATTGTCCGGACAGCCTGTAGGATAGTCGGCAGTCTTGTCAAAGTAGGTTGGCTCAAGCGCTACGGAAGCGCATGTGTCTGAGTTGATAATGAAAGCATCGTCATGGAGAACCTTAATTCCGCCGAATGCATCATATTTTCCGTTGTGCTTTGCATGGGTAAGGGTTGACTTACCTGAGCCTGAAAGTCCGTAAACGGAAGCAACGAATTTCTTGCCGCCCTCAAGAGAGTATTCCTTCTGTCCGCCGTGGCAGGAAGCGTAGCCGTTTCTGTTTGCAAGCGCCCAGGCCATTGTAAGGGTACCCTTCTTGTGCTCACCGAAATACTTCATACCGAGAATTGCTGCGCAGTTCTGGTTCGTATCAAAGTAGCAGAGTGTGAGAGGGTCACTCAGGCAGCTGTAATCAACGTCAGGGCTCTCCGTAGGCGCCCACTGTGGGTCAGAGAAAATATAAATATCAGGCTCCTTGCCATCGCCGATAGGCTTTGATGCCTTGTACATCTTAACATATTCGTCTGACATGTACTGGAAGTTAAGCATCCAGTTGTAGAGAAGATTCTCCTCTCCCTCCGGAATAAGAAGATGAGCCTTAGCCATAAATTCAGGGTCAAGACCTACAAAGCAGGTAGCGTGATAGAGCTTCTTAAAGCGTGTCTTGTATACGGCATCCATAACAACCTTATCAAGCTTTGATGCGTCCACACCAGGCTCGCCCTTGATACGGCGTGCTGCTGCATAACGTCCCGTAACTGCACCGTCATTGAAAAGTAAAACCTTGGCGTCACTGTCAAGACCAAATTCCTCTCCGCGGTAAACAGGCATATCGGTTACGATGGTGCCAGGGGAATTTTTAGCAAGATTGTAAGCTTCCTTTAATGTGTTGACCTTTACTACGTTATTTCCGTAAAAAGGCGCTTCGATGATTGCGCGGGTGTTTGTAACGGCTTCGCCGGTTCTTGGGAAACCAACCTTGCCGGCGCCAATCTCATCAAGTTTGTAATTCGCTTTTGTTGACATTTCTTTTCCTCCTATTAGATAAATTTAATTATTAATTATATCAAAAATTAACCAATAATAAGTATATAAGCAAGTTAAAAATAAGTCAATAGAGATTATTTCACTGCATCAATATACTTCTGTACTTTTTGCTCAACAAATTTAAACTGGCATGGACCTGCGTCAAGCACAACCTGATGGAATACCTTTTCATTAAATTTGCCGCCAAGCTGTTCCTCCGCCATGTCTCTTAATCTTTCAAATTCAAGCCATCCGGTGCAGTACATCTGGTAGTTTGCAGGCTCCGCAATTACATAGTCAAAAATATCCTGGGCAACACTTCCGTCAAAGCCTGCCTCTGTGAGATAATTTGACGTTTCCTCAACAGTCCAGCCCTCATAGTTTATACCGATTTCAACTCGTGCGGAAACAAGAATGTTAAGCTGACCGTTTATTCTTTCGATGTCGGCAAAGCATTCTTTGCTATAGTCGTAGTAATCAAAGGATTTATATTCTACATAGGTTGCCCAGCCCTCCTGATAACCGTTAAAGCTGAGAAGCGTTCTTAAAGGATTCGGGTCGTTTGAAAGGAAATAAACAAACTGGTACATATGTCCGGGAACACCCTCGTGGGCAAGCGTGCTCCAGAGGGAACCGGCGCCATCGCTTCCCATATTTGTATGAATGACATTATCCTCGTATGCATCAAGAGGAGGCGTCATGTAAAATGCAGGGCTTACCATATCCACAAGTGACTCGTGGACAGGGGATATGGAAAAGTCTATTTCAGGTATTTCAGGGAAGCGGTCCTTAAATGCATCCTCGAAAAAGATTATTGTATCCTTAGGGTCTATATCACTATAAAAATTCTCATACTCATCAAAGTAAGCCACATAGTCATCGGAATTTAACATGGCAAGCGCCATAAGCTCATTCATGATATTATCTATTTCGTTGTCCAGCAGCTCGATGACCTCCTCAGGGGTAAGCTCTGTTCCAACCTTTGATTTTAACAGGTATTTATAGTAATCCTTTCCGCCCTCCAGATGGGCCAGTCCCAATTCATTTTTGCAGGTTGCGCGAAGCTCGTTAAATGTGTCTATTACCTTTTCATAGGTCGGTATTACATGATTGATAACCGCATCATGGTTCGCCTGCTTGTAGCTTTCTATTTCCTCAGGGGTAATACCCTCAACATCGCCAATCCTTGCATTGAAGGTTTCGATGAGGAGGTTTTTTTCAGGGTCAGCAATAAATTCATTGCACTGTCTTATAACCTCGTCGGCGGAGTGCTGCGCCATGAAAAAGCCTTTATCCGATTTATCCCGCTCAAAATTGAGCCAGCCGTCAAAATAGCCGGGCATAAGCTCCAGCAGCTTAATGTAGTCTTCCACGTCCTCCTTGTCATAAAACTTGTATTCAGACATGGTAATAGGAAGATTGACATGTAATCCGCTTGTGTAGGCAAAAGGCTCATAAAGGTACGGACTATCATATGAAAGCAGGTCGGTTTCAAGTGAATCCAAAAGTATGTCGTATGTGAATTTCTGGTCCGTTGTCAAAAGCTCATAATTGTAAGTCTTAAGCTCGGCAATCGAATCTTCGGTTTCCTTTTTTGCCTCCTCAAAAACTGCTTCATCGGTATAACCGTCACCGTAGGTAACCTCCTCCAGTGCAATATCCATTTTTTCAGGATATGCAAGAGAATAGTGAAGATTTACCGTGTCGCTTACGACGGATTCACGGAAGCTCTCATCAAGATACTCGTCAAATTTTTTCTGCTCCTCCACAGCCTCAGGCGAGGTCGGATCATCCTTTGCCTCCGTATATTCCGTTACGGACATAGGATCAGTTGCAGTTGAAAGAACTGAAGTGTTATCCTCCGTGGTAATACCTGTTTCGCTTGTGGTTTCCGTTGTGTTTTTGTCTTTTTTTCCGCATCCGCAGATTGAAAAAGACATTATGGCAGCCATTAACATGGCCAGTATGGATTTTCGTTTGATATGCAATACTTTTTCCTCCTGATTTTTTATTCCCGCTAAGATGCGAACTGCAATGCTCAAAGCAGCTTATTTTCAATTATATAGTATATACATTATAAACAAAAAAATCAATTAATATAAAATGACAAATTGTCATAATAAGTAGAAAATAAGGAGAATTTATCTGACGATAGAGGAATGCGCGAAAGACATAAAGATGATAAAGTAGAGGATAAGGTAATATGGAAGGGAGGCTTAAGGCTTTATGGAGAGCATTATGATAAAGGAAGCTACAAAAAGGCTTGGAATTGAAGCGCACGTTTTAAGATATTGGGAGGAGGAGCTGGGACTTGAGATAAAGAGAAACAGCATGGGACACAGGTACTATGATGAGAAGGATATAAGAATGTTCGGGGAAATAAAAAGGCTCCGCGACGAGGGCATTTCCTTAAAGGAAATAAGGACAAGCATTGAACGGATGAAGGTTAAGGGAATAAAGGAAGAAAAAATTACAGAGGACACAGATACAAAGGATGCGGATGCAAGGAATATACATAAAAAAGATGCAGATACAGAGAATATAAATACAAAGGAAGCAGATACACAGAATATAAATATAAAGAATGTGATTTTAACAGAAAAAATAAGAAATACAGACGGCATAAAGTCAGGGAACGATACAGAGGAAAAGAAAAATGAACATGATATTAAGGGCGGCAGTGAAATATGTGTTGTTGACAAATCCGGATTTGATGAGGAATCCGGCAAAGATAACAGGGAGAAGGATAACGTAGTTGATTTTAAAGCCGCACAGCTTCAGACGCTTATGAATAAAATTGTGGCAAATGCATTCAGGGAAAATAAAAGTATGCTCACAAATGCAATAAGATCTGAGATAACGGAGGATGTCATGAAGCAGATGGACGTTATTATCAGGGAAAAGGAGGAGCGGGAGGAGGCAAGATTCAGAAAGCTTGACGAGAGCCTTCGTCAGATACAGAGAGCCAATGAGGAGGTTGCAGCCACAAGGACAAAGAGAAGATTTGGAAGGAAAAGGTATTAAATTATTGAAAATGCAGGATAAATTGGGTATACTAGAGGACGTAATTTCATGTCCCGCTGCTTGCGGCGGGGTTATTGACTTTTACATACAATTTTGTTAAAGCAGCGGAATATTTACTGAAACGGTGGTAGTTATCAAATGAAGCTTGAAGTACTTTATGAGGATGACGTTATGATATCCTGTGTCAAGCCCGCAGGCGTTCCTGCGCAGAGTGACAAATCAAATGATGAGGATATGGTGACGGTTATAAAAAATTATTTATATGATAAAGGCGATACGGATGAGGAGCCTTATGTGGCACCCATACACCGCCTTGACCGACCCGTAGGGGGTGTTATGATTTTTGCAAAAACCCCTGAGGCGGCAGCTTCCTTAAGCGGGCAGGTGACGGACGGCGCCATGGTTAAATTTTATCAGGCGATTGTGACAGGGGAGCTTCCCGACGAGGCAGGGGAGCTGACGGACTATCTTGTGCGCGACCCTAAAACAAATACCTCAAAAGTGGCAGATAAAGGCGATAAGGGAGCAAAGAAGGCGGTGCTTTCCTATGAGGTGCTGGATGTATTCGAGACGGATGAGGGCGTGCTGTCCTATATCCTGATTGAGCTTCAGACCGGGCGGCATCATCAGATACGGGTACAGCTGGCATCCCGTGGCTGCGGAATATGGGGCGATACAAAATATAATCCCCGATTTGCAAAAACGAAACGGACCTACAGACAAATCGGATTGTATGCATCCAGATTGGAGCTTGCGCATCCCGTTACGGGTGAGAGGATGGTATTTAAGCATGAGCCTGAGGGCGAGGCGTTTGACGTAATTGAAATGGAAGATTTTTGAAATTTTGTGAGTGAGGAAAGGATATAAAAGAAATGGCGAAGGATAAGAAATTAGTAGAGCAGATTACCTCCATGGAGGAGGATTTTGCGCAGTGGTATACGGACGTTGTTTTAAAGGCGGAGCTTATTGACTATACAAGCGTAAAGGGCTGTATGGTGCTTAAGCCGGCAGGCTATGCAATATGGGAGAATATTCAGAGACAGCTTGACGACAGATTTAAGGAGACGGGAGTTGAAAATGTATATCTGCCGATGTTTATTCCGGAAAGCCTGCTTCAAAAGGAAAAGGATCATGTTGAGGGCTTTGCCCCTGAGGTTGCATGGGTAACCCACGGAGGGCTTAACCCGTTACAGGAAAGAATTTGCGTAAGACCTACATCAGAGACATTGTTCTGTGACTTCTATAGCAAGGAGGTAGAGTCCTACAGGGATTTACCTAAGGTTTACAACCAGTGGTGCTCCGTTGTCAGATGGGAGAAGGAAACAAGACCGTTCCTGCGCTCAAGGGAGTTTTTATGGCAGGAGGGACATACGGCGCATGCCACGGCAGAGGAGGCAGAGGAACGAACAATACAGATGCTGAATGTCTATGCCGATTTCTGTGAGCAGGTGCTTGCAATGCCTGTTATTAAAGGAAGAAAGACGGACAAGGAAAAATTTGCAGGGGCTGAGGCTACCTATACAATAGAAGCGCTTATGCATGACGGAAAGGCGCTCCAGTCCGGAACAAGCCATAATTTCGGGGACGGCTTTGCCAGAGCATTCAATATTCAGTATACGGATAGTGACAACAAGCTTCAGTATGTGCATCAGACCTCATGGGGTATGTCCACAAGACTTATCGGAGGCATAATCATGGTGCATGGAGATGACAGCGGACTTGTGCTTCCTCCAAGAATTGCGCCTGTTCAGGTTATGATAGTGCCTATCATGCAGAAGAAGGAGGGTGTTCTTGAAAAGGCGGATGAGCTTATGAAGACGCTTTCCAAATCATGCAGGGTTAAGGTTGACGCCTCTGACAAAAATCCGGGATATAAATTTGCAGAGCAGGAAATGAGGGGAATCCCTCTCCGTGTTGAGGTTGGACCAAAGGATATAGAGGCAGGACAGGCAGTTGTTGTAAGGCGTGACACCCGTGAGAAAATAACGGTAGCCTTTGAGGAGCTGGAAGCAAAGATAGCAGAGCTTCTTGAAACCATACAGAACGACATGCTTGAACGCGCCAGAAAGCACAGGAATGATAATACGCATGTTGCAAAGGATTGGAACGAGTTTACGGACATTCTTGAGAAGAAGCAGGGCTTCATAAAGGCAATGTGGTGCGGAGAGGAAAGCTGTGAAATAGCCATAAAGGAAGAAACGGGAGCAACAACCCGCTGTATGCCTTTTGATCAGGAGGAAATATCAAACGTATGCGTACATTGCGGTAAGCCTGCAAAGAAGATGGTGTACTTCGGAAAGGCGTATTAGAAAAATAATAACCGAGATAGGCAGGAAAAGTTTGATGCCGGTCAGGAGACTTATGTATGGAAAAAGAGCTGAAAGTAATTGCAGGGAAAGAGACGATTTTTTATACAAAGCTTGGTATTATAACAGCTGTAATTTTATGCGCTTTGATATTTCTGGGAATATTTGCATGTACTGCTACTTTTTATTTTATCCCTATGTTATGGACTTTTGCCATCATAATAACAGCATCAGTATTATTAACAATAAAAAAATTTAATTTTATAAAACATTCCTGCTTTACATGGGGAAAAATTATAAATATTGAAAAAAGCCCGCCGGAAGCTTCAGACGTATGGCAGGCATTTGTAATAGAATATACAGATAAGGGCACCCATGAAGCTTATGAAATAAAAAGATGCAATCATTTTGGTGATAATGAGGAAGAACTAAAAAAAGAAATAAAGGAATATTACGAAGAAGGAGAAAAATTGCTGGGAAAAAGGGTGCCGGTATTATATGAAACAAATAAGCCGGGTAAGACAATGGTTTTCTTTGAAAAGGCGGAGTAAAGCATTAATAACAAAGTTTTGTTTTTCATGTTTAAATGTTTTTTTGCCTCATTATCAGGGTTGTTGAGTTTATGATATTTGGCAAGAGAGTATAGAGGGAAGTGGATATAACTTAATTGTGAAAAGAGCTCAAATGCAGAAAGCGTTTGAACTCTTTTTTTCTTTATAAGATATTTATCAAAATTTCTTATGGGCGCGTTCTTTCAGATGTAAGCTAAGATGCGAACTACAGTGTCAAATCAGCTTTTTTTAATAACAAAAACGTGTCATTCATGCAGAAAAATTTTAGTTTACTTTGAAGAAAAGTGTCGTTCATGCACAAAACGTGTCGTTCATGCAGAAATGCTTCCAAATGCAACAAAAAAATATACAATTAAATTCAGACAAACATTATGCAAAAAAAAGGAGGTAAAAAAGGCGGGTAAAAAAATAAACAAACAAAATGAC
>DKZK01000025.1 GCA_002493625.1 Lachnospiraceae bacterium UBA7076 | reverse complement strand
AGCAGCAAGAACAAACCGCCATTAGTATCAAACATTTTTAACATGTTTGCCATACCTTTAATAAATTGGTTGAAGTCCACCGGAGATATAGTTATATATTCTCCATCCTGTCCCATGTTATTATTAATATTGATGTTAATGTCACCTATAGATGCATTACCACCATTTGCATTGACATTACCGCCAAAATACTCATCCTCAGTTATCTTTTTTCTGTTACCGTCATTATCATAATAGTAATAATTGTTTACAGTAGTGCCATTATCATTTGTGGTAACGTCATTATAATAATACTCATTTGAAGTGACCGTCTGACCGTCTCTGACGTAATTTAGATTGCCGTTTAATGAGCTGTCATCCGTGGACTTCCATATGTCAAAATCAGATTTTTTTGTTAAAAAGTCATAATTAAAATCATTACGCTGACCTTGATAAAATTTACCATTAATGTTACCACGTAAGTAAAATTGGCAATACAAATATGAATGGTTAATACTTGCAATTGTGTCTAAACCAACACCATCAATACTAAGTTTACTAAAATCAATCAAAAATTCTTTACCTAATATATTATTTTTTGAAGCAAGCTTTTTGTCATCTACAAGACTATACAAACACGGAATTTCTTTTAAATAAAGTCTAAAGCCATTAGGTTTATCACTCACAGAAATTGAAATAGAATAAGAACTATTATCAGCATCAAACCTTACAAGGCTTGCTAAACCCTCAACGCCCATTGCATACGAATTATCAAAACGCAAATTTAAACTTGTTATATGCTCCTTTGCAAAATTAGAAAGCTCATATTTAACATCAAAATAAAAAGTGTCATAATTATTTGTCACATGAGGAATAACTGTAAATTCTTTAAAATACAAATCATCCCCATTATAATAAACTGTTGAGCTTGTATCATAATATAAAGGTTTAACGTCTCGATCTTCAAGGTAAAGGATTGCGTCATTTTCAGAACGGAATACCGGAACATCACTTTTAACTACTCCATGCCTACCATCATTAGCAGTACTAGCACCAGTAACACCGCTCCAATAATCTCTTTTATAATAATGAATATCATTTTTTGTAAAAAGAGTGTCTAAGGAATAATCAAAAGGTTCATTTTGCAAAGTAGCCGTCAAAGAGCCGTCACGATTTAAGTCTGTAAGTGAAGCTTGAAAACTATAACATTTGCCAATTATTTTTTCATTACTTTTCGAAATAAAGTTTATACTGGAAGAACCATTTGGAGCGTATAAATACGCAACATAATCATCATTAAAACAATAAAAGCTTAGCCAACACTTTTGTAAATTTCCCTCATCATAAGCCAAAGACGCAAAAACATGTTTATAACTATTAATTTCATCAAGATAAGATTTAATCAAGTTAGTTTCAAGCATCTTATTATAGTAATCAATTCTTTCCTGACTTGTAAGCTCAGCGTCGATTAAATTCGTATGATAAGGTTCAAACGCTAAACAATCTACAGATTTAAACAATGATAAAGTCAAAACAATTGTAACAAAAATAGGGAAAATAATCCTTTTCATCTTATACCCCCTTTGATATAATTTATTTAACAGAAAGGAGTTAATTTTATGTTATTAACGAATAGTTTTTTAGTAATCAAATACGTTATGATATTTGCTTGTATACTTTCAGTATTAGCAATATTTCTCATAACCAAAGCTATCAAAAAACACTTTACCTACAAAAAACAAATGCTTGAAACTCAACAACAAATATTACAAGAACTTCAAAAAGATAAGGGGTAGATTTACTACCCCTTTTTAATTGGCTACTAAACACTACGCTTTGCAGCTCTCCAGATGCCAAAACCAACACGCTTAATCAAATAAGCAGTAAGCAACAGAGCCGTTAAAGTGAAGCCCGTTAAAAAGCTTAATGCCTGACCGACAATCGTCCAAATTTCAGCAGACCGAGCAGCAATATCAAGCTTTGCAGACACTCCAGCATCCTCAGCCGAAAGAGCAAGCCAATTTGAAATGCTACAAACAACAAAACTAACCGCTTTTGATATTCCTATCATATGCATTACCTCCTTTCCGTTAATCTATTACTACCGCATGCATCACTCCTATTGTTTGAAAGTACCCGCGGAAGATATTAACTCATAATCAACAATTTTAACTTTAGGATTTTGGTAAACCAAACCCAAGCGGTAAACACTCATCAACGATAATTTATCACCAACAGCAGCCCCAGCGGTGCAACACAGAACTTCCTGACCATCCGAAAAAGTAAGATTATAATAATAATCACCTTTTCCACTTTCTTTGTCGAGAAACTTCTTACCATGTTGAACACACATAAGCGGTTCAGTAAACATTATACCCTCAAGCCTTCTAAATTGCTGTTCCTGAGCAGCTTCCTTCTTAACTTCATTTGCCATTTTTAAAGCCTCCTTTAAATAATTTAATTTTGCCACTCGTGATTTTTCCTTTTTTCCGAACGGAAAATAAAAAAATCGCAAATACACATTTTCGTGTACCTACGATTGATAGAATTAACATTCGCTTACTTTTTCGATTATTGTAAGCTATCGTTATTTACGCTCATTTTCGCAAAACTCCCACTTATCAAATAATTGCGAGCAATTAATTCGATAAGCTACGATGTGTTTTGCGAATAATTCCATATCGCTAATCGCACATCAACGTTTATGCATTAAATAGACTTCTCTATCTACCCCATTACTTTTTTCTTATTTTATAATACAGAGATTTTAACAGATTCCATATAGCGCATCCTATATAAAATGCAATTTCCATAACAATAATGACAAGAATAACAGAACTGGCATTTATGGAAATATCATATAAAATTTTAAATTTAAAGACACTTAAAATTAAAAATAAAGCCATAGCAATAAGTTCCAATGCAATTACAAATAATAATTGTTGTGAAGCTGATAAATATTTATACATTTGAAAAAAGCTTGGCTCTAAATATCCTAATCTCCTACGAAGATATGAATTTCTATCATATATATTATCTTCAAATTTTTCATATGCTGTTCTTTTCTTTGCGGTTGTATTACAATCCGCAAAATTCTTAAATGCCCTAATTGTTGCCCTATCAGCATATTTATTGTATTTATCAAGGTATAGTCTGCACTTGTCTATAACAAAATCCATATCATTATTATCTTTAATCAATCTGTATAACGGATAATAAACTCTATTATAAGCTATTTCCAGTTTATCTAAAGGCGTGTTTTTGTTGTAATTGTATTTTGTTATAAGAAATGTAATTAAGCCTGTTATAAGTGCCGGCAATATAACTTTAATAATGTCAAATATTTTTTCCATAGTATATAAAATCTCCCCTTTCTTAATGTCTAGCCGTATTCAATTTCGCAGTTATTGTAACACAAAATTTATAGATTTTCCATTACTAACAAATTTCTCAATTTCTTCTTCAACCAAATTCACAAACGGGCACATGCCCGAAATACCGATTTCATGCATGTGCCCGCCCAAATTTCAATAATGAAGCTTTGCTCTGCTTCTACTGTCTAACAGATCGCTCTATTTAATTTTTTTGCTTGTTAATTCTTCCGCTTGTCCTTCATGGACAACCCCACAATGCCTAAGAGGGACAATAATCCAAGTATCATAACAGCAATTGGGGTTGTGCTGTCTCCGGTTTTAGGACCGGACGGCTCTTTTGTGGTTGGTGTATTCGTTGCCGGTGGCTGTATGATTGGTGCATCCGGAGTCGGTGTCTCTGTACTTGGCGTTTCTGTAGTCGGTTCCTCCGGGGTTGGAGCTTCTGTAGTTGGTTCATCTGTAGCCGGCTCCCTATACACCTCATAAACAGGTGTCAGAACAATAAGGTTATTTGCCGTACTGATGGTATTTCCTGCGGCAAAGCTGTTTCCGGCTGCATCCTTCCATTCTGTAAAGGTAAATCCCTCTACTGGCTCCCCTGCTTTTGCAGTGTATACAAAATTCTTATTATCAGAGCATATCTGGTAAACGGTATTTTTTTCTGTACTCAGAATTGTACCGTCCTTTTTCAGATAATTCAACTGCCCTTGTTTTTCATACACACAATAAACCTCCAAGCCGTCAGGCGACACCGCTACATTATCACCCTCCGCCATTACATCATCTGCTGAGGAAACAACTGCGTCCTCAGCGAGCACATATCCGGTAAAGGTATTATCTCCACCGGCATTATATGCAGCCAGGTTTTGCTCTATCTCATCCTGATTATTGTAAAAAGTAACGGCAGCTCTGTAATCCGAAGCAGCGTCATATGTATGATAGTTGATATAAGCGGTCTTTTTGTAAATGGCATATAAGGTAATATCCTTTCGCTCCGCCGTAAGTGTATCAAGCCCCTCTGTTGCGTCAGGATCCGTATTCCAGCCCACAAATTCATAGCCTGTTTTGGAAGCTGTATAGGATAAATCAATATCGTCTCCGGTAAGATAGCTGATTCGCGTCAGACCTTCGTCGTAATCACTGCTTCGTGTCTGACTTCCGTCGCTGAAGGTATCGCCTCCGTTTGTCGTGACATCGTAGGTCACATTACAGCCTGCCGCAAAAATGGCATATTTATAGCTGCCATCCTCCTCTAATGCTATGACGTAGCCTTCTTTTTTTGCAAACATCTGTGAGGTGACATCAGCGTTCAGTTGGGCAATTCTTCTGCCGAGTATATATCCTGAATCTACTGTGTCAAACACTGCCGTACCGTATAATTTAACTACGCTGAATATAAACATTACATTTTCTGTCCCTAAATAGTACACACTGTCATCACTATATAAATCTCTGACACTAATGATAGCTTGTTTTGTAGAATAAATATTACCAAGTTCTCCGTCAGTAAGCGTGCAATCCTGTCCCTGCATTATAAATTGTGGGCTGATATTGCTAGAATTGTTATACACATTCCATTCAAGACTGTTATAAACCTTTGACTCAGAACCGAGGACTACGGTACGGGAGGTATCCGTCATATAAACACCTGTTTTGCAGTCATGGACATCAACAGTTGCGCTCGTTAAGCTTCCTGTGACTTTAATACCGTAATTGCCACAATTATATATTTCCAACCGATTGTCCCATTCTACCGGCTCTGAGCTTATATAATTAGCTTCAAAACCGTTATTGGAACAGTTACGGATAGTATCTGTATGTATATCTGTAAATGACGGTGTACCACTACCTACACTTTTACGTTTAGTTATTTGTCCAAGAATCATTCCGTCCGTACAGTTTTCTATGAGATTGTTACCGTAAGAAGTAAAAAAGTCACTGGTTGATTTAATACCGATACCGCAATCGTGTATATGTGTATCCGCAATATACACACTGTTTGTAGAGTAAATTCCTGTCTCACAGTTAGAAATCTCGGATTTTCCATTGGTCACGGTTCTGTCGGAATAATGTTTGATTTTATCATAACAATATTCGACGGATGGTAAATTATAAGGACGCTCCAGACTGTACACGTACAGAACTGAGCCGCTTGTATCCAGCGAAAACCCTGACTTTGTCACAGCAGGTTTGCCCTCCACAACACAGTCATAAAAATACGACATACCATTTCTGACAACGACAGACGTCTCTCCGCCCATAAAGCTTGTATCATAGGCATCTGTAGTATAAGAGGTTTTGAGATTTGTGGTGTTGTTTTGATATCTGCAGCCAATAATTGTCGTAAAATTTCCTAAACTAAAATCACTTCCCACATAAAAATCATTGATATCACAATCTATCAGATAACATCTGTTATTTGTGTAAACACCGCAATTGGTGGAACTTGTAGGAAGAGAAGCCCTTGATGTCAATGTTGTGTCTGCTATGGCAACCGGGTCACCTTCTATTGTAATACCTGTAATGCAATCTGATATTGCACAGTCCGATATTAATGCAGGGCAACTTTTCATGCTGATTCCCGTATCAAAGCCTGCAATATTGCAGGACTTTATCTGTGGCAGCTGACTGAAGTCGTAATTAACACTCGCAAAAGTTTTTGGTGTCAAAGTTCCCTCTGCCTTACATCCGGTTGTGCCGGAAACGCCCTCTCGCGCTCTCATGGTAAGATTTGAAATAATTACATTTTCATACTTTCTCAAATATGATGTGTAAAGTCCGGTAATACAATCCGTAATCGTAGTATCTTTGATTGTGAGTGTATCAATATCACCGGAAAGGGCTTCGCATGTTTCCAGCTTGATTCCCGTATCAAAACCTGTAATTGTACAGTCTGTAATTTCTGCTATTGCATTGCGATTATGATGAATGGCAGTTAAGTTTGACTGTGAGGTGCTAAGCTCGCAGCCGGATATAGAGTCAATAATACAAGGATAATTGGCGTAGTCCGTCTGTCCAAAAACAGTTCCCATACAATTTTTTGCCGTAATGCCGGAAAAACTTACCCTGCTTGGGTTTTGGGAATTAAACAAGAGCCCGCAGTTATCCATATTGCAATCAGAAAAGCTCACAGGGCATGGAGCATTCTTTGAACAGACACACGGTTCCGGACAATTTGAAAACTCACATCCGGTTATATACGTTCTTTCTGTTATATTGCTTGCCTGCAATTCAACTGAGGCTGCAGTAAACTTACTGTTTGTACAGTTAAAGCTGATATGCCCTTGCAGGGTAAGAGTTCCGTTTTTGATATGTACATTATCAATTGCTATAGTGTTTGCCGCCTGAACAATAAATTTATTTCCGTTTGCTTCTATGCTGTGTCCGTTGCCGTAAAGCAAAAAATTCTTTTGAACGGAATCGATAGGAGGAATCGTCAAAGTAGAGTTGGCAGACAATGAAATATCGGCATTTAAAATGATTGTTACCGGATTTGTATTTTCAATGTACGTCGCCACTGTTCCTGAGCTGTTCCATCCGCTGCCGTCCCCTGCGGTGTGAGTAAACAGGTTGTCCCAATCAGCTTGGGAATTAATCTCAAGCTTATATCCTCCGGCAGGTATATCCGGAGATGCTGCATATAATGCATCCGTTTCCGTTGCAAATGTATCATTATCCACTGCGTCCGTTCCGGTTGCCACATGAACAGCAGCTTCCACATTCGGCACGCTCGCATTTGTTTCACCTTTTTCCACCGCCTTCCCATCTGCCGCATCCGTAACTGTGGCATGCTGCTCTGCGCTGCCTGCATAAGACATCGGTACAGGCGTATTTATCAGCAGCAGACATGTACAAAGCACTGCGCAACCAAGGTTTTTCAGCGTTCTTTTCACGTTTTTTCTCATTTGTATGTCCTCCCTATCTCAAAATTTAAAATTTGCCCAATATATCTCCCCATATATTTTTTAAATTTAATATCATCATCCATTCCTTAATCCGCCCGCAGATGATTGATAAAAAGTATTTTTAAGCAAATTTTAACATATATCTTAAAAATATAAAATATAAAAATTTATGATTTATAATTGATTTATAATTTACCATGATTTACCATTTATAATTTTAATAAATATATAAATTTCCATTATTATTTTTGTTGTAAAAATTCATGAGGCTGTCGCGCTAAGGGTATTCAAAATATAATATCCCCAGTGCGGCAGCCTCAAATTCTGAGCTGATTTAAAATACGCATAAATTCCTCCGGCAGATCAGAGTGAAATTCCATATAATCCCCTGTAATGGGATGTGTAAAACCAAGCGTACCTGCATGCAGCGCCTGCCCTTCTGTTTTAAAGAATTTTATCTTTGGTCCATACAGGGTATCACCAAGGAGAGGATGGCTGATGCTTGCCATATGCACGCGGATTTGGTGCGTGCGTCCGGTCTCCAGACGACATTCTATCAGTGAAAAATTGCGGGACAGCTTTTCAAGAACTTTGTAATGTGTAACAGCGCAGCGTCCATGGGCAGGCGTATCTGCAACTGCCATTTTCTTCCGATCTGTTTTGCAGCGGGTAATTGGTTTATCAATTATGCCCTCCGGTTCATTAAAATGATTATACACGATTGCAGTGTACACTCTCGTAATGTCATGTACCTTAAATTTCTCTGCCATCGCGCGGTGCGAAGCGTCATTTTTGCAGGCGACAACAAGCCCGGTGGTATCCATATCAATTCTGTGGACAATACCGGGACGCAATACGCCGTTTATGGAGGAAAGGGTGTCCCGGCAATGATACATAAGGGCATTTACAAGTGTTCCCTCAAAATGTCCGGGCGCAGGATGAACAACCATTCCCTTTGGCTTGTTTACTATTACTATATCATCGTCCTCATAAACAATTTCAAGGGGTATTGCTTCCGCCTTTATTTCAATTGCCTCAGGCTCAGGGATACAGATATATATATTATCCCCTGCCTTAAGCTTGTAATTTGCCTTTACAGCCTTATCATTAACCTGAATATCGCCTGCCTCCAGCAACTTTTGGATATAGGACCTTGAGCAATGATTTAACGCATCTGACAGGTATCTGTCTATTCTTGCTCCGATATTTTCATTCTCGTTATCGATATCTATCTGATATTCTTCCATATTTTCCTCTATTAATTGGAACTCCTTTTAGATTTGTTCTATATTACCTGATATACATTCCGCCTGGGATATCAGCAATCGTTTGCTATCATTCGTTATATCTTCAATTATTTGTTATCATTCGTTTCTTCTTCAACATTGGCATTATCCGTCTCATGCACAACTGAAATTCTAAGTTTCATAATCTCATCAAATTCTTCATTGGAATATTTAAACATAAGAAGAATAAACAACAAAAAGATGCTTATCACAACCATAATATCAGCAACATTAAATACAGGGAAATTGATAAGCTCAAAGCTGAAAAAATCTACTACATAGCCAAGCCTTATACGGTCAAGCATATTGCCAAGGGCGCCTGAAATAAGCAAAATAAGACAAATTCTTATGGGAATGTATTTCTTTTTATTATAGACATTATAGTAAATCCGGAATGCAAAAAGCAGGGCAATAAATGTTAAAATGAGAAATATAATGCGTTTTCCCTTAAACATCCCCCATGCCACGCCCGTATTTTGTATATAGGTAATTGCAAAAACATCCTTAATGACAGGTTTTGTCTCATAAAGACTGAATTTGCTTGTAATGATAAATTTAGTAAGCTGGTCGAGGGCTGTTAAAAGCCCGATTATGATGATTGGTAAAATAAATATTTTAATTTTAAATTTACTGTTCTGCTTCATTTAGTTTCCTTTTATTTTAAAATAAAATCAATGGGGCTGTCGCACTATGCGACAGCCCTTGTATATAAACTGTCATATATATTATTGTATAAAACGCCCCGCTGTATTATACATACTTATACAAATTCAAATCCGTCCTCGTCAGCCTCCTCGTTAGGCGTATCACCATTCGGAAGCAATGCCTGTTCATTTGTATTTGTAACTTCTATGTCAGAAACGTCAGGCTGAATAGTAGGAATTGGGTTTTCCGTTGGAGCTTCTGTTTCTTTTTCCGGCTTTTTCTCAGGTGTAACAGGCTTTTTTTCTTCCTTAACTGTGCTGCTTGGAGAAGGCTTTACATTGCCGGCTGTGTCAGGTGATTTATTCGAATCCTTCACAGGGTCAGGCTTGCTTTCCTCAGCAGGTTTAGCTGCTTTATGTGCAGATGAGCTGCCTGTGGATTTTGCCTTGCCGGAGGAATTACGTCTTTGTCCGGATTTGTTTCCGGAGCTTACCTTAAATGAGCTGCCTGCGGAAGAACTTTTTGCTGTGCGTCCGTCATAAGGATTATACCTTCCGTTTTCCTCTTTGCCCGGATTAAACGGGTCAACAAAGTTTTCATTTGCGCCAAGACCTGCAGTGTAAACTGCGCTTGTGCTTGTACGTGTGTCTTCACCGTATTCGTTGTATGCCGAGCCTCCGGCAGCGCCGCCGAGAGTTGATTCGTCACGCATCTGCGGGTCACCGTTAAACGTGTCACCTGCTGAGGCCTGATTTCTGTAGGAGCCCCCGCCGCCTAAAAGACTTAATGCCTTTTCATCTATGTATGCGTCAAAATCAAAATCCTTTTCCTTTAATAAATCATACTGCATTTTCATAAGCGAACAGAAATTTGACTTATATGCAGCGTACTGTGTTTCAAGTACGGTAATTTCATGAGTCATTTTTTTAAGTTTTTTTTCTGCATCGGCTACAATTACCTTTGCTTTGTTTTTTGCATCTAGCTCGATATTTTTCGCTTCCTTCAATGCTTTTGCCTTTGTATCCTCAGAATCCTTTTTTGCAAGCATCAGAGATTTTTCCAATGCCGCCTCCTTGGATTTGTAATTCTGAAGTCCGTCAGTAAGCGTGTCCACCTGCTCCTTAAGCTCCGCATTGGAACGGTAAAGCTCCGCATAGCTTTTTGCAACCTCCTCAAAGAATGAATTTACATCCTTCTTATCATAACCTAATCCTGAATGAAATGTTTTTTCTTGAATATCAACTGGTGTAAGCACTCCATAACCCCCTTATGTATAGTGTTTCTTAAAGTATTAATACCTTCCAAGCTCAGGTGAAACAGTTGATTCATTTAAAATTTCCTCACGCAAATCACCTGTTACCTCAATATTATTTGGGGCAGCAATGAATATATTGGCAGATATGGCCTGTAATGTACCCTCCAATGCATAGCAGGCGCCGCCTATAAAATCAATTATTCTCTGTGCAGGAGCAAGCTCAACCCCCTCCATGTTTATGACGATTGTTTTTCCTCTCCGTAAGAAATCCGTTACCGTCTGAGCTTCATTAATTTCCTGTGGTTTAATTACATACACTTCACTTCTACCTCTATAACTTTCCGACTGTTGTCTGCCGCTGTTAAATTCAACGAGTTTACTACTGCCTGATGAAGGTCTTGCAGCTTTTGCACTGTTATAAGCCGCTGTCTGTGTCTGCCCCTTGTACGTTGAAGTCTGGCTTGCTCCTGAATAACTGTTTTGCCGTGATACCGGCTGTGGCTTTTCAGCAGATGTACGCCGGCTTGCGGTACTCTGAGACTTTTTCGGCGGTTTCGCAGGAACATAATCGTCGTCATCATCGTCATCGTCGTCATCAAACAAGTCATCATCAAATTCATCATCGTCTAAATCTTTCATTTTAAAAAAGTCAAGAAAACTTTTCTTACCTGCCTCTTTAGCCATAATAAAATCTCCTTAATTATATATTATAATTGCGTTCGCCAAAAATGCCGGTTCCCACGCGGACCATAGTGGCACCCTCCTCTATTGCAATCATGTAATCATTTGTCATACCCATCGAAAGTATATTCATATCAATATTATCAATGTTTTTTGATTTTATGTCAAGTAATAATTGGTACAAATTTCTAAAATGTATCCGGTTGTCCTCAGCATTTTCAACAAATGGAGCGATGGTCATAAGACCCTTGACTTTTATATTTTTTAAATCCTTTATTTTGTCTATGAAATCATAAATTTCCCCGGCATCAATTCCAAATTTTGTCTCCTCTTTCGCTATGTTTACCTGAATAAGGATGTTGCATATTACTCCCTTTTTAACAGCTTCCTTATTGATAGCTTCCGCTAAATGTACGGAATCAACCGAATGAATAAGACAAGCCTTGTCAACGATATATTTCACTTTATTTGTCTGAAGGTGTCCGATCAGGTGCCAGTTTACATTTGTGGAAATGTTCTCATATTTGTCAGTCAGCTCCTGCACCTTATTTTCGCCGAATTCGTGAACGCCATATGTGACAAGCTCCTCAATATCTGACAACGGCTTTGTTTTACTCACTGCAATTAATGTGACCTCATCTGCACTTCGTCCGGATTTTTCACATGCAGCCTTTATATTTTTCATTACATTATCCAAGTTATCTTTCAGCATAGTGATACCCCCTAATAGATTATCTGATTTTCCTTTACCTGTGAGGAATCTAAAATAATATTGTCATACACCTTTATTTTTTCATTGCTTTCTATAAGTGCAAACTCATCTATTGTTTTAAGGATGGTAATTTCCTTAAATTCGGCGGTTCCTCTGTTTGCGGAATATACGCCCTTTATTTTTTCCGTTTCCAGCATGGAAACAGCTAATGTCTCGTTGGTGTTTATATTTATTATCACGTCCGAATTTTCAAATAACATAGGATCAACCAGACAGTATTCCTCATCCGAATAGTATATTGTAGGGGTAATCTGCGTAATCGTCAGTTCACCCTTTTCGCTTTTTGACTGAAGATTAATTCTGTTTGACGCGCTCTGGTTTCCGCCTGCCGTGAAATACTGAACAGGAATTTTGTATACGTCCTTCTCAACAATTGATGAAACCGGTATTTTAAGACCGGTCTCCTCGTCTGTGAGAATTTCCACGTCAACGTATCTTTCCGATATAAAGTTTGACATATATTTGTCAAGCATAATGTTTATGTATATTCCGTCTGAACCATGTATTATCTCAAAGGGCATGATGACATCATAGCTTGAGTTATTTATTTTAAATCTTATTTTTGTTTTTTCAGAAAGAAGCGACGCCTGTTCCGCCGATATTGGCGCAACAATATTCCATTCCTCGTCCGGTATTATCTTTATAATCGGCTTTCCCTCTGAAATGATGTCTCCGGTCTTAAGGGTTTCCTTGCTGTATTTTGATTTGTCAAAATCAGCCATTGTGACATTGGCTATATTAAAGGTCTCGAACCCGTCAGTATAATAGGTTACAATTCCGCTTTCAGGAGCTGTAATTGCAGTGAGCATCGCACTGCCGGAGCCCTGATTTGCCTGCTGCATTAAAATTTCATTTGACAGCTCCAGAACCCTGTTATTTACATTTGTTTCGAAATTATAAGCGGAGTAAAAGCTTACATCCCGGTAGCCGACCTTGTAAAGTGATATCAGACTGCGGATGTCATTCAAATCATCAGCAGTAAGCAGGTTTTCATAGTTTTCCGTGTCGTCTATTGTGTTGTAAATCTGACCTGTTTCGTCTATTGTGCATACAGTAGACTGATTTTTTATTTTTTCGCCGTCTCTTATATAGTAGCATATGTAGCCTGATTTTGTGGCATTTAATATCTGCTCGTCCCTTACGGCAAGCCCTTCAAGGGTTACATTATTATTTACGCTGCTTTTATTTACTTTATAGGTTGTTATGGGATTTTTATTTGCAGATATAAAAATGCATATAATGACATAAACAAGAATAACCGCAATCATAATCGTTGCAACATTAAATTTTATATCCCGTTTTAATGAAATGACCTTTTGGTTTTTATTACTCATAAATGATTCTTCCCTTACTACTATTGTCCTATCAGGCATATAAGCTCCACAATGGAATTATACAAATCCTTTCTGTCTTCCTTTGAGGCGGCAACAACAATGTATTCCTTATCGCCGCTGCTTAAATACAGAGAAAGACAGTTGCCTGCGCCTGTCGTTGTTCCTGTTTTCCATGCAGTTATGCTATAGCCGGACGGTAAAGCCGCCCTGCCGCTTACAAACATATTTGTGGCATGTATCTCTTTTTCAACCGGCTGACCATAGCTGTCGTGGTATAAATATGAATACTCAGAAAGCTGTGCCATTTCCGCAATATAGGAATGGCTCCTGGCTTCCTTTATAATAAGATAGGTATCGTACGCAGTTGAATAATGGTTCGGGTCGTCAAGTCCGTGAGGGTTCATATAGTGCGTATTTGTAGCGCCAAGTGATACTGCCTTGTCATTCATCATATTGCAAAAGCTTTCAACATCCCCTGCAATGTAATCCGCAAGAATGAGGGCATAGTAATTGTCCGATTCAATTAAAAGCCCGTGCATGAGATTATCAACCGTAATGGAGCAGCCGTATGTAAGCTCTGAGGTACCCACACCGGGAACGGAAATATAATAATTCCTGTCAAGGGTAACAACATCATCCTTGGAAATTATGCCTGCTTCAAGCTGATCGCATACGACTATGGCTGTCATAAGCTTTGTCATGCTTGCCGGATACATCCTTTTATGCGGATTTTTGGCGGCAACCGTTTCATGGCTTGTCTCATCAATTACAAGCGCATAATAAAGATTATCAAAGCCGGATGAATTCAACTCATAACCTGCCGGAACAACGGCGTCCGTCATGGTGCCTGTAAATTCAGACTGCCAAAGAAGCTCCTCATCCGTATAGATAGTCATGTCCTGCGGTGCAGTATATGTATCATCGATATTGTTTTTTACAGTTCCAATTATAAATATTGCAGCAGATAACAAAAAAACTGCCGCAACAAGCTTAGGTAAATCCTTCATATGTTTAATGCTTAAAAAGCTCTCTCCAATCTAAATCTCCTCTTTCAAGTGCCTTGATCATAAGCTCCGCAGTGGCAAGGTTGGTTGCCAGCGGAATGTTGTGTGTGTCACAAAGAGAAAAAATGTTATTTATATCAACCTCATGTGACTTCTTTGTCTGTGGGTCACGCAAAAAAATCATCATGTCCAGGTCATTGCTTTCAATCATGGAGCCTAACTGCTGTTCTCCGCCTGTGTGTCCGGCAAGAAATTTATGCACATTAAGATTTGTCACTTCCTCAACCATTCTGCCTGTGGTTCCCGTAGCATAGAGCTGATGATGTGACATAATGTTCTGGTATGCAATGCAGAAATTCTGCATCAGCTTCTTTTTAGCATCATGAGCAATCAAACCAATATTCATTAAGGCGATTCTCCTTTTAGTATTTTAGTTTTTGAATGCTGATATTTAATACCATGCCGATTCCAATTGATATACTTAGCAGCGAGCTTAGTCCGTAGCTGATAAATGGTAATGGAATACCGGTATTTGGAAGTATTCCTGTTGCAACGCCAATGTTAATAAAAGACTGAAACGCAATAAGCACCCCCACACCTGAGGCGATAAGCATTCCTGTCATATCCTTTGCACGTCTGGCTATACTTATACATTGTAACACTATTAGTAATAAAATTGCAATAATAAATACGCTTCCGATAAAGCCTAATTCCTCTCCTACTACTGAGAATATAAAATCCGTCTGCTGTTCGGAAATAAAATTTGCATCCTTTACCGTTGCCATGGTGGAGGTATTTAAGCCCTTTCCGGTAAGTCTGCCGGAGCCGATTGCCATGATTGAATTGTCCTGCTGTGAAAAATCGGTTCCATACTGTCCCGGATATACAAACTCCAAAATTCTGTTTGCCTGATACGGGTGCAACAGCCTTTGATCCGGTCTTCTGATATACCATAGGAAGCTGCCTGCAAGCGGAATGAAAATCAGCAGAATGATTCCGATTATTTTGTAGCTTAAGCCTGACACATATATTAATGTGACAAGGATAAGCGCAAGACATAGGGTTGTGGAAAGGTCAGGCTCACTGAGAATGAGAAATAAGGGTATGGCACAAAGTATGGCATACCCTGCAATACATTTAAAGGTATTTATGTCTGATTTGTTTTTGTGCAGATAAGCAGCTACACATATTATCATAAAAATTTTTGAAAGCTCGGAGGGCTGAAACTGAGTTCCGAAAATAACAATCCATCTTTTGGCGTTGTTTACGGTAACGCCAAATAACAGAACAAGCACAAGCAATACTGCATTTACAATATAAAGTACTCTGTAAAACTTACATATAAAATTATAGTCAATAAATGATACAAAAATCATAATTGTAAGACTTAAGGCAATTCCCACAATCTGTCTTGACAAATATGAGCTGTTTGCGCTGTAAATTACAATAGTTCCCATAATAATAGCCATTATTACGGTAATAAGCAGTTTAAAATTATAATCCTTGCGATTGAACTTTGTGAACATTTTTATCCTTCTTCTTAAATAGTTTTAATAAGCCTGTATATTCTTTTCTTTTATCAACATATTCGCCGGTAAGCTTTTGGGCAATTTTTTCGTATGCGTTTCCTGATTTGCTTCTCGTTGCGGCAATTGGCTCGCCGCGATTGGACGATACTACGATATCCTCGTCGTCATATATAACTCCAATAAGGTTTATTGATAATATGTCAACCACATCATCAACTGACATCATATCTCCGCGGCGTACCATGTCCTGACGTATTTTATTTACTACAAGGTCAATCCGGGGTATTTCATTTGCATCCAGTATTCCTATGATTCTGTCTGCATCCCTTATTGCAGATACCTCCGGAGTTGTCACGACCACTGCCCTGTCTGCTCCTGCTATTGCATTTTTGAAGCCGTGTTCAATTCCGGCAGGACAATCAATCAATATGTAATCAAATTCCGGCTTAAGCTGTTCGATAAGCTTTTTCATCTGCTCCGGCGATACGGAGGTTTTATCCCTTGTCTGCGCTGCCGGAAGCAAAAAAAGCCCGGGACGCTGCTTGTCCTTTATAATTGCCTGTGACGCCTTGCAGCTTCCTTCTATTACATCAACAAGATTATATACAATCCTGTTTTCAAGTCCCATAACTACATCTAAGTTACGCAAGCCTATGTCAGTGTCTATCAAAAGTGTTTTGTATCCGTGGGAGGCAATGCTGTACCCCACATTTGCGGTTGTGGTCGTCTTACCTACACCGCCCTTACCTGATGTCACTACAATTACTTCACTCATTATAATCCCTCCTGAAATAAACCATATATAAAGCTGCCGCATCTTCCGTCACAGCCTGATTTTATGTAGCCGTTCATATGACCTATGACAACCACGTTTCCCTTGGAAGTGACACATGCTCCGGCTTCAATATCACCTATAATAATGATGCTTTCCTCAGCATCAAGAGCCTGTCCGCTTTTTAAGTTTCCAATATAGAACAGACCGTCCTTTTCATCAGGTATTTTGTTTATTTCTTTCGGTATCTCTGTAGCTTTCTTTTGGTTTACTATGTTTAAACCTGTATATTTCAGGAAATTGCAAATTTCTGTTTTTTCATCCTCTGTTATCGGTTTTCCTTCAAAGGTAACTGTAATTGGACTTGAGATTTTCGATTTAAGCCCGGATGCTTTAAAATTCCGTTTTAGCTCCTCAATTACCTCCTCTATGGAGGCGTCATTATCCATTATCAGTTTTATTCCTGTATTATTACCTTTGACAATAACAGGATTTCTTTTCAATTTATCACCTCAATTTTTTAATCGGAGCCGACATTATCTCCGCTCATATGGGCATTCACAAGCTTTTCAGGATCGTATAAATATGCATAGACAAAGGCGGCTGCCTCCCTTGCATTTCCCGACCAGTAACCGTTTTGTATAACGCAGGTGATTGCAACCTCAGGGGCATCATAAGGCGCATAGGAAATAAATAATGCATGGTTTGCCTGTGTGTCGCTTTCCTGTGCCGTACCTGTTTTTCCTGCAACGGAAACATTTAAGGACCTGAGTAAATCATTGCTTGAGGATACAACGTCCTTCATTCCCGCATGTATTACATTCCACTGTGACGGGTCGCTGAGCTCCACCCTGTTCAAAACGGTTGCTTCATTGTCTGATATAAGATTTCCTTCATAGTCGGTAACCTTGTCAATAAGCGTAAGATTATAGCATGTTCCTGAATTGGCAACCGTGGTTGCATACCTTGCAAGCTGTATTGGCGCATATAAATTTCCTCCCTGTCCGATTGCGCTTCGCACTGCATCTCTGTCGGAAACCTTCGGAGATATTTCAGGTATCTCAACTCCTGAGGTTGTATCAAGCCCAAATGCATGCGCATATTTTGCAAGCCGTTCAAGTCCGTAGGAATCACTGTACTGTCCATGCTCGTCAAGCGCAAGATTATATCCTACATTATAAAAGAACATGTTGCAGGAATGTCCTATGGCCTGCTGCACATTCAGATATCCGTGTCCGTAAGTGTACCAGCATTTTGGAGAAGGAGATACTTTATCAAACACGTCATAGCATAAGTAAGCTGTATCGGTATTTATGATTCCCTCCGAATATCCGGCAACTGACGATAATACTTTATAGGTTGAACCGGGAGCCGTCCGAAGCTGTGTAGCTCTGTTATAAAGCGGCCTTGTCCTGTCACTGAGCAGTCTGTTATAGTATTCGGCATTGATTTCATTTGTAAGGTAATTGTTGTCATAGCTTGGATAGCTTACCATGGCAAGAACATCACCGGTTTTTACATCTGTTACTATAAGGGCTCCTGAGCATGGAGCAAGTGCAAGCATGGCAGGCGTTATATCAAGCTTCTGAATTTTTTTGATGAAAAATTCATATGGACCATATAATCCCCGCTTGTACTCTCCATATTCCACATCATTTTTCGCAGAAAGTACCTCCTGCTCATAGAGAAGGTCAATTACATCGCCACCTGATATTTCAGCAGATTGTATCATACTTTTTATTATTTCATTGTCGAAATCTGCATCATCTCTCAGACATTTTACAATATAATCACAAAGAACGTCGTAAATTTCATCCGTATCATAATAGCTGCTCGGTGTTTCAAGCATGTCAATATTTATTGCATCCACGCTTATTGCATATTTCAGATAGTCTGCAAGGGACGTTCGGTTATTTACATAATCAATAAACTCCTTGCTGTCAGAGGATATAAGGGAAGTATTTAACACGCCCGCCTCACTTAAAAATTCACATATATATTCCATATAATCCTGATATTCAACATCAAGATTTGCCAATATTGTGTGATCGGTTTTTATGATTCTTTCTATTCTTGATATAATATCCTCTTTTCTGTTTACAAAGCTTGCGTACACCCGTTTTTCCAGATCGGAGGCATCCTCACGCGCCATTTCATCCATAGAAATGTAATGATTGTAGAAAAGTCCGTAATATACACTTGATATGGATATTTCAGGATTTTCTGTCGGTGTTACATAAAGCTCAGGCGTAAGGTTTGAAAGTATAATTGACGCAATTTCACGCTCCAATGTGTCGTAGCAGTATTTTTGTAAATCGGAATCAATGGTGAGATATATGTCATTTCCGGCTGATGCAGGCACAGTCTCAATTGTTTCAATCACCTTTCCCAGATTATCCACATACATTCTCTCATAGCCGCTGGTGCCTCTTAAATAGTCCTGACAATACTGCTCAATTCCTGTTTTTCCAACTACGTCCTCGGAGGTGTATTTTGTTATGGGATTTTTTTCGTTAAGGTCAGTAAGCTCCGTATCGGATATAATACCGGTATAACCGATTATATGCGCAAAATATTCCGCATCATTATATTTTCTGAGTGACTTAACGGATACCTGCATTCCGAGCAGCTCGTCAGAATATTCATTTATTGCGGCATTGCTCTCCTCGCTTATGTCATAAGCTATGGTAACAGGCATATACTGCTGGAATCGGTTCAGCCACAGCTTGTAACGGCAGGAAAGAATTTTCAGCTTTTCAGCCTTTGAATACTTATCTGATATTTCAAATCGTTCGTTGCACAAAAACGTAACAATATCGTCCGCCGTGGCGTTCTTGCGCTCATCGGTCAGCTCGTCAAAGCTGTTTGCCGCAAATACATCCCTCTTGAAATTATTTAAGGAAGTACCGGAAATTGTAAAGTTATAGTTTCCCGAAGGCATTACCTCAATCGGAAAATCAACAAAAAGGTCGTCGCCGTTTTGTTCAAGAATCTGAATTGTTTTGTGCACAATATCATTTTTCAGTTCAGTCTCAGATATTCCAAGCTCGTCTGCCCGCACGGAAACTGCATTGTCATTGCTGTATACAACGGAATATGAAAGCTCATTGTATGCAATCAGCTTTCCGTTGCGGTCAAATATATTCCCACGCACCGCTTCTATTTTTAATGTCCGTTCCGTCTTATAGATAAAGTTTTCCACATGCTCATCGCCCTCTATAATCTGGAGCACAAAAAGTCTCCTTACAAGGAGAAAAAAAAGCACGATAATAAGCATAGTGATGGGAAACAGCCTGTGCTTTACATAGTCTAAAATTATTTCTTTTATTGATGTCAGTATTTCACGAATATTGGACATAAAATCAGTCCTCCGCATTCTTTTTCAATAGTTTATTTACAAAAACATAAAATTTGTAAATTATAATTGTGAGAAGCGCTGTAGTAAGCATCTCAGGAATTATAATCCTTGTGAAAAACAGTCCGAATTCCAAACGGTTTTTCAATAAAAATGAAAATATATATACGAAAAAATTAAAAATGAGGTCATCAATTACGATTACAATGAGTGGAAGGAGCACATCCTCAACAATGTAATTTTTGTGAAAAAACCCATTTATATAGCCGATTAACATGTAAAGGAGCATATAGGGACCAAGCACTGATGAAAAGAAGCTGTCCACAAGAAAGCCGCTGAAAAAGCCTACAAGCATGCCTTCCCTTCTTCCACGCATAAGTCCAAATGACATTGTAAGAATCAGCAAAAGATTTGGAGTTATGCTGTTTATGTCATGAAAACCAAATATTGTTGACTGTAATGTGAAATTTATTACAATAAGTATAGCAAGTACAATAACTCTAAGCATAATTACCTCTGTTATAATACGTTAAATTGTTTTTTATTTAATATTTTTTCTCATCCGTTATGATAAGCACCTCTGACAGATTGGAAAAATCCACTGTAGGAGTAAGATATGCCGTCATAGTCAGGTTGTTTGAATCAAGGTTTATTTCAGAAATATATCCTATGGTTATCCCCTGAAAGTACCGCTCGGATATGTGGGAGGTTACCACTTTATCACCCACTGAGACAGATGCATCCTTATCAATATTGCTTACAACAAGATATCCGTCCTGATATTTGCTAAGGCTCCCCTCTACTGTGCAAAGCGCATTGGAAGGCATTATTTTGGCACTTATGCTGGAGCTGTCATCTATGATTGCCCTTACCTTTGCATAATCCTCGGAGCATTCTATGATAATACCGGCAAGCCCCTCGCCGGAAAGCACGTTTGCCCCCGGAAACAATCCGTCCCTGCTTCCCTTGTCAATGTAAAAAGTTGAAAACCATGATGTGGAATCCTTTGCAAATATGTGCGCTGCCGTTTTATGAAATTCAGGATAGCTTTCGTCTAAATCGTACAAAAGACGTAAGCTTTCAAGCTCTGAAAGCTTGCCCTGATATGTTGTTATAGTACTGTTTGCTTCGGCAAGGGCATTTTTTAATTCTTCATTTTCCTTTTTTAATGCCTCGATTTCCTCTAAGTTTTCAAGCTTGTTATCTGCCCAGAGCCCGATTGAGTTTATACTGTTCTGGACAGGCACGATAAATTTGTTTGTATACTTTTTTATGAGGAGGATGCTGTCTTTGGCAAAAAAAGATAATATAAGCAGAATAATACATATAATTGTAAGAATTAAAAGCAAATATTTGGGGCTGAAGTCTTTTTTTGTTTCAAATTTCATTTTATAATTCCTCTTTCAAGCAGGCTGACGTAACGGTCATTTCCCACGATAATGTGATCACTTAAGTGTATTCCCAGAAGCTCTCCTGCGCTCATAATCCGTTTTGTAGCGTCAATATCCGCAGCGCTTGGTTCCGGATACCCCGACGGATGGTTATGTACCATAATAATAAAGACAGCCTGATATTTAAGCGCTTCCACAAAAATCTCCCTCGGTGACAGCATTGCTGAATTTACTGTACCCTCAGATATGAGCAGCTCCTTTATGAGCATATGGCTACAGGATAAAAGCATGATATATGTCTTTTCCTTTGTGAAATATTTACATTTTTCCATGTAATATTCCGCAATTGAGGAGGGATTTGAAAATACAATATCCTCCTTGAGTCTGCCAAGATTCATCCTTTTTGCAAGCTCTTTTATTGCAAGAAGCTCCGTTGCCTTCGTATCGCCGATACCCTTCAGGGCAGTCAGCTCATTTCTTTCAAGAAAATTTAGACCACCTAAGCCCTTATGAACCGGATGGGCATTTAACACCCGGTTTGCAAGGTCAATGGAGCTTTGGCTGCTTGCTCCGTTTCGCAGTATAACTGCAATAAGCTCTGCATCGGTAAGCGCTTCTATGCCGAGAGCATATGCTTTTTCATAAGGTCTTTCGCAGGCTGCAATGTCTTTTATTAAATTATTCATAACGTAGTCCTTTCACCTCTCCGGGTGCAAAAAAACTACAGCTTCTTATATATAATTATACCAATAATAATGCCTATAATACTTGCAATGTTTATTGATATCGTAAGTCCGAAGGTTAAAATAATGATACCCAGATCCAGAACAACGGGTGATGAAAGCCCGAAGGTCTGTCCATAATTCAACCAGCTCAGCCAGCCTATGTTTCTGCACAGGTATCCGATAAAGCCTCCAAGGACAATACCGCTTAATAAAATAAGAAGCAATGTCCATTTACTTTTGTTTGCTACTCCCTGAGCCATATTTCATAATCTCCATTTCTACTCCATATCTGATATTTAAATACTCCATGCTTCGCATGGAGCCGTGTCGTAAGGAATCCACCGCCTCCGGCGGTACCCCTTACGACATGCCTTACGACATAGTCTACCACACAATAAGTCCTTTTTCTACCATTTTTTGCAGTGACATCATTATGCCGAGTTTTGCATGGGGATATGTAAGTCCCCCCTGAAAATATACGGCATATGGTTCCTTCATTGGCGCATCTGCGCTAAGTTCAATGGAAGCCCCTGATACAAATGCGCCGGCAGCCATGATTACCTGACTGTCGTAACCGGGCATATCCCACGGAACCGGCGTCACGTGGCTGTCCACGGGAGCCGCCTTCTGTATGCCCTCGCAAAACGCCTGTATCAGCTCAGGCGTGCCAAGTTCCACCGCCTGAATGATATCATGCCTTTCGCTTTTTCCGTCAGGGACTGTTTTAAAGCCCAAGCTCTCATATATATTGGCGGCAAAAATGGCTCCCTTTAATGCGGCTGCTGTTACCGTAGGAGCAAGGAAAAGCCCCTGCGCTATGTTTCTTGTCACGCCTAAGGAGGCCCCGACCTCCTTTCCAAGTCCCGGAGTAATCAGTCTGTATGCGCAGTTTTCTACACATTCCCTTGTTCCGCATATATATCCGCCTATGGGCGCAAGCCCACCGCCCGGATTTTTTATGAGGGAGCCTACAACCATGTCAGCGCCAACCTCCGAGGGCTCCTTATCCTCCACAAATTCTCCGTAGCAGTTGTCAACCATACATATGACGTCCGGCTTTATGCTTTTAATAAATGCAATAACCTCTCCTATCTGCGCCACGGAAAGGGTTGGTCTCGTATCATATCCCTTTGAGCGCTGTATCTCAATGAGTTTTGTGCTTTTGTTTATTGCCTTTTTTATGCCCTCATAGTCAAAGCCTCCATCCGGAAGTAAATCCACCTGTCTGTAGGTTATGCCAAATTCAGCAAGAGAACCCTTACACTCCCTTATTCCGATAACACCCTCCAGCGTATCATAAACCTTGCCCACAGGAGATAGTATTTCATCACCCGGCCTTAAGTTTGCGGAGAGCGCAATGGAAAGGGCGTGTGTCCCGCAGGTTATCTGCTGTCTGACTAAGGCGTCCTCGGTTTTAAATACCCTTGCGTATATTTCTTCTATTTTATCACGTCCAATGTCATTGTAGCCGTAGCCGGTTGTACCTGATAAATGCTCCTCAGCAAAGGAAGCGGACTGCATGGCATTCAGTACCTTTGCCTGATTTAACTCCGCAATGGCATCTATATCTTCAAAGCGGCTTTTCAGGTTATTTTCTATGGACTGACAGTAATCGTATACCTTTTCATCTATTCCGATTTCTTTATAATACTTTTTTAAGGCTTCCTCGCGCATAATGCCCTCCGTTTATATCATATTTAGCCAAACAATTGTGAAACTATGTTTTGAAAATAAGGAGTTTCGTCATCGACTATATTATATCTTTATTTTTTAAATTTTTTATTATAAAATCAAGCTGCATGTCAAGGGTATGGTACTCCTCCTTGTCAAGCCAAATCACCTCGCGCTCACGCTTGAACCATGTAAGCTGACGCTTGGCGAAATGCCGTGTGTCACGCTTAATGGTGTAGATGGCGTCCTCCAAGGTTGCATGTCCATTGAGATAATCAAGTATTTCCTTGTATCCGAGCGCCTGCATGGAAACCATGTCCCTTGTAACCCCATAGGAGCTTACAATCGATTTAACCTCATCTAGAAGTCCCTCCTCCAGCATCCTGTCAACACGTTCGTTTATCCTGTTATACAGCTGTTCTCTCGGCAAGGTTAATACAAAGTATGCAAAATTGTAAGGGGATTCCTTCCGACGCTCCACCTCATTGTGTGTGGAAATCTTTGTCCCTGTCTGCTCAAAATATTCCAGCGCCCGTATCACTCTTTTTGCATTGTTGGGATGGATTACGGCTGCCGCTTCCGGGTCCCGTTCCTCTAAAAGGGAATGAAGATAAGCTTCGCCCTTGTTTCTAAGCAGTTCCTCATATTTTGTTCTTGTGTCATTCACGGCGGTTTCCTTAAAATCGACATCGTAAATTAAGGATTGTATATAAAAGCCTGTGCCTCCTGCTATAATGGGTATTTTACCTCTGGAATGTATTTCATTGACCGCCTGCTCCGCCAGCTCTTTAAACCGGGCAATGTTAAACGCCTCCCAAGGTTCGCATATATCGATTAAATGGTGCGGTATTCCCTGCATCTCGGCTTTCGTTATCTTTGCAGAGCCTATGTTCATATGCTTATATACCTGAACGGAATCGGCAGATATGATTTCGCCGCCTGTTTTTTTTGCAAGAGCAACAGAAAGCTCTGTTTTACCCACCGCTGTAGGGCCTGTAATGACAATAAGGCTTCCCTTTTCGTTCGTCATAATATACCTCTGTAATACTTCTTTATATAGGTGATTGCGAAACTCTTTTTTCGAAATATGAGTTGTATATTTTCTACAACGTATTATTGGAAATACTTAGTTTTGCAATTATCCAACTTCTTTATAATACCCGCTTGAATTTCTTTTCAAGCTCCTGCATGCTTATGGATATGATTGTAGGTCTGCCGTGAGGACAGGTATACGGATTTTCAAGGGAAAGGAGCTGGTCGATAAGCGCATCCGCCTCCGCAAAGCTTATGCGCATATTGCCCTTAATAGCCGCTTTACATGCCATTGTAGAAAGCTTTTTTATAAATACATCATCCGACATGTAGCCGGAATTATTTATAAGAGAGCCCACAAATTCCATAAACATCGCCCTCTCGTGGATGCCGTAAATGTTTGACGGGACTGCATTTATCTTAAATTCATTTCCACCAAATTCTTCTATGTCGTAGCCTGTTTTCATAAATAAATCGTAGTTATTAAGGATAGCCTGCTTTTCCGCATAGGTAACCGTGACAATCATAGGAGGCATAAGCTGCTGGGAATATGTCTCCCTGCTGTGAAGCCCCCGTATAAGCTCCTCGTATCTGACCTTTTCATGGGCTGCATGCTGATCCATAATATAAAGGTTTTTTTCATATTCAATCAGCCAGTATGTGCCGAAAAGCTGTCCGATAAGGCGGTGCTTTTTTCTCGCTGTTTTTGTGAGGAAATCATCCTCAAACATGTTTTCCTGCTTGCCAGATATGACATTTGTATGTTCCGCTGTCTGTTGTTTTTGTGATTCTGTATGCGTATACTGTACACCCTCGTCACGCAATATCGTATTTTCTATGTTCTCGGCATAATTCGTTCCGGTGTCCGGTTCCTTATCAGAAGCATCGTTTTCTGAATTTTTCTTCAGTGATTCAAGGATTTTGTAAGTAGGACTGTATTTTCCCGCCCGCATATCAGGTCTTGGCATGCTTGTCTGCTTTGGGGACATTTCTGTTTTCGTGTTCTCATTTATGGTTTTGCCTGTACTCGCATATGTAGTTGTACTTGCACTCACGTTTGTACTATCATTTATGGTCTTGTGTGCATTCTCATTTATAGTCTTTCCTGCACCCTCATTTACGTTGTTGCCTGCATTCCCGTTTATTGTCTTACTTGCAGCCTCATTTATTTTTCTTATATTTTCGAATGGCTCGGCAGGTCTTGGAGCTTTTATGACCGACTGTGCGGCAGTATCATTTTTCTCCTCCGAGCTTTCTTTTGGAATAATTTCACGACCGGAAAGAGCCTCCCTGATCTGCCTTGTAATAACCTCAAAAAGCTCCTTCTCATTGTCATACTTAAATTCCATTTTTGTAGGATGAACATTAATATCGCATTTATCAACCGGCAGGTCAATATAAAGCACTGTAAAAGGAAATTTGTGCTGCATGACAAAGGTCTTGTAGCCCTCCTCAATTGCCCTGTTTACAACGTTGCTTTTTATGTATCTTTTGTTTACGAAGTAATTTTCCAGTCCCCGGTTGCCTCTTGCAATAAAAGGCTTTCCGATATAGCCGTAAAGATTTATGCCGCTTTCGTCCTGATAGCGTATCTCAATTAAATTTGAGGTAATGTCCCTCCCGAAAAGCTCATATATGTTGTCCTTGACATTTCCGTTTCCTGAGGTGTTTATTTTCGTCTGCCCGTTTACAATCAGCTTTATGGAAATCTCCGGATGCGAAAGGGCAATCCGAAGCACAAGATCCGCAATATATGACCCCTCAGTCATGGGCGTTTTGAGGAATTTCTTGCGGGCAGGGGTATTGTAAAAAAGATTTCTCACGACAATTGTCGTCCCGTCAGGCACCCCTACCTCCTTTGCCTCGATTTCATTTCCACCATGAATCACATATTTTAAGCCAATCATGGCAGAGGCAGTTTTTGTAACCATTTCGCACTGCGATACGGCGGCTATGGTTGAGAGGGCTTCCCCCCGGAAGCCTAATGAGGAAATGCCCGTCAAATCCTCAGCTGTTTCTATTTTGCTTGTGGCATGCCTTAAATAGGCCGTGGCAACCTCCTCTCTCGGTATGCCGCAGCCATTGTCGGTAACTCTTATAAAGGACATGCCTCCATCCTTTATCTCAACGGTGACTGCCGTGGCGCCCGCGTCTATGGAATTTTCAAGAAGCTCCTTCACAACCGACGAGGGACGCTCGATTACCTCTCCCGCAGCTATCTTATCAATTGTGTTTTTATCCAGTAATCTTATCATGTTTTATCCGTTTAACCTTTCCTTTAATTCCTGAAGATAAAGCATTGCCTTCATAGGCGTCATATTGTTCAAGTCAAGGCTTTTTAATTCATTTGCAATTGTTATTTCCTCAGGTGACGTAAACATGGAAAGCTGCTCATAGCCGTTTTTACCGTTTTCTTTCCTGCCAGATGGCTTTTTGTCAGGCATATCCCCGTCTTCCGATTTATTGTATACCTTTGTCTCGATATTTCTTGCCTTGGAGGCAATGTCCGAGTCGATAAGAAAATCGCATATCTCTCTTGCCCGAATTAATACCCTTTCCGGCACGCCTGCAAGTCTTGCCACCTGAATACCATAGCTTCTGTCTGCGCCGCCCTTTATTATTTTACGAAGGAAAACGACGGAATCGCCCTCCTCCTTGACGGCAATACAGTAATTATTTACGGAGGAGAGCTTTCCTTCAAGCTCCGTAAGCTCATGATAATGTGTTGCAAATAAGGTTTTTGCCCCGATAAGCTCGCTGTCCGCAATATATTCAACAACAGCCCACGCAATGGAAAGACCGTCAAAGGTGGATGTTCCCCTGCCGATTTCATCAAGGATTATCAAGCTGTTTTTTGTTGCGTTCCGGAGGATGTTGGCAACCTCATTCATTTCAATCATAAAGGTAGACTGTCCCGATGCAAGGTCATCAGAGGCTCCTACCCTTGTAAAAATGCGGTCACACAGACCTATATTTGCATATTCCGCAGGCACAAAGGAGCCTATCTGCGCCATAAGCACAATAAGCGCTGTCTGCCTCATATAAGTGGATTTACCTGCCATGTTCGGACCGGTAATGATTGATATTCTGTTTAAGGTATTGTCAAGAAATGTGTCGTTTGACACAAAGCTGTCATCTCCAAGCATAATTTCCACAACCGGATGTCTGCCCTTTTTTATGTCAATCACTCCGTCAGTGTTTATGTCAGGCCGCACAAAATTATTTTTCATGGAAACGTGGGACAGCGATGCAAGCGCATCAAGCTCGGCTATATAATGCGCCGTGTTTTTTACACGCTTTAACGCCTCCCCAAGCTTATCCCTTAAAATGACGTACTGCTCGTACTCAAGACCGTAAAGCTTGTCCTCAGCGCCTAAAATTGTGTTTGATAAATCGTCCAGCTCATTTGTTGTATATCTTTCGGCATTGGCAAGAGTCTGTTTGCGCACAAAATAATCCGGCACCATATTTTTAAAGGAGTTTGTCACCTCAAAATAATACCCGAATACCTTGTTGTATTTAATTTTCAGACCTTTTATGCCTGTTTTATCCCTCTCTTTTGCCTCAAGCTGCGCAAGCCATGTTTTACAGTCGGTTTTGGCTGATTTCAGCCTGTCAATATCCGCAAGGTAACCTGTTTTAAATATTCCGCCCTCCTTGATAGCGACAGGAGGCTCCTCATCGATTGCGGCATCTATCAGGGTATATAAATCCTCAAGCACGTCAAAATCATCATAAATCTCCTTAAATCTTGGAGCATCCAGCTCACTTAGCAGATTTTTTATGTCAGGCAGATATTGGATGGAGTTTTTAAAGGCAAGCAGGTCACGGGGATTAGCCGTCTTTATTGAAATCCTTGTCATAAGGCGCTCCAAATCATATATGGAATTCAGATATTCCCGAAGCTCCTCCCGTGTTATGATGGCATTGTTTAACGTCTCGATGGAATCAAGCCTTTTCTCAATATCCGCCTGTTCCATAAGCGGCTGTTCCACATACTCCCTCAGAAGCCTTGCACCCATAGCTGTTTTTGTCTTGTCAAGCACCCACAAAAGCGAGCCCTTTTTCTGCTTGTCCCTTATTGTTTCCGTAAGCTCAAGATTACGTCTCGTGGATGAGTCGATTATCATGTATGAATCAACATTATATACGGTAATATCATTTATATGGGACATGTCGTTCATCTGTGTATCGTATAAATACTGAAGTAAGGCTCCCGATGCAGTGACAAGCACAGGATAGTCGGAAAGTCCCAGCCCCTCAAGATTTGACACGTTAAAATGACGCTTTATTAAGCCGGCTGCCGTATCGTAATCAAAAAAATAATTATCCACGCATGTTTTTGTAATGCCAAGCTTATCAATGGCAAACGCAATATTACCCACGGAAAAATCAAAATCCTCCCTGTGTAAAAGCTCTGACGGCTGGTATTTATTTATTTCATCTATCGCCTTTTCCATGCTCTTTACCCTGCATGTTTTAAATATGCCTGTAGAAATATCGGCTATGGAGATTCCATATTCCTCCTTATCGTCAGTAATGCACATTATGTAATTGTTTTTGCCCTCCTCCAAAAGCTCCGGGGACATGTTTGTTCCGGGGGTTACAATCCGTATAACCTCACGCTTCACAAGTCCCTTTGCCTGCTTCGGGTCCTCCACCTGCTCTGCGATTGCAACCTTGTATCCCTTTTCAATCAGTCTGTTCACATAATTTTCGGCAGCATGAAAAGGAACACCGCACATGGGCGCTCTCTCCTCAAGACCACAGTCCTTACCTGTGAGGGTTATTTCCAGTTCTTTTGACGCAGTAAGGGCATCATCAAAAAACATCTCGTAAAAATCTCCGAGACGGTAAAATAAAATACAGTCCTTATATTGTTCCTTTGTTTTAAGATATTGCTCCATCATTGGTGAAAGCTTTGCCACGTCTGCACCTGCCCTTTTCATTTACTGCAATTGCTCTCCGATAAAATAAAAGCCCTTGCACTCCTTTAAATTAACCGCTACCGTTTGACCTATCAGTTCTTTGCTTCCTTTGAAATGTACCGTTACATTTTCACCTGTTCTTCCTGTAACGAATGTATCATCCTGTGCGTTTACGTCCTCAACAAGCACGTCCTTAATCTTTCCCTCATAGCGTTTTAACTGCTCGCCTGCAATTATGTTTACACGCTCCAAAAGACGGCCGAAGCGCCTTTTTACAACGTCGGCATCAATTTGATTTTCCATGGAGGCTGCCGGAGTTCCGGTTCTTTTGGAATATATAAACGTAAATGCCTGGTCGTATCTCACACGCTCCACCAAATCCATGGTTTCCTCAAAGTCTTCCTCTGTCTCACCGGGGAAACCCACCATAATATCCGTGGTAATTGATATGTCGGGAATTGTGCTTCTGATTTTATCGACAAGTCCAAGATAATGCTCCTTCGTATATCGCCTGTTCATTTTCTCAAGTATGCGCGAGGAGCCTGCCTGCACCGGTAAATGTATGTGCTTACATATTTTATCCTCCGATGCCATCACATGAATAAGCTCGTCCGACAAATCCTTTGGATGGCTTGTCATAAACCGGATCCGCTCAATGCCCGGAACACCGCATACCATCTTTAAAAGCTCCGGAAATGTAGTGCGCTCCTCATGGGGAATATGTACAATTTTACCATCGGAATAATCGTATATTTTACCGTAGGAATTTACATTTTGGCCAAGCAGCATAACCTCTTTAACCCCTGATTTGGCAAGCATTCTTATCTCATCCATTATATCCTCAGGTCTTCTGCTTCTCTCACGCCCTCTTACATAAGGGACAATGCAATAGGTACAGAAATTATTACAGCCATACATAATGTTTACGCCTGATTTAAAGTTGTATTTCCTTTTCTGCGGAAGCGCCTCAACAGTTTCGGCGCTCTGTTCAAGTATTTCAATTGTCTGCTTACTGGTTGCAAAATATATGTGCATCAGCTCCGCCAGCTTGTATATATTATGTGTCCCGAAAACAATGTCAACATATTTATATTTTTCCCTGATAAGCTCTGTTACATGGGGTTCCTGCATCATGCACCCGCACAGGCATACAATCATGTCCGGATTTTTTGCTTTGAGATTTTTAAGATGTCCGAGATGTCCGTATAGCTTCTGATTGGCGTTTTCCCTCACTGTGCATGTATTATATATGACAATGTCAGCAGCCTCATCCTCTGTCTCCTCACAGCCCATCATACCAAGAATACCCTTAAGCTTTTCGGAATCGTGGGCATTCATCTGACAGCCAAAGGTTGTGATACAGAATTTAGGCAAGTGTCCGTTTTTTTGTTGAAATGTCTTTACCCACTCCCTGCCTTTTGCTATAAAGTAATACTGCCTGAAAGGTTCTTCTGTGGGCAAAGTTGAATTTATATCTATTTTATCTAAATTGATTTCATTATACATTTGTCTTGACTTTGTTCCTTTTCTATCATCAATACGTAAAAAGAAGTTTCTTTTTTCGTTTCTTAATCCCAATTGATTGCTTCATGTGGTATTGTTCCGTTTAGAGCCCTGTCTTCCCGTCCGGTTCTTAAAGCATCTAATTCGTCCGGTTCAGGAATCTCCTCAGGTATAAATTTAATAATCACTCTATACAAGGTTTCAATATCTTTTTCCGGAACCAATTCTATTAATTTTTTTAACATTTCTTTACTCATATTTTATCACCTATTCTTATAATCTTTTATATGCCTGTCCTCTTGGAATAATATTGTCAATATATATTATATCATCTTCTATTGAAAACAACACTCTTAAATCTCCAACTCTCAAACGATATCCATTTTCTATCCCCTGTAATTTTTTAATATCTCCAAGAGGGATTTTTTCAATTGCCTCTTTCAAACGCTTCTTCGTTGGTTTGTCGGCTGCATTAATATATTTTACTGAATTTTTACTATATTCAATTTGCAATAATTTCTTCTCCTTTCAGTATCTTTTCGGAATCTTGCTTATTCACACGTCCAGATACCTAAAGTTATCATGCACCAGTTTACATGCATAAATCTTTATAAATCAACTGAATTATTATAAGTCAGTTGGAATTTTTTTTCAATAGTTTAAAGTGTGGAAAAGTTACCGAAAAGTTGCCGTGGGAATGTTATATCTGAAAAGTTATATCATGGGAAAGCTGCATTAACCGGATGGGTTTCGGAAAATGCAGCTATTATAAAGGTGTGTATGTAATGTCGTAAGGGGGACCGGCGAAGCCGGTGGATTCCTTACGACGTATACCCGTATGGGACCGGCGAAGCCGGTGGATTCCTTACGACGTATACCCGTATGGGATCGGCGAAGCCGGTGGATTCCTTTACGACATATAACCATGTTTTATTGAGGTGCGGCATAGTAAGGTACTATGAGAGTTGCACCATTGTAAAGGGTGTCGCCTTTCAGGGAGTTAATGGATTTAACTTCCTCAATATATTCATCTACGGAGGCATACTCCTCCGTCATATACTCCTCTGCTATGCTCCAAAGCGTATCGTCGCGCTCAATATCGATACACTTGAAATACTTTTCGTTATGGGTATTGGCGCTGACTTTGTTTGATAGACCGGAAGCGCCAAATAATAATACGCAGGCAATCAGCAATACGCTCAGACCTATAATAAGCTTTCTGTAATTGTTATGGATAAAATAAATAATCGTTTGATATGTCATAAAACCGCCTCCTCGAATATGTGTTCGTCATCTATGATTAATATACCGCACATTTGTTCGCTTGTCAATACCTTTTTCGAATAAATGTTCGAAAATATTTATTACGTTTATTCTTTGACATTTAAACTTTTTACAGTATAATGTATAAGTCTTACATTGCATAACGGACGTTCGCAGAAACGAAAGCCTCGCAAATACCTATTGAAAAAATTATAATATCAGGAGATTTTACGTTTGCCATGAAATTGCAGAAATTATTAAGCTATACAAGAAGGGCTGTTGACACTTATCAGATGATTGATGACGGGGATAAAATAGCGGTTGGGATTTCCGGCGGCAAGGACAGCCTTGCCCTGCTTTACGCTCTTGCAGGGCTCAGAAGATTTTACCCGAAGCATTTTGAGATTATTGCAATTACCGTTAATCTGGGCATCCCGGGTTTTGAAACAGAAAATATTGCAAAATTGTGTCGTGAGCTTGACGTGCCGTATTATGTTGAAGATACTGAAATTTATGAGATTATATTTAATGTGAGAAAAGAGACAAATCCATGCTCTCTCTGCGCAAAAATGAGAAAGGGAGCTCTGGATGACAAAATTAAGACGCTGGGCTGCAACAAGCTTGCCTACGCCCATCACAAGGACGATATCATCGAAACATTTTTAATGTCACTTATATTTGAGGGGCGCATCCATACATTTTCACCTGTTACATTTCTTGACCGTTCGGGGCTTACGCTTATCAGACCTCTCATGTTCTGCAATGAGGGAGAAATAAAATCCTTCCGGAATGAAATGAACCTTCCCGTAGTAACCGCAAAATGTCAGGCTGACGGATATACCAAGCGGGAATATGCAAAAGGTCTTGTAAAAGCTCTCGATACGGAAAATCCCGGCTGCAAGGAGAAAATATTTACAGCTATTTTAAACGGAAACCTTACCGGATGGCCTGAGGCAATGCCAAGGTACAGGCGGTAAAATTAAAGCTTATCCGTTTACCGTTGCATGGGAATATATATAAAACAATTCCTGACTGACGTTATAGGCTTTTTCATACTGCTCAAAGGTTTTATCAAATTCCGCCGCTTCGCTCTCGCTGTATTCATATGCAGAGCTTTCCCTGTAAGTCCAGTGCCTGCCCTGTAAAGCTCCGGTTTTAAGCTCCCTGACAAGCAAAGGGACGGGGAACACATTTTTATCAATGGAAACATTGTATTTTTTGCAGTTTTTAAAGCCGCTGCTTATATAATTCTCGGGATTTCCAAAAATAACAATCGTATCATATCCAAGCTTTTCAGCTTCCGCAAACGAGTGCTCCAGCAGTCTTTTACCATACCCCTTCCTCTGATAGTCAGGCAGGATGCTCAAGGGTCCAAAGGTAAGTATTTCTTTTTCATTTCCGTCTTCATCAATAAGCTTTGATTTAACGTACATGATATTGCCGACAATATTGTTGTCCTCCTCAATTACAAAATCAAGCTCCGGTATAAAATCGGCATGGTCTCTTATAATATGCGCCAGATAATGTTCGTCGCACCCCGGCACATTGACATTCCAAAAGGCTTTTTTTGTCATTTCTTCAACCTGTCTGTAATCCGCAGGGTTTTCGTTTCTGATTATCATAAAAAGCTACTCCTTATCATTTTCTATTTTTACGTCCAAAATATCTGCACACTGTTTTACTATATTCCATATATTCGTCACCAAAGGCGTTTATCAAATAATCCTCCTCAACATTTATTATCTGCAAATGCAGCATTACGCCGGCAAGCAGCGTTACTGCGCATAAAAACCAGTTAAAAAACATAAAGAGTATGCCCAGATACGTCAAATCAAAGCCGAGGAAGGCAGGGTTTCGGCTATAGCGGTAAATGCCGTCTGTAACAAGCTTGGTGCTTTCATTTTGCGGAATGCCTGCACGCCAGCTGTCACGCATTGTAATGACAGAAATAATAAATATTGCCGTGCCTGACACACTCAACATTAGCCCTAACCCACGCAGCCATACAGGCATCTCGATATACACATTAAAATCAAACCATGCGCATATGCTTATTACCTCAACGACCGGCACAATATATGTAACAATTTTCAGTGTAATTTCAATAAATTTTACAAGTCCCGTCTTGCCCTTTCCAAGTAAGTCTGTCCTGATGCCCTGCTTTTTCTGTATAAAAAGCTTTGTAAAATATGCGCCGTAAAATACAGCTAAAATTATAAATGCTGCAATCTGCATATGCTCCTCCTGACTTTTTTCCCATGCTTTTTTCCATTCAGTCTTTGCTTAAAAGGTTTTCCTGCTGAAATCTTTGCTGTAAAATACAATCTCCTTTTGATGCTCGCGGGCAAATTCAATTTCCTTTTTAACGGTTTCGCCAATATAACCATTTATATCCACAACATAAATCATATCGCTCATTTTAATTTTCTCCAAGTGTGCCGCATTTATATGCTCCTTCATCACAGGTGTAACTTCCCTTGCAGCGTCATTATAAATACACTGTAAAACATTACATCCCTTTATAGCCTCCAATTCAAATGCAATTTTTTTCATTTCATTTGCAAACCGCATGCTTCCGCATATCGTAATCGTTTTCATTTTTTACACCTCATCAGGCGCCTGTCCGTTATGCGCCTGCCATTTACATTCCGTCATTTCAAAGTTACTGAATACTGCCTGAAAGGAGGAATCCTCAGGGCTACAGGCATAAATACCAAAATTAACCTCATCTGCGGCTTTCCACATATGGCATATCCTCATTTGCTGAAAATGATGTCCGTCAGCGGAACATTCTACGCAAAAGTCCTCCTCTCTGCGGCTAAGTCTGTACCACATGGATTTTATTTGCGCATCTATTTCGGTTGTTGCCCAGTCAGAATATCCATTATTTGTGACAACGCTTCCCAAATGCTGAAAAATATCATTTTCATATTCTATTGAGGCTTTCAGCCAGTTTTCGCTGTCCAGATATAAAACGATTCCACATTGGTCGAAGCGATGCTTGCTGTCAAAATCAGTTTTCACTGTAAAAGAAAAATACTTCTCCTTTGTACGCATTTGAAGTACAGGAGCATTATCATTGCGAAAATGATAATATGTTCTCTGCCATAAATCCGTGTAGGGATTGGTGACAATCTCTATTTTTTCCGCAGTAATGGTGTAATCCTTCGGCTTTCTTGTCCACTTTAAGTTATTGATATTAAACTCCATAATGTATCTGCTCCTTTATTTATCCGGATAGCCGTTTGCAAAACGCCCTATTTATCTAAATTTTGATTTTTAATCATCTCAACCGCTTTTTCAATGGTGACAGTCTCCCCATATCTGTCCTTCCATATCAATTCATTAAAATATTTATATGCAGTTTCCTTATCAAAAAAACAATTGTCAAAGGTTGAATTTGAATATTCAGGTATAATCATTTTATAACCGTGGTCAAAACCGCTTTTGATTGTGGCGTCTATACAGAAATCTGTCTGTAAACCTACTACCATAATGCTTTTTATGCCCTTTCCATCCAAATAGTCTGTAAGTCCTGTCATTTTATGCAAAGCGCTGTTTACGGTCTTGTCAAATATTTTTTCGCCTTCAAGCGGTCCGAACTCCGAAAAAATTTCAAAGTCATCATCCCCCTTTGAAAAGCCTGTCCCCGGTCCGTCGTCATGTCTGACAAATACAACCTCAATGTTATTTTTTCTCGCCTCGGAAATAAGCAGCTTTATATTTCCTCTCACTTTTTCAAACTCATACAGCCTGTCATCCATAATACCTTTTTGAGTATCTACCACCAATAAAATCATAAATTGTCCTCCTATATATATGGCAAAATTAAAACACAATATGAAATCAGGTTGTAACCGCAATGCGCAATCATACAGCAAAATATGCAATCTGTTTTTATATAAAGCAGCCCTAAAATCATACCGCACACAAAAGCCGACAAGGTCTGTACCATATTAAAATGCAGTAAACCAAACAAGGCAGAGGAAATGAATAAAGCCCTCACAACTCCATATGTATTCTTTAATCCGCCTAAAACAACGCCCCTCATAAGTATTTCCTCGATAAAAGGAGCGAGCAGACATACCTGAATCAGACTTGTTACCGGCGATTTTATCAAGCCTTCAATTGCTTCCTGATAATCCTGCTCACTCTGTGGGAACATCCCTTCAAAAACAGGGTCTAAGCATTTATCAAGCAGCAGAAAAAACAATATGGAACAGCAAAGTGCCAATAAAATTCCCCCAAAACTTATATTGGAAAATAATTGCAGCTTATAGCCTGTTTTCCTTAGCAGTAAAACAAAAATACATATACATATTGCTATGGTAATAATGTTTAGTATATCTGAATACCCGGGAGCAATTTTTCTCCAGAACACCACGTCCAGAAATGTATAAAAGAGCATCAATCCAAAATATGCAGCCGTCAGAAGAAAAGCCATACCAACGCTTATGTTGTATTCTTTCACATCTTCTTTATTAAGCATTTTCATTCTCAAGCTCCGCAAGCTCATCAAGCCATGCATTTGCCGAAGCATCGCTTGGCATACGCCAGTCTCCTCTCGGTGAAAGGCATACGCTTCCAACCTTTACGCCGTCAGGCATACAGCTCCGTTTAAACTGCTGGGAGAAAAATCTGCCGTAAAAAATCTTCAGCCATTTCAGTAGTGTATTACCGTCATATAAGCCGTTAAATGCCCTTACCGCCATGTGATATATTTTTTTAGGCGAAAAGCCGTATCTTATAATATAATACATAAAGAAATCGTGAAGCTCATACGGACCGACAAAATCTTCGGTTTTCTGGGCGATGTTACCCTCCTTGTCAGGCGGAAGAAGCTCAGGGCTTATAGGCGTAGCTATAATGTCCCGAAGCACCTCTGTGCTTTCCGGAAAAATATTATGACAGATTACGCTGTCAATCATCCATTTCACAAGGGTTTTCGGTATGCTTGCATTTACGCCGTACATGCTCATCTGGTCTGCGTTGTAGGTACACCAGCCAAGAGCAAGCTCGCTTAAATCTCCCGTTCCCACAACGATTGCCCCTATTCTGTTTGCATAGTCCATAAGCACCTGCGTCCGCTCCCTTGCCTGCACGTTTTCAAAGGTTACGTCCTTGATTTCCACGTCATGGCCGATATCCTCATAATGCTTAAGGCAGGCGTCCTTGATGGAAATGGTTTTGGTTTCAATGCCAAGCGTTTCCATAAGCTTAAGGGAATTGTTGTACGTTCTGTCGCTTGTTCCAAATGCAGGCATTGTAATTCCCACAAGGTTGCTCATCGGAAGACCAAGCTCCTTTAAGGTTTTTGCGCATACAAGAAGCGTAAGGGTCGAGTCCATGCCTCCGGATACGCCTACAACCATTTTTCCCCCTGTAACACCAAGACGCTTGGCAAGTCCCCTTACCTGCATTTTAAATATATCGTTGCAGCGCTCAAGGCGTTTATTTTCATTTTCAGGAATAAACGGGTGTTTCGGAATGCCGTAAAGGCTTCCGTCAGACCCAAGCATGGCGTTCCTCACATATATTTCTCTTATATCATTATTTTTACAGTAGGCGGAGTAAGCATCCTTGTAGGTTTTTCCCTTAAGCCTGTCAGCCCGTATTTTTCCCATGTCAATGTCACAGACAAGCATATAGTCATTATCTGCAATGGTTTTATTTTCCTTCAGGACACGTCCGTTTTCCACAATCATGGAATGTCCTGAAAAAACCAGATCCGTCGTTGATTCACCTGCTCCCGCAGAAGTATACACATAGGTGCACATAAGCGAGACGGACTTGCTCTTTACAAGATTGCGTCTGAATTCACGCTTTCCGATTGTGTCATTACTTGCAGAAAGATTTAAAATAAGCTCTGCGCCCGAAACGGTCTGCCAGGTTGACGGCGATATAGGCGCCCACATATCCTCGCATATTTCCGTGCCGACTATAAGATTTCCGCCAAAATTATATATAATGTTGTTTCCTACAGGCACAACATAGTCATCTCCACAGGCGGCAACATCAGACGAAATTACTTCCCCGCTCTCAAGGTCGCCTGCATAGGAAAACCACCGTTTCTCATAAAACTCATTATAATTGGGGATAAAGGACTTGATATTGATGCCGCATATCATTCCTTTGTGCAAAATGTATGCGCCGTTGAAAAGCTGATGCTCCATTTTGCATGGAGCGCCTATGGCAATCACCATGTCAAGGTCTGCGGTTTCCTCAAGTATGCGTCCCATTGCGGATTTGCATTTTTCAAGAAGTATTTCCTGAAAAAACAAATCGCCGCACGTATAGCCCGTTATACAAAGCTCCGGAAAGCATATAACGTCAGCTTTCTGCTCCTGCGCCTTTTTTATCATATCAAGAATACGTTCCGTATTATATTCCACGTCTGCAACCCTTACGTCCGGCACCGCCGTGCATACCCTGTAATAATCAAACATCTTATCTCTCCTTTAAATCTGATTGTAAGCCCTTTAAATAGTGAACAAGGGCTCCCTGCTCCTGCTTTATGAAATATTCATCCGAAAGCTCCTCATACTTAAAATTCTTAGGATGCCCCTGACTGATACGTTTTATGTATTCCTCAAGCTCGGAAAATCTCATATAGTAAAAATCATTTCTTGCCGTAAACATTATAATAAGAAAGCTTATGCCCTGCTGCTTTTCAAAATCACGCATAAACGCAATCTGATGCTCATGGATATTTCGCATATTAAAGGTGTCCGTGGCGCATTCCTTTGCATCAAAGCAGACAGGAACACCCTGAACAACCCCTATATAATCAACGGTTGAGTCCTTTTCAAAATAAGCAAGTGAAATATTTCCGTTTTCCTTGTCTATTTTAACAGGCGTTATGGGTGTGGGAATTTTCTGTACAAGGGCAAGCCCCTTTTCCCTGTATAATTCATTTGTATGGTTTATAAGCTCCTCAAGGGTTGATCCCCTTAAGCCTCTTGAGTTCCACGTTGCCATTTTTTCTCCTACCTATATTGCCCGACAGCATTAACCTTATGAGTAGTAATTTTTTATGCCTATTCCTATTGTTGTCCAATAGTCTTCCTCGTCATCATCATCAGATTTCCAGATTCCTACACTAATGCCTAAAAAACCATAGGAATCAATTTCACTGTCATCAATACGATCATTGTTGTGTTCAGATAAAACAGTAACCAGCTCATCCATGTCAGTATCAAATGCAGATATACCATAAATAAATGGTTTCAATGTTCCTTCATGTCCGGCAAGAAATTCTATAAACGTAAGCTTGCCATTTTCATCGAAATCTAACGCCAATTCCGAATCATAATAATAGTGACGCCAGATTCCGCCTCCGTATTGTTCAAAAATATCTTCCGGATTACCTAACAATTCCATAATATGTTCTTTATTATCTCCAAGATATATTTCTTTCCCATCAAATACCATTTTTTCTAATGGAAACAATTCAATCTTTATTTTTTTGCTTTTTCCCATATTATTTTCCTGCCTTTCTCAGCACTTTCACTATATATAGTATTACAATTTTTCCATTTGTAATGCCGGCTTCCATATTACTCCAAATGCTCGCCCTTGCATATATCCTGAAAAAGCTTCGGTAACGGGTCGTCTATTACGGTTTTATCAGGCAAAATAACCTGTCCCGCGTGAAGAAGCTGGCTTTTTAAGCCGTATTTATGTCTGAAATAAGCATTGACGGCAGCGTCTCCGTACTTGTAATCTCCTATTATGGGATAACCTATCGCTTTCAGCCCCGCCCTTATCTGATGGGATTTTCCCGTAATCAGGTGGATTTTAAGTAAAGTATATGTTCCGTTGTTGCTTATGGGCGTGAAATATGTCTCAATATAATCGTAGTCCTCTTTTCGATTAATTGTTTTTTTCTTTATATTTGGTGTTATATTCCGCATCACATTTTGTGTCATATCCGGCATTATTTTTTCTGTATCATCTTTTGGGGTAACAAAATCATCTGCAAATTTCTCCGCAAATTCCTTCGTATCTACAAGCTCCGACACATTTTTGCCGTTGTCCTTTGTTATATATGCCTTCTGCTCCGTTTCCTGATCCATTATACCCTTTACAACTGCAAAGTAGTATTTTTCAACCTCGCGTGTCCTTAAAAGCTTTGACAGATACTGGCTTCCCCTAAGGGATATTCCCGCAAGAATAATGCCTGAGGTGTTTCTGTCCAGACGATTGCACACGGAAGGCTTAAATGTGCTGCCGGAAGCCACAATACCCTCCTTTTGGCAGTATTCGATTATCTGTTCATTCATACTGTAATCATCTGCTTTTGCCTTTTGTGAGAGCACGCCTGCATCCTTGTGAACTGCAAGAATATCATTTGTCTTGTATAAAATTTTAAGGCTTGCATTATTTTGATTTGTATTATTTTCTTTTTTCTTATCTGCCCCATTATCCGAATTTGAAGCAGCAAAAATTTTACTATTCTTTTTAAATTTATCGATTGTCTCCTCGGACAAAAAAAGCGTTACAATATCGTTATCTTCAAGTATTTCATCTCCCGCCGCTTTTTTGCCGTTTAATGTGATATTCTTCTTCCGAAGCATTTTATATACAAAGGAGGATGGCGCTTTATCCAGATATTTCATCAGATATTTATTTAATCTTTGACCTGCATCGTTTCCTGAAATTTTAAGCTCTCTCATAATCCACCCTTAAATACTCATCTCTAAAATTATTTTAGCTATATGCTTATCCACGCTCCTGTTTCTGTCATTTGCCTCGCTTATGGAATCCGCCTTTTTAATATATGCCTTTATGTCGTCAAAAACATATATGGAATAATTGTATTTGCTGTCAGAAAGGCAGCCCTCAAGCCATTTTTCATAGTTCTTTTTGTTTTCCTCAAAATGTTTATCCATTGCAAGGGCGCATATTTTCCCGTTTTTTACACATATGGACTGATAAAATTTCATTCCCTCATATCTTGAAATGGCAACATCATAAAGCAAAATGCCATGTTCATTTTTAACATTGTCCCTGATGCTTGCATAATCTGCCTCGTCAAGGGGCTTGAATTTTACACACATAATAAACGCGATAAAAAACTTTGCAAGGGGAAGTGACAAAAGAATTGCAAAAACTACAATAACCCTGCTTGTTGAACCCCATAAGAGCAGCATTGTTATAACGATAAATTCTATCATTGCAGTAAATACAATGACGCCGATAAGCTTGCACAGCCTGTAATATTTCAGATATCCGTATTCGCCCTTTTCATGCTTTTTCATTTAAGTAAGCCTCCAACCCGGAAGATATTTATTTTTCAGGATGCCGTTAGCAAGCTTTCCCCAGCCCAGAGAATAGCCGTCAACCAGAACAAGTGCCCAGCCATTTTTGCCCTCCGCCTCTATTGTCTCGCCCTTCAGGTATTTTGTTACTCTGATATCGTCGCAGGATAAATTAACGGTATTTTTGTAAGCATCGCCGGAAAGCGACATGGCAAACGCCTGACTTGGCTCAAAGCGTTTTTTCTTTATCTCTCCAACATAAAGACCGCAGCGTAATATTCTGAGTCCCTTAACCTCAGGAAAGCACTCAGGTATATAGTAAAGCTTGTCCTGCGACACCTCCATGCGTGAAAAATCAAATGCGCAGTTAAACCCTTTAAAAAATTCTGTAATTTCATCCGGCAGCTTGGAAGCCTTTATTTTGTATGAGCCTTTCATATATGCAGCCATGCTTCCGCTATCTGCTATTCCGTCATCCAACATTCCGCTGCCTGCCCTTTCATTATCCGCCTGCCTGTCAGCTTCATTCCCTTTTTTCACAAGACATACAAAATGTCCCTCACCGTCCAATCTGTGTGGCCAGAGCCTGACACATTTTTTCAGGTCGTCATTCTTTGTGGTTCCCCACTCGGGATGCCCTCCGTCAAACTCCTCCCAACGGTCAAATTCACACAGGGAAAGCCTTTCATCAAGGGAAAGCATGTACTCAACCGACTGCTCATTTTCCATAGGTGAAAATGTACAGGTAGAATAGACAAGCTTGCCGCCCGGCTTAAGCATATCGACCGCATAGCCTGCAATCTCCCTCTGAAGCTTTGCAAAGCTTTCGTTTTTATCATCCGACCACGCCGTAATCATGGAAGCTGATTTGCGGAACATGCCCTCTCCCGAACAGGGGGCGTCAATCAGTATTTTATCAAAGTATTCAAAAAAACGCTCCTTAAGCTTATGGGGCGCTTCACTTATGACAAGGGCATTTCCGATGCCAAAAAGTTCAATATTTTTCAGCAGTGCCTTTGCCCTTGAAGCGCTTATGTCATTGGAAACCAGAAGCCCCGTTCCGTTTAATTTTGCTCCGAGCTCCGTTGACTTGCCGCCGGGCGCCGCGCATAAATCCAGAATCCGGTCATGGTTACATACCGGAAGCACATTTGCAGGCGTCATTGCGCTTGGCTCCTGAATATAATAAAGCCCTGCATAGTAATAAGGGTGCTTGGAGGGCTTATCAAGCTTCTCATCATAATAAAAGCCGTTTTCACACCATGGCACGGCTTTTAAATGAAAGGGATTTATTTTGAGAAAGTCCGAAACGCTGATTTTCATGGTATTAATTCTTATGCCATGAAACATAGGCTTTTCAAGACATTCCGCATATTTCTCGTATTCGTCGCCAAGAAGCGCTCTCATATTTGTTTCAAATGTCTTTGGTAATTCCATAAAAATAGCTATATATCAATGGATTTGTCTGCGTATGCCCTGATATATATACCGTCCTCTCTGTAGTCTTCCTCTAATATATTTCCCGATTTTCTGATACGGTTTATAATGCCTGCATCACTGTAAGGAATCAGCTTCTCAATATAATTTCTGCTCTTTAAGACCTCAGCTTCAATTGCTGCGGAGAGCTTATCAAGCCCCGTCTCATGCTTTGCGGCAATATACACGGTTTCATCCGCCTTAAAGTCCTTTATGACAGGCAGCTCATCCACCTTATCCGTCTTGTTAAATGCGGTTATGACAGGCTTATCCTGTATTCCCAGCCTGCCTAAGGTCTCATATACAGTGGCAATCTGCTCATCTGCATTTGGGTTGGATATGTCAACAACATGGAGAATAATATCTGCGTACTTTGCCTCCTCCAGAGTTGAGCGGAATGCATTTATCAGATGATGAGGCAGCTTTTTTATAAAACCTACCGTATCGGTTATGATTATTTCCTGACCGTTGCTGAGAGTATAATTTCTTGAGGTAGGGTCAAGCGTGGCAAACAGCTTATCCTCCTCCAGAACCCCCGCAAGGGTAAGATGATTTAAAAGCGTTGATTTTCCTGCATTTGTATAGCCCACAATGGCAACCACGGGAAGACTTCCATTGATACGCTGCTTGCGCATTACCTCCCTGTGCTGCTTTACGTCCTCAAGCTCCCTCTGAAGCTGCGCGATACGCTCCCTTATTACACGCCTGTCAACCTCAAGCTTTTTTTCACCCGGTCCTCTTGTTCCGATACCTCCGCCAAGCCTTGACAGGGAGCTTCTCATTCCAACAAGCCTCGATGATCGGTACTTAAGCTGCGCAAGCTCAATCTGTATTTTGCCCTCTTTTGTGGACGCCCTTGATGCGAAAATATCCAATATGACCGTTGTACGGTCAATGATTTTTGTATCTGTAAGCTCCTCAAGATTTTTAATCTGCATAGGGCTAAGCTCATCATCCGAGCACACGCCTGTGGCTCCGAGCTCCTCCACAAGCTCCTTCAGCTCCTGTGTCTTACCGGAACCGATATATGTGGCCTTATCCACGCTTTCCTTTTTCTGTATCATTCTTCCCACCACAACTGCGCCTGCAGTTTTTATAAGCTCCTCAAGCTCGTCCAGATTGGCGTCAATGTCCTGTCCGTCGTCAGGGTCAACGCTTATAAGTATTATTTTTTCAATTATTTCGTCCGTGTTATACATCATATTGCACCAACTGTTTACATAATATTATTATTGTCATCATTAATCCGTCACATTATCAAAATTTGTTACTGTCTCATTATCGGAACAAATATACTAATTAAGATTATATATGTCATGTACAACCTCTGCATCAACATTTACCCTTGTGTAGAGGAAATCATAAATTTCCTTTCCTGCCGTATCGCCCGGAAACTTTGCAGTGTATTCCTCTGCAAGAGAAAATGCTTTTTCGTAATTTTGTAATTTGCTGTAACACAAAATCCGAAGGTAAGCAAGGTCGTCTGTATATTCATCATTTATATCAGGATGCGCTTCAATATAGGAAAGCGCCTTGTTGTAATCCTCTGTGGACATATAGTAAGAAGCATATTTGTATGCAATCTTCCCCGATGTTCCGTATATGCCCGTATATATGTCGTAATATTTAATCATGTTTTCATAGTCGCCGTTTTTTTCATAGCAGTTTGCAGCATAAAGACTCATTTCCGTATAGCCCTTTTCTACTGCCTGCGCAAAAACAGCCGCATTGCTTCCGTAATTTCCGTTTGAGTAGCTCTCAAGACAAAGGGACAGGTTTTCCAGAAATTTAATGCTGTCATGGCTGTAATACCTGTCATTGTAATCAGTTAAAATCCTGCCGTATGTATCATAGGCATCATGAAATTCTTCTAAACGGATATGGCAGTCAGCCTTATACATTAAAATGTCTATATCCACTTCCTTTGAAAACCACTGCTTACAGGAAAGGGCGTCGTCAAAATATTCTACTGCCTTTCGGTACTCCTCATTATTGTAGCAGTCTACGCCCTTATCCCGGTATTTGTATTTTTTTGTAAAAAGATGCGGCAGACTTATAATAAGCATAAGGGCAATTATTACTAAAAAGGTTGTCCTTACAATAATCTGCGACCTTCGTTCCAATTGTTTTTTTCGTCTTTGTTTGTTCATAATATCTAATTCCCCAAAAGCTGATGAAATTCTTCAAGGGTAAGGTTATGCTCATGCATAAATGCGGCAGCCTCCTCGCCCACATACCTGAAATGCCATGGCTCATAACTGATACCAGTCACATCAGCCTTGTCCTTCGGATACCTTAAAATAAATCCGTAATTATAGCAGTTGTCAGAAAACCATTTTACGGTGGGATTTGTCTCTAAATCCTCCGTGAGCGTAAAATGCTCCTCATCGGAAAGGTCAAGGCAAAGCCCTGTCTCATGCTCGCTGCACCCTACCATTTGTACCGTTTCGTAGGTTTTCGCCCTCGCCTCCTCCTCGCTTAATCCTTTATCCATAAGCTCCTGAATATTTCTGTCAATGATGCCCTGCTGGGTTTCCCTGTCCCTGTATGCAGAAATAATGTTATAATGTAAATCAGCATTGTTACATGCCTTTGTAAATCTGTAGAAATCTATATACATCTGCTCATCAATAACAAAACCGCTGTTTAAGGTATGCTGTTCAAAAGAATAATCCTCAGGGAGAGGGTTGTCCTTATTCACGAGAACAAGCAGTGTTTTGTTTTTCTCGTATATCTCCTTTGCCTCCTTTGAAAGCTCTAAATCAGGATTTACCGCCTCCGTGGTGGCATTTGTAGGCGTAGCCGTAGTTTCCTTTTTTGGCTCCTTTTTATCAGGTTTTAAAAGATTTACAAACAGTACCACAACCAGTACTATAGCAGCAAGTGCAAAAATGGTATACATTAAAACACTGTAATCTCCGGCTTTTGTGTGCCTGACCAGAAGTCGTATATATCTTTTGAAAAAACGACGAATTTTCTTAAATACTCTCTTTATTTTTTTACTGAGGGCAAGAAAAAATGATTTTACATTCATTCGCTGTCTCCTTTGTATTCTAATGAAAATTTATCCTATGAATTAATCGAGCATTTCCAATATATCATGCTTTGGTATGGCGCCGACCACTCTCTTTACAGGCGTTCCTTTTTTAAATATCATGAGCGTTGGTATTGACATTACACTGTATGTTGTGGCAATGTCGCTTGCATCATCTATGTTGCATTTACATACCTTTACGTCTGGACGTTCATTTGCAAAATCTTCAATTACCGGTCCCATCATTTTACACGGACCGCACCAGTCGGCATAAAAATCAACCAGAACTATATCGTCTGCTTTTAAAACCTCTTTTTCAAAATTATTTGAATTAACATGTGTAATTGCCATAGTACTTCCTCCTTTTTAATTATAAGTTGTATTGTTCCCTTAATTCCTTTGCTTTTTCATTTATATCATTTATAAGCTCCCTTGAGGACATAATGTTACAATCCTGCCCTCTTGTTATCTGCTGTATCAGTCCGTCAGAGCTAACCACAGTTATATTATAACACTTTCTGCCCGAATTGGTAAACTTTTCTATAAAAGCATCTGCAGTTTCTCCCTCTTTTGTATGAATTACGGTTATATTGTCAATATTCTCCGTCTGTCCCCGGTTATTTTTAAGCCTGTAGCCGTCAAAAACAAGCATAACGGGAATATCCGTTGTAGCGCTGTAATTGGAAAGGAGATGTATCAGCTTATCCTTTGAAGCCGCAATATTTGCTTCGGAAAGGCTTTTTAATTCCTCATCTGCAAATATTACATTGTAGCCGTCCACTATCAGGAGTCTTTTAAGAGGCACCGTCTGTTTATACCGTACCTTATGCTCAGGCTCGGCAATTTTCTTTACAGTATCATGCTTTGCTGCCTTTTTGTTTGAATATGCCGTCCTGTTTATTATTTCGTCTATCTCGTCAGTTCCGATGGAATAGTCAAAGCTTTTATTTTTTGCGGCATATATGTCAGGATCATATTGAGCCTCCTCCTTTCTGTCATCAAAAACATGCATATGCCTTTCCACCTCATACCACGGAACAATATAGCCTGAGCCGTGAGCGCAAAATACGGATGAAGAAGGATTAAGCATGTCCTTATCAGGGTCATAGGCTGTCTTTTCAATAATATCCTCCTCATTGTGACATGGCATATACCCCTTAAAGGTGCAGGAAATACTGCCAATTCCCTTTGTGTAGGCGCTTACATTTTCCTGATAATCCCTTAATGTTGCAACAGGACCATATCCGCTTATAACCGCTGTATCTGCCTCCAATGTATGGCTTGTTATAACTGCGTAAAGCATGTCAAGGTCTGTCATGGCCTTTCCGAGAAGCGATGCCGGAATTTCAAGCTCAAAATCATAATAGGGCTCAAGCAGTCTGGAAGCCGCCTTCATAAGTCCCTGTCTGACAGCCCTTCCTGCCGCCTGCCTGAAATCTCCTCCTACTGTATGCTTGTCATGCGCTCTCCCGTTTATGACGGTAATTTTTACGTCCGTAAGGGGCGATCCTGTCAGCACCCCCTTTAAACTGCGGGTCTTCAAGCACGATACAATAAGCCTCTGCCAGTTTTTATCAAGCTTGTCCGTACTGCACTCAGCGGAAATGCTTATGCCGCTTCCGGGCTCCCCCGGGGAAAGCATAAGATGTGCCTCTGCATAGTGTCTGAGGGGCTCAAAGTGTCCGACGCCTATTACGGAATTATCTATGGTTTCCCTGTACTCAATATCTCCCATATCGTACTCTGCGTCAAGATTATACTTTCGTTTCAGAAGCCTTGACAGAATTTCCAGTTGAACCTGTCCCATTATCTTTACGTTTATATCTCCCCTTTGCTCATCCCAGCTTATATGAAGCTCCGGAAGCTCGTCATTTAAAGAGGCAATGTCCTGATACACCTTTTTGCTGTCGGTATCAGGCGGAAATATAAGTCTGTATTTTAAAACCGGCTCGAGAACGGTAAGCTTTTCCACCGTTTCAACCTCTGAAATTATCTCGCCCGCATAGGAACTGCCAAGACCCGTAACGGTACATATCTCACCTGCTGACACAGTCTGTGCGGCATTATATTTTTCTCCTGAATAAAGCCTTATCTGTGTGACCTTTTCGCCGTTTATAACATCTCTTGTATTTAAAATGCCGCCTGTAATTTTCATATGGGTAAGACGTACATTCTGCTCATCATATGATATTTTGTATATTGCCGCTTTAAAAGCATCCTCGTAAGACGGCTGGCGGCAATACGTGGAAAGTCCGTCAAGAAATTCATTTATACCCGTAAGCTTTAATGAAGAACCAAAAAAGCACGGAAATATAAGACGTCTTTCTATAAGCCCCACGATATCCGACCTGTCTATATTATACCCGTTTAAATACTTATCAAGCAGTTTTTCCTCGGACATTGCAATTTGTTCCATGTCGTTTTCTTTAAATTCCTTACAGGAAAAATCAATGCACTGCTCTGAAAGCCCCACACAAAGCTCCTTCATAATCTGATCCTTGTCAGCAAGGGGCATATCCATCTTATTTACAAATATAAACACAGGAATATCATACAGCTTCAGAAGCCGCCACAAGGTTTTTGTGTGCGCCTGAAGCCCTTCCGTTCCACTTATTACAAGAATTGCATAGTCTGTAACCTGAAGCGTTCTCTCTGCCTCAACGGAAAAATCCGTATGTCCGGGAGTGTCAAGCAAAACAAACTGTACATCATTATGGGAAAATCTTGCCTGCTTTGAAAATACGGTTATTCCGCGGCTTCTTTCAATTTCATCCGTATCAAGATATGTGTCCCGCTTATCGACTCTCCCAAGATTTTTTATTGCTCCCGCAGTAAAAAGAAGGGCCTCGGATAATGTAGTTTTTCCGGCATCCACGTGTGCCAGTATTCCGATTGTTATTTTTTTCATTTTTTTTCCCGCCGGTTGCCGCATCCTGACTAAATATTATTGTGTTAATTTTATCAAGTAATGACGTACTATGCAATCATTTTATAATACTCCCCAGCCTATTTCAGGATTTGGATATATTCTGTAGCCGGGAAGGGGCGACGCTTCCCGTATTAAATAAGCCTTAAGCTTTTCTCCGTACAGGAAAGGATCGTTTCCGTTTACAATTCCCCACTCCATAAGTCTTACTGCCCTTGCAGATACATGTGGCGCAGCAAATGATGTTCCCGACACTGACGTATATCCTCCGCCTGTCCGCGGAACGGTTATATTAACCCCCGGGGCCGATACATCCGGCTTAACCTCATTGTTTATTGTGTATCCCCTTCCCGAAAAAGCCGCATAGGACAGAGTTTTTTCATCATATGCCCCGACGCTTATTGCATTTCTTGCAGTAGACGGAATTGTCATCGTTGTGTACTCGGAAGGTGTGGAAAAAATTACATCAGCAGAAGTTCCCTCTGAAACGGGAAGCCATATGTCCAGCCTTCCGTCAAGTATTGATTTCGGGTTAAAGCTTATGGTCCATATGCCCTGTGATATATACTGTCTTTGAGGAATAATTGAAATGTAAGTTTCCTGATTTTTGTTAAAGGGTGTGGGATAGCCGTTGATAACGCTTATATCCATATCAGGTATTTTGTAGGTCATTACCTCCTGATATAAATTAAAGGGACCGATAGAGGTGCCGTCAGGCGCTGTAAGAAATATGTCCACAACGTCAAGAAAGCTTCTCCATATTTGAAGATTAAGACTTACAACATAAGGATTTACAATAAAATCTGTTCTCTGCCATGACATGTTTCCAAGCATAAACTGCGCATGTCTTGCAGTTCTTCCCTCATTTCCCATGCCTGTCACGATACTTACTCTTGCTATCTGCGCAACGGAATCTATATATTCCTCCACCATTGAATTGGAACCATGGTCGCCATAATTATTCCCATAGCTTAAATTTATAACAAGGGGAAGCCCATAACTTATTGCATAGGATATGGCAAAATCAATTGCCATTATAAGTGATGACGTGCTTGGCAGCCCGCCTGCATAACCGTTATCAAGCTTAATAGCAAGTATTTTTGCATTTGGAACCGCATCTGCCACAATGCCTGCAACCGCAGTTCCATGTCCTGAAAAATCAAAGGTTGAAAGATTGATACCACTTTCCAAAGCTTCATTAATTTCATTCGCCGAATAAAATCTGCCGATACCATAATATGCGGAAACCTCATCATCGGGACTTATTTCATTCGTCTGATCCCATATCCCTTCAAGCTTTGTTTCACCGTCCTTATAACGAAAAGCCTCATGATTATAATCAATGCCTGAATCTATGACAGCCACAAGAACGCCTTCTCCCGTCAGAGAGGAATCCTCCAAAATACTTTGCCCTGCGGCAGAAATCTCATCGGAATATATTTCATCGGAATAAATATCAGAAGCGTGAAAGCTCTCAAGATAAATGCTTTTTGGCTTTTCGATAAATATAATTTCAGAGCTTTTGCTGAGCCGTTCAATAAGCTCGCTTCTGATTCGTATAATTGCAAAACCGTTTTTTAATTCAACATATGTAAAGCCGAGCTCATGGCTTAAATTTTCGAGACTGCCTATATATTTTACAATCAGCTCCCACTGGTCAAAGGCATTATTGTAACCTACGTCAAGGTCAAGTGATTTACGTCTTTCATCCTGAGGTGTTGCAAGGGCAAGATTTAATTCCGTGCCAAGCTTTGAAGAATCCTCCACCATTTTTCACCACATAATTTATACGTATTAATAATATAATACTTTATTCTGTTTTTTTTATGCTGACTTTTTTATAAATCTGCTTATTATTCTGTTTACAATCTCCTTTGATTCCCCAAATTCCCTGAGCCTTGAATAAAACAGGAAGAATACTAAATTTGAAACAACGGCGCAGATAAGAAGCTTTAATATAATTGCGCCCCATCCCCCGCCCGGAACAAGAATACATGCAAAATAACATAAAACACATGCAATACCTGTTATAAAGGCATAAAAGAATAACCTGAGGACATATTGTTTTTTGCCGCTCTTAAACATTGTCTTAAATATGTTGTGAAGAATCCATGGCATACCCACACAGGAAACTGATATAACCGATGCAACAAGAACTCCGTATATACCTAAAAACTTTACAAGTATTATGTTTAATATTAAATTTACAAAGGCGGTCGCAAGAGGTCTGAAGCGGTCCTCATGCCATATTCCCGCTGCATTTTTGTATGTGTGCAGTACCAGATTCATCTGGTCAACGAAGAAATATACCGTAAAGCATATATCGATAACAATTCCCAGGGTATTTTCACTGCCTGCCCATATAATCATAAACGGATGAAGAAGACAGAGCAGACAACAGCAGCATATGCCCACAAGCCATGCCACGATAAAAGTAAATTTATTCATGTCATTATAATTTTTTTCTTCCGTCTCAAGTATTATGCTGTTTCCGATTCCGGCAGTACATGAGGCATATATGACCTGAAGCAGAGTAATGACAGATTTGACAATATAGTAATAGTTATTATAAATTGCAAGAGGCGTAAGACCCATGAAAAAGGATATTACGATGGAATCCATTGACATAACCATAACCATGCCCAGTCTTGAGGTAAAGAGATCCTTGATACGCTGATTTATATTTCTTGTAATATCAGACGAAAGCTCTCCCTGCGGCTTATATTCCGGATATTTTTTGATGGAAAAGTACGCCACCACAATATTTGTAAGCACCTGTGTGAGAAAGGAAACGATAAGGTACAGGTAGTAGCTTTTAAATATAATTACAACAAGGAATTGCCCTACATACTGGAAGGTATTTGTAATAAGTGAAACCTTGCTTGTTATATCATCTCTCTGATGTGCCGTAAGAAGGCTGCTTCTGTAGGCAAAAAGCCAGTATGACACAACGGTGCATGCAAGATTCAAAAGATAAATAATGTATATATTTACGTCAGAGGGAACCTCTCCCACTGCATTTTTTGCTATAAGATGAGGCACAAAAGGCAAAACAATCGTGCCTGCAACGGCAATAACAGCGCCGATAATTCTGTAATATTTTCTGTAAAGCTTTAAAAGCGCGCATATCTCCTGCTTATCCTGCCTTATAATCGGCTCGTACATGCTGTAAACCATTGCAGAACCTACACCAAGCTCCGCCATATTGAGCACAAGAAGAATGGACGAAAACAAGCCGTTCAGTCCTAAATATTTCATACCCATGAAATACATAATTGCCGTTCTCATAAAAAACGGCAACAGAATTTGATACACCTTGAGTATCATTCCAAAAAATATATTCCTTGTGGCATTTGCAACCCTGCTGTCCTCCACCTTAACTACCTAACCTTTCACGGCAGCGGCTGTGCCGCTGCCAAAAAATACAGTCTGCTTATATATATTATATTTTCTCTGTATAGTCAAGACTTTATTTTACGAATTTCTGCAAGGTTGCTATAAATGCGCCAATATCAAGCGGCTTTGCCAGATGCGCATCCATACCGTTTTTCAATGCCTTTTCCTTGTCCTCATCCATTGCATTTGCCGTCATGGCTATAATTGGCATGGTTTTAACATCTTTTCTTGACATGTTTCGAATGGTACGGGTTGCCTCATAACCGTCCATAATCGGCATCTGAACATCCATTAAAATAGCATCATAATATTTTTCTTCTGATTTTTCTACCATTGATACCGCATCTGTTCCATCCGGTGCGGTTTCAACCACAAATCCTGCTTCCTCTAATATTACTTCCGCAATCTCACGATTTAATTCAATATCTTCCACAAGAAGAATACGCTTTCCGCTAAAATCAACCTGCTTCCAAAGCGTTTCCGGTTCCTTTTTCTTGCCTGCCAGATTATTTGCGGTCATAAGCACAGATTTCAAATCCGACATAAACAGCGGCTTTGCGCAGAAGCCCGTCACTCCTGCTTCCTTGGCATCTATCTCAATATCCGTCCAGTCATAAGCAGTCAGAATAATAATCGGTACATCACTCTTAACTGTCTGACGGATTTTCCGCGCTGTTTCCACACCGCTTATTTCCGGCATCTGCCAGTCAATAATGTAAGCATTATACGGATCGCCTTCCTCATCTGCCATCTTTGCACGATATATTGCCTCACGTCCGGACGTGGTCCACTCGGAACGTAATCCAATCTGCTTCAGCATTTTATTAACGCTGTCACATGTATTCATATCATCGTCTACCACAAGCGCCCGTAAGTTTTCCAGCTCCTTAATCTTAGCGGCACTTGCTTCCACATCCTGTAATTTCAGGCTGAGCTCTACCGTAAATGTGCTTCCTTTTCCGGCTTCACTCTCCACGCTTATCTTGCCGTTCATCATTTCTATAATATTTTTCGTGATAGCCATGCCAAGACCTGTACCCTGAATACCGGTCACCGTAGCTGTACTCTCCCTTGAAAACGGATCAAAAATATGCTCCAAAAACTCTTTTGACATACCAATACCGTTATCCTTAATGATGAATATAAAATCACCATAACCATGACGATAGGTTGTTTTCTGGATAATACGAAATGTAATCATTCCTCCTGCCGGAGTATATTTGACTGCGTTACTCATAAGGTTTATAAATACCTGATTTAACTTAAGGTCGTCTGCAATTATATCCTCATTATTTACATCAAAGGTATCAATAAACAATTCCATCTGCTTCGCTTTAACCTGAGGCTGTATCATATTCACCAGATTATGCATCATTTCTGAAATGTTACATTCATGCTCTTTAATCTGCAGCTTACCGCTTTCAATACGGCTCATATCCAAAATATCATTTATGAGGCTGAGCAGATGATTACTTGATGAAAGAACCTTTTGCAAACACTCTTTTACCTGATCTGTATTATCAATATGGCTTACCGCAATGGTGGCAAATCCGATAATGGCATTCATTGGCGTCCGGATATCGTGGGACATATTCGAGAGGAACGTACTCTTTGCCCGGTTCGCATGCTGAGCCTGCATAAGCGCATCCTGCAAAGCCTGTGTCTGTTCACGCTGCTTTTGTACCTGCTCTGTAATATCCTTTGTTATTACCATAACCATAATGTCATCCGTGTCGCTGTCCCTCGTCATAATAAAGGACTGACGGACACACATTGTCTCACCATGATCAGACTGTCCCCAATATTCAACAATAACCTCTGCTTCACCATGTTCAAAGCATTTATTTAGATATTCCATATTTACTGTTGAGCTGTATTCCTCCATGGATTCCGGCAAAATATTTTTCTTCCATTTTTCAAAACATTCAGAAGCCTTACAAGGAGCGCTTAATCCCGCCCTTTCAAGCAGGGATATGGTTTTTCCATTTACGGTGCGTACAACATCCTGCTCAATTAAATCCTTTGTCAGATTAAATTCAAATGCGCAGAATGAGCTGGAAATCAATGCAATCTGATACTGCCTCTCCTTACGGGTTGCAAGTGACATTTCCCTCTGGATACGCAATTCTTCTTCTTTTATATCCGTAATATTTTGTCTGATAAATAAAGCCTTGCTTGCCTTTCCGTTATTTCTTTCAAGGCAAATAACATTTACATGCTCCCACTCCATATTATCGTTTCGCTGCACATGGCACTCGAATCGCTGGTCATTCTGCTCCTGCAATGCACAAATAAGAGTATCCCTGCTGATTGCATCAAAAAACTCCCTGCGTTTTTGTTCATCTGCTATAATTGCACTTGAATACTCCTGGAAATCGCTATAATTGCCGTTGATGCCAAGTCTGGAATCCTCCGGTGTTGTTCCTGCCAGATACTGATATGTATTTGTATCAAAATCAACCATAATAAATCGGGAAAACAGAGTATTAACTCCATTGATGATATACCACATCTCCCTGTTTTCCTTCTCAAGTACCTTCTTATCCTTTGTCGCGCGGATAATAAGGACAATTACATAAATAACAAACAGTCCGATTAACATACCAACCATTTCTATACCTGTTGCATTCTGGTCCTTAATCATGCTCTGTGTTACGCTTTTCGGGAACGTCTGTACAAGCACAAAATCATAATCATCAATATATGTTACAAAAATATTGTCTGTTTTACTGTCAGTATCACAAATAAATGCGCCTTGTCCGCCATTATGAAAAACATCCTGCACCTTTTCTGCAGTTTTTTCATCAATGACGCCATTCTCCTCCATATAATCAATGAGACTTCCCTCGCATATTATACCATTGGAGTTTGCGATAACCGTACCGTCAGCCAGACAAAGCGTTACATCTGCCGCCTCCTGAAAATATGTAGTCCCGAGCATATTTTGAAGATAACTTTCCGCAAAATATACCCCTAACAGCATACCATAAATATCATCATCCTGGCTGATAAGCGGAGCATAAAAGATCATAACGACCTGATTTGTAACACCTTCATCATAAATTACTTCAAGACCCTTTTCTCCATTCATTGCCCGATAATAAAAGTCACGCTTTGAGCAATCATATGTTTCACCATCAGATGTCAGACCGACCCCATCACGATCAACATACCGTATGGCATCAAATATGGCATTGCTTTCAATATCCTTCAGCAGTTCTTTGTTTACAGTACCTTCATCTATACTTGTACTGATATTCATAATATAAGCGTAGTTTCCCAATCGCAGGGATGTACCATCTAATTCACCTTTTATACGCATGGAAATCTGTCTGCCTGAATCTGCGGCGTAATTTTTATTCTGCGTCAGCACACTTTCCTTATTTTGATACATAAATCTGATTAAAATTAAACACAGACCTGTTAAAAGAATGAACACAGAAAAAATTTGTATATATATGTTTTTTCTTTTATTATTTTTATATTCCATTTATTCACACTCCGATTTCTTTGAACATTAACCTTGACAATATCCGGTTACAGTTACATTATTTATAATTTGCCATGCCTGGAAAATCTTCCGGACATGAGCTAAAACGTCATAAAATTGATTAAAGTTTACCACATCCATATTTAAAATTCAACAATAAGAAATTTCATTTTTCGTCAAATAAAAAAGCCTTGAAAATATAAGTTTTACCCCATATTTCAAGGATTATATCATGCCGGTGGTGGGCTTTTCCTCATAATTCCAATTTATTCTCTTTTTATTAAAAACGGCTTATTTACTATGTTTCCCGGACATTGATTTATTTGTATATAAGCATATTTGATATATAATTTGCCACCTTTTTGCCACCTGAAAGCTTCTATTTCTACATATTTAAATGCTTAGCCCTGTATTGTATATGTAACTTTCATGGTTTTATCAGCAGTTTTTGTAACAGGTTTCTCAAGGTTGTTAATGGTTGCAAGGTAATTAAGCATTTTTAAAAGCCCTGAACCATTACCCACGAGTTGAATTCTATTCCATGTCTCGCCTGTGACCGGATAATTGCCCTCTGGTATGATACATTTTGTTAATTTCATTGTTTTTGTGACAGTATCAAATACACATCCCCTGTTTATTCCTCTCGTTGCCATGAATAACTTACCATTAATATTCCATGTCCCATTAAGATACATACTTTTATTTATTGAATATTCGTTCGTATCCGAATTGTTTTCCAAGTTAATTTCAAGTAAATATTCATCCGTTCTTGATTTAATATATAAACACCCATTAGCAACTACTATGCCATACCAACTGTAAAAATTTTGTGTAGATGTATTTCTGATATTCAATACATTGTGTATAATCTCCGTTTCTGTAAAGTCAAACTTGTGTATTTTAAGTATACCTTCAGGGGGTATGTCTTCATTTGAGGCAAAATATACACTTGTTCCATCACAGCACATTGTCGATATGGTATTTAACCCACACGGAAATTCCCATGTCTGTATTGTTTTATAATCCATATAGTTTGTAGTACCAAAGATTACTGATATTGGCTCTACGGATTTAAAGCAATTTCTTAATTTTTTAATCGTTATCTTTTCATTATTAAGAACAGCTGTATACATATACTCATTGTCCATATAAATGGGTTGCACAGGTGTCGATATTGTATTTCTATTGGTATATAATAAGTTAGGGCTTCCTCCGTTTTGTATGCTACTGATATTTGCATCACCATATCCGGCATATCCGGCATTTACATGTGTCAGACATGCGGCTGCTACCGTTCCGTTTCCCTGATTGGTTGTCCAGTCATAGACATATGTCATTTTCTTATTTGCGGCATCAAGTGCGCTTTCCTGCTGATTGTAGCTGCCCATCGTCAAGACTTCATCAGAATTTGCAACATTGTATGCTGCGCATGCCGTTACTTCCGTACCTGCCGGAATATACAAATTGCCATCCGGAATTGTTTTATCCGCAAGCAATATTCCTCCAAGCGCTTTTTCAACTGTCGGGCTCATATCATTCAGTAAATTATACGTATTCATCCATATCCCTTTGTTGTCAAAGAGCTTTTCTAACGCATCCGTCATATTGTTATCATGTTCCACAACTAGTTTTTCTCTTGTTCCTGTAAGCTCCAGCTTCATATGTCCGTGAAGCTTCGGTATTTGCAGGGAATGATTGATTATATTTATTGTTTTTGCTTTATCTGTCATATTATACCTCCTCATTTTTAAATGTCAACTTGAATTGCTCCAGTTCTGCATTTTCATATATTACGAATGCGATGGTCAGTATTTTATTTGTATTTAATCTGTCGTATATTTCGGTCATATCGCTGTTCAAAAATTCCTCCATTGCAATTTCATCATCAAATGATACTCCGTCATCATACGAGCACCTGACGCCAACAGATCCAACATACGTTGCGACCGCTGACTCAATGCCAAATATGCTTATATCCGACATATCACACTTTGTCTGTATCGTTTGCGGATATGGCAGCGCTGCTATTATTGCGGATGTCCTGCTTATAACATCAGCCGTTGTCCATTTGTATATGCTTGGGGAATGCAACGTCATGACTAAGTCACCCTGAACCGTCTCGATTCCATACGTTGTAAAATCATCTGCTGCAATTGTATCTCCTGCAAGCTGAATTTCTGCAAGTGCACTATCAGCAATCGTATACCAGTTGCCTTCGGATGCAATCAGATATTTAATGCTTTCTTCCCCTTCGCTTACAATCTCTATGCCGGTAATATGTTCAAACTCATCGCTGTCTGTATGTACAACATTCATATGCCCAACGTCTATTTGTGCATTTTGGGACTGATTAACAAATGTGTCCGCAAGCCTATAGACGTTTTCAGACACATTTACATATCTGCCTGCATATGTAGCTTCACTGGTTGTATCAAATGTCCATGTCTCTACATCCCATGATATTGTAAAACTGTCAAGCAGTTCAGACGGTTTTATGGCATTACCGTAAACAATCGTCTGCAATGTAGCTTCTACCGTATTTTTGTCAACATCAAGCTTTCTAATTGTGACGCTTGAGGTCATTTCACTAACAGTTATACTGCTGCCTGTATTAACGGCAACAAGCTTGTCATTTACGGTTATGTAACCGTCCCATTCCGTCGTTGCCACAAGACCCTGTCCATAAATCACAGCTCTTACATTACCTGCCGCTATACCTGCGCTGCTACCTGCCATGTTAAGCGTCACGGTCCATCTGTTCAGAGAATTTTCCTCAATCGGTATCATATACATTAAGCTTAATATGTGCTTCCCTGCTGAAAACGTCTCAACCGGATAATAATTTGTTTCAATGCCATTTAAGCTGTATTTAACTGTACAGATTGCAGCTTCGGCAACATCAATCAGTATTTCCGCATGAAACATTACATGTAGCGCTGAGGCGGATGTAAAGCGTATGTCGATAACCGGCTGTTCCGCATTGTTGCCAATTACGATATTCTTCGCATTTTCAAACGTATAAAATATTGTGTCCTTTGCATTTGCGGAGCTTCTTAAGCCCTCAATGTTTTTGTCAGCCTTACTTCTTGCTGTCGCAAGCGCAGGATCAGACCCGTAACCGGCTATCTGATACCCGTTGTTATAACTGTAGTTATAGTACATAACGCATCCCGTCTGAATGCCTGCAATGCCCCCGGTACATTTGATTACGTCCCCTAGGTCATATAGCGCACCGCACAATACCTGCGTTTCAAATGGAACATAGTCTATTTTTTGAAGTGCGGAAAGTATATTACGTGCAAGCTGTTCTTTTTTGGCATCTGTGCCATATTGCAGAAACGGATTAGAGCCGAGATTATAAGTCAGGTATTCGTCCTGTTCCTCCGTTCCATAGTAATTTGTCGTGTTATTTGCAATATTAACAACGGAAACACCGGAGTATCTTGTTGAAAATTTACTGAATCTTGAGCCTGAAAACCGGTTATGATTGGTCAGCTCATCTGAGACAGTCTGTGTGTACTGTCTCATAACAAGCTTCCCTTCACGGCTCATGGTCGCTATTGCCGCTATCGTCTGAGCAACCCAGAACACAAAATCCTGCCACGTTTCTATATCATTTTCCGTGTACAGCCCAAACAGCTCTTTTCCGTTTGGAAATGCCTCAAGCTGTTTTTCCGTCATCCCAAACTCAACCTTGCAGGCGTCACATGCAAGGTTCAGCAATTCATACGGCGTTCCCTGTGTGGTTGATACTCCGCATTTTTTATTGAACTTGGACATATTATCATATGCAACTATGTCAGTGCCATACTCCGTATCCTCTGCTGAGGATACGGTATAGACACCAAGGGGAACATCTTCATAACCTATTTTTAGCTGCAAGCCCTCGTATGGAGTGATTGAGATGTTTTTCCAGTCCGTTATTCCAATTTCCGGGCGAACCGTGCATTTCAGCTCGCCGATGTAAACGGAACCAATTTTTACCTCGTTCTGTTCGCTGCACTGGTTTGTTATTTCAAATGAGCCTGTCAGTATGTCATGCTCGGTAAAATCAATATGACCTATTTTGCCTCGCAAGCGGAATATCTGAACCTTATTTTTTATCTGTTGTAAATATGCATTTGATACAGTGTACATATATGTCCTCCTATCACATTAAAGCTCCGTTGCAGTTAATGTTACGGTCCAGTAGCCTTTTGTGTTTTTTGCATAAGCCGAGTTGTTCTCAAGGCTGTAATCAATACTTTCCGTTCTTACAATCCGTATCTTTCCGTCTATAGATAACTGATACGTCGGCATATCCGCATATTCTTTAATTCTGTCTTTCCATGCTGACGATACCTGAAAGGTAAAATTCCCTGTGTACTTTCCCGTTCGTACATCAACAACCAAGTCATCCCCGGCTTCAGACTGAAATGTATTCGATACCTTGCTGAAGCTTTCAGAATATTCAGTTGGGTTAGGAAGCTGTGTTCCATTTATCTTTACATATTTCCCTAGCATTATCTCCCTCCTGACTTGTAATTGCTAATCTGATTTGCCTTTACAACAGCTTTATCCAGCTTGTCCCGTCCGATGTAAACAGGTATGATTATGTCTCCTGACGGATTATTATTCGCCGGATATGCAGGTGCAGGCTGCGGCTGAGTTTTGTCAGACAACGCGTCCCTGAAATCTTTTGCAACCGCTGCTACCCATGCCTTGTTTTTGTCGAGTGGCACAACCGCCTCAGCTCCGTTACCCTCCAGCAAGCCAACCTGTCCTTTTTTCAAGATGCCGCCAAGCTCCAACTGTGGTACTGAAAGCGACTTAAGCTTTGACAGCTGTACGCCCGGTATTGCATTGATTACGCTTATGGCAAAATTAATAGCACTTATGAATCCATTAATAATATTGACAGCTCCGGACAGTACGGCATTGACTGCTGCCTTGACGGAGCATGTGATTGCATCTGCTATTGTCGTGCCAATTGTTGTAAATATGCCTGTAATCGTGTCCCAAACGCCTTTGAAAAATTCGCCAAGCTTGCTGAATATGCCTGTAATACCGTTCCACGCCTGCTGAAACTTCTCGGTAAACCATGTACCTACAGTTGCAAAAGCATATTGAATGCCCGTCCATGCATTTACCGCTGTTGTAGCTATATCTTCACCGATACCTTTAAAGAAGTCCGCTATTCCTTGGAATACTGTTGTAAAAAACTCTTTGAATGCCGCTGTAATGGTTTCCCAATTTTTTATGATTGCTATTACGGCAGCAATTGCCGCAACGATTCCCGCAATCACTGCTATTACCGGAAGCACTGTTGAAATAGCGGATGCAATTGCCGGAATCATTGAACCTTTTACAAATGTTACGACAGTGCCTATAGCTGATGTTATCGTTCCGATTGCAGTGGTTGCTTTGCCGACTATTACAATTACGGTTCCGACCACTGTGATTATTTTCCCTATTATCATTAACAGCGGTCCAATTGCTGCCACAATTGCAGCTATCGTTACAATTTGTTTTTGTGTCGCCGGGTCAAGATTTCTGAATTTATCAGCTAAGTGTTGTACTTTTTTTGCTATTTCCTGTACCACAGGCATTAATATCTGTCCGATTGCAACCGCTACATTCTGTATCGCTGTTTTTGTTTTTTCAAATTGTATTGATGGATCCGTTTCTTCCAAAAGCTCAAATGCATCCTTTGCTGTTCCTGCCGAATTTTCAAGCTCGTTTATTGCCTCGTTAAAATCCTGCGTATGTAATGTAATGGATGCTGCTGCCTTTGCGGCTTCCTGAGAACCAAACATGTCAGCAAGACTTTTTCCTGAGCTGTCGGCTTCATCCTGTATGATTTGAAGCACATCCGCCAAGCTGTACCCTTCATCCATGAGCTCTTTGAAGCTCTTTCCCGTTTTTTCTTTCAAAACATCAGATGCCTTTGTGCCGCTTTTTCCAAGCTCATTTAACATACCGTTGATGTATGTTGTAGATTCGGCTGTCGCAATACCATTTTTCGTTGTTGTTACATATGCGGCTGACAGCTGGTCTAAATCTACGCTATACATAGCTGCTGTCGGTATTACCTTACCCAGTGAATTTCCAAGCTCATCAACCGATGTTTTACCTAAATTTTGGGTAACGATAAGCTTATCGGATATTTTTGAAACATCACTTGCTGAAAGCCCGTAAGCATTTAAAGCTGTCGTAAGTGTATCCGTTGCGGTTGTCATGTCGGTAAATCCGGCGCGTGCAAGTATATTCGCCTGTTCAACAAATTCAACTGCATCCTCCGTTGACTGCCCTGCCGATATAGCCTGATAGGATGCCTCTGCAATATCTGCCGCACTCATTCCCGTTTGACTTGACAAGTCCTGAATTGATTTATCCAAATCGTCAACCGATACCTTACTTGTATCTGCAATTGTAGACAATTTAGCAAGCGATGAGCCATAGTTTGTTGCTTCCTTTACAGATAAGGTCCCTGTAGCCACTATAGGAGCCGTGCTGGTTGCAGTCATTTTTCCACCTATGCCGCTTACCTTATCGCCAACCTCCTGAATCTTATCCCCTGCTGCCTGTATATTGTCTCCAAGCTTTTTAATATCATCGCCTACACTTTGCATCACACTTCCAATCACGGATGCGGATTGTCTTGCCTGCTTTTCAAGCCCTTTCAGCTTGTCTGTTGTCCTGACGATTTCAGCCTGCAATGCATCATACTCCTGCTGGGTTATTTCTCCTATCTCAAGCGCTTTCTTTGCATTGGCGGCAGCTTCTTTTTCCATGTCCAGCTTTTTCTTTGTCTCAACGATAACCGCATTTAGTGCCGTCTGCTTCGCTTTCAGCAGTTCCACATTTTTAGGATCAAGCTTTAAGGCGCTTTGTACATCCCGTAAGTGATTTTGTGCTTTTTTGATTTCACTGTTTGCAGACTTCAGGGCTTTTTCAAGCCCTGTTGTTTTTCCGTTTATTTCAATTGTGATGCCTTTAATTCGTTTATCTGCCATTTACGCTCCTTACAATGCGTCAAACGCATCAATATCCGCCTGCGTTGGCGCTAGCGGGTAGTCGCATGTATCGTTATGACTTTCAATTAACATGTCAATTACATCCCCATAATCCAGCTCCTCCAAGTCAGCAACGGATAATCCTAATTCAAAAGCCCTCAGCAAGAAAATGTTTACATTCATTTCTCTTGTTGTGGGCTTTGGGCGTTTTTTTGTTCACTTGTCGGTGTGAGATTTTTATTCCAGATACCTAAAATTCTCATTATCGTATCTTCGTTTTGGAAATCCTGTTCCTCAAAGTTTTCCAGCCAATCCACATAATTGTCCTCGCTGGCTTCTTTAATACGGTTCTGAGCCTGCATGTTCATTACATACGCCAGCTTGGTTATGTACTCAATGGCGTCCAGCTGCTCAATATCTTCTTTTCCGTCAAGTCTTCCAAGGTCCTTTAGCAAGTCTCTTTTGAAAATCTGCTTGTACCGTAATGCGGTTGCTGCATTACTCACGAATGCCGTCTGTGTTTCTCCAATAAATATACTTTTTTTCATGTAATACTCCTTCCTGTTGCACCGGTGCAACTGAACCAATTGAAAAGGGACAGCTTCTGCCATCCCTTTTTAAATCCTATTTTCTTTTTGTTTTTCTTTTCGATTTAGCCTTCAGGCGCCGGTGTTTCCGATGGCACCCATACAGCTTTATACCAGTTTTTATACACATCCGCATCTGTCGTTGGTGATGTGCTCGCTTTTGTCAAATTATGCTCCTCACCGTCAATGATGTTGATGTCCGGTCTTGGCGTAACCGTAATAGTTGTCGTGTCCGTTACCGGCTCTGTGGAATCTTCCCGCGTCTGTGACGACAGTGCCGGACGCTTTATCATGCAGCGGTACAGAAGAAACCGTCTTGCTTTTACGTCCCCGTTGATTTCAAACATAAGAGCAATGTAATTTTGCTGTACATTCGAGCTTTCAACCAATACCCCGTTTACAAGCTTCTGCCCCAGCACAGACATAAGCACATCATCCGGCATTATTGCGGATTCAAAATCACCCTCATATCCTGTATTCGAGCTTAACGCTGCATATATTCCGTCATCCGCATAAAAGTTATTGGAATCCCCGTTTGGGTCAAGTGATATGGACACAGCCCCCGGCCAAGGCTTGACCTCGCCATATGTACTGGTTGTTTTTCCTTCATCGTCTGTAGTTTCCGTCACTACCGCATAGTGCGCGTTCTTTAAACCAAATTTAATTTTATTCTTTTCCTGCGCCATTTTTATATTACCTCGCTTTCATAAATTGTTATAAACACGTCTTCCGTGTCAAAATCATCTGTCATTCTCCAAGGAAGCTCTGCTGCATCCAAGGCATCTTCAAGCTTTTTCTCTAATGCCTCATCCTTTATGGGGCTGTAAAGCCGGACACTTAAAGAGCCCTTTTTCACGTAAACCTTATCATCTGCAAATACATTATTGTCCTTGTTGCACGTAAAAGTTATAAACGGTACTTCTGTCCCTACCGGTGCATGGTCGTACCACACGGTCACGCCGTCCACAGCCAGTATTTCCTTTACTTCTTTAATTGTCATATATTCTTTTTCACCTGCCTTTCAATTTCCTTGAGAAATTCCTCCTGCACATATTCCTCCACCGGGGCTATATGCTTTATTGCCGGCGAATGTCCTACGACCTTACCCGCCCTGATAATTTCGTGTCCGTCCTCAAGCAGATGCGTCAATTGGTACTCTGTATTATGCACTGTATATGTACTGGCACCTTTTTTGTCCTTTTTCCAGCCCTTTTTATACTTGCCCCTGTGTCCTTTTGGTGATGATGCCTTCAGCTTTTTTACTGCCTCGGTTGAAACAACATCCCCTGCATCATCAACAGCCGTTTTAAAACCATGCTCAAATGTGGAAAGAATTTTTTGCACCTCCGTGCCAAGCTGCTCTATCTTTATTGTGCCCGCCATGTTATTCCCTCCTTATCCTTTACATACAGCTCCAGATCATCTGTATCCGGAATTTCATACGAGCGATAAACCGCATATCTGACACCGTGATACTCAACGAGCTGTTCGCCGTCATAGTCGCCCTTAAACATCGTAAATTTATAAGCGGGCTTCAGACCTTTTTGTCCTGCCTGATAAAACTCTGTTCGGTCTATGGATTTCATTTTGCAAAACACGGTTTTTCTCTGTGTGTCAGCAATTGCGTTTCCTATTTTGTCCTGCCGGAATGTTTCTTTAATCAGGATAAGCTCATCATCCATCAGCATCCCTCGCTTTCTCGGAAAGCAGACGATTATTGATTGCATATCTGAGCATACGGGGCATGCCTTCTCCTGTGGCGCGCTTTCTCCAGAGCCATCCGGCATACATGACAATCAGCTGTTCATCTGATATTGATATATCCGGCGGGAAGGTAATACCCTCCCGCTCTATATCAATTTTTGCCGACTGAAGATACCGGGTGAGACGTTCATCGTATACGGTTGTACTACGGATGCCCAAGTCAATTTTTAACATTTGCAGTCTGTCTTCATCGGTCATGCCGTACCTCCTTTACTTACTCGCCGCCTGTTCCGCTGTCTGTTTTATTTGCCACATCCTCCGCAAATGCCATGGTTGCGGCTGGCGTCGTTCCGCTGATTCCGATTGCAACAAAGCCTTCCGCTATTACCGGCTGTCCGTCGTATCTTGCGATACCCTTAAATACAGTTTGATCTTCAATAAATCTCACATGCTCTGACTGTGATATTGTTGTTCCCTCCCGCTCTGCCAGCAGGTACAAATCTCCATAGCCGCCAATGATTACATTGTCCGGTATAAAGTCAAGGGTTTCTATCGCGCCTCCCACAATCGGCATGACATCTCCCATTCCGGTAGCAATAGCGCCAGCCGCATTAAACGATAACGCCTCCGCTACCAGTGTGGTCTTTGTCGTTTCATTCATTGCCCAGAATTTGATTCCCTTGGAATATTTTCCTTTTGCAGCTCCTGAAGCTTTTATAATGCTCTGAAACAGCTTCACGCCAGTACTTGATGCCGGTATTGTTGTGACATTTATTGTTGACAGGTTTTCCCATGTTCTTGCAGTATCCGGGTATCCGTCAGGCTTCTTTGTCTGTGTAAGCCTTGTTACGATACCAAGCGGCATCTTTGTTCCCGTTCCATATAAAATTGCCTTATCCAGTGCCCTTCCTATTGCCTGTCCCAATGCTGTTATGATTTCCTGTGCCAGATTAATATCTGAATCATTCAGTATACTGTTGTAGATAACGAAGTAGCCGCCTACCTTGTAGCCGTCAACCTCCGTGTCATTGAACGACAGGGACAGCTCATTGAGCGTGGCACACATTTCCGTCCACACCGCTTCCGGAATTGTTCCCATTATGTTCTGTCTTGCCTTTCCCGGCACCGGTCTCACATTCACGTGCTTATACAGCTTTGAATACTCCTCTATATTTTCCCTCAGCAGCTCCAGCACCACTGTTGGTATAGTAAGCTCCGCTCCCGTAATTGCCCTGTTCTGTGTCCCTAACGTACGTACACGCTCCAGAAATGCATGTACGTCCTCCCTTGCAATAAATGCATCCCTTTCCTGTGCCGTCATACCAAAAAATTTCTTTCTTGTTGTCATAGTTGTAACTCCTCTCTTATTTTTTTCTGCATCCTTTTCCGCATCTGACTGTCTCTGCTTTTCTTCCAGCTTCGCAATTTCTGCTTCCGTCTCTGAAACTTCTTTTTCAAGATTTTTCAGCTCATCGGAATTTGCCGCTTTTTCCTGCTCATATTCCTCTACTGCCTGATTTACCGCCTCCTGTTCCTCCTCGGTGCCTGCCTCCTCAATTGCGGCCTCAAGCTCCGCCTCTCTTGTTTTCAGTTCCGCCTCCTTGTTACGTGCCTGCTCCAGCTTTTTCATTGTCTCATTGAGCTTTTTTCTGAGCATAATTGTCTTTAACATGTTTTTTCCTCCTTTATTTTTTTCATCATGTTTAATTTCCACGCTTTAAGCTTTTTTGCCCTTTCGGTTGCTGCGTCCTGCTGCCTCGCTTTTACGCTTGTTTCCTCATACGCCGGAAATGTACACACGGATACCTCATACAGTTTCACTTCTTTAATTTTCCAGTGTACGGATGCGCCGTCTTCACTGAAAATGGTTTCTTCATTCAGTATGTCAAAGCCGAAAGAACACTGGTCCACATCCCCACGCTTTACCCTTGCGTAAAGGTTCGTTGCGTCGCTGTCATTCGGATTAATGACGATCTGCCCCCACAAGCCTCTTGCATCCTGCTTCAGTGTGAGCGTATTTGCTTTTGTCCTTCCAAGCACAAGGCTTGTGTCGTGATTGATGAGCGCCCTTATGTCACCTGATATGGTATCCGTAAATGCGCCGGGCTCAATGCTTTCGCTTAACCCGTCAGCAATATTGTAATTGCTGTTAAAAACAGCGAAGTATCCTTCAATCAGGAGTGCTTCGCCATCTTCCCGCGTATGAAATTCTGATGCGACAGACCTTGTCTGCCTTGTTGTTCTTGTCACTGTTTCACCTCCTTATCCAATTTCTTCTGCATACCGCTCATAAAGTACGGTATATAGTTTTCCAGCACCCTCAGCTCATCCAAGCCATCCCGCGGAGACATTCCCATCTTGTCCCTTACCTCGTTGCCCGTGACAAAGCCACGGTCTGATAGTCCACAAAAGACATCCGACAGCGTTTTAATATCCCAGTCCATAAGCGAGAGCACGTTGAAGCGGATATACATATCATGGCTGTAGATAAGCTTCCTTGTCATTTCCTGCTGCAAGCCAAGCACAATCGACTTAACGGTCGTATTAATGAATGTATTCCACTCCTCCCTGTTATACGTTCCTACTCCAAGCAGAAAAGCGGGCACGCCCAGTATTGCCGCTACGGTTCGTTTGTCAAGCTCAACCGTATCCAATATGGCAAGGTCCGACAGGGAAAGCGGCTTCACCTGCTCAACCTGAAATTGGTCCGCCGGAATTATCCACGGTGCCCCTGCCTCTCCTGTTTCGATGTACTCATCAAGAAGCTTCTTTCTTCCTTTTGGAGAGGAAAATTCCTCAACCATACCATCAACCTTAATTATCAGGGATGGCTTCCACTTGCTTTCCAAGAAGCCTTTTGTCGTTACCTGCGCCTGCTTCAGGTTATCTGCAATATCCTTAAGCTGCAATGTCACGCCCTGCCCTTTATACGGATATGTCCTGTCCGGATTGTAAACAAAATGTAAAACCTCATCCGGATCATATGCCATCCCGTCTATCAGTACTTTGTATGAGCTGTAATCACCTGCAATTGATACTCTGCCGGCAGACACGGGCTCCATATCGGTCAGGTACCCTGCTTCCGTGTATATTTTTACAATAGAATTTCCTTTGCCATACAAGAGCAGATTCATAATGATTATTTCCATGAATGTTTTACGTGTCATATTGCGACATGGGTTAATGTCTATTTTTCGTGACAGCTCATTTACAACCCTTTCATCCCCCCTTTCCGTGTTTTTCATCAGATGAACCGTAATAGACCCTATGAGCTGCGCTATTTTCATGCATGCAGTCATTATTTCCGGGTTCTGGTCCAGTGATGTATAGCCGCTGCTGCACAATATGTCATATGCATCACTATTACCAAGCAGTATTGCGGACCGTTTTTTTGTTTTCCCTATTGCCTGCCTTATCATTTTTTTAATGTTCGTCATTCTTCTTTTTCACTCCCCCACCATCCTTTATATTTATTATTTTTTTCTAACGAGTTCAGATACCGGACACATGAAAACACGCTTGCGTCAAACAGGTCTATGCGAAGTGTATCGCTTACCTTTTCAAACTGTATCATGTCGTCCGTCTTTTCGATGGCATGCACATTCTGTACACAGTATTCGTATGCATCCGAGTGTAAGTAGTAAAGCTTGCCGTCCTTTGCCGCTTTCTCAATAAATCGAAAACCCTCGGACTTTATGTAGAAATACTGCGGCTGGTCAACGATTGAAAAACCAGCCTTTTTCATCAGCAGAAAATACTCACGGGCAAATTTTTTGTCATGCCCGACCTGTTTGATTTTAAAGCCCATATCCCGCATATCACAGAACCACTTAACAATGTCACTTGCATTCACCGTCGGAGTGTTGCACATTGTCAGCCATCCGTCATCCTGCCAGCCGAACAGCGGTATATTATCCTCATCTGCCTTACGTGCTGCCGCCACCACAGGGAAGAAAGCATGCGTGATGATAATATAAACGTCCTTATATTTGCCAAACAGAGCCGTTGCTGTCAGGTCGTGAAGCTTTGACAAATCCGCGCCGCCATACCAGTCTATGCCGAGCTTTGCCAGCTCCTTCAGCGTCCAGTTGTATTTTGCATCCGAGCTTTTAAATTCGTATATGTCAAAATACGCCTTCATGGCTGTTGTATATACATTAAGCTGTCGGCTTAGAAACTCTTTCCGCTGCTGCGGGTCGTTCTGTGCCTGCATGGCATCATTCATAATTGCTTCCGGTCTTATTGTGACGCCGTAACCGGGGTTTGCTTTTTCATGCTGCACGGCGCTTGTATAATCCACGTTTCCCTTCTCGTCCTGATCTGCCCTTGACACGAAGCAGAACATCGCATCATCTTTGACTGTCCCATCCAGTATTTTATTTGCATAGGTAAGACGCCTGTAACAAAATGAGTTCATTTCATCGCCGGCAGTTGTAATACCTATCATCAGCTTGTTTGAGTATGCCGCCATCGCTTCCTTGAAGCGGTTATACTGGGATGGGCGTTTAAAGGCGTGTACTTCATCCGCTATGGCTATATTGCAGTTAAAGGAATCCTGACTGTCCGGATTACTTGCCAACGCTTCAATGTACAATAAGCCGTCCGGCGCTCCGGCTTCGTCATAAAACGTATACTCTATGGAGTGCTGCGCATTATTATTCAGTATCTTAAATTCTTTTATCATTCCCCGGTACCGCAGGGTATGCAATATGTCTTCAAAGCTCTGTATTGCCTGCTTCAATGCAGCCGCCACAATGTATATTTTGCTTCCTGACTTTCTTTCGAGGAGCCCGAGCGCAAATGCAAGCGCAGCTATAAACAGTGTCTTTCCCTGCTTCCTTGGGACAAAAATAAAGGCTTCCTTATACCTTCGTATTTCAGTGCCTTTATAATAAAACCCTATTAAGTTATAGACGATGAACACCTGCCATGCCTGAAGCTTTAACGGCGTGTTTCGGAGAGAATGTCCCTGCATGTCTTCTCCCTGCACATGGACGACAACCCTTTCAATTATGTTACAAACGAAGTCAGGTTCCTTTGTATGCAGCTCAATATCGTTGCGCTCCAAATCGTCAAGAAACCTTCTGCATTCACGGATATTATTTCCTGCAATTATTTTTCCGGCAACAACATCTTTCGCATAATTGACAGCTATATCCTTATATTCCTTAACCGCCAAGAGACTTTAACACCTCTCCCAAAGCTGAGGTTTTCTTATTTTTAACCGCTGCTTCGTCAATCTTTTTGAGCCCTGCCGGTGTGAGCCCCAAATCCCGCCAGTAACTTAACGCCTGTGCATTCAGATCACTCCATGTAACAAGAAGGGGATTTTTGACAAGGTTGGTGCTGCCATTTTTATTTGTGTATTCGACTACGGGTTTGGCACCATTTTCCACATATTTTTCATATGTTTTATCACGCTCCGAAAGTATCATTGCAAGCGTATCAATCATTGAAGCAAAAGCATCCTGATACGTGCCAACTGCTTTGGTTGCCGTGATTATTCTGTTTTTCCACGCGGTCCGTTTCATCCTGTTTTCCCCCTTTGTCAAAAAATTCTGCGCATTTGGAAAAGTCTTCACCCACCGTTCTATTCTTCAGGCTTTCAATTCGCCTCAAGAGGGGGGAGCCTGCTGCCATAGCGCTGTTTCATGCGCTTTTGCAACGCTTTTCCGGTTGCTGTCAGTCCATGCGTTTCCCTATCATGCATCTTGTTGTGACATTGCCGGCATAGTGTAATCAAATTACAGCTGTTATATGCTTCCTCCGGATAGAACTCAACCGGATACACATGATGAACATGAGCGCCCTGTCTCTGTCTGCCATACCTCGCACACTCCTGACATTTATATCCGTCACGCTTCAGGATATAGGCACGTTTCTTTTGCCACCTGCTGCCTTTGTATACTGCTGCCTTTTCTGTTGCCTTTTCGTACTTCATATGTCTCATGTCCTTCAAAGCCTCTTAGTATACTCAAGAGCTATCCAGCCTGCGCCACTCTTAAGCTTGCCCCACCTGTGATTGTCTGCTGCCTGCTCATCCATGATTGTGTATACGCCTTTGTCTCTGATAACGCCTACGATATTGTTTGACATTGCAGGTGTGTTCCGTATGTGTAAGGCATCCGCTGTAATTTTAACAAGATACGGTTCCACTGCTGCCTTTTGAGCAGCTTCCGCTCTATCGTTATCCGTCTGCTCAGTTTCACCCTTATCGGTTGCACCGGTGCAAATATCCTTGATATTAAAGTATCGGAGTATTCCTCTTGCATATGCTTCTCCAAAGCGCTTACACTCTGCCTCGGTATCAAGCATTTCTGCATCTGCTTTGTTGTCAACGAAAGCAGCTTCACAGATAACTGCCGGACAAGATGTCTGACGGATGAAGTAATAATAATCCCTGCCATTGCTGTTTTTCCGTGTCTTGATGCCTCTGCTGTTCTGACCTATCTTTTTGACTTCGTCTTCTATGTACTCTGCGAGCTTATCGCCTAAGCCAGATATGCCCTTATAGATTTCAAAGCCTTTCCCGCCTCCGGCGTTTGCGTGACAGTCTATTGCTACATCAGATTTAAACGATTCACAAGCATTAATCACGTCCGTGGAGCTCTGTGACTTGTCATTTAAATCGTCCTCATGCATATAGACATTTATGTTATTTTTCTCAAGATATTCTTTAGCAGCTTTTGCCATGATAAGATTTACGTCTTTTTCAACCACAAAGCCAACTGCTCCGGAGTCATTTCCGCCGTGTCCGGCATTGATAAATACTTTATGCTTTGCCATTGCTATCATCTCCTTTTTGCTTTAATACTTCGATTGCATTTTTAATTACCTGCGGAACAGGCAGCCCCATCAGTCCGGCATTTTCTACCAGTGAAATGGTTTCGTTTGCAATAAATGCTATGACAACTGCATCCCTTATGTAATTTGTTCCAATAACCAAGTCAAGCCTGTATGCAACAAGAACAACCAAAAGCGTCATGCCTTTTCTGCAAAGTCCTTTCCAGCCTGCCCGGCTCTCCAGTGTTCCCGTTGGCGTCTTGGGACTGACCTTAAATACACCTGCAACAATCAAGCCTGATATGTAGTCAATTGCCATGAATATGAGCAGTGTAACCAGTCCCGTATCCCATCCGCCAAAAAAGCCTGCAATAGCGGAGCCAATCACTCCAAGTGCGGTACATATCGTATTTTTCATGCTTTAACCTCCTTTCCACGCAAAACAGCCGCTGTAAATGTAGCGACTGTTCTTTGTCTTTATTAATTTATGATACCATAATAACACACTTAACTGTCCCCCGATTACCCCACTTTCAAAATTTTTTTCATCTTTTGATAAAACAATAATTTGATTTAAAAGAACAAAAAAATAGAGCCAAGCGGCAGGACGTGTTCCTGTTTGCTTGACTCTGATAGTATGTTTTAATTTAGTTTACAAATCACAAATACAATATATTTATTCTATATATTTATCATTTGACCATTTGCCATCATATTTCACTTGCCCCAACTCATCATAATATTTTCCTGTGCCATGACGTTTTCCATTTACATGCTCTCCTTCGTACACTAAATTCCCCACTTCATCATAATACTTTCCCATACCATAATATTTCCCATTTATAAAATCTCCTTCATACATCAAATTCCCCGATTCATAATAACACTTCCCTGTACCATGATAATTCCCACTTTTAAACTCTCCTTCATACACTAAATTCCCCGATTCATCATAATATTTCCCCATGCCATTATAATTTCCATTTTCGAAATCTCCTTTATACTGTTTTATTCCCGTTTCATCATAATACCGCGTTCCTTTTCCATGTGCTGCACCATTTCTAAATTCACCTTGATACTTTATACTACCATCCTCATAGTATACAGTCACATTTCCTGTAAAAGTATCTAGTACATAATCTCCTTTTATTCTTATATTTCCATTATCATAATATTCTTCATGAACTTTTACTATATCAATATACTCGCCTTTATTAATAAATTTTCCATCTGTATATTTCTCGTAATAGCCATATATATTATCGTCATAAAACATTCCTACAGTCTTTGTATTTCTTTCCTTATCATTCACATCATATTCTATACCAAATCCACATTTTTCTCCAAACGCAAATCCACCCTCCTATAATATTTCACCATATTTATTATATAATTTCCCTTGCCCACTTCTTAATCCAAGATAAAACTCGCCCTCATATTCTAAAAATGTTTTTTCCTTTCCTGTAGTATCATCTAAATAATATGCATATTCTTTTCCTTCTCCATGATATACGCTTTGACTAAACTCACCCTGATATATTATATTACCACTATTATCAAAAATTCTGCCATTACCGTTTGCATTTTCATCTTTTTCTTGACCAAAATAATAACATTTAGGATATTGTTTAAGAGTCAATATATTATAAATACCTTTCGTATATATAACAATCATAAATACTGTTAATATAATACAAAAAATCGCTATAATCTTTTTAGCCTTCTTATTGTCTACAACAACAACCATTACTGAAAAAACAGCAACAACTATCATTATTATTTCAAGCTTAAACATTTTTGCCGCTATTTTACTAAATTCTAATCCCAAGAAAAATTTTATCATAAAAACATCTCCCCTTTATTAATATTAATTAAAATAATACTTTTTGATATTATATCCTTAGAGTAGACTACTTTCAATAGTTTTCGACATATTTAAGAAAAAGGAACCCATCTAATGAGTTCCTTTCCTGTTTCACACTTTCTTTTATTAGATTTTTCCCGAAAGCAAATAATAAAACTTCTTTCTCAGCTTATAAAACAAATTATGACCGCAAGGCATCCCCTTAACGGTTGACAAATAGTTATATGTATATCCCTCATTTGTAACTGCTGCCAGTATGTAATCTTTAAGGACTCTATCTGTTTCCTCTGCTGTCTGTTCAATCATGTTACATTTTGCAGAAAGTTCAGCCCTTTTAATTGCAAGTGATGCAGTCTTATCCGTTTTAATGCCGCCTGATGTTGTCTGTCCTTCGGATGGGGAACGCAACCCATCTTCTATATCCTGAAGCTGTGCTTTCCATTCGTTATACTGCATGCAATAGTGGTAAAGCTCCATGTACCTGTGCTTGCTTATATTATAAGCTTTTAATTGATTTCTTTGTCGTGGCATTCTCTGCCCTCCTTTTACAATAAAAAAGATACCAGCCAAATATTGACCAGTATCTTTCCACTGCTTCCTTTTAAGCGTTTTATTTAGTTGTTTTGATTAATAAATTCCTGCATCATTTTACTAAGCTGTCCCGCTTGGCTCACTCCAACCTTGTCGCACGTCTCTGCAAATTCCTTAACAAGCGTATCCTTAAGCTTATATGACTTCGATACCAACCCCGCTTTCCGGTTCCACTTATCCTGAGGTCTAATCTTCTTTTCTTCCGCCATTTGACACCTCACAATAAATATTCAGCGCTGTTGCTATTACACTTATTATCAATGCTATTCCTATAAAAATATCCAAGCCCTTTTTTATGGCATAGTATGCAAGTACAGAGACTGTCAGAAAATTCATTAAAATTAATATTTTTCTTATAGACATATTTTCAAAGATGGTTTAGTATAAATATTAAGGCGGTGGGTGGGTGTTTCCCACCGCCCTTGGACACTTACTTGAAAAATGTTTCATATATTAAGCAGATTGTTGTGATTATCGCTTGTATGATGCTTATTATGAGTGCTGTTTTTTCAAGTTTGTGTCCTCTCTTTTTCTTAGCCACCTCTTATCTCACCTCCTGATATTATAATATCATACGGTGTACCGTATGTCAACACTTTTTACAATAAAATAATAAAAATACCAGTCAATATTTAGTTTTCAATGTGCCGCATTTGGTAGCTTTAGTATTTCCGTAATAAGCTGCTGCCCTATTTTTATTTCCTAAATCGCACCAATGCAATTTTCTAATTTGGCCTTCAGCTTATTTACTTCAATACATTTCTCCGTATAAAGCCTGTCCATCTCGCTTATCTTCTCAGGAGTAAGTCCTGTCTCTTTATATACTTTAAGCTCCATTAACCACTCTGCTATCTGATAATGCTTTATGTAATTCTGTTGATTTTGGATAGGCTTCTTGCTTAGCTCCGATGCAAGCTCATAACCGGAACATGTATTATTGCAGTCCTGTATTACTTCATCTATTGTTAATTTTTCCATATACTGTCTCCTTCCTGCGGAGTGAGCCCTGTCACCCCGCATAAATACCCGTCTTTGAGTTACATTTGTATGATATATTTTTTATCTTTGTGTCCTCTTTTAATTAGGAGCTTCCGTCCGTTCAAAGCTTATTACCCACACATACGGATTTGCGTCCCATCCATATATGTCAATGTCTTTCTTTGAAATTGTCGGATTCCATATCGCTTTGAAGCCGATTATGTAATATCCGTTACAATTTTCATAAATTACAGGTCTATCTTTTAACGGGTCTATGCATTCAATACACCGCTTTGCTCCCTCTGCCCTCGCTTCGTTTTCCGTTATGTCCTGTAACCGTTCCACCTTTACATTCAATACCTTAAGCCATATACGGGCTGCTGCCCTTGGCATGTGTATGGATGGTTTCCATTTGACATCAATTGTTGGGTTCTGAATAAATGCTTCACTGTAATCAGCTTTGTATATGTAACCATCTTCAACGTCTTCACTCCATGTCTCTCTGACCCATAAGACGTCGTCCTTCCAGCATGGCGGCTCATAAAGACATAAATTTTCATTGCCTCTTGGTTTTGTTATATATCCGTTCGGATGAACCGTAAACGGATGCTTCAGGCATCTTCTTGTCACGGTCTTTCTGCCGTCCAATATAGCCTGTACCATTTCCGTGTTAAATAAAATTGGCAGTATTCTCATGTTGATACCTCCTTTTGGGCTTATTTACCCGCCCTCATACTATGTAATCATCCGTCAGCTTTATCCGTGTGCCCTTTTTGTATCTTGTACATTGCCTTGCAGGACATTTTCTCATATGTCTTGTGATTAAAATGTAATTGCAGCACTGCATTTCGGCTACGGTTCCGCTGTATTGGCAGCTCTGGCAGTCTTCTTTTGTTCTCGCTATTTTTTTTGCACTCATTGCTTCCTCCTGCTATAAATAGTTTTTTCCGAATATGCTCCTGAAGTCTTTGTCCGGATAATGTTCTTCAAATGCTCTTTGCGCATCTTCCTGTATGTGCAGCCTTGTATATTTGTTTATATGTACGGCGTCCTTTCCTTCCCGGTGATGCCGGATGCATAAATATATTTTTAAGCCATAATGTTCCGAGAGCTTTCTGTTTGCGCCTCCGAAGCAGTGATGTTCCTCCAGAGCTCCCTTTGTCCGTTCCCCAAGCTGCTCACATACATAGCACCTGCGGTCTTCTTTGTTTTGCATTATGCTTTTACTCAACGGCTTCATCCTCCTCGCCTTCCGGAAGATTGATTATTTTTGCTAATATTTTTCCTGCTTTCAGGTAATAATCCTGTGCCGTTTCAAGCATTTCATCCCTGATTGCTTTTTTGCTCATCTCAAAGGCGTCAGTATATGCATCGTAATATCCTTCAAGCATCTTCTGCCTTTCTTTTTCCGGTATTGTAAAACTGTTCATGACTTTTTCAAGCTCACCTATCATTAACCGCATATCCCATGCTTCAAGCATTTTATCCGGTATTCCTTTGTTCTCCGCATCATAAAGGTATAATTCATCGTCCTCTGTATTGACATCCAGATGGTAGCCTTCTATTTCAACGTAACTGTTTTCATATTCGTATTTAAACTGTTCTTCTATTTTCTGTTTGTTTCTGTGATCATCTGATACGGCTAATTCCAGTAACTCCGCTGACGTTTCATATACCTGCTTGGCAAGCTCATTAAGCTGGGTCTTGTATTTTACTTCCGAATATGTTTGCACCGGTGCAATTTTTTCATTTTCAGAAGACATGCCGTTGTCAGATGCCTCCTGTGTGTTATCAGCTTCCGGAGCCTTGTTATTGTCTGATTCCAGTTTGTCAGCTTCAGAAGTTTTGTTATTGTCTGTTTCCGGTTTATCAGTTTCTGAAGCCCGGCTATTGTCTGATTCCGATTCGTCAACTGTGGATTCCTGTACTGCCGCTTGGGAATTTTCTTCCGGCACAGGTTCTTCTTTTCTTGGTTCTTCCGTTCTTGGTTTTTCTGTTCCCGTTTCCGCAGCTTCCTTCTTTGGCTTAATTGCCGTTACCCTGTTTTCTTTTTTCTTGTGCCTGTCCTTTTTATCCTGTTTTGGGGAAGCTGAGGCAGTCTGCTGTTCCGGTTCTTCCTTTATCTCAGGAAACGTTTTTTTGTAAAGACCTTCCCATCTCTTTTTTGCATTTTCGGTATCAGCCTCGTAGTCATAGTTTAGCTCATAGCCCCATCTGTCTTCATCGAACAGAAAGTTTGCATCGGCCCATGTGTATTTTTTACTTATTCCTGTGCGCATATTTACAAGCGTGATTCCGGCAGACGTCATCGTCAGCATTATTTTTCCTTCTCCTGCTATCCGGTTTGTTATTACCCGGTAGCCTGACGGCGCCAGAATTTCAGACAGGCTGTTTCTTGCGTTTACCGCGCAGCTTATGTAATCATCCGGATATTCTTCAAAGTATGCATACAGCATTTTTTCAAGATTGTTTTTGGGTTCAAATTCTTCGTCAGGACGGGTATTTATGCCGTTTTCCGTCTGTCCTGCTGCCTCCTTGCGGTCTTCCTCCTGCTGCCTTTTCTCAGCCTGCCTTATTTCCTCGTCGGCCGCCTCCATGACAACCTCCAAATCGCTTATTTCCTGTTCTGCCTTATATTCTTTTTTTATTGTCTGTATCTCCTCACGTGTGAGCGCAGGCGATAATTCCTCGACGATTGCCGCAGGAAGGGTAAGCATTTCCTGAAGCTTTGCCAGTCCGTAATTGCAGTATTTTGATGCAAGGCGGTCGGAATATCCGTCCTCGGCAAACCTGTCATTGATTGCCATGTATCTTGAGACCACATCTGCCGTCAGACCGTATTCCATTTTTGCAAATTCCGTTACGCTTTTATATCCGCTTTCCTCAAGCACATCCGTATCACGTGCTTTCTTAAGCAGGTATCCGATTTTCACGAAGCCGTCTGCTGCCCTGTTCAACTCCTCATCCAGCTCTGCCTTGAATGTCTGATATTGGCTTTCGGCAGGCATCTGTTTATTCATCCTTGCCTGTTCGATACATTTTTCCAGTTCATCCGCATTATTTACATCTGATATATTCACCAACATATTTTTTCCCTCCCTATATGGCTAGGTAGTGTCAAAAACTACCCCT
>DKZK01000011.1:28736-31239 GCA_002493625.1 Lachnospiraceae bacterium UBA7076 | reverse complement strand
TCACAGCACATGGAAAAGCTAAAGTGCAGCTTTCCCACGTTCTGCAAACAGAGTTACCCACAATTCCAAAAGACAGCCAGTTATACACATTCCCATAATGCCGACTACGGCGGAACTCACACCTATCTTTCTTTCATAAAACAAAATTAAAAGCAAGGTATTGACACCTTGCTTTTAATATGCTATGATACCTCATGAAAGGGAAAGGAGGTGCTGAATTGAACGATAACCTTACCAGCGGGCAACTCATAAAACAGCTCCATGACGCAATCGAAAGACAGGCAAATAATTCCTTGCGTCAGAACGACTTGACTATGGTTCAAGTATGGGTGTTGCTGTCACTGAACGAAAAAGACGAAAAGACCTACTCATTCAAAGAACTGGAACGCATTTTAGGGGTAGCACAATCTACTTGTGCCGGAATCGTAAACAGGCTTGCATTAAAGAAACTGGTTGACTGTTTTACCGACCCAAACGACAAGCGAATGAAACTTGTCCGAATTACCCCGGCAGGTGAAAAATGCTGTCAGGACGCTATACAAAATAGCAGAAAAGTGGAACAAACCATGTTTCACGGACTATCTGAAGAAGAACAGACCACGTTTCACAATCTGCTCCAAAGGATATACGAGAACATGAAATAAATGCCCGCCCAAGCCTGCGGGCATTTATCCCAAACAAATTGATAGCGTGCTTTCATAAAAGGCTGATGAAGAATCAAAAAGAGGATTGTCATTGATAGAAACCCGTTATAAAGCGGGTATTTATAAAAACCAATTCAATAGCTTGCTTTTGACAAGCATACAAGGAGGAAATTTTATGGAACAAAAATCACTGGAAGTATTTGAATCAATGCCCGTACCCAAAGCAGTATTCAAGAACGCCTTGCCCGCTATGGCGGCTATGCTCATGGTATTAGTCTACAATCTGGCTGATACATTCTTTATCGGTCAGACCCATGACGCATTACAGGTTGCCGCAGTTTCCCTTGCAACGCCTGTATTTCTGATATTTATGGCACTAGGAACAGTGTTCGGAATGGGCGGCACTTCGGTTATCTCCCGTGCGTTGGGAGAGGGAAGAAAGGACTATGCAAAGAAAGTATGCTCTTTCTGTATGTGGGGCTGCGTGATTGTGGGTGTGGTTATGGCGGCTCTGTTCTTGATTTTTATGGAGCAGATACTTTCCCTTATCGGGGCAAGTTCCGATACATGGGATTTAGCTAAAACCTATCTAATGATTGTTGTATGCAGCGGGCCTTTTGTGCTTATCTCCAACTGTTATGCCAATGTAATCCGTACAGAGGGAGAATCAGGGCGGGCTTGTATAGGGCAGCTTTTAGGAAACTTGCTGAACGTAGTTCTTGACCCGATTATGATTTTAGGTTTTGGGTGGAATATCGCCGGGGCTGCTATCGCCACCGTGATCGGGAACGTGTTCGGGGCAGGATATTACATTTCCTATTTTCTCCGTGGAAAATCAAGCCTTAGTGTCCGGCTGAAAGATTTTACCTTAAGGGAAAAGGTTTGCAGCAGCGTGCTTGCCATTGGCGTACCCGCTGCATTAGGCTCTATGCTGATGAGCGTTTCACAAATCATTATCAACAGTCAAATGGCAGAATACGGCGATATGGCGATTGCCGGAATGGGTGTTGCGATGAAAGTTGTAACGATAACAGGCATGGTATGTATTGGGCTGGGGCAGGGCGTACAGCCTCTGCTGGGATATTGTGTAGGCGCAAAGCTATGGAAACGGTTCAAGGACGTGTTTAAGTTCTCTTTCATTTTTTCCTTCATTTTAGGCGTTGTCTTGACCGTTATCTGCTACCTGTTTACAAACCAAATCGTCAGTGCATTTTTAGCTGATGTGACAGCTTTTGATTACGCCGTCCAGTTTGCGAAAATCTTACTTACAACGAGTCCCATTTTCGGCGTGTTCTATGTCCTTACCAACGCTTTACAAGCTATGGGAGCAGCCACAGCTTCGCTGGTTATCAATTTGAGCCGACAGGGAATCATTTTCATTCCCGTCCTGTTCATTCTGAAAGCAGTCTTAGGACTTACCGGGTTAGTTTGGGCGCAGCCAGTAGCCGACATTCTTTCGATATTGCTTGCGGCTGTTTTGTATGTCAACACATACAAAAAGTTAAGCATACAGAAAACCGAAACGCCAAGTGAAGCATAAGAAATCAAAAAAACATAGCGATTGGGAGGTAAAAGAAATGCCATGAATTGCACAGAAGCATACAAGGAACATATCGAATATACATTTAATGCCTTTTGCAGAGTGGTTATATATTATGCAGCTATCAACGCATGGCGTGACAGGGATAAGCGGCGGCAACGGGAAGTATCCCTTGAATATCTCACCGAGGAAAAGTTTTACCCGTTCAGCACATCAGATACTTATTTCATAGACCCCTACAAGCAATACCCTGTTACGATATGCGGTCAGAGAGTTATCCTCACAAACGGGGAGCTTGCCGAAGCTCTGTCCTCTCTGC
>DKZK01000011.1:0-28467 GCA_002493625.1 Lachnospiraceae bacterium UBA7076 | reverse complement strand
GGAGTACGGCATGGCATCACATACACAGTGCCTTGCAAATGCTGCATGAAGAAATGGCGGTGCTTTTCCGTGAGGAATCCTAAACTTGTGCCGTATGAAACCATTGTCAGAGCGACCAGCGGAGAGCCGGAAGCCGTGGACGAAGGAAAAGGGACTGTCACAAGTAAGGCATATATTATAAGTGCCTTAACGTGACAGTCCCATTTAAAATTATCTTTTTGAAATATTTTTTATTATCACATCCGGAATGTCCCCCATAACATTTATGACATTCTCCATAGCCTCAACGGGGGTGCAGTTTAATCTGCCGCGTATCCATTCCACTGCAAGCTCTGCAAATGCTTTTGCAAACACATATGCGATGCTCTTTATATCCTCCTCGGCAGCTTCCCGCCTTTCAACATAGTCCATCATCGTCCTGCGTATGGGTTCCTCTGCTATGCTTGTAAGCTTATCCCCAAATGCATCACGCCCCATGGAATGATATAAAGCCTTTATAAACTCCTCATTCTTTATGGCATACTGCCCGATAAGCCTGAGGCTCGCCTTCCATGAATCATCATAATTATTCTCATCAATAACAAAGAGCTTCTGCATTTTCGTGTATATAATTTCCTCCAAAAGGTCATACACGTCGTTGTAATAATAATAAAATGTATTGCGGTTTATTCCGCATTCCTTTGTAATTTTAGTTACGGTAATCTTGTCAATCGGCATCTGCTGCGACAGCCTTATAAAGCTGTCCATAATAGCCGGCTTGGTAAAATTAGACATAAGCTCTACACACTCTCTGCAATTAATTAAGGCAACGAACCTTTAATCCTGCTTTTCTTCAAGCTCCGCAAGAATCCTGAATAAAACGCATACCTCTTTTTCCTTGGCTGCATCAAAATATTTCTTAAATCTGGAAGCCGCTTCAATCTCGCCTGTAATGGAAATCCTTACAAGAAGATTTCTTGCCGTAAGCATATTTGTAACAACCGTCTCATACTCATCAATCGTATCCTGATTAAATTTCAGATATCCATGCTGCATAAGATATTTTATTCTCTCAAGCATAAGCACCTTGTGGTCGTACATAACATGAAGCGCCCTGATATCATAATCCGGCTCGTCTGCATGAACCTGCTTTTCAATCTGCGCAAGGGTCTTGTCATAAACCTTAATGCCAAATGTAGTATCATTAAATCTGTTTCTCATCATACGGAAATGATTTTTTGTATCCATAGAATTAAGATACTCTCTCAAGGTAGTCTTAATAAGCTCCAAATCAACATCATAGCAGACCGTATCGCTGTTCTTCATAACTACATAAAGGCCTCTGCCGCCCTTGTAGTCATCCTTAAACACATGATCGTCCTTCTCTGTAATAACCTCGTAACCTCTCTCAATATCCGAGAAGGAAACCGTATTGTATGAATAATGATCCTGGAATGTAAAATCACCAACATAGAAAATTTCCTTATCCCTGTCATAACCGTATATAAACAGCTCATGAGGGAATTTATAATCCACCTCTGCGTCACAGAGAATCTTTGCCTCGTCAAATACGCCGTATACATATCCGTCAAGGTCAATGGTCTTGATGATAAAATCTATGATATTTCCGCAATAGCTCTCAATCTGAGCCTTTGTAAGAAGTGAGAACACAAGGTACGGGCACTGCTTAAGCGAGCTGCTTCCCGGCATCATATCCGTGAGGAGCATCTCATCTCCCGTAAATATCTCCTGTATATTATAGCAGCGAAGCTGGATGTAGTTGCTGAAAATCCACTTTTTTGCATTTTCATCATCTGAAAGAATGGAAAAAAGTGTTGCATGCCACTGCCATGATGTAATAGTCGGGTAAGTTACAGGTAATTTTTTCATATCTGCCATATTATAATTCCTCCAATCATCAAACTACTGCGCTAATTTTTCTGATATAACAGCCGCTATGTCTCCAAATGTATCGTATGAAGAAAGAGCAAGCTCATAGTCAGAAAATGATACGTCAAATTTACTCTCCGCCGCAACAATAAGTCTTATGAGCGATACAGAATTTACCCCGTAAATATCTGTAATTGAAGATGTCATATTGATATCTTCAATATCCGGCATAACATCGCTGATAACTTCTTCCAGCTTTTTATTAATCTGTTCTTTGTCCATTCTATGTACCCCCTGACAATATTTTATAATAGAAAACCATGTTTCCTGATAACCGAACTTTGGCGGCAAAGCCACCTTGTTTCAATATAAAAAATATTGTACTATTTTTTATAATAAAAATCAAGAATATTATGCAAACTATACAAATACATTGTATTTTAATATGCTGCATACTTTCCCCGAAGCACCAGCTCTTTTATTCAAAAAAAGGACCATCACAACAGGTTATTTACCTGATATGACAGTCCCTTTTATTTGTCCGTTATTAGAACTTAGCAGTATTAAGCTTTACGCCCGGGCCCATAGTGGAAGCGATTACCACGCTTCTTAAATACTGACCCTTAGCCGCTGACGGCTTAGCCTTAATAACAGCATCTATCAAAGTCTGGAAGTTGTCTGATAACTGCTCCTCTGTAAAAGAAGCCTTTCCAATTGGCACATGGATAATATTTGACTTATCAAGTCTGTACTCAATTTTACCTGCTTTAATATCATTGACAGCCTTCGTAACGTCCATTGTAACCGTACCTGCCTTTGGGTTTGGCATTAAGCCCTTAGGTCCGAGCACACGTCCAAGACGTCCGACAACACCCATCATATCAGGTGTGGCAACAACAACATCAAAATCAAGCCAACCCTCGTTCTGAATCTTAGGAACAAGTTCGTCTCCGCCTGCAAAATCAGCGCCGGCAGCTAAAGCCTCGTCAACCTTATCTCCCTTGGCAAAAACCAGAACCTTTACGGATTTCCCTGTTCCGTGAGGAAGAACTACCGCACCACGAACCTGCTGATCTGCATGACGTCCGTCAACGCCAAGTCGGAGATGAGCCTCAATCGTCTCATCAAACTTTGCGCTTGCTGACTTTTTAACTAAAGCTACAGCCTCGCTTAAGTCATAGACATTTGTTTTTTCAATAAGCTTTGCAGCCTCTGTATATCTTTTACCCTTTTTCATTTAATAAAAACCTCCTGTGGTATTATCGGGAGCGACCCTCCCACTATATGTGGTTAATCACGCCGGTGATTAATCGCCTGCGCAATCGCCCATTGCACGTCGTGCAATTTCAAATACGATTGCTCCTTATATTCGTCTACTACTCTTCAACAGTTATACCCATTGAACGGGCAGTACCTGCTATCATGCTCATTGCAGCTTCAACAGAAGCAGCATTCAAATCAGGCATCTTAAGCTCAGCAATCTCCTGAAGCTTAGCCTTTGAAATCTTTGCAACCTTCGTCTTGTTCGGTACAGCAGAGCCTGACTTAATGCCGCACGCTTTCTTAAGCAGTACTGCTGCCGGAGGAGTCTTGGTTACAAAGCTGAAACTCTTATCTGCATAAACTGTGATTACTACAGGAATAATCAAATCTCCCTGATCAGCAGTTCTCGCATTAAACTCCTTAGTGAACTGAACGATATTGACACCGTGCTGTCCAAGTGCAGGACCAACAGGTGGTGCAGGTGTTGCCTTGCCTGCAGGTATCTGTAATTTAATGTATCCTTCTACTTTCTTCGCCATTATAGCGTACCTCCTAAAAATATTGTGGTGATAACGGGGGATACCCTTCCACTTAAATAACTTACATCTTTTGAATATCAGTGAAGCTTATCTCAACAGGCGTTGCCCTTCCAAAGATATCAACCTCGATGGTGACAGTCTGTTTTCCTTCGTTGATAGCTTTGATTTCGCCTCCATTGCCTTCCCACGCTCCTGTTACAACCTTTATCATGTCACCCACTTCCACATCAATCTGTATTTCCTTTACGTTGATTCCAAGGGTTCTCATCTCTGCCTCCGTGAGAGGAACCGGCTTGGATTCAGGTCCTACAAATCCCGTAACACCTCTTGTATTGCGGACAATGTACCATGTAGCGTCATTCATAAACATGTTTATAAGAACATATCCCGGAAAAAGCTTTCTGGAAACATTTTTCTTCACTCCGTTTTTCATTTCCATAACATCCCGAACCGGCACAGCCACTTCAAGTATCTGGTCGTGAAGCTTTCTGTTTTCGATTGTCTTCTCGATATCGCTTTTTACCTTGTTTTCGTAACCTGAGTAGGTATGAACTACATACCACCTTGCTTCATTGCTGGTCGGTGTTCTCTCAGGACCGGCAGATCCGCTTGAAGTATTTTCATTTGCTACCATCTCTGACATATTCCCACCTACCTTAACCTATAATCTGATTCAAGCCAAACTCTAACAGCACATCTACGCCTTTTATAAGGCAGCCCAGAATGACTGCCACTATAAATACGACAACTGACTGCTTGGCAAGTGAATCCTTAGTAGGCCAAACTATTTTGGCAAACTCAGCCTTAAGCTCCTGAAACCAGCTTCTTTTAAGGGCAGGTGACGTCTCTTTGTTTTTTGACATATACATACTCCTTCACATCACTAAATGCCAATTACTTGGTTTCCTTATGCATTGTATGAGTTCTGCAGAACTTACAATACTTTTTTGTTTCCATTCTGTCCGGATGCGTTTTCTTATCCTTTGTCATATTGTAATTACGCTGTTTACAATCCTGACATGCCAATGTTATCTTAACACGCACAACTTTCCACCTCCATATTATTTTTTGTTTTGAACTACAACGGAAAAACCGTTTTGTTCATTTTAAGGCATAAAAAAAAGACCTTCTTCCATCGCAAGCTATAGAATAACAAATGCCCCTGTTAAAGTCAAGGAAAACATTGTAAAATAAAGAAAAAATTTTAAAATTCATAATATTTCATCAAAAACACTTTTTTATAAGTTTCTTTTTTATTTACAGGAAAATCAGATTCATGATATAATTTTTTTACCTTAAATATGTTTTTTTCATTTAAAAATTTGACCGTATAGGGGGATTTTTATGGATTTAAAAAACGAATGGTATACATGGGAATCCAAAGACAATACAAATGATGCCTTTCATCGTCTTATCAATGAGGAATATGCCTTTTATAACGCTGTCAGCCGCGGAGACATTGATGCCGTACGCCATAATTTCGAAATGAAAAGGTTTACGGATCTGAACGGAATGGGTGTGCTCTCCAAGGACATGCTGACGAATATGAAATATCATTTTGTTATTACCGCTGCTATGATTACGCGTTCCTGCATGCAGGCGGGCATGGAAATGGAGCAGGCATACCGCCTGAGCGATTTCTATATTCTAAAGCTCGATACAGTCCACAGTCTTTCTGCCCTTACCTCGCTTCACTCAAAAATGGTTTTAGACTTTACGGAAAAAATGCTGTTTCTGCAAAAGAGAGGCATCTCCAAGCCGGTTACGGCATGTATTGATTATATTTACTCCCATATTAAGGAGCGCATTACCATAGAAGCTTTGGCAGAATATGTGCAGTTGTCGCCCAGCCATCTCTCACGTCTTTTCAAAAAAGAAACAGGCATGACAGTAAATGACTATATACGGGAAAAGAAAATTGAAAAAGCGCAAAATCTTCTGAAATATTGCGATTACAGCATGATTGACATCGCCACATATCTGTCTTTCTCCTCACAGAGCCATTTTATCCAGACCTTTAAGAAGCTTGTGGGAATGACGCCAAAAAGATACCGCGATATCTATTACTGTTCCGGACAAGGCATCACAGAGAAGGATTAAAAATTGCCAGCTTGAGATACTTTATATAAGGTATCTCAGGCTGGCAATTTAAGTACCAACGTCCTCAGACGGTTTTCAGTTATTATACAGCCATGTCAGACGGGCAATTTTTAGTACTGCTACGTCTGAATCGAGCGAAAGCGAATCTTCTGTGTATGCCCTGCATGGGACTGTCCGGAAGACCTGCACCACAGCACTACAGCCCCTTGGTTTTTATATTACGGAACCTTTGTAACACTAAAGTTGGATAAAGTAATCGTTGATGCAGGCGTTGGGTCGTCTATCTTTCCCATGCTTACCTGGAACGTGATATCATCGCACGTCGCCTTGTCAGCGCCAACCGTAAATGTATAGGACACATTTTTCTCAACATTCTGTTCAAGTGCCGTATCTTCTCCTCCATACCATGCATATCCGTTATTTTCATCCAGAAACGCCGTTTTTATCGTTCTTGCCTCGGTAGATGTCACTGTAAAGCTAACCTCGTACGTGACTCCTGTTTCCAGTGTAAGTCCGCTCTGCTTGAGGTTGATATGAGACTCATCCGTTCCCGCATCCGTAATCGCGTAGATTACCTTGCCCCCGCTTACGCTCACGGTTTTTGCTCCACCCCACGAACCGTCTGTCCAGCCATCCATACTGTCACCGTCAAAGGATGGGTTTATAAGCATATTGCCACCTGCTTCAACCTTCTTTACGCTGAAACCCGATAAGGTTATGGTGGAGGCAGGCGTTGGGTCGTCTACCTTTCCCATGCTTACCTGAAACGTGATATCATCGCACGTCGCCTTGTCAGCACCAACCGTAAATGTGTAGGAAACATTTTTCTCAACATTCTGTTCAAGCGCCGTATCTGCGCCGCCATACCAGTCATAATTATTATTTATATCCATAAACGCCGATTTTATCGTTCTTGCCTCAGTAGATTTCGCCGTAAAGCTGACCTCATACGTGGCTCCTGTTTCCAGTGTAAGACCGCTCTGTTTGAGACATATATGAGAATCCTCCGTTCCCGCATCCGCAATATCATAGATTACCTTGCCTCCGCTTACGCTCACGGTTTTGGAACCTCCCCACGAGCCGTCGGTCCAGCCATCCATGCTGTCGTTTTCAAAGTCCGGATTTATAAGCATATTTTCACCTGTCGCAGGCGGCGTAACCTCCGGAGCATCTATCTTTTCCAGTACGATATTGTCAATGCATATCCTGTGCTGCGTTGTAATCTGCGTTCCGCCCACAGCGCCCATTGAAATGCTCAATAAGGAATGTAAATCGGTATCCTTCTTCATCTGAAACTCAAGACTGTACGTCTGATAATCCGAGCCAAGGTCCACAACCTTTTCACCGGAATACGGATCCCAGTTATCGTCGCTGCTTCCGTCTCTCTGAATTGCAAACATCAGCTTTCTTGCTATATCCGATTTCGCATCCAGGGACAAACGATACCACTGTCCGTTCTCCAGCTCAACATTATTCTGCTTGAGCTGAATTTTCCATGCCGCATCTCCTGTATCGTTGATTGTAAAGTCTACCGCATTGTCCTCGGTAAGACTGTCAACCACATAGGTCGCAGAGGCGGATCCGTCCACATATGGCTCGTAGCCTGCCAGACCTGCAGAAAAGCTTCCATTCTTGATAAGGCTGTCCTCATCAATTCTGACATTATCCAGATAATAGGTTCCCGGCTCGCTTATAATCAGCTTAATATTCTTCTGACTGCCTGCAGCCGGAGAAAACTTAAAGCTGTTACCCTTCTGAACCGCTCCGGTCAGCGCAACTGCGGTGGTCTGTCCGGCAACCTCGGCAGTTATCGTTTTTCCTGCCTCGCCCTGTACATCAAAGCTTAATACATAATCTGCGCCGTCAGTCATGGCAAGTCCGCTCTGAGAAATAATAACCGGCTTGGAGGAAGATGTGCCCGCAGGCGCTACTATCTTTAACCTTCTGCCATCACCAAGCGGAGTAACGGAAATTTCAGCTCCTGCTCCTTTATCTATATCCCAGAACTCCCTGCGGTCCGCACCCTCCTGAAAGCTTCCGTTATACACGTAGTTTCCGTCTGCGCGCGCAGTCTTATCCGTACTCTCAATAATTTCCTCATAATCCGTCATCTTGATGGATACATTGCTCAGCTTAACGCCTGCCGTAGATGCAGTTTTTCCCAGATTAAATTCCAGTCGTCCGTTGGCATCGTCCTCACCTGTCATCCTGAAGCTGTATGTGTAAGTCTGCTTTGTTGTTGTAAGATTGACAGTCGTGTCAGGCATATAACGTATCCATGAACGGTCCGGCGCCGACACATCCACAACCATGGTTCTCGCCTCATCCGCATATGCGTCGAAGGTAAGCGTGTAGGTGCCCCCCTTCTTCAACGGAATGTTCGGCTGCACAAGCTGCACGCCGTAAACCTCCGTTCCCGGACTGGTGGTTGAAATGCTCATCTGTCCGTTACTGATTGCCGCCGTTCCTTTTCCGCCTGCGGCGTTGAGGAAAATCCAGCCCTCATCGTCATTCAAATCCTCGGCAACGGCAAAATCACCGTTAATGACATAGTTACCGTTTGCATCAGGGTCTCTGAGCACAACATCCCTGTCCGGCTTTGTAACACTCTCATCGTAGCTGTCCTTCTGATATACCCTGACGTAATCCACCTCGTACGAGGCATTTTCAAAATCGGTGGTATCATCCGGATAGCCGACCCAGCTTCCTCCCACAGCAAGATTTAAAATCATATAAAACGGCTGGTCAAACGGCGCCGGATAGGTAATTTCTCCCTGTCCCTCCGTCACGGAGTACCAATCGTCTGCGGAGTGGAATAATTTACCGTCCACATACCATTTAATCATGCCCGGCTCCCACTCCACGGCAAAGGTATGATACCCTGCGGAAAAGCTGCCGTCAGACAACGTATATGAATTCTGCGTCTCCTTGTGCGGATTGCCGAAATGAATCGTTCCGTATGATTTATCCGTAGCGCTTCCATGCACCTCCATAATATCAATCTCGCCGCATCTCGGCCACTGACCGTACAGATTTTCATCCGACGCCATAAGCCAGAACGCAGGAAGATAGCCCTTGCCCTCAGGCACCTTAACTCTGGCTTCAAATAATCCGTATGTAAAATCGCGCTTGCCCTGAGTGTTAATTCTGCCAGAGGTGTAGGATACGGTTCCATCCGGATTTACCGTTTTCTTCGGCTTAATCACAAGCTTTCCATCCTTCAGATAAATGTTATCCGTGGAATCCACATATTCCTGAAGCTCCGCATTTACCCAGCCCGGAGCGTGAAGCTCAACATTCCAGTCAGCCCTGTTCAGCGTAGTGCCGTCAAACTCGTCGCTCCACACCAGCGTATATCCATCATAGGACAACGCTTCCGGCACTTCGGTCTTATAAGTGGCGTTCACGTCCAGCGTCACCTTATTTCCGCCCACCGTAATATCCTTTGTTGCGGAAATCGTCCCTTCAACAGTCTGCGCCGCCTCCGCCGTAACTGTGCCTGCTCCCAGCAAAGAGCCTGCCATTGCCGCAGCAAGCAGCATTGATATAATATTTTTCTTCTTTTTTCTCATAAGCAAAACAATTGTCGTCAGACTTAATGCTCCGATAATCATAATCAGAGCCACCGGAAAATTGTCTCCTGTGTTAGGAGCGTCCGGCTTCTTATCGCCCGGTTTTTCCACCTCCGGCGGTCTGGCTTCGGTTGTTCCCTCATCCGCCTTCTTCGTAAATGTAATCATAGCCTCCGTGCTCTCGCCTGCCGCAAGACTTTCCACGGTGCTCGTCCAACGCTCCGGAGAAGCCTTTCCATCACTTGTAACATATCCTTCCGGAATGCTGCCGCTGATTGCCACGTCCGTCAGGGCATTATCCGTTGTATTTCGCACTGTAACCGTCGCCGTAATTGTCTCGCCGTCAGAGTATTCCGTCTTATCCGTCGATATGACAATTTCCGGTTCATCCGCAGCGCTCTCCTCTGCCAATACCGGAGCGGCAGAGCCAATACAGCATATAAACGCCGCCAACAGCGCAAAAGACCATCTCGCTTTTCTTAAAAACCTAAAAAGCATAACATCTACCTCCTTCGATAAAATAAATTGCGAGCTATCTCTATAGCATAATTATATGTTTTGAAGAAGGTTAAATATATAAATTAAAAAGCAAAAATATCATATTTCTGCTTCTAAATAATATTTTATAATATTTTTGTTTTGATATCGGACGTACACCTGTTAATCAGATAAAATTCCAATTCTTTTCCTTCAGAAAAGCCTTGTACTTAAAGGTTTTAACATGAATTTTTTATTTTAAATTTTTTAAAAAAATCTGCTATTTTTTATGGACATAAGCTTAAAAATGGTATATAATTACATTAATTATATTTATGATGTTACAGGTGTCTTTATATGATACCGGAACACTTATCAGACTGTCAGGAAACGGATTTTCCTAAGACGCATCTTTAATCCATGGAAGGGAGTGATAATATGCGTATCAATCAAAATGTTTATAATCATTTAAGCTCTGCGCTTGTGCCTAAAAAGCGCAATATCACTCATAAATCCTCAGAACTCCGCGCGGTATACAACAACATGGCAAAGTACAATAAGAACTCACCGCTTTATCTTTTGTCGCTTTCTGAGCAGAAGCAATCTTACATGATAAACATAAAGGAGGCTGCCATCACCCTTAAGGATGTTTCCGACAGCTTTTCAAATACTGACAGTGATATATATACAAAGAAATCGCTTCACTCCGCAGATGAGGATGCCGTATCGGGCTCAATCAGAGCCGCCAACTACGGAGACATACCTGATACCCTTAATATCAGGATAGAATCTCTCGCCTCAGAACAGATTAACATAGGTAATTACTTTAATGCGGATGCCCATGATTTTACACAGGGCGATTACAGATTTTCCTTAGAGACAATAAACGGCACGTCCCGCTTCAATATACATGTAGGCAACGAGTCCAACATGGAGGTTCAAAGCAGGCTTGCCCAATATATAAACAACAGAAGCATAGGCGTTCATGCATCCGTTATATCCGAAGGTAACAGCAGCGCACTCATGCTGTCCTCCGTTGATACCGGCAGACCATCCAGTGATGACGGCTTGTATTTTTCGTTTGTCTCAGAGGGCAGCCGGGATATCGTCAGCATGTTAGGCATGAACAATATAGATGCTGCTCCGTCCAACTCACAATTTTTTATAAACGACACGCCTCACAGCTCATCATCAAACCACATATCCATAAATCAGGCGATTGAGCTTGATTTCCACAAGGTTACTGATGAGCCGGTTGCAATAAATCTCGTTCCTGACATTAATAATACAATAGGACATATAGACATGTTTGTGGACGCATACAACAGTCTGGTAGACCTTTCCGGTATGGGCACCAACAGAATCGGCACAAGAAATTTATTTAACGATATATCCGGTCTGGTTTTCAAGCACAAAACCGAGCTTGAGGATGCAGGCTTAAATGTAGATGACGCAAATCACATTGTAAAGAATGAAAAGCTCCTCACTGAAAATATCAGAAGCGGGGATTTTGTGAAGCTGTTTGACAAGGTTTCCTCCTTCAGGGACGATGTTGAAAATGCCACCAACAGGCTTACCCTTGACCCTATGGCATATATAAACAAGCTGATTGTCACATATCCGAATACGGCTAATAAATCCAACACGCCGTACACACAATCCTTGTACAGCGGGCTTATGTATAACAATTACGCATAAATTATATTCAGGAACTACAGGGCTGTCGCACGAAAGAACATTTATAGTGCGGCAGCCCTTTATTATATTAAACAATCTGTCTTTTTTAGTGTCTCATCAACAACCGAAAGCACTTTATTCAAATCTGCGCGCGCCTTCAGCCTGCCTGCCTCCAGTTGTTTTTTTCCACGTATCGTTTTTTCAAGCTCAAAGGCGTCGCTGTCATTATGGATTGCTATATTAACCCTGTCCCCATCAAAACAAATTTTTGTGCGCCCCTCTGAAAACCGCATGCATTTGTCTCCATGCGGTTTTCCAAGAACGATACTTATCACAGGACCTTTAAACACAGTCACGTGTTTTGTCACATGCTCTGTCGTACGGTTTCCATCACTGTCCCTCGTTTCATATTCTGACCCAATTTCCGTTTCAAGCTCTACATCACAGTATGTAATTTCCTTCCCCTTATAGCTTCCCTTAATATAATCTGAGCCATAGCTTTTATCAAAGTTTGGAAGGACATTTAAGGAACGAAGGAACTTATCATTAAAGCCGCCAGCGGGGTCATATTCCCTGATATCAATTCGTTCGGCAATAATTTCCCAAATTACATGCTTACCGATAAAAAGCTTCAGCTCCTTTCTCATTTTATCAGCGTACTTGTTCCCTATTATAATAATTACGATACTAAGTACCACAGCTATAATAAAGAGTTCGCCTCCCGATTTTTTTCCCCGAAGCCCCGGTAAGTTTCCCACAACCACTGCCAAAACAAGCAAGACTACAGGCATGGAAAATGCCAATATCCCAGCCAGATTTTTCCTTACCCGATAGTTGTGTATCGTTTTTATTATTTTGGAATCATCCATAAGTACCCTCCCTGAAAACTGAGTTTTTTCCTTTTCCGCATCGGCTTTTTCACTTAATGTATATACCAGCCGGACGATACATCCGTTCCCGATTCCTGCGACATTACAAGCTTTATTTCTTCAGGATTTTCCTTCATTTTAAGCATTGTTTCAAATGCCACATATACAAGGCGGTCACTGTCATAGCGGTATATGCTGTCTGGGCGGTTCATATGAGCCCGGAAATGATCCATCTGCCACACTGCTATATCCGCGATTGTATAACCGTCGACGTTGTATCGGCACAAAAATTTTCCATTATCATGGTAATATGCATATTCTGCCAGAAGTCCCATATCAGATGAAAGCTTTTTCCAAAATTCTTCAATCTCCTCATCCGTCTTAAAGGAATACCTGCCCAGATTTATCGTCCACTGATGCAGAATTTCAAGCACTCTTTTAAACTGTTCCTCCCTGTTTTCCTCCATAAGCCCTCCCGATAGTATATTAATTAAGTAATTGCCTGTTACATAAATCTATCCTGGCATAAGCAGCTCAAGCTCCTCCTCACTGAGCCGTCTCCATGAACCGCAGGGAAGTGTCTCATCAAGCGTAATTCCTCCCATGGAAAGACGCTTTAAATATACGACCTCCATGCCTACCGCCTGAAACATTCTCTTTATCTGATGGAACCTGCCCTCGGTGATGGTAATTTCCACATGACATATATCACCTGTCATAGCTTCATTGTCCAAATCCCCTGCTGCTCCTTCACATATCAAGGGAGCAGTCAATTTAAGCTCTGCCGGCTTGGTGATGCGGTCATCGCCTATGTCAAGCCCTTCCCGAAACCGCAAAATAACATCGTCCGTAACAGTTCCACGGACTATGGCATAATAGTTTTTTTCCACATGCTTTTTCGGCGACAGCATTTCATTTGCAAGCTTGCCGTCATTTGTTATGATAACAAGCCCCTCTGTATCCTTGTCAAGCCGCCCCACGGGAAACAGATCGCGTCTTTTTTCCGTATCAATAAGCTGCACCACGGTTTTATCCCTTTTATCGGTAACAGCGGAAACAACGCCCGCAGGCTTATTCAGCATATAATATTCAAATTCCGAGTAACACACAGGCTGTCCGTCAACAAATACGCTGTCCTTGTCAGCATCCACCTTTTCCTCAGGTCTTTTTACTACTCTGTCGCCTATCCTTACCCTGCCGTATTTTATGAGAAGCTTTACCTCACTTCTTGTTCCCCTGCCTGCGTCCGCCAGATATTTATCTAATCTTAAAAGACCCATTTATTATCTTACATCCTTTTTCATTTTTCCCCGCATTACAATTATTGCAAGAATATATATTACTGTAGCATATGCCAGTGTAATTAGCAATGGTTTTAAAGCATCGCCCGGTTCTCCCAATACGGCCATTCTGACAGCCTTCATGCCGTGATAAAATGGCAGGGAATGGCTCAGGTTCTTTATTGCGCTTCCCATTGAGTCAACATCCATCCAGATTCCCCCAACCATACAGGATAAGGTTATTACAATGGAGCATACGCCCGGCGCAGACTTATCATTTAAAAGCCCGCCGAATAAAAGTCCGAATCCAAGATATAACAGTATGGACGGAAACAAATATACAATGGACAGAAGTACATTCAAAGGCTTTAAGCTTTCTCCTATTATTGCTGCCACAACAAAGGAGCACACATAGGTTATTGCAATCTGAATAAGTGCCAGGATTATGGAAGGAACGGTGTACCCAAGTATATAATCCACTGATTTCATGGGAGAGGCATACAGCCTTGTCAGAAATGCAGTGGAGCGATCCTTTGAAAACTGTATGCATGTAAAGAGCATCACAAAGGTAAGTCCAAACACTGCCATTCCCGGAGCAAGGGACTGTATTTTAAATATTGTCATGCCCGCCTCCTTTGGTATGCTCCTGTCAACAACCGTCATAATAATAAGCATGATAAGCGGAAATCCCAGACAAAATATGTAGCTCAACGGGTCCCTCAATATCTCCTTCGTCGTTCTTTTACTAAATTCTATACTTCTCATATATCTATATCTCCCTTTCCTTTAACGCATCAGCCATTTTCACGTCTGCCTCCGGCATAAGTTCTGATTTACTATGTAAACCGGAGCTCTATGGACTGACACTATTTTTCAGTGCCCTCGGCAATTGAAATAAATGCCTCCTCAAGGTTTTCTTTGCCTGTAATCTGTTTAATTTCATCCGGTGTTCCCATTGCTTTTATTTCGCCGCCTACCATAATTGCGATTTCATCAGAAAGCGCTTCCGCTTCCTCCATATAATGAGTTGTGAGTACGATTGTCATGCTTCCCTTAAGCTTCTCAATAACATGCCACAGCTCGCGCCTTGCAAGAACATCAAGTCCAAGGGTAGGCTCGTCAAGAAACAATACCTCCGGTGAGGATATAAGCGCCATGGCAATACTCAGCCTTCTCTGCCAGCCTCCCGACAAGGTTTTCGCTTTACTGTTTTCCACCTCGCCCAGAGAAAATTTTTCTATCATATCCTTTACAAGCCCGTTTGCTTTTTCCTTATCCGCGCCATATATTTTTGCAAAAAACTCCAGATTTTCACGAACTGTAAGATTTGGCGCCACGGATGTTTCCTGCGGTGAAAAGTTGGAAATCTGTTTCACCGCCGAAAGGTCAGTTAATATACTGTGTCCCATAACCTGTGCCTCGCCTGACGTAGGCTTTGACAGTCCCATCAACATTCTTATTGTTGTGGTCTTTCCCGCTCCGTTCACGCCGAGAAGCGAGAAAAGCTTTCCCTTCTTAATATTAAAGCTTATATTGTTTACTGCGACCTTACTGCCAAATTCCTTTCTTAAATCCTTTAAAACTATAGCAAATTCTTCCTCCATACTGCCCTCCTGATATTTTAATTTATTTTTATGCAGCCTTATTTTCCCGCTCCTGAAGATGCCTGTTTATTTCCTCAATATTCTTCTTGCACAGCTTATACTGTATTGCCCAGCAGATAATATATGACACAACATAGCTTATAAGCGTTGACGCAAGCGCCTGCGGATATTTATATATGCACCAGCAGTAGCAGCCTACGGAAATCCACACCACAGAGGCAAGCACAAAATATATTATGCTCTGTGCCAGAAGACTGAGCCTTTTCATTTCCATAATTACGGAGCCGCCGCCAAGAGCTGCGCTCATGCAGCCGATAAGCATAAGCTGTACAAGCAAAGCCTGTGTGTCATTGTCAAACCGCTCCCTGTACTCAGGCAACAGGGGAACAAAATCCCTTCCTGCCGTCATGAAAAAATACACCACCGCCGTAATTCCGATAGCGTACATAAAGCTGTTTGCCATTCTTATTAATGCATCCTTTAACATATATCCGCCTCCCTTTCGGAACGTCAGTCATTCCCAATTTATTAAATCATTATTCTTAGTCCGGTAATTTCATTTATACAACAATTATTTAAAAAATAAAAGAGCGTTGGGATATATGGTATAAACCAAAAGACAAGTGGTAAATTGATAACAGAGAAAGAAGCTGTCGCAATAAGGATTCTAATTCTTATTGCGACAGCCCTTTTTAGAAATCATCTTATTAAATGGCGCAGTCAAAAGATGCAGTTGATGATGCAGCTATAATATTCTGCGTAGCACTTTTTACATCCGTTCCGGTGGCAGATAGTGTAAATGGTTTTGTCTCCCTGCCATCTGCCATATCCCTCTGCTCTTTCTTTTCTGCCCGCCGTTTTTCTGCTTTTTCTTCCTCCGCCTTTTTCTCCTTGCGCCTCTTTGCAGCCTTTTCTTGGGCAGCCCTTTTTTCCTTTGCCTTTCTCTCTGCATTTTCTCTGGCTATTCTTCCATCAGGGTCATTTGTGCCGCCACTCATCGCGGAAATATTACCATTATCATCAATCTTATAAGCAGCATATGTCACTACCGGGCTACCCGGAGCCATTTTCACAGAGTTACAAAGTGATTTAACGCAGTCAGGAATAGCCGCCAGATTTTCTTCCAGATATTTTGCCTTTTCCGGGTCATTCATGCACTTTTTCAAAAAAGCATCTGATACGGTTACGGTTGTGGGAATTCCCTCCATAGAAGTCGTACCCCTATTCATATAGCTGTATTTTCCCTGTAAATATCCGGAATAGTCCCTGACATTGCTGTAACCTGTCTTAATCTGCTCTGTCCTTGTTACACCGGGCTTCGAAGTTTTTAATTCCACCGTACTTGTTACCACGCTTCCCTCCTCTGGGCTTCCATTATTTCTTGCAGTATTCGTATCGTTTTTTGTATAATTGCCGAAGCTATTTGATATTTCCATTGTTTCACTCTCCTTTACACCATTTAAATTATGATATTTCCTTCTGCTGCAGCATAACTGTAACCTTAAACATACCTCCTCCTGTCTTGATATTCATATACCCCAGATAACGCTCCGCCACATCCTTTACATTTTTCAGACCAACCCCATGCTCCATCAGTATGTCCGGCAGCCCGCTGTGCTTTATCGTTGCAGGAACCTCCTCCCCGTCTTTCCATTGCAGCTTCCCGTCAAAGCTGTTCTCCACCTCAACCAGCAGAAAATTGTTTTTTCTTTTTAATGTAAGGCTGATATGACGTTTTGTCTGCTCCAGCTTTTCGCAGGCTTCTAAGGCATTATCCAGAAGGTTATTTAACACAATCCCCATGTCAAATGCGGAAATGGTATCTGTATTCCGATATTCAAATTTTACCCTGAATATGGTACCGGATTTTACCGCCCGCCGGTACTTGTCATTGATGATAACATCCGTCACGGCATTTCCTGTGCTGAATTTATAGTCCAGCTCCTGTATAGTTTCATCCAGCTTTTCAATGTACGATTCCACCTCCCCATACCTTTCTCCGGCAACAAGCCCTTTGATATTTGCCATATGTCCTTTCATTTCATGCCTTATTTTACGGATACCGCCATAAAAGCTTTCTGCTTCCTCCAGTCTCCTTTTCATGGCTTTCATCTGCTGCTCCTCCACAAAAAGCTTTTCCCTCTCGTCCTGAAGCTCCTTGTATTTCCGAAAAATATAAACTGCCGATATTTCCCCGGCACAGAGCAGAGCTGCAAGCATCGGTATCTTCCATACCATCTCCCTTCTCTGGGTAAAAAGAAAAAATATCTCTCTATCAACCTGAACCACTGAAATATCCATAACCATCCATACAAGCATGCTGCCCACAACATTAAGGACGGACAAAAAAACCACATCCTGCCATTTCATGGATAGCGGACTTTTAACAATCTTATGTAATATCCATGTTAAGAGAATAAATGAAAGGGTATAAAATAAAAGGTTACAGCCCTGCCCAATCACCTGTATTTTATACATCTGAAGCATATAATCCATATCCTGAATGTCCGGTCCGCCCGGCATTTTATCCACTACAAACTGATAAATGCTGTTTGCAATCAAAACGCTCATCCCATTAAAATTATAAAATAATAACAGCGTAAAAACTGCCTTTTCAATATGTCCCTTGTATTTAATATAGCAATACCCTGATACAACAGCCGCCGATACCACATACCTGCCCCCTCCGGGAACAAAGGGACATAAATACAAAAGTACATTGACAGCGGCAAAAACCCCTGCGGAAAACAACAGCCTTTTCTCCCTCTCCGGTCTGTAAAAAATATTCCATATTACAAGAAAGAGAATGACCTGCAGGAGTACATGATACAGCCCAAATAAATTGTTGAATAATTCATATTTCGCCTCACTCATTTTTCATCCTCCGAAATGTGCTCCAGATATGCCTTTATAAAATCCTGATATTTATACTTGGAAATCAGAAGGCTGCTGCCATTCTTCATCCGCACTTCCGTCCGGCTGTATCTTTCCACATATTTCATGTTAATCAGATACCCCCTGTGAATCCGAAAAAAGCTCTTTCCCAGCGCACTTTCCATCTCACTAATCTTTCCGTAGCTTTCTATTTTTTCATTCCCCATAAATACGATAATCTTCCTGTTGCTGCTCTCAATATAATAAATATCATCTATTGGGATATTCCTTGTAACGCCCCCGTCCCTGACCAGTATTTTCCTTGACTCAGGCTTCCTTTTTTTACTCAGATAGCGGTACTCCCGCACAGCCTGCGCAAACACATTTTCAAATTCCCTCTCGTCTATGGGCTTAACCAGATACCAAAATGCATGAACGGAAAAAGCTTTCGCCATATACTCCGGATAGCCTGTCACAAATATCGTCAGCGGCAGGCTTCCCCATAAAGACTCGCCCCTTTCTTCCTTTAGACTTCTAATCTGTGCCGCCGTTTCCATTCCATCAGCGCCGTCCATAAAAATATCAAGGAAAAGAATGTCTATCTGTTCCCCATCCTCCTGCCGCCAAAACTGCAGTAAGTCCCCACCGGAGGAAAACTCCATAATCCGGCAGTCTTCATTCTGCATTTCAATTAATTTTTTTATATAACTGCGTATATTTTCTTCATCATCGCAAACTGCTATATTCAACCTGCTTCACCTCATGTTAAACGTTTTAATAAACAAGGATTATTATTTCCAATTCACTTATTTTATCGGCTGCAAACAGGGAAAAAAAAGATGACTTGTTGTATCCGGACATTTGACGGTAGCGACTGGACATAATAAAAAAGGCTTTCCCGTCTCTGTTAGGAAAACCTTTTTTCATCAATATACTTGCAGGAATAAGAATATCACTTTTTATATTCCCAACGCCTTTTTTATCTTGGAAACATATCTTCTTGACACGTATGTCTCCTGATTGCCCTTAAGGTACATTTTTATTGTGCCCGTAAGACTTGTATCCAGCTTTATAAGCTTTTGCACATTTATTATCTCCGAATTAGAAATGCGCACGTATCTCTTTATATCAAGCCGTTCCTCCATCTCATAAAGTCTTTCCTTTATACGATACTGTCCTTTCTCCGTGGATACATATACATTTTTATTTGCCGAAAAAATTCTTACAATATCGGCATATCTCAATAACACGGAACTGTCACCGTCATATGCGACAACATTTCCGTCAACAAACTCACAAACAGCCTGCTTAAGCTGCATCGTCTCCTCATCACATATATGGTTGCACACATGTATCTCAGGCTCAGCATATTTTTTATCTATCTCTAATTCAACCTTCATTTCAGAAACTCATCTGCACATCAGAACGCTTAGCTTCCTCAGCCTCAAAGAACTCCTTTTCCTTTGCTCCCATTCCATTTGCAACTATAGTGTTAGGGAACATAACTATCTTCGTGTTGTAAGCTGACACGTTTGAATTATATAAACGTCTCGCAGCCTGAAGATGCTCCTCCACATCAGCAATTGAGCTTTGAAGCTGAATAAAGTTATTGCTGGACTTAAGCTCCGGATACGCTTCCGCAAGAAGCTTAATCTGATTGGCAGCCTGATCCATCTGTGTATTTGCAGCATTTCTCTCTTTCATGGACATACCGCTTCTCAGCTTTATTACCTCAAGCAATATTTCCTTTTCATGCTTCTGATATCCCTTTACAACGTCAAGAAGCTTTGTGAGCGTGTCATATCTTTTTGTAAGCGCAACGTCAATTCCCGAAAGCCCTTCATCAACCTTAATTCCCAATGCTTTTATTCCGTTATAGGTTGAAACATACCATATAACAACTATAAGAACAACCGCCAACACTCCAATTAAAATTGGCATATAAATTCCTCCTTATAAATCACGCCATACAAATTAACATTTCAGTCAATCTTCCCATACAGCCGTCTCTAATTTTTCATAATCTCTGATAGCTGTCTTACAAGCTCCATGTCATCAGCAGTTACCTTCATGTTTGTACATAAGCTTCTGCCCCCGGCAGTAGTTATGTTTATCTCAATTATGCTGTCAACATCTATGCTCTTTGACGCCGCCGTGAAGAACATCGGAACCTTTGGGTGATTATCCTTAAATCTTTCCACAAGCCCCTTTATCTTCATAAACCCCATAGGATTCATTATCCTAAGCCTCCTGTTACTTTTTTGCCTTGTCAAGCTTTTCTGCTTTTATCTTATATGCCATAAGACGAAGCAGGTAGTCAGGCATTCTTCTGTTGCCAAGCTCCCAATCCTGAACCGTACGATACGGAATACCAAAATAGTCACAGAATTCCCTTCTGTTCATACCCGTTGTTTCCCTTAAATCAATTAATTCTTCCTTAACAATTGTCCTTGCCATAATAAATAACCTCCCTCTTTAGCAAACGGTTTTGTTTCTTAATATTATTACATTGTGGCAATTATGTCAAATTGTTGTTTTATAATAATTATATATCAGATCACACGCCTAATAAAGCGGCATTAATCTACGATAAATGTCATTAACGCATATTTTTTAACAGACGCTTTGATTTTTAACTTCTTTTTCCCTATAATATGTGATATATTTATAAGGTATATTATTATAAACGCTATTGAATAATTCATATATAATATTCAAAATTTACGGACAATTGCAGAACGTCTTATACCGAAAGCACTGTTGTGCCATATAGACAATATCATAAGCATGGCGCTTGGAGCCGCCGGTGCTTGGCGAGGTATGTCTATATTACACAACGGTCGTTGACAAGAAAGAGTTTTGCAATTACCCAGAAAATTTACTTAAGAGAGAGGAATATAAAATTGAAAACAGGTTTCGATAATGACAAATATCTTGCCACACAGTCAAGTCACATTAAGGAAAGAATCAGCAAGTTCGGGGACAAGCTCTATCTGGAGTTTGGCGGAAAGCTTTTTGACGATTATCATGCATCCAGAGTTCTTCCGGGATTTCATCCTGACTCAAAGCTCCAGCTTCTCATGCAGCTTTCCGATCAGACTGAGCTTGTTATAGTCATAAATGCAGCGGACATTGAAAAAAATAAGATAAGAGGAGATTTAGGCATCACTTACGATACGGATGTGCTCCGCCTTATAAGTGAATTTGAGGCAAAGGGACTTTTTGTAGGCAGCGTATGCATTACACAATACACAGGTCAGGCAAGCGCCGATTTATTTAAGCAGCGTCTGGGAAAGCTTGGAATAAAGGTTTACACACACTATGTCATTCCGGGCTACCCAAACAATGTTTCACAGATAGTAAGCGACGAAGGCTTTGGTAAAAATGACTATATAGAAACCTCAAGACCTCTTATCGTTATCACTGCGCCCGGTCCCGGAAGTGGAAAAATGGCAACCTGCCTTTCACAGCTTTACCATGAAAACAAGCGCGGCATCAAGGCAGGCTATGCAAAATTTGAGACTTTTCCTATATGGAACATACCGCTTAAGCATCCTATCAACCTCGCCTATGAGGCGGCTACGGCTGACTTAAACGACATAAATATGATTGATCCCTTTCATCTGGAGGCTTATAATCTTACCACGGTAAATTACAACCGTGATGTGGAGATTTTCCCTGTACTTAAGGCAATGTTTGAAAAAATATACGGGGAAAGCCCATACCAGTCACCGACTGACATGGGCGTAAATATGGCGGGAAACTGTATCTGTGATGATGAGGTTTGCCGTGAGGCATCCAAGCAGGAAATTATAAGAAGATATTTCAACACATTGAACAGACTGCTGGAGGGACATAATGCGGAGGAAGAAATATTTAAGCTTGAGCTTATTATGAAGCAGGCGAAAATAGAGCCTACCGACCGGGCAGTTGTTCCTGCCGCAAGAAAAAAGGCAGAGCTTACAAATGGTCCCGCAGCGGCAATAGAGCTTCCTGACGGACGAATTATCACAGGAAAAACCACATCCATGCTGGGCGCCACCTCATCCATGCTCTTAAATGCGCTTAAAACGCTTGCAGGACTTGATGATGATTTATATATACTTGCGCCTGAATCCCTTGAGCCGATACAAAGGCTTAAGACAGCATACTTAGGAAGCCGCAATCCAAGACTTCACACGGACGAGGTTCTTGTTGCCCTGTCCATAAGCGCTGCCAATCACAAGGATGCGGCGCTTGCCCTTGAACAGCTCCCAAAGCTTGCCGGCTGTCAGGTTCACACATCGGTTATGCTGTCTTTAGTTGATATTAAACAGCTAAAGAGACTTTCCATACAGCTTACAATGGAGTCAAAGTACGAAAACAACAGAATACATTATTAAGTCACATTTTTTTCTTTTCATAATAACATAAAAATGTTATTATATATAATAATAAAAACAAAGCGTTCTTGCATAATAATCTTATTAACATAATGAATAAAAGGAGGCGGCCACCATGAATCATAACCAGCAAGCCCCATATGATGACGGTGACATTTACAAGGGATTTTTCTTCACACGTATAAAGCGTACTGTCTACAAATGGTGGTGTGTTATTTATAAACCGGTATACAAGCTTATACATCACGGCAATTGGCCTGAGGAAAAAGAACCAGGTTATGTACCTCCTAAAAAGGAGGACGATTCCTCTGACTTTGCCGCACAGATGGCAGATAAGATTTTAAACGAGAAGCAGGATAACATAAATGAAACAATATCCAGTCAGATAAATGCGGCAAATACACAAAGTCCAGCACCCGTTCAAAGTATGCCTGTTCAAAACGAGAACCCTGCTTCCGAGGATTCTTCCACGGCAATAAACGGCTGGGACGATTCTGTTGACACCTCCGGCATGTCAACGGAATCCGTTGACCTTGCAAAGGAAATAATGGAACGGCTTGCAAGGGAGGCTGCCGAGGATGAGGCAAAAAAACAGGCAGAGATAGATAAGGCAAAACAGTCTGCCGCTGAAAAGGAACGACTGGAAGAAATTATGCGTTCAAATAAGGTTGATATTTCACAATATATTGAAGAAGGCAGGGCGCTTCAGACCTCTGCAGATGTTGATAATAATTAGGTACAACAGAGTTTCGCAAACGCCTGTTGATAATACTTTAAAACGGGGAGAAGAAATATGAGTAAGAAAAGCAATGCACAAAAATATATATTATTTTTACTTGTATCAGTTTTTATAATGGGTACGCTGTCAGGCTGCGCTGATAATCCGAAAAACTTTACCTATCAGGAGCTTACCATTACCCTAACAGATGATTTTGAATGGAAAAAAGACGAGCGCTTTGATGTATTTTTATCCAGTGAAAATGTTGGTTTTACCGCTGTTCAGCAAACATCCGAGATGCTTGAGTACGCAGGCTACGAAATCAACTCCTTAAATGATTATTGTCAAGAAATCCTTTCGCGTAACAACATCCCGAAGGATAAGCTGATAAGCAGAAACAATTATTACTATTTTACAAACTCCCAAACAGTTAACGGGGCAAAATACACCTATGTCCACTGTATGTTTACATTTGCCGATTCCTATTGGGTTTGTGAGTTCGCATGCAAGTCAAAGCACTATGACCGCCTTGAGGATAAAATTCTTTCATGGGCGGATTCCATAACCTTTTCACAATAAAGGCTTTATATTTTATTTACAACATTTTGCGGCTGCCCCGTTGTCCACTTGAAAAGGTTATCGGCGACAACAGAAAACAAATTTTCCCGTGTCTGTTTTGGCGCCCATGCTATATGGGGCGTTATGGTACAGTTCTTTGCATTTTTTAACGGACAGTCCTCACGCATAGGCTCCAATGTAAGCACATCTATGCCTGCGCCTGCAATGACATCATGGTTCAGCGCATCGGCTAAATCCTGTTCATTTACAATCCCGCCTCTTGCAGTATTAACAAAATAAGCACTTTTTTTCATCAATGCAATGGTGTTCTTATTTATCATTTCTTTTGTGGTATTTGTAAGCGGACAATGTACTGTTACAATATCCGAATTTTTTAACAATTCAAAAAAGCTTACCAGATTTACGGGAGGCTTTACTTTTTCGGGCGAACGTGTATAGGCAAGCACATTCATGCCAAACGCAGCAGAAAGCTCCGCCACCCTTCTTCCAATATCGCCATAACCGATAATACCAATTGTCATATCCGTAAGCTCATAGGTAGGAATATAAAAACGATGAAACACCTTATCTCTTATCCATCCGCCATTTTCAACCAAGTCTGCATATTCCCTTATTTTATTAAAATGATTTAAAATGAGCGCAAAGGTGTGCTGTGCCACGGAATTTGCAGAATATGCAGGAACGTTGCATACCGTTATGCCGTGTCTGTCCGCCGCTTCAATATCAACATTGTTGTAGCCCGTGGCAAAAAGCCCTACATATTTAAGCTTCGGACATTTTTGAAACACATCCTCCGTTATGGGCGTTTTATTGCAAAGAACCGCATCGGCATCTCCAATTTTCCCGGCAACAACATCATCAGGCGTGAACCCGAACACCGTCAGGTCTCCTACGGAAGCTATTTCCTCAAGAGACACATCGCCGTCTCTTGTTATTGTCTCATAATCTAAAACAACAATTTTCATAATATATTCCCCTCTTTTGAAACGTCAGCCCTTCCAAATCTGCTTTCTGCATATGCTCCGATTTACCTTGCATAAAAGCTTGACACATTAAATAAAATATTATTGTTTATAATTCCGTATATTCGTAAATCGTATATTCCGATACATTCAGTTCATCACTAATATAAGTGCGATCTACACGTACCTTACGACCGTTCTCATTATACTGATATTCATAGCTTTCTGCAACATGAACGGTACCTGTATTCGATTTGGTTATTTCTTGTTCAGATATGAGATTATTTTTATCGTCATATTCATAGCTGTGGCATATGCTGTAGTAATTCTTACTGTCAGGAGATATTTTTTCAGACAACAGCAGATTACCATTTTCATCATAGGTATTGGTGGTAGTGGCTATCACTTTACCTGTTTCAGAACGCTGTCTGCAAACGAGGATTTTACCATTTTCATCATAGTCGCAATCAGAATAGTCCTCTATCATTTCAAAGAGGACTGAGCCATCCTCATCATAACCAATCGTATACGACATGATATGATTGCCATATTCATCAAAGGTAACTTCACATTCGACTTCCAGTCTGCCCTTCCTGTCATAGCCTTTTCCCTTTTCAACATTGTCACGATACTCAATTTCGTCATAGCTTCCTGTATCTCTTATAGACTTTTCATAGATTTTTTTGCCGTCATCATCATATTTATATTCGTTGTGATCTGTAAGTACCTCTTTGCCGTCAGATTGGACATATCCCCAAGACACAATATCGTCATGAGCGTTTTCATATCTTATAATAGTTTCCCATACTTCATCGTTCCGGTAAGTAGTTTCCGTAACCTTTAAAACTGCATCTTCCGGTATATCCATGTTTTGTGTAACCGTTTGGGTATTTTCGGGGATTGCAGCCGTTGTTGTCACGGTATCTGTTGTCATAGCATCTGTCGCTGTCATGGCGTCCGCAACACTTGAATCTGCTGTGCCTATGTCTGATACATCTGATGAATTATTATTCTTTTTCCCACATCCTGCCAGCAGACAACAGGCAGCTATCAGACACACAAATTTTTTAAATTTGATTAATCCCATCTTTTTCATCCTTCGCAAACCCCTTTCCTGTGCCATTGCCATATAGCACAACTACATATTAAACATAGTCAAAGCCCCCGCCGCAAGCAGCGGGGCATCAAACTTGAAACACCCCTTGGCAGGGTATTTGACCCTTGCGGCAGTCGCCAAATACCTGCAAACAGTCACTTGTCTCGTTGCTCGCAGGAAATACGCTTTGCTCATATCTGATAACGCTACAGCGGTCTCAGATTTTTCAGACTGATATCCATAATCGGCGCTGAGTGCGTCAATGCTCCCGCGGACACATAGTCCACTCCTATATCGGCTATCTCGGCAAGCCGCTCCTTTGTAACATTTCCGGAGCACTCTGTCTCGGCTTTCCCTGCAACGCGTTTTACCGCCTCTCTCATTGTGTCGTTATCCATGTTATCAAGCATAATGATATCCGCTCCCGCCGCTATCGCCTCATCAAGCTGCTCCAGCGTTTCAACCTCCACCTCTATCTTACGCACAAAGGGAGCATACTCCTTCGCCATGGTTACCGCCTTTGTAATGCTTCCTGCCGCTCCGATATGATTATCCTTTATAAGTATGCCGTCGGAAAGGTTGTATCTGTGGTTTGTTCCGCCGCCTACCTTAACCGCATATTTCTCAAAGGGACGCATATTGGGCGTTGTCTTTCTTGTGTCAAGAAGCTTTGTCTTTTTACCCGCAAGCTCCTTCACAAGGCTGTTTGTAAATGTGGCAATTCCGCTCATTCTCTGGAGATAGTTCAGTCCTGTCCGCTCTCCGGAAAGAAGCGCCCTGATGTCTCCTTTTATAACACCTATTACCTGACCGTTTTTTACAAAATCCCCATCCTTTACAGAGCTTTCAAATACGGCTTTCTCATCCAGCAATTCAAAGGTTCTCTGAAACACCGAAAGTCCGCATATAATACCGTCCTGCTTGCATATAAGCTCCGCCTGTCCAAGGGCAGCATTTCTCATAACTGCATTTGTTGTAACATCCTCGCTTGTTATATCCTCTCTAAGCGCATTTAAAATATACCTGTCTATGTTTACCCTATTTGTCACACCATTTATCATAAAATTCTCCGTCCCTTCTTTTTATTTCTTCCATAATAATCTGCCTGTTTTTCTCATCCCATGCATCAATATCCTTATATTCCTCCAGCGAAACATGCGGCTCGCCGTATTCTATATTTTCCGTCTCCTCACTTATAATCCACCCTGCCCGCTCTGAAAATACAAGGCTTTCCAAAAGTGAATTGCTTGCCAGACGATTGGCGCCGTGAACGCCGTTGCATGCCGTTTCGCCCACCGCAAAAAGATGTTTTACCGATGTCCTTCCATATGTATCTGCAAGTATTCCTCCCATAAGGTAATGCTGCGCAGGGGTTACCGGAATGTCCTCTTTACTAAGGTCATATCCCACCTCGAGACAATGCCTGTATATATTCGGAAACCGCCTTATAATTTCCTCCTTCGGCATATGCTTTATGGACAGCATCACAAAGGGACGTCCGTCCTCATCCATCTGCTTTCTTATTGCTTCCGTGACAACGTCCCGTGGAAGAAGCTCATCCACAAAACGCTCTCCCTTCTTATTAAGAAGGATTCCGCCCTCACCCCTCACGGATTCGGAAATGAGAAACTTTCTGTTTTTTGCCTCCTCATAAAGGGTGGTAGGATGAATCTGTATATAGTTAATATTTTGAAGCTGAACTCCGTGTCTTAAGGCAAGAGCAAAGCTGTCTCCCGTTATATGCCTGAAATTTGTGGAGTGGGTAAACAGTCCTCCTATGCCCCCCGTGGCAAGCACAACCTGTTTGGCGTACACCGCCCTTACCGCATCCTTTTCCTTTATGACAACGCCGTGGCACACATTATCCTCTATAATAAAGTCAAGCATTTTTGTGTACTCTTTAAGGGTTATGTTTTCACGCTCCCTTACGTTATTGAGAAGCTTATTTGTGATTTCCTTGCCCGTTACGTCCTTATGGTGCAGTATCCGGTATGTGGAGTGAGCTCCCTCCCGTGTATACTCGTAGGTGCCGTCCTTATTTATGTCAAACCGTACTCCGTACTCTACAAGCCTGTCCATAATCATGGGAGAATTTTCAATCATGACCTTTACCGAATCCTGATTGTTCTCATATCTGCCCGCCCTCAGGGTGTCCTCAAGAAAGCTGTCAAAATCCGCAGGCTCCTTCAATGTACAAATACCGCCCTGTGCAAGGTAAGAATCGCTGTTTTCAATCTTGTCCTTTGAAATCATAAGAACCTTGAAATCTGGTGAGACGGATAATGCGGTAAAAAGTCCTGCCACTCCCGTTCCAACAATAATAACATCAAATTTATCCAATGTACCGTTCCTCTTTTTAAATTATTCTTAAGTAATTGCAAAACTCTTTTTGCCAACATCCGTTGTACAATATATCAGGCTCACAATTTACTATTCTAATTATACTAAGTAATAATGGCATAAAGTGTTTATAATGTCAATAAATTGTGGTATAATGAACGCATAAACGCGAACGCAGGTCCGCAGAACATTCGATGGCTGCTTGCAGCCAAAGGAATGTTCTCGGACCTATGTGAGTGTAACGAACACCGAAAAACCGCAGGTTT
>DKZK01000027.1:237087-237352 GCA_002493625.1 Lachnospiraceae bacterium UBA7076 | reverse complement strand
TGACTGGACGGGGAAGAACTGCCGGAAAGTCAAGAGAGGTTTCAAGACCAAAAGAGAAGCTACGGAGTGGGAACACCATTTCCGAATGAAAGAAGCGGCTGACTTGGATATGACTTTCGGGGAATTTGTGCAGGCATACACAAGGGATATGAAGCCGAAGCTGAAGCACAATACTTGGCTGACAAAGGAGCATATCTTACGCACAAAGTTGTTGCCGTACTTTGAGAATAAGAAAATGTGTGATATTCGTGCAAAAGATATTATC
>DKZK01000027.1:219869-236807 GCA_002493625.1 Lachnospiraceae bacterium UBA7076 | reverse complement strand
GACTTATCTGAAAACTCTGCAATCTGAATTGAGCGCATTATTTAATCATGCGGTGCGGTTCTACGAGTTAAAAAGCAATCCTGTTGTCAAAGCCGGGCCGCTTGGAAAAGGGAAAGCAGAGGAAATGCTTTTTTGGACGAAAGAAGAATATCTGAAATTCATTGAAGCAGTAAAAGACAAGCCATATTCCTATCAAGCATTTCAAATTTTATACTGGTGTGGCTATTCAAACTGCTTTAAATGTTGGTTCGCCAGTGGCATCAGCGTTATCACTGATTAATCCGGCATTTTTAGCAATACCAATTTTTGCGAGTGTATACAACGAAGCATGTTCTTATTTTGATACAAAGAGTGTGGAAAAAAGGCTATTACAATTTCAGAAAAAAATTGAAGAACAGGCAATCACAATTAATGCACTCCAAGAGAGCATTGATTTATTGGATGAACATTCCCAATATGTTTTTAGAAATAACTTTAAGCATCTTTGTTTAAGTGCATTGCCGGAAATAACGGAACCACTTATAGATTGTTTGATTTCGTATTTAATGAATGAAAAACAAGATATGGATGAAGAATTGTGTGAAATAATATGTTCTTGTAATGGTAATGATATTGAGCTCCTTAAAATAATAAAGCAATATATGAAAGATGGTGTTAGGATATATCATCAGCAAATGACAGAAAAGTATCAAAGTGATATAAGGGAGAAACAAAAGCAGCCTCAAATTGTCAACCAAGAAAATACTACCATGAAGAAAGCATACACCCCACATAAATGGTATGATAGAAATATTATTTATGGAGAGAATACAATATTTTGGAAAGATTTTACAGAATTTTTTAAGCTAACTAATATTCAAGACATGGGAAGAATACTGAATGAGGCGGGGAAAGATGAAGATGGTTTTGAGGTGTATGATTGGGCTTTTCTAGTTCGTGCGTTGTTAAAAATGCAGAGTAAAGGAGTTGTGCAACTGGAATTTATATCATCAACTGGTATAATTAGTCAAAATAATATAGATCGTTTTCATATAACCTTATTTGGTCAAAATTTATTAGAACATATTAGGGTTGACGCTTGATATGTGAAAAAGTAGTAACGTCGTCATAATAATTAATGTCGTATAATGATAAGTATTTTAAAGATTTGTATTTTAAATTTGAATAAGAAAATGTTTTTTAGAAGAGAGAATGAAAAATGCAGCAAAAATATTTGCAGTAGAAGCTGACTTGATGCTTACACATTTGTTAGTTTATAAACTTAATGTTCATGATTTGCCGCAAATAGATATACAGGATTGTTATATGAGGAAATTGTGTAAAAGTGTTGCAAGCGTGTTTAGGTGGGATTAGAAATGGAAGATTGGAATAATATTTCAAAGAATTTAAGTGAAGCATTAGATATTTTGGTAAAACGCACAGAAAAAATTAGAAACGAAGTTGCGGATGCATTAAATAGTTTTGCCAAAACGGAAGAATTTCAAAGATTATTAGAAATATTTAATAATATTCCTGATGATGTTCAAGAGACAGTATTTTTTCAGAGATGTCAAAGCTTAAAGAAAAAAATTTGACATATGAAGAAATAGAATGGTTATTTGATGAACTTGAAATTTCTACTATGGAAGAAGCAAGGTGTGATATATTAAAGTATATTGATAGCAACAATGTGCTTCATAACTATATAAAAAATGTAATGGGAAATAATAGTTATGGAAATAGAGAAAAACTTATTATAATATTGTCACATTTTGAAAGATTGATATATTCAACGTTGAGACGTGATAAGAAGCGAAATGAAGGCACAAAAGATATGCTTAGAATTGAATTAATAAAGAATAATCATGGCATGGATAATGAAAATCTTTATAAAACAGTTTTATTGGCAATCACAAATGTTGTATTTGCAAATACAGATAATTTTACAAGCATAGATAAGCGATTGCCATTTAGAAATAATATTCTGCATAGAGGAATTATAGATTATGCCGATGAAGAGGTGGATATTGCCTATAAAACGTTGTTGATATTTGTGGCACATATTATTCAAATGAATGAATCCTTATCTCCAGAGGGTTAACGAACTTAGAGAATATAAGAAAGCAGTAGGTGAGGAGTATGCCGGAACATCAAACAATAGAATACAAAGAATTATGGCATGATGAGTTCTTAGAATGAATCTACGGTTATGCAAACGCATACGGCGGAACCCTTTATATCGGCAAAAATGATGATGGGGAAGTTGTTGGACTCAGCGATAATGAAAGAAAAAAGTTGCTAGAAGCTATCCCCAATATCCTCCTATTCTGTGGCATTGTTGTTTTGTCTCATATTTAAAAAGTAATAATGCCCACAACTATATTTTTAAATTTGGTGCATTAACTTTAAAATCAATATAAAAAATTATATCAAGAACATTGTGATGAAGCAATAGGTATAAAATGATTCAAAAAAACATGTGTAGGATTTAACTCCATGTAGTTATAAGAAGGTGTGTTTTTTGATTGGATAAATTCACATGCGAATTTGCTTGCTTGGATATAATATATCATATATAATGTCAGCAAAGGAGTTGATTGATATGCCAAATATTAAGCCGATATCAGATTTAAGAAATTACACAGAAGTGTTAAAACAAGTAGATGCATCAAACAGAGTTTATCTTACACGAAATGGTCATGGTGAGTATGGAATTCTTACTATGGCAGAGATTGATGAGCTTGACCGTTATCGAGCAGCTTATACATTGGTTTCTAAGTTGAGAAAAGCAGAGGAACGAGCTGATAAAGAAGGTTGGATTTTCGCAGATGATGTAGAGAAAGAACTGGGGGTATTTGATTGAAGAAATTACAATACTCTCCGGATGCCCTTGAAAAACTACATGAGATAAAACAGGATGTTACTGTTAGGTATGGTGCAGAAAAGGCGAAATCTGTAATCCGGAAAATGACAAGGGCATTTCGAGATTTACAGCGGTTTGAAACTAAAGGACCATCTGTAGAAAATCTGATAGGAATACCTTGCGATTATAGAATGCTGTATATACAACATAACTATGCATTTTATCGGATTGAGGAAAATGTAATACGAATAATGGATATTTTTAACGAAAGGGAAGATTTTCTGTGGAAGTTATTTGGTATTAAAACTACTACACAGGAGACTGAAAATTATTGGGGTGAATAATGGTTTTGCCGTTGGCTGTTGTGGAAAGTTTGGCAGATGAACTATAGCAGGCATAACAATAGAGTGTGAAATAGTAAAGTATATTTGCTATAGAATAATAGAGAAAAAGTGGCTGATATAGAAGATAGAACGGTTAAAATACAGCAAAAACAAGTGGAAAGCAAAAGTTCGGACATCGAATAATTCCCGTATAAATAAACAACTGTAGGGCACTCCAATGGGGTGCCCCACAGCTTTATACGTGTCAGCAGGTTCTTTCACTGTTATAGTGAGAGGGACAAACCAGAAATATTTATGAGCGTATGTTGTGTTATTATAGAAATTAAATTAATAGAACAATTCGTATTTGCCGAGAAGTTAAGCAGAGCAAAAAATCTGAATATCCTTTTGAGAGTAAAATAATTGTGGAAGACAAATTTGAATTTTTTGCGAGGAGGTGTTATGCATGGACATAAATCAAGTGGAAGATATTTATCGTGAATTACCATTTGAAATTGCGATTTTTGAAAATGGTTTTTGAAACAGAAACCTATCCCATAGATGGAACAATGGCAGAAGAAATGTTTTTCTAAGCAAAAACGCTTCCAATTTGAATTGGAACATATTGCTATTATCCACAATTACAGGGCAAGTGTTATCAACAGCGATAACAAAATGATAACAATAGCCCATATAGGCAGGATAATATGGATACATCAAATAACAAAATTGATTAGTAGTTGTCGAGTTCGAAGTAGTAAATAGAGAGCCGGAAAGTCCACATAAACAGCGGACTTTTCGGCTTTTAATGTGGGGCGTGGCGGCTGCTATGCCCTGTATTTTTAGTGGTAAATAAGGAATGAAAGTGGTATAATCAAATGAATAAATAGGGGTTGAAAGAGACGACACCATGAAATAGACAGCTCTTGTTGGCATCGCCTTTTATCGAAACAGAAAATAACAATTTCATGTTCATCAGTGTGAGCAGAGCGAAAAAACGGGATTTGATGAATAGTTTAAAACAATTATAGAGGATATATGAAAATGGTGCATATAAGGAAAGCAAAAGAAACAGATCGTAATAATGTGGCTTTATGTATTGCAGAAGGATTTGAAAAGGATTTTTCAATATTATGTAAAGATAATCAAAAAGTGGCAGATGCTATCACAATGGGATTAAATATAGAAAGATTTTATGTAGCAGAAATAAAGGGAAATATTGCGGGAGTGTTGGCAATTTCTGATTGCAATGGCAGAGCTGCAAAAGCAGAAAAAGTATCTTTGAAGAAGCATTTTGGGTTTATTAAAGGGATTATTGGTACTTTCGTTTTGAAAGAAGAATTTGAAAAGCAACTTGAGTATCCTATTACAACTGGATATATAGAATTTGTAGCAGTACGAAAAAAATACCGCAAACAGGGTATTGCTAAAACTATGCTTCAGGAAAGTATGATGCTTACAAATTATCAGGATTTTGTGCTTGATGTTACTGATATAAATAATAATGCAATTAAATGTTATACGAGTATCGGGTTTGAGGAATTTAAGCGTATTCCGGAAAAACACGGTAAACAAAAAGGTTTTAATGAGAGGATTTTCATGCGGTATTGTCGCAAATGAAAGCAATTAACAAATTTTGGTTTATAGAACTGGGCAAATCGATATTTGAAAAAATGAGTAGAACAAGGAGAGCTGAAGATAAACATGTCAGAATTAACAGCTATGATGAATATCGGTAAAGAAATGGAAAAAAAGCTAATATCTGTTGGTATTGAATCCTCCGAGAAACTGATCGAGGTAGGTGCAAAAGACGCATTTCTTAGGTTAAAGCAGAAATATCCAAATGTTTGTCTGGTACATTTATATACATTAGAGGGTGCGATTCATGATACAGAATATAACAGACTTTCCGAAGATACAAAAAAAGAATTGAAAGAATTTAGTGATTTTCTGAAAAAATAACAACAATGTAAATTCCAAATTTGTCGGGAAGTTGCATGGAGCGTAAAATCAGTGTTTGGAGGAAAGGATGTCAAGAAAAATTATAGAGATAAAACATCATCTTTCAAGTGGATGCTGTATGTGTAGTGGAATTGAAGATTTATATGCAACAAGAACAAATCAATCTATTCCAGAGGGTTTTCTTCTTGCATTGGGAAGTTTTGGTGAAACCGTTTTCATTAAAATGAATAATAGTCAAAAGCCATATATGTTTAGCGCAAATGACGCAAGACCAAAAACAGTATACGAAAATTTAAAAGATGAATTAGGGTTAGATTATAAAATTATCAGTGGGACAACTGTAAAATATGCCCAAAAGTCAATTAAAAAAGAAATTGATGAAGACTATCCTGTTGTTTTAGGGCCATTGGATATGTTTTATTTGCCCTATCTGAAAATGTATCATGCTGAACATATACCTATACATTATGTTATGATGATAGGATATGATGAAGAAAAGAATGTTGTTTTGATATATGATTGTGATCGGGAAGATGTGATAGAACTTGCCGTCAGTGATTTAGAACTGGCTTGGAATATTGAGAAAAACGGGGTGGGCGACAAAAATGGATTTATCAAAATCCGATTAGATGAAAAATTGCCAGATAAATATACACTTAGTCATAATTGCCTGTTGAAAAAAGCGGAAAGACAGTTTAGAGAAAAACCGTATATTCTTGGAATTTCTGCTTATGAAAAAATTGCAAAAGAACTTCCGAAATGGAAAAAGAAATTTTCAGAAGAAGATTACAGAAATGCCCTTATTTCTATTACTGAATATATGGGAAAAGTACCTAAAGTGCCAAATCAGATTATGGGAGTGAATGAAGCTGATATACCATACTGTGCAAATTATGACAGGCTTGCAGAGATTATCCGGGAATTAGGACAGGAATATAAGCAGGATAATTGGATAAAGGCTGCGGAATTGTTTGATAAATGTGGGAAAAATATCGAAACGATTGTTACATATGTTGTGCAGTATTGTTGTAATGATGTTGACAGAATAGATGAACTTCCTGACTTGTTTCTTCAAAATGCTGATTATGCAAGAGAAGACTATCGGTTAATTCAAGACACAAAATAAGTTCCGATTTGTAGGGAAGGCGGGAAAAACCCTTGAAAAGCAATTAAATATTTAACGATTATGTTATATTATAGGGATTTCGAATAGAGGGAGCTAAGCCGCTAAACCCGTAAACCAGGGTTTGCGGCTTTTTCTGTCCAATTACGCTATCAAGCCGTCCTTTTACGCAATCGGTATCAGATAAAATATTTACATTCCGATATTTTAAGTAGACACCCCAAAAGGGCATACAATAAAAATTGTGATATGTAATACGGAGGAATTGTGAAATGAGTATTAGCGGAATTGGAACAGCAGGTTACCCGACAACAGGGTATGAAATGAGAAAAGCAGAAAAGGCTGTAGCGCAGAAACAGTTTTCACAGGTGATATCTGAAAAGGCAATTGCGAAAAAAGATGATGTAGATGAAAAGGTTTTTGAACAAATAGCACCAAATGCACCGGAAAAAGTTAAAAACGCATGGATTGAGGCAGCTAAGGAAACGGGTGCAAATGGTTTGGGAATACAGGGAAATGGAATGTTGAGCCATATATCACAAATGATGGTTCAAAGACTTAATGTAATGTTTAAGGGAGAGGGAAATGCGGACAGTTCAGACATATTGGGAAGCACAACAGAATCCGCAATTCTGGCAACAAAACAAGCTCTATATAATTTGGAACACCCGATGGCTTACACTCCCAAAAGTATAGCGGTTCAGCAAGCCTGTATAAAGGAAAGAGAATTTTATGCTGCATTTTTACAAAGGTTAGAAAATTTATAAAATATAAAACATAATGGATTGGGCAGGTTTACTAATAAAAGTGGTGGTTGTTATGCCCTGTATTTTGTGGCAAGTGGAAAAAGAAAGTGGTATAATCAAATCTGCAAATTAAAGTTGATGGAGGCAAAAAAGTGAAACGCTGCATTGTAGTAACCGATATAGTCGCATAAAAATTATTTAGAAATGGAGAATTATAAAATGACTATATCGGAGAATAAAATTTATCCCCGGACAGGTGATACTCAAACAGTTTATTTAAAAAATGTGATTGCCAATGACAGAATTAAAATTGGCGATTATACAATGTACAATGATTTTGTACATGACCCACGAGAATTTGAAAAGAATAATGTGTTGTATCATTATCCGATTAATGGGGAAAAGCTGCAAATTGGTAAGTTCTGTTCCATTGCTTGTGGAGCAAAGTTTCTGTTTACAAGCGCAAATCATGCAATGGCTTCACTTTCAACGTATCCATTTCCAATATTTTTTGAGGAATGGGGATTGGATGTAAAAGAAATTACAGGCGCATGGGACAACAAAGGCGATATTGTAATTGGCAATGATGTTTGGATTGGCTTTGAAGCGGTTATTCTATCCGGTGTTACGATTGGTGATGGAGCAATTGTTGGTACACGAGCAGTTGTTACAAAAGATGTACCGCCTTATACGATTGTTGGAGGTGTTCCTGCAAAACCGATACGAAAACGGTTTTCGGACGATGTAATTTCTGAATTACTTAAGCTTCAATGGTGGAATTGGTCTGAAAACAGAATTAAGAAAAACATTGCGGCAATTCAGGCAGGTCGGATTGAGGATTTGGAATAAGTTGTAATGTTCAGTGTGGCAGTTCGCAGTATCAAGCGGATTGCCACTGGTTTTTTGGGGAGCAGTACACATCAGTTTAGCTAAAATCCCGCCTCCAAATGAACCTCCCAAACAGGAAATGCTATCAAATCTAATTTTGTCGATTACTTCATTCGCCCATTGTCCATAAGCATATCCTTTATGTGATAAGCAAACTTCATCACTTTTACCGGGATGTCCAATTGTATCAACTGCATATATATGAAAATCATTTAACAGAAATTGACACATTAATAGATTATAGGCGGTTGTAGCATTTCCACCATGAAACACCAGCAATGGTTTCCCTGCTTCATTACCGGTTTCAACCAGGTGAGTTTTGCCAAATGATGTTTTTACATAAATTGAACTCCCTTTGTCGTAGTCTTTGCAATCAGCATCAGAGCAGGTGCATTATACGCCGCATTTTTTATAGTCTGATGCAGAATAACTGATGGTATGATATAATCAATTTGAAGTAAAAAAAAAATTATTTTTAAATCCCCCCTTTGTGTATGTGCATGGCTTTAAAGCTATAAGGGCGGACAGATGGCGTAACCTGCAACCATGCGCGGGCGATTGTAAAGCGGGGGTCATTCCCCGCCGCCATATTAAAATATGAAACTTTGAAGTAAGAGGTAAGATAAGTGAAGAAAATATATGCGTGGGAACCTTGGTTTTTCATATTCTTTGGCTTGTTTCATTTACATAGGATATGGGCATTGGTTGACAGAACATCTTATGCTGATTTTTGGATTGGAATATTAGAGAGCAAAGGAGTGTTTTATTTTGTTCTGATGGGTATTCTGGCATTTCTTTGTATATGTGGAATGGTGGTATTTTTTAAGAATATAAAAAATAATTATTGGTGGCGATGGATATACCTTTTTGGCGGAGGATATTTATTGTTCGATTTATTTGCAATAGCAATCGAATTGAAAATATGGAATGATTTACTATTATTTATGTTTGATGTTAATTCTTCATACTGGAACATAGTGTGGGGATTCTTTATTTTATTAGGTGCATTTGTATTTTGTCTGGGTGTGAAATTATTAAAACAAAGCAGAGTGTGAATTTTAAAAAGGAGTTGTTTTCCAATACCGGAAGTGAAAAGAATATAGCCTTGTATCAGAAGCTTGGCTATAAAATTTTTGACGAGAAACAGGTGACGGCGGAATTGAGCTTTGTGTATATGGAGAAAGTATAAAGATGTGGAAATAGGAGAGGCTTGGTATGTGGGATGCTGAGATTGGAGGAATAGTTTTATGGAGAATACATATAAGGTTATAGATGAAAAGACATGGGAAAGAGCCATGCACTGTATGGTATTCAGAAATAGTGTTGAGCCTGCATTTTGCGTGACGTTTGATGCAGATGTCACCAATTTTGTGCAATACATCAGAAAACAAAATTTTTCTTTTACGCTTGCATTTGTCTATGCGGTATGTAAATGTGCAAATGAGATAGAAGCATTCCGCTATCGTTTTTTAGACGGTAATATTGTTTTATTTGATAAAATTGATACTGCCTTTACATATTTGAACAAAGACACAGAATTATTTAAGGTTGTTAATGTCCCTATTCAGGACACGATGAAAGAATATGTGGAATTGGCATTGCAGACGGCAGAAGGACAAAAAGAATATTTTACCGGACCGCTTGGCAATGATGTATTTCAATGTTCTCCTATGCCCTGGGTAACATATACCCATATTTCTCATACAAATTCGGGCAAGAAGGATAATGCAACACCTTTGTTTGACTGGGGAAAATACCATGAAAGGGATGGTCGGATAATTATGCCAGTGTCAGTTCAGGCACATCATTCTTTTGTAGATGGCATACATATTGGAAAATTTGCAGATAGATTGCAGGAATATCTGGATGAATTGTCTGGATAGGATTTAAAATGTAGGGCGTGACACCTTCCCATTAGATTTACTTATCTGCTATACAAAATGTTCCATTATATGATAGAATAGATAGAAATCGACAATATGGTATAATGAGTTTTGCAGCGATGTACGCTTGCGGGCATCACCATAAGGTGAAAACAGACACGGAGACGTTAGTCGGCGTGGTATAATAATACCAAAATACTGTATAAAGCAAATACAAGATGATGAAATATCGGTTGTCACCGAGGGAAGGCGGAGCAGTGAAAAAAATTACCAGAAGCAAAACGGATAATATCGGTACGGAGCTGCAATGGGAAGCGCTCGTTAAAAATGAAACGGAGGCCAACAGATATGCGGCGAGATGTCTTGCCGTATGCGGCGGTGTCGGCGCGATGGCATGGATACTTAATCTTGTGGGAATCTTTATCATTCCGGATAAGATTATGAATATCGGAATGCCAATCACCATCCTGCTTTTTCTGCTGCCTGCTTTGCTTTGCAAAATAACAGGAGGACAACCCCTTTGGCTGAAGTACGCCATTATCATGTGCGGCATTACAAGTATTTTTATCCTGTCTTCCGCTATGCCAAAACACGGTGTCCTCGCATGGGCGGTACCGCTGGCATTAAGCTGCCATTATTATTCACGGAAGCTTACCCGTCTTACGCTTGTAGCTTCATGGGTGCTTTTTTCCGCATCCATCTATGTTGGTATGTATATCGGTGAGGGGGATTTGAACCTGTTAATTATGGAACCGGACATAGATAAAAGGGTGATTACAGGCTCGATGCTGTATGATGCCACGATTTTCTTTGTAGTCCCGCGGGCATTAATCCTTCTCGGTTTATCATCCATATGCACTACTGTAGCAGGGCGGACTCGGAAATTATTGGAACGGCAGATTAAAGACAGTGAGGAACGACAGCGAATTTCTACGGAGCTGGACGTTGCGACCCGTATTCAGGCGGATATGCTTCCGTGTATTTTCCCTGCTTTTCCGGATCGCCCTGAGTTTGATATTTACGCTACCATGAATCCGGCAAAGGAAGTGGGTGGTGATTTCTACGATTTCTTTATGGTGGATGAGACCCATCTTGCCATTGTTATTGCAGACGTTTCCGGAAAAGGCGTGCCCGCCGCGTTATTTATGGTAATCGGAAAAACCCTGATTAATGACCATACAAAGCCTGACACGGACCTTGGAACGGTTTTTACGGAAGTGAACGAATTGCTTTGTAAATCCAATAACGAAGGATTGTTTATTACCGCTTTTGAGGGAGTTTTGGATCTTGTGACAGGTGAATTCTGCTTTGTGAATGCCGGACATGAAATGCCATTTATTGCAAAATCAGGCAGCGCTTATGAGCCACACAGGCTTCGCGCGGGATTTGTGCTGGCAGGTATGGAAGGCGTGAAATATCAGAGCGGCTCCATTCAGCTTTCACCGGGGGATAAAATTTTCCAGTATACGGACGGCATAACGGAAGCCACAAATGCAGCCAAGGAACTTTATGGCATGGAACGGCTTACGGACGTTCTTGTCAAAAATACTGCAAGACCGCCCGCAGAACTTCTTCCTATAATTAAAGCGGATATTGATGCATTTGTTGGTGATGCCCCACAGTTTGATGACATTACCATGCTCTGCGTGGAGTATCTGGCATACCATCCTGCCTAATCCAGGCTTTTATTTGGCGTGTCATTTAAAAATGTGTGTATCTTTTTCATCAGGATTTCCTCGTCGATGGGCTTTACCACATAATCGTTTATGCCTTCCGTTACAGCCTTGATGACATTACTTTTATCGTTGTTGGACGTCAGGAAAAGAACCGGCACATTTTTCAAATGCTCTGTTTCCCGAATGGATTTCAGCATTTCATATCCGTCGATTTCCGGCATATCAATATCCAGAATTACCAGATCCGGTGTCCTGTCTTTCAAAAACTTAAGCGCCCGGTTTCCAACCGAAAATGCATGTAAATCATATTGCTCGCCCAATACTTTTGTCAGCCTTTTCAATGTGATATTACTGTCGTCCACAGCTACAATCATTTTCTTATTCAACATCATTTTCCCTCGTTTCTGCGCTTTTTTAGCGCTAATTTATTGATTCATTGTTCATTTTTAACAGCTCGATTGCCATATCTTCGTCAAAATCATCTTCTATGGCAATCAGTGCATTTTTAATGCGCTCATGCATGGATGGTTCTAATGGGCTGCTAATCCAGCTCTTTAAAAGCGTTACTGCCTGTTCCGTTTCAAAGTCTTCCAACAATGCCGCCGCTTTAGAAAGGTCCTGCTCCGTCAGTGTGAGCATTTCGCCGCCTTCATCCACTGAGCTATATTTATCCGTTTCCTCTCCGCCATTGGCATTGATAAACTCCTGAAATCCTTCCAGTGTCTTTTCCCAGACGGCAAGCAGTTCTTCCCAATGCCCGACCACATAATCCATATTGCCCGCCTTACTTTGCTTCTCATGTTCAAATGCCATATCTGCCAGCGTGTCTGCGCCAAGCGTTCTTGCATTTCCTTTCAGACCATGCACCCAGATTGCATAATCCTTCTGGTTCTGTTCCTCAATGAACCTGTGCATCTCCTCCTGTTTTTTGCGTTCCTTCAAAAACATTCTCACAAGCTCCAGATACATTTCCTCGTCATTTCTGGCAAGGGCAAGTCCGTTTGTTATGGAAATACCATAGGAGAGATAACTTTCATAATCGGAATCCGTTGGCTGCGCCTTCGAATCCAATACGTTTTCCTGCGGCTGTTTTTTCATATTCAATACGTCGTTCACTGGCTGTTCTTCCGTATTCTGTATGTCTTCCTCAGGATGCTGCAACAAATCTTCAGGAATATATTTTTTCGCCGTCTGTTCCAGCAGGTCACTGTCGATGGGCTTCGTCAGGAAATCCACAAAACCTTCCTTCAGGTAGCTTTCCCTGGCTCCGGACATTGCGTTTGCTGTCAGGACAATCACCGGAGTATCGTGATTTGGAAAATCTGACAAGCCTTGCATTTCATGGAGTGTTTCAATTCCGTCCATCTCCGGCATCATATGGTCCATAAAGATGATATGGAATTTTTCTTTCTTGACAAGCTCAAGACATTTTCTGCCGGAATCAGCCGTTGTAATTTTCATTTTTGTACGTTTCAGCAGGGATTTGAACACGGTAAGGTTCATACTGTTGTCATCCACCACAAGCACGCTTGCCTCCGGAGCCGCAAAGCTCTGTGACGTCTTTGTAATGTTCTTTTCCCGTTTCTTTATGATGGTATCGAAATCGCCCACAGGTTCACCGCATATAATCCTCTGTGGAATTGTGACGGTAAACTCGGAACCCTTTCCGTACTCGCTTGTTACCTTCATTTCTCCGCCCATCAGCTTCAGTAGCGACATTGTGATATTCATGCCAAGACCGGTTCCCTCAATGTTGCGGTTCTTTTCCTCATCCAGCCTTTGAAAGCTCTCGAACAGCTTTCCCATGTCTTCCTGGCGGATTCCCATGCCCGTATCTTTGACGGAAATCTTTAACAAAAGTTGTTCGCCACCCGTATTTTCATATGCCGCTTTTAGTTCAATGCCGCCTTGCGGGGTATATTTCACAGCATTGGTCAATAAATTGGTTACAATCTGTTTAATCCTTACGTCGTCTCCAAACAGCATTTTTGGCATTGTCCGGTCCAATGTAAAACGGATGCTCAGTCCTTTTTCCTGCGCACGCAGATATATGATATTCCAAAGGTCCATCAGCAGATTTTCCAGCTCATATTCAACCTCCACAATCTCCATTTTGCCGGACTCAATTTTTGACATATCAAGAATATCATTAATCAAAAACAACAGCGTCTTGCCGGAGCTTTGCACATTGGCGGCGTAAGAAAGAAGCTGCTCGTCCCTGCATTCACGGAGAATCATTTCATTCATGCCAAGCACCGCATTGATAGGTGTCCTGATTTCATGGGACATATTGGATAAAAACAGGCTCTTTGCCTCATTTGCCCTGACCGCTTCATCCTTTGCCTTTTCATATTCCATATTAAGTTTTTTAATTTTGTCCAAAGCGGTCTTGGCGTCACGGAGTTCGTTCAGCTCTGTAACGTCCTCCATTACCACAACAACCGATTTTTCCCCGTCGCTGTGTATGTAGCTTGTCGTCAGGGACAGATTTCTGATTTCCCCTTCCCGCAAGTAGTCCACCGGCATATTGCTTACTTTATCTTTTTCATGAATCAAATTCAGTATTACCTCGTTGAAGTCGTCTGTGCCATCCCTTGTCAGAAATAAATTAAGGAAAGAATTGCCAATATCCTCCTGTGTAAGACCAAGGATATGTTCTGCCGCCGGATTCAGCATGGTAATTTTTCCCTTCATGCTGATTACCATGACACCCTCCAGCAGATTGGTGACTATCTCTTTATATAAATTTTTATAATCCTTTTGTTCCGGCATTTGTGCTATAACTCCTTGCGTATTTTTAGAATATTTCGACCGTCTTTATATTCGTAGGTAATTTCGTTCATATTCTTTTTAACGATATAAATACCCAGCCCGCCTATTTCCCGTTCCTCCGCAGACAGCGTCACATCAGGGTCCTCCTTGGAAAGCGGATCATAAGGCACGCCCTGATCGATAAAGGTGATGATGACCGAAAGCGGCTCATCCACCACTTCCACCCGCACTGTTGCCGGTCCGACTTCAGGATGATAGGCATAATGGACAATATTGCTGAATAGTTCATCGATTGCAATGTCAATCTGCACCTGTGCTTTCATCGGGCAGCCAAACTGCTCCAGCTGTTCGTCAACAAATTCCGTAACGACCGGAATGCTACCCAATACCGCATCAACCGTTAATTCTTTCATATATCGCTCCTAACTTATTCTATATTCAGAATATCCAAAAAACCTGTGAGTTCAAAAACTTCATGAATTGTCTCGTTGACATGGCATATTACCAGCTCGCCGCTGCCTCGTTTCATAAATGCCTTATGCGTTGACAAAAGGACGCGTAATCCTGCGGACGAAAGGTATTCCAGACCCTGAAAATCCAATATCAGCTTTTCTGCATCTTCCAGCACTGCATTAATCTGTTCCTCTAACTGGGGAGCCGTTGTCGTTTCCAGCCTTCCAACCGGCATAAGTGTTATTTCATTTCCGTTTTGCTTCTTCTCAATATTCATCGTATCTCCCTTCCCGTTCTTTAATGATATTTTTCCATCTGGGCGTTACTTTTTGCATACACTTAATATTGGGTATAAAACAATTTAATTATAATAAAAAATGTCGGAATTTGCAACATTGACGGGGGTGGAGTCTTGCTATGGACGCCATGTTATAATCAAAGTAGTGGTAAATGAAAAACGGAAATGATATAATCAAAAAATCAATATTTGTGATGAGGTTATTTAGATGAGTTCTTTATTGCAATCGACAAGAAATACGCGAGTGCTGCCGACAGGTACAAACCAATATGTTAGAAGTGATTTTCCGGAGAAGCTGACTGATGAAGAAATCCGGTGGTTATTAGATAATGACTAAAATTTTTGCAAATAATTTAATTTCAGAAGGATGGTTAAATAAGTTTACAATCAGACGACCTATAGATAGAAATGCTATGAATGCAGATGGATTTTGGAGAAATACAATTTGTGATTTATTATAGGTCTTGATTTAATTATAGTTGATGATTGAAAGTGAAAATCAGATGAAATCAGGGACTGGAGAAGTGCTATTATGAAAAATGTAATTTTATATATACATGGAAAAGGTGGAAGTTATTTAGAAGCAGAGCAGTACAAGAAAAATTGTATTGGTTTTGATATTATCGGGATAGACTTCAATGATTATCTGCCTTGGATTGTGGAAAATCAAATTCAATCGGTCTATAATGAAGTGCGTGAAAGATACGATTATATTTATGTGATTGCAAACAGTGTAGGGGCATATTTTGCAATGCACACATTACAGAATTGTGATTTGGAAAAGGCTTTATTTATATCGCCTGTACTTGATATGGAACGTCTTATACTGGATATGATGAATTGGGCCAATATATCGGAACAGGATTTACATGAAAGGGGAGAAATTCCTACGGATTTTGGAGAAACACTATCATGGAACTATTTATGCTTTGTCAGGAAAAATCCTATAACATGGAATGTTCCCACAGAAATCTTATATGCAGGAAATGATAACCTTGTATCCCGTCAAACAGTAAATGAATTTATTACCAGCCATAATGCACATCTTACTGTAATGGAAAATGGGGAGCATTGGTTTCATACCAGCGAGCAACTTGCTTTTTTAGACGACTGGATGAAAGCGGCAATGCGTTAAAACCCAATTTGCAAAAATGTGTGGATGATTGTTTAATAGATTTCAATTTCTCCCTCATAATTATCGGCTCTTTCCAATAGTGGATATGTTGCACCCATTGTAAATGCAATATCGCTGCTTCGGATAGATAAAAGCTTCATTCCGATTTTCAGATTAAGGAAGTCCAATATCTGCTGATTAAGCTGAATCACACCATTCTCTGAAATAGTTATCCAACAGTATGACCGTCCTTTGTATTTGATAAATTCGCCCTCTGTGGTCTGATATTTTTGTAAAGCCGGATTATCAGTAAGAATGTTTCCCAGCTTTGATGGTTCTAACAATCCTTTTCTTGTCACGCAAAAACCGCCGGTAACCTTGCTTCCGGTAAAAAGATAGACTTTTCCCTCTGCTGTGGCGTTGTACTCTGTAAGTGCCTGTGTTGGGATATGGATTGTCAAGTTATCTCGTATCAGTGATTTTCCGAAAATGAATTTACCGCCTTTGTTCATTTGTGGCATATATTGTCAACTCCTCGTCTTTTTAAAGTGGAGCTTCACTATACCATAAGAAAATTCAAATGTCACTAAGGCTCTCTAAAGTGCGGCAGTTTTTTTCTATATAGTGTCAAGCTGAATAGAAAAATAGAAAAGGTAAATTTGGTTGTGAAAAATGTGATATAGTAGAAATTAAAATTTAAGATATGGGAGATTAAATAGTATGGAGATAAATGTCGAGGATAATTTTACCCTGTTATTTGATAAAAATAATAATACGGCATACAAAGCATTACAGATGTTACAAAAAGAATGTGAGAAATCGGACAAGGTATACTGTTATATGGATAAGTTAGCCGAT
>DKZK01000027.1:161697-219540 GCA_002493625.1 Lachnospiraceae bacterium UBA7076 | reverse complement strand
CAAGAGGGCTTACGCTGATTGCCTGCAACACTAAATGGGATAAAGATAATAAAGCGGATATATCTATTTATGCAGACAGTATGCAGCCATTGGTCTATAAGGATATTCAAAATTCTTTGGCAGAAATACAGTAATGAGCAGCGAGAATTGTTTTTTATGGAAAAGCGGACAATTATGTGCTAGTATATAGGTGCAAAGATAAAAACACAGCGCAAGTCGAACTTGCAGAACTGGTAGGTAGTCCAGTCGTACCATTATGGTATAAGTAGCCCTCCCTCCTTAGGGTCGTCCTTTCTTTGTTCATCACAATTATTTGTGCGAGTAATGAGGAAAATAGGCATGGCGTAGCAAGTGACCGCATTTATGCGGCTCACTGATATGACAAGAATGTTTGACGAATACCGCGACAGCCGTGAGGCATTAAGGAGGAATTGTCATGGACAAAGTATCGGGAATGCTGACAGTATTTTTTGAAGAACCCTTTTGGGTGGGAGTGTTTGAACGTGTATCAGAGGGAAAGTTATCTGTGTGTAAGGTCACGTTTGGAGCAGAACCAAAAGATTATGAGGTTTATGATTTTGTTCTGAAAAATTATTATCGGCTACGATTTAGTCCGGCTGTGGCAACTGATGTAAAAGAAATAGGTTGCAATCCTAAACGGGTACAGCGTGAAGTACGAAAACAGGTACAGAATGCCGGGATAGGAACAAGGTCGCAACAGGCTTTGAAATTACAGCAGGAGCAGTTGAAAACTGAACGCAAAATTGTGAGCCGGGAACAACGGGAGGAAAAAAGACAGCGGCAGTTTGAACTGAAACAGCAGAAAAGGAAAGAAAAGCATCGGGGCAGGTAACACCTGCCCCGGCATTTTATTTCTTATACAGCACAAAGGCTTCATAAGGAGCAAGCGTAATTGTCGGATTATTATATTCCTGTCCTGTATTAGTAATAAGGCAGGACGCCTCTGAAAATTCATCGGGAATAGTAAAAATGGTTTCATGGTCGCAGAAGCTGCATACGACAAGCAGCTTTTCATTTTCATATGTTCTTGTGTAGGCGAAAAGTTCTTCACTGTCCTCCAAAAGCGCTTCGTATTTTCCGTATACTATAACCGGATATTGTTTTCTCAATGCAATCAGTTTTTTATAATAATGAAATACGGAATCCGGATTTGCTGTCTGGGCTTTTGCATTGATAGTCTTATAATTGGGATTGACAGCAATCCACGGTGTTCCGGTGGTAAAACCTGCATGGGCGGAATCATTCCACTGTACCGGTGTTCTGGCATTGTCGCGGCTCTTAAAGGCAAGGCAGGGCCAGAATACGTCATGGGAAACGGTGCCGTTTACACACCATTCCTCATAGGCGTTAATGCTCTCAATATCGCGGAACTCATCCGGATTTTGAAAAGGATAATTGGTCATGCCAAGTTCTTCTCCCTGATAAATATAAGGGGTGCCCTGCAGCATATGCAGGCAGGTCGCCAGCATTTTTGCAGATATTTCCTGATATTGAGGGCGGTCGTCACCGAAGCGGGATACGGCGCGGGGTTGGTCGTGGTTATCCCAGAACAGGCTGTTCCATGCTTTATCGTACAACTCAATCTGCCAGCGGGACAAAATTTTCTTCAATGTGGTGAGAGGCATTTTCTCATCCGTCCATTTTCCGTATTTTCCGTCACCCTCCACATGTTCAAACTGGAATACCATGTTTAATTCATGGGTATCTTCTCCGGCATACTGCTTTGCCAGCTCGGTTGTCACGCCGGACGTTTCACCAACAGTCATGATATCGTATTTGGACAGTACCTTTTCGTTCATTTCCTGAAGATATTTGTGGACATTCGGACCATGAACGCAGAAAGGGGAAAAGTCGCCATATAATCCTGTTGTTTCACCGTCAGGCATTTCGCCGGTTTTGGAAATCATACTGATAACATCCATGCGGAAGCCATCGATTCCTTTGTCGCACCACCATGTCATCATATCAAAAATTTCTTTGCGAACGTCAGGATTATCCCAGTTTAAATCCGGCTGTTTTCTGGAAAAAAGGTGCAGATAGTACATGGAGGTTTCTTCGTCATATTGCCATGCAGAACCGCCAAAGCAGGAGCCCCAGTTGTTAGGAGGCGTCTGCGCATCCCTGCCTTCGCGCCAGATATAATAATCGCGGAATTTGTTATTTCCGGATTTGCGGCTTTCTATAAACCATTTATGTTCATCGGAAGTATGATTTACAACCAGATCCATGATAATCCGAATACCGCGTTCGTGTGCTTTTGCCAATAAGGTGTCAAAATCTTCCATTGTTCCAAACTCATCCATAATAGCCTGATAGTCGCTGATATCGTATCCGTTGTCATCATTGGGTGACCGGTAAACCGGAGAAAGCCAGATAACATCAATTCCCAGATATTTTAAATAGTCCAGCCGGCTGATAATTCCCGGTATATCTCCGATGCCATCACCGTTGCTGTCCATAAAGCTGCGGGGATAAATCTGATAGATAACTGCTTCCTTCCACCATGCTTTGTTCATAATTTGCACCGTTCCTTTCCTGTTATGATTCCCGTTCCATTTCTAATATTAACACCTGATATCCGTACAGCCGGATAGTAAGATTTTCTTCTGCAATATCTGCATAATTGTTTAACAGTATATTTTTATATGCGGCAGGAAGTACAATGTCCTGCTCCTCTTTCTGGTAATTGCCGACTACCAGCAGCGTTTTATCCCCTTTTCGATAGTATGCCATCAAATTGTGCCGTTCTGCCCACAACGGTTCCAGTTCACCATACACGATGGTCTCTTTATAAACAGGGCTTTTGCGGAGCGCAATCAACTGTTTGTAAAAATTGAATACCGAATCGGAATCTGTAATCTGTGCCTTGGCATTGATAAAAACATAATTCGGGTTGACCTTGAGCCATGGCGTCCCTGTTGTAAAGCCTGCATTTGCTTCATCTGACCACTGCATGGGCGTGCGGGCATTGTCCCTGCTGAAGCGGGAAATGACATTTAATGCTTCAGCAGATGAAAGCCCTGCATTTCTCGCATTTTCGTATTCATTGAGAGCAGAGATGTCGTCAACCTCGTCAATGGAGGAAATCGGCGCATTTTCCATTCCCAGCTCCTGCCCCTGATAGATAAAAGGAAGTCCGCGCAGCATAAAGTTTAATGCCGCCAGCATTTTCTTGCTTTCTATGCAACAGTCACCTTCGGGAATATATCGGCTGACGCCGCGGGGCTCATCATGGTTTTCAATAATATTGGATAAAAAGCCGATATTTTTCACCTTTGCCTGTGCCTCAAAGCAACATTTTTTATAGTCATCCGGTGTAATTGGTTTTGCGTCATACCAGCCCTTTTCACTGCCGCCGAATAATGCTTCATTAAAATCAAAAATACTGGAAAAATATCCGTTGTCCCCAATAAAGTCTTGGATTTCCTCCGGTTTTTCGTCGAATACTTCCCCTACGGTAAAGGCATCATATTTCTGAAATGTCCGGTCACGCATTTCTTCCAGAAATGTTCCGATGCCGGTGGCTTCCTGAAGCATGGAATGAATACTGCAAAGTCCGTCTTCCCGGTCAGGCGCATAGCTGCGAAGGGGCAGAGCCTTCTTGATATTTATGATTGCATCAATACGGAAGCCGCCAAGTCCCTTGTCCAGCCACCAGTTGATGTTTTTGTATACTTCCTCCCGGAGTTCGGGATTTTCCCAGTTTAAATCCGGCTGCTTTTTATGGAAAACATGCAGGTATTGTTTATCTGTGCCCGGTAGGTCATCCCATGCGGGACCGCCAAAATAAGACCGCCAGTTTGTTGGCAATTCGCCCTCCTTTTTATCTCTCAGATAGAAGAAGTTGCCGTATTTTCCATCCGGATCCTGACAGGCTTTTTGAAACCATTCATGCTCGTCGGAGCAATGATTGATAACAAGGTCCATGAGGATATACATATTTCGTTTTTTTGCCTCGGAAATCAACTGCTCCATGTCCTCCATAGTGCCGAAACGGGGGTCAATGTTGTAATAATCTGAAATGTCATAGCCCTGGTCTGCCAGAGGAGATTGATAACATGGAGACAGCCAGATAATGTCTACGCCAAGATTTTGCAGATAATCCAGCTTGCTGATGATTCCCGGAATATCGCCAATTCCGTCTCCGTTAGAATCATAAAAGCTTTTTGGATAAATTTGATATGCTACTTTGTCATGCCACCATTTTCTTGTCATAGCAGTACCTCCTGAAATAAATTTATTCGTTCTCATTGTTAAATTTATTATACTGACACAACTATAGTATGACTTACGCTTATATGATAAAAAACTACTTTATTTTGACTTTTTCTGCATTTTTTCTATATTGCAAAGGTGTTGTTCCGGTGTATTTGCGAAATTCCCGCAAAAAATTGCCAAGATTGTTGTAGCCGCATTCCAGACAGATTTCCGTAACCGATAAATTTGTTTCCTCCAGAAGCCGTCTGGTCTGTTTTATCCGGTATTCGTTGATATACTCCATGGGAGAATGTCCGATTGCCTTTTTGAAAAGGCGGCAGAAGTATTGTTCATTCAGATTTGTCTGTTCTGCCAAATCGGATAAGTATATTTTTTCTCTGTAATTATCTTTGATGTAGGTCAGAGCAGTTTTGATGCTCTCCACACGCTTGTCCAGATTTTTTTCTGTGGGCGTAAAGAGCCTGTGCTCGGAAAGGGTGGCAAGAATATATAACAGGGAGGACTTAATATATAATTGGCTTGTTAAGTCGTCAGTAACAAGGGAGCTGTCTTTGATGGGGGAAGCTTCCGATGCCATCTGACCAAAAGCGCGCGTGATATCCATAAAGGCATTTCGGATGGGAAGGAAAGCAGCGTGCTCCGGCGTGATATAGCGGGGGAAAAGCAGCCTGCCCTTTTGAATGGGATGGATTAAATGGATTTGCGCATGGTCGTAAGAGTCAAAGCTTAGGATGTCAGGAGAAAAAACCACAGCATCTTCCCAATAACTGTCGGCTGTTTCTGAAATAACACTGTGCAGTTCTCCGGGATTGATGAAATAGAAGCATTCCGATTGGACGGGAAAGGATTCCATATTAATTTCCAGACGAAACTGACCACCGGAAAAATAGAGAAGCTCCACTTCTTCGTGCCAGTGGTGTTTGACAAATGCGCCTTTTCCTGCGGAATGTGTCCGATAGATGGCGCAGGGAAATGATTTTGTCCCATGGGGGCGGATTTCTTTTAAAATGGAAGGTTGTTGCTCCATGAAAATGCTCCTTTTGCTGGATTTTCTTACTTGTTTACATAATATCTGCCATCCGGGGTAAGTCCAAGGATTCCCCGTGTAACCAAAATTGAATGTCACCATTTTATATGTTCTTTGGTTCTCGTGAATCCTTTTCTATATTGTTATAATATCAATGTATACAGAAGGTTTCAAGAAATTTTCAGCCATATTATGGATTTTTCTAATTATAAAAGCAATAAAATGCTATGGATAACAGTTTTGTAAAGCCGGATTGTCAGTAAGAATTTCTCATGGCTATGACGGTATTGCATTTTACGTATTGGAGAGGCTATAAAAGTTGTTGATTTGAAAAAGTCAGTTGAAAATAATGATTTTGCTGATGCTATATGTTATACTGAAAACACAACAAAGTTAAATTTTTTTTGTGAAGAATATTAATTGATATATAGCAGGTAGAAAATGAACAAATTGGAGAAATTAGCTGAATATCTGACAGAATGGTATCCGGACCACGCAAGGGATTTGCCGTGGAGGAGAGACAGGTCACCGTATCATGTCTGGTTATCGGAGATTATGCTGCAGCAGACCCGCGTGGAGGCAGTAAAGGAATATTATAAGCGTTTTTTGAAGGCGCTTCCCACCGTTGAGGATTTGGCTGCCGTGGAGGAAGACTATCTGCTGAAGCTGTGGGAAGGTCTGGGTTACTATAATCGGGCGAAAAATCTGAAAAAGGCGGCTGTTTCCATTGTTGAGGATAGGAATGGCAGGTTTCCGGACACGTATGAGGGGATTTTGTCTCTGGCAGGTGTCGGGGAATATACGGCAGGCGCCATTGGCTCCATTTGCTTTGATTTGCCAACGCCGGCGGTGGACGGAAATGTGCTGCGGGTTTATACCAGAGTTATGGAGGATGCCTCCAACATTGATAAGCAGTCAACAAAAAAGAAAATCAGGGAGCAGTTGGCAAGGTTATATTCCAAAGGGAAATGCGGCATATTGACACAAAGCCTGATGGAGGTTGGAGCGACGGTATGTCTGCCGAACGGGATGCCAAAATGTGAGGAATGTCCTTTGAAGTCTTTATGTGGCGCAAGAGAACATGATACATGGCAGCAGTATCCGGTGCGGGATGAGAAGAAAAGCAGAAGGCTGGAGGATAAGACTGTGTTTGTTCTTAAATGCGGGGATAAGGTTGCGGTGCGGAAACGGGCAAAGAAAGGTCTGCTGTCCGGCATGTGGGAATTTCCCAACGTGGAGGGCATTCTGATAGAACAGCAGGCGGCAGATGTGGTAAGTGAATGGAATACCGCTCCGGAGCGGATGGAAATGAAATTAAATTATACGCATGTGTTTTCTCATGTGGAGTGGAGAATGACCGCATATTATCTGGCATGCAGACAGATGTGCAAGCAGTTTCACTGGGTAACAATGGAAGAATTAGAGCTGGAAATGGCAATGCCGTCGGCATTCCGACCATTTTTGGAGACGTTGAAGAAGGAGGGATAAGTGCATAGAGCTTTCATTTACAAAGTAAATCGGAATATATGACAAAAGAAAATGTGAAATGGGTGAATATTCAAAAAAGGAGAGAATTATTATGGTCAAACGCTATGCAAATCTGGCTTTGGTTTATGCAATCATTGCCATGGTATTCGGAGTATTTTACAGGGAGTTTACAAAGTTCAATCATTTTGACGGACAAACGAATCTTTCTGTAATGCATACGCATTATTTTTTGTTGGGAATGTTTTTTTTCCTGATGCTTCTGATGCTTGAAAAAAGCTTCTCTTTTTCCGATGGGGGAGTTGGTAAAATTCTGATTGTTTACCAGATTGGTCTGAACATTACCGGAATTGGCTTTCTGATGAGAGGTTTGACGCAGGTACAGGGAAACGAGTTAAGTAAAGGGATGGATGCCTCTATTTCCGGCATTGCAGGAATCGGTCATATTTTAACGGGTATCTGTATTATCCTTTTATTGCTGAAAATTAGAAAGCGGGCGGAATAGGAAGATTTATTTAATCCAAGCCATAATACATATTTTTTGGGTTTTAAAAGCTTTATTAGAGATGAAGGTGTAGTTTATGCAGTTACCATATTCCAATGACCTTGAAATTGAACATTTAAGCCGATTATTTGAAAATACCAGTGAATGTTATAAGTTTTTCTGGTTTCAGGCGATTATTACAAAAGTACTGGAAGGAAAAAGTTATATAATTTATGATGAGCTTATTAATGAGATGATTGCAGATGCATGGTATATGGTAACGGAATATCATTTGAATTTGGGGCCGAAAGATACTCTTGAAGGTTTGATACAGTATTTACAGGAAATAACCAAGATAAAGTCATCGGAAAAGAAGGAAGAAATAATCAATTACTTAAATAATTGCACTGATAAAGAAGTGGCAAAGCGGAAAAGAATTCTGACAAGAAATGTACCATACCGTTTGCAGGCTCCGTTTATGGATAACATGAAAGGGAGAGAGTGGGATGTATCAGAAAGTGCATTGGTTGAAAAAATAAATCAGAAACAAAGACTTATGTATTATTTTGAAGCATTAAACGGAATGCAGACAATAATTCGATTTAGTGAAGAATGGTATTCTTATATACATAAAAATCAGGAAATTATTAAGGGATGGCTTCGTTATAATATGATAATATATTTACAGAAGCGTAATCCAAATGTTCCGGGAATCGCAGATAAACTGTATCCGCCGCGTGAACGAAAATTAGATAAGGTTAAGAAATATTGGAAAGTGTTATTATCAATTCATCCTGTGAAAGAAATATACGGACATATAGAATTGACAGACCAAGATATTTCCATTGACCATTTTGTCCCGTGGTCTTATGTGGCGAATGATGAATTTTGGAATCTTCATCCGACAACTCGAAGTATAAACAGCAGTAAAAATAATAGCTTGCCAAATTGGGATATTTATTTTCCACAGTTGGCAAAGCTGGAATTTTTATCATATGAAATGATGTGGAAATATGATGCTGTACATGATGAATTTGAAAAGTGCGCAAAAGAGCATCTGAACAGTGATGAGATACGCAGGAAAATTTATCAGGAAGGACAGGATTTTAACCGGTTTTTCAATGCATTGCAAGAGGTAGTTCATCCGATTTATCAGTCGGCAAAGAACTGTGGGTTTAAAGATTGGATTTACACAGGCAGGAGCGAAATATAAAAAATCAATCAAAGCATAAATTATTATGAGCAAATGTCAGGACGGTATCTATGGGAGTATCAGCGAAAGGGCGCAGAATTTTTGTGTATAAAGATATAAAATTTATTTGGTGGGTTGGTGCATGCGATACCCTATTCCGTTTAAGGAACCGTTAATGGTCGTCACAACGAAAGATGTGGCGTTGATTGTACAATGGGCAGTGGATGGAAGAAATGCTGTTCCGCTGACAGAAAGAAAGTAATAGCAGTTATTTCAATTTTGATTTTTACAATATTCCATTTCATATATGTAATGGTTAAATTTATCATTTAATAAATAGGGGGATTTTTAATGAAAACAAGAGAACAAAAGAGAACAAAAGAAGGGTGGCAGTGATAGCCGGCGCATTACTTTGCTGTATATGTATATTATGTGTGGTGTATTGGGTAGAAAAACAGCCATATCAGGAAATTGCCATATTGGGTGATAATAATGAAATTATTTATCCTATGGATGCGGATATTTTGAATGAAGCAGTGGTGGATAAGTATACCTTTTTCACGTACGAAACATCGGAAAGAATTGGGGATAACGTTGTTGCATATCCGGTTTTGTACAGATGGCAAAAAGGACATCCGGCGGAACGTATAAGTGATGGCGCATGTACTCATTTTGAAGTAGCGGACAATCGTGTGATTTATCTCGATTCATCATGGGGGGATTTTTTACATGGACAACTTTGTATGACAGAGTCGGAGGTATTTGATAAAAACATTTTGGAAAAAGAGGTAGGTAATTTTTCCATTGATAAAGAATACATATATTTTACACATTCCTTTGATACGACCGGAGTCGGACTGAATGGGCATGCATTATACAGAATGGATTTGAACGGAGAAAATGTTGTCGCCGTGGCATATGAATTATCCGGTCCTGATTTAATGGGCAGTCATAGTGTTCGCATAGAAGATGGATGGGTAATATACGATAATTATAAAATAGAGATGGGTAATCCGGCAGATGGGTTGGAAAAAGTCGTTCTGTTAGAGGATACGGATGATGAATGGATATATTACACGTCGAACAGACTGATAAAAGCAAAACCGGACGGCTCGGAATATGTGGTTTTGGATGATGTGGGCGATTTCTTGTATCAAATAAATAAAGTAGAAAACGGCTGGATTTATTATCAAAAGGACAACGATTTATATAAAATAGATACCGACGGAAATCATAAACAAAAAATATAAAAATTTATTTGTTGGGGAGTTATTTTTTCATTTGGAGGATGCAGGCATGGTGCTTGTGAGGGGAGTTAAGGATATTGGGGATATTTCCAATTTATTCCTGTTCCTCCTCGGCTGGGCGCCAAGCCTTTCCGAATTTAATATCCTTGAATAGGGCAGCGAGACCGGTGATTTGCTTCAGTCGCAGAATTTCATCCCTGTCCATGCCCAGATGCTTCGAAATCCATGCATCAGACCGTCCCAACTCATGCAGATCCCTGACGATATTGCTCATCAGCTCCACGTCATGGGTTCCTCTTGCCCTGTTATGCCGGATTGTGCTTGCCATCCGCTGGTCAAGCGGCTTGTCGATTACAGATACAGGCAGCATGCCGCCCTCCCGTTCGTAGATGTCGGGATGCTCCAGCATAATCCTGTATCGGTGGAAACCATCCACGATGATATAAACGTCCTGTTTTTTATCATGGTAGCAGACAATGGGCATTGTATAGCCATCGTTTTTGATGCTTTCATAGAGCAGCTTCATCTCCGGAGGAGCAACGGAATTAGGGTTGTAATTGTTGACTTGTATTTTTTCCACAGGTACGGTAATGATATTATAGACGGGGCTTTTATATTTCATATTCTATTTCCTCAACACTTTTGTATTCTGTGCGTATTGTATCAATACGCTGTTGCTGTTCGCGGTTTAATCCAAATCCCATAAATCGGCAGATATGGTCATTTTTCAGTATGCAGTAACACATTCTTTTCCAACTTGGTATATCCTTTGACGATTTGATGTCATCCGTATTGTCCGGCAGTTCTCCGATAAAAATTATTCTTGATTTTCTGTTCAATGTGTAGTTTGACACACCGTTTCGCCTTATATGATAACCATGTTCAATAAGCTCCTGAATGGTATCCTCATCAAGTCCTCCGCCTGTTTTATGCCAGAATATAATGGATGTATTAAACTTTTGAATGTAATTTTTGCGGAGCCTGACAGGCAGGGTGCTCAGGAGAAATGTAGTGAAGGATTTCCATGTATGTCCTTCCGGCAGGGTCACGTTTCGGTATCCCATCGCCTTTGTTTTTCCATAGATACATGCAAAGTTGACGCCTTGAACCCGTCCCACAAGTTTTACCCATATTTCGGGGTCGATGACCCGGTATAAATTCAGGGAATCCTTGGAATAGTCGTTAAACGGCGATGCGACCCGCATCTGAGACACCTTAAGACCTGCCATATAATATAAGTCGTACAGGTGGTTATAATCATACCCAAACAGATAATTTGCATGCCATATATCTGATACGGACCAGTCATATAAGGGGGAGGCACACCAGACATCCTTAAACTGGCGGCTGATCCAGCATTTGCCCTCATATCCGTATTTTTTGTTGAGAAAGCCACTGTACCGCTGCATGGATTCTTCTGCGCGCAGACCCAGCAGACACACGGTTTTGCGCCTGCCGTGTGATATACGGTACCATCTGCCGAACTGCTTTGCCAAATCCTCCTGATGCATCTTATATTTATATGTGCTGATTGGATTGTGCGAAAGATTAATCACATAATCCTTTTCAGGCATTTTTCTTATCCAACTGTCCTGCTTTGTGTCATCCCACGGATACCAGAACATTTCATAGCTGCTTAAAGCAGTTCTGGTTGCCATTGGCAGACAGACCCAGTAGGGCTCGACCTTATCGTGAATCCGCTCAAAGGTTCTTTCAATGTATTCTGTGGTTACCGTATATTGCGCTTCAAAGTCCTGATGAAAAACGCCGATGGTCTTATTGGGATAGTTTTTTTGCTGAAAATCCAATACCAGATTCAGTAAAAGACCACTGTCTTTTCCTCCTGAAAAGGAGACATAGATATTATCAAATTCATCAAACAGGTATTTCAGGCGTTCACGGAGAGCGTCATACACATTTTGTCTGCTGTACTGTCGGGTCATATGTACCTCCATTTTCATCATAAGTAACGGTTTTACTGAGAATTACATGTTGTTAATGTTAGCATAATCAAGAATGAAATTCAATGCTTTCATTAAAAATCTGTGTAATAAGTGAAAATGTTACCGTCGATATTGATGGTTATACAGATAATGAGCTGCGGAATTTGAGGCTGTGGCAGTTTGTAAGAGTATTCGGGTTGTCATATTTTTATGGAAAGGCAGATGTGTATGTGGTAATATGATAGGAAATTGAGACTGAAAATGATGTGGTTAATCTCGCAGGAGCATAGTTTGAATAACACACGGGAGGATTGCTGTAATGAGCAGAATTGTTGTTTTGGTTGGAAGTACGCGAAAAGGTGGAAATACAGATTTGCTTGCACAGGCATTTACAGAGGGAGCAGAAAAAAATAACACTGTGGACATAGTTTCTGTTGCTGATTACAAGGTAAATCCTTGCATTGGATGTAATTCATGCTTTACGAGAGAGGAAAATCAATGTTTTCAAAAGGATGACATGACAAAAATTTATGAAAAACTGAGAAGCGCGGATATGATAGTGATTGCATCGCCTGTTTATTTTTACGGGATTAGCGCACAGTTAAAAGCAATTATTGACAGACTGCATACGCCTGCGAGAAATGAATTTCCGGTGAAAAAGCTGGCATTATTACTGGTGGGAGCGGCAACATTACCGGAATTATTTGATGCAATTAAATTACAGTACCAGCTTGTGCTTGATTTTTTTCATTTGGAGGACGCAGGTATGGTGCTTGTGAGGGGAGTTAAGGACATTGGGGATATTAAACGGACAAATGCATTAGAGGAAGCATATAAGCTTGGAGCTTCCATAAATTTAAATAGGGAGGATTTATAATGAAAACAAGAAAACAAATGATGGAATTTATTCAAAAGCAAAAAACAGCATTTATCGGTTCTGTGGACGAAGATGGTTTTCCAAATATGAAAGCAATGCTGGCACCGCGAAAAATAGAGGGGAATTGTTTTTACTTCTCCACAAATACGTCTGCCATGCGCACCCGTCAGTATGAAAACAATCCTAAAGCAAGTATCTATTTTTACAACAGAGGACGCTTTAAATATGAGGGCGTTATGCTGACAGGAACAATGGAAGTTTTGCAGGACGATGATATAAAGCGGGAAATCTGGCAAACAGGAGATACTATGTTTTACAAAAAGGGCGTAACGGATCCCGACTACTGCGTATTAAAATTCACGGCGATAAAGGGCAGGCATTATTGCAATCTTAAATCAGAAAGCTTTAATATGGAGGATTTTCCTCTGCCATAATTTTAGCAGCGATTGGATTGATGGAACGCTCTGAATAAATAACCTTGTAAAAAGTAAACATTCTGCTTTATTGCGCATACCCATAAGACACCTCGCTGATAAATCCGTCAAAGTAAATAAAATCCCCATCGGGATAATTCCAGACAGCCTGAAACTTCGTAGGGTACTTAATTCCATTTTGAGAAAGCTGATAATTACTACAAATTGCAGACCACGGTACATATTCCATGCTTCCGTCTGTTCCCGCAACAGCTCTGTCATTTGTGGTGAAAGAAATCATTTCATATTGTTCGTTAAAGGTAAATATACCGCTTGCCGTTTGTCTGTTGTAACTGATTGTTGCCCACACTTCAAAATCGCTTATTTCTTCAAAAGTGATATAGTCCTGTAACAAAATGGCAGGGGCAAATAAACTTTCTGCAAGAAAAGTGGCAAGGCAGGCTTTGTCCATATCCGGTCCGGTCTGGTCGAACAGGGTAATGGCTTTTGCAATCACACCTTTCATACCGCCCGTTCCATTTTGATAGTAGTCATATCCCTCAAAAGGAATACCAAACAAACTGCTGTCAATGAGCGCCATTCTGCAAGGCTCATTGATAAAGTTGTACTGTGTATAGTCGATTGTCAGAGCAGGACCATTTTTGCCCTGTGAAAAATCCACATTGTGATATTCCATTTTCAGATAGGACATTTTCCGCGTCCCTATATAACCGCAGTTTTCAATGTATCGTTGAATAGGGGTAGGCAAATGTGAAAAGTCATTTTCTGTAAATAGTTCATTATCAACCGACAATTGATTTTCGGTTAAAAGAGCAGTTATATCATTTTGAAATTGCTTTTTGACAGGTGAATATGGAATGTTAAACCATATTACCAATGCTCCGACAATAACAAGCAATACCCCTAATGCAATAAACATTCTTTTTTTCCTCACTTTCATCAATCTGATTCCTCCGCATATTGTTCTACCCGTTTCATGCCTGCAAATAATTTTGCATAAAAACGGAAAAGCAGTTTTATTTCCTCCTCGTTAAAATCAGAAAATAGCAGCTTCAAAGATTGTAAATGGCGTTCTCCCATTTCTTTGGTATATTGACCTGCTTTATCAGTCAGGTCAATATGGACAGAATTGTTTCCGCCTGATAGCAAACGGACAAAGCCTTTCTTTTCAAGGGATAATGCCAGCTTTTTTATGTTCTGTCTTGAACAGCCCATAAGGTTTCCGATATTCGTTAATGTGTGCGGCTCCGGACAGCAAGCTGTCATTGCAAGTAACAACCATTGCTTCATGGATATTTGTGTCTGAAGCTTCTCGCCCGCTGTCTGCATACGGTTTTGTAATACAAAGATACTTGAAAATATTGCCTGTACCCTGTGTTCGGTATCGCAGTCGTATTGTTCAAAAATTGTTTCCATTTTCATTTCTCGTCCTCCAATCGTAGCAGTAATAAATTACGTCTATTTCAGTATAGTAACTTATTACTGCTATGTCAATGCTTTTATTAAAACTCTCATCTGATGCTCACCTTTCTGAAAACGTTGGACATTTAGCCTTGTTGATTTCACCGGGCGAGATTATAATACCCTTTACCTATAAAGTAATGAAAAATTAAAAAAACTAACCTTTGAATATCTTTCAAGAACTAAACTGAAGTATTTACGAAAGGCTTACAGAGTATGTCATGTTTTTACGTTATAGGAACGGTTCATCGCTTTTATTTTGTATGTTGGTAGTTTAGAATTGTATTTCAGCTATAAGAACATTCAATTACAGAGCAAATTTTGATATAATTTTTGCTGGGAGGAATGCTTTGATGATAATTAAATTAGAACAAGATTTATCCTGCGCTGATCTTGAAGTGACTATTAAATATGGCAGGGACAAAGAAAATCTCCAACGTATTGTAAAATTGTTGAAATCCGTTGATATACAGATTAAATGCGATAATAATGAAATGGAGAGAATGATAAATGCTTCTGATATTTATTATATAGAAAGTGTGGATAAACAAACCTTTGTCTATCTTGAAAGAGAAGTTTATCATACGGATTTGCGTTTATATCAGCTTATAGAGCAACTGAAAAAATGTGGTTTCGTTCAAATCAGTAAATCGTGTATTTTGAATATACACTACATGGATAGCATTAAACCGATTTTTAATAGCAGAATGGAAGTAACGCTAAAAAATAGCGAGCGGGTTTATATTAATCGTAATTATTTAGGTGAAGTGAAAAAAGCATTGAGAGGAGAAACAGGTGTATGAAAAGAGGCTTTACTAATATTTTTGCAACAACAGGACTTTCTTTGATATTGCTTTCGATAATTGCAACCTTTTATAGAGCAGAATTTCTTTTTGTCAAAACAGTTTTTCAGGTGCTTTTGTTGAATGTTGTTGTGCATTTGATACTTTTATTAATGTATAAAATAGAAATAAAGTATTTGGCAGCTGAGGCTGCATTGGAAATTATATTGACTGTTGCCGTATCTTTATTATTTGGCGCAGTCTTTAACTGGTATACGAGCACACCGCTTTTCGTTCTTGTTCTCATGAGTATGGCAATATATGTGATTTCAATTGTTTTAAACATATTGCATATGAGACAGGAAGCAAATGAAATTAACGAGCTTATCCAGATTATTAAAAAGGAGCAGTAGATGCAATTTTGTAAAGGAGAGCTATAATATGCTGAACAAGAATAGTAAAATATTATTTATAGTATTGCGAATTTATATTTTATGCTTTGTATTTCGCGGTTTAGAGTATTTTGTATTACGAACGGACCAGACATTTTGGGGTGAGGCGTTCATTCACAAACTTATTGGCATTATGATTTTTTATTTTGCTGCCAAAATGTATGGTATGAGTTTAAAAGACATAGGATTTGAAAAAAATAGTGCATTACGCAATTTGCTTAAGGGACTTGGATTTGGGTTGTCAGCGTTTATTGTATCGTATATAATTGAAATACTTATCCTTATTGCTCAAAATAAATTTGCAATGGTTCAGATTTATGTGAGCGCTTATGCTATTGATGGAAATATCGGCAATCAGACAGCTTTGATTTTTTTCATCATTTGTATTATTGGCAATATCTTTAATGTAGTTATGGAAGAAGGCTTGTTTAGAGGCTTGTTTCAAAAAATGCTTGAACATAAATATTCATTTATTGTAAGTGCGATAATCTCATCCGGTCTGTTTGGCATATGGCATATTATGGCTCCTGTCAGAAGTTATTGTGATGGAATGCTTGGAGTGAGCGGACTTCTTGTAAATATGATTATGCTGATAGTTACTTCGGGTATTATTGGTTTTAAATTTTGCCTTCTTGTAAAAATGACGGGTAGTTTATATATGAGCATGAGCGACCATTTCGTTAATAATACAATTGTTAATATTTTTCATGTAATATCTGATACGGGAGCAGATGAATTACAGGTTGTGAGAATAGCAGTTGCCCAAAGCCTTTCATTTATCATAGTGTTAATATTTTATAATAGTCGCAGAGGAGATGACAATATCAATGAAAAATATGAAAATTGATGCTAATGGAACGGAAATAAGAGTGATGGGTGATGTTGTCAATGAGGAAGCATATATTTCGCTGACCGATATTGCAAAATATAAAAATCCTGACAATGCTTTTATTGTTGTTGCAAACTGGATGCGTAATCATTCTACCATTTCGTTTTTAGGTTTATGGGAGCAAATTCATAATCCCAATTTTAAACCTATCGAATTCGATAGGTTTAAAGCTGAGTCTGGCGATAATGCATTTACACTTACACCTCAGCAATGGATAAAAGCAACGAATGCAATCGGTATCATATCAAAATCGGGACGATATGGTGGGACTTATGCCCATACAGATATTGCTTTTGAATTTGCGTCTTGGATTTCACCTGAATTTAAACTCTATATTATAAAAGACTATCAAAGATTAAAGAAAGATGAAGCAGGCAGGCTGGCGATTGGCTGGGATGCCAAAAGAGAGCTTTCAAAAATCAATTATCGTATTCACACCGATGCAGTAAAGGAATTTCTGATAACTCCTACGCTTTCCCCACAGGAAATGGCATATACATATGCTTCCGAAGCGGATATTCTTAATATGGCGTTGTTCGGAAAAACAGCAGCACAGTGGAGAAATGAAAAAGGGGTTAGTGCGAAAATGCCTAATATCAGAGATTTTGCTTCGGCAGAGGAACTTGTAGTTCTTATTAATTTAGAGGATACCAACGCAGATTTAATAAGACAGAAAGTGCCGAAGCTTGACAGGCTGAAAATTTTAAGAGAAAAAGCATATAGGCAGCTTGAAATCCTTAAAAAGAATCAGGCAGCTATTGAAGCCTTGAGACAAAACCTGATTGAAGATTCAGATAAAAAAGCTTGAGATTATAAGCCATATTGCTTAGAATTAATACAAAAATTGCGATTTTGAATCTGAAAGCTTAAGTGTTAGAGGTTTGGACTGATAAACAGCGGAGGAGGATTTGTCTGAATGTTCAAAAAATACAGACTTGGTTTTGACATATGGGGATTAGTGTTATTCTTAATTATCATGACACCAAATTTCATATGGTTTGCTGTTCCGGCACCCAATGATATATTGAGGATAAATTCCATAACAGAGATACCTGACAGAATAGCTTCTGTTTGTCAGGTGCTGATGGTGATTGCACTTTGTATTTTGATAAATAAGGAGCGGAATAAATTAAGCATTACATATCCTGTTATTATGATGATAACCTGCTGTATATTATATTTTGCAAGCTGGATAATCTATTATCAGGGAATCGTGAATACATTTGTCATATTGGGGCTGACCATTCCGCCTTGTCTGGCATTTATGTTCTGGGCGATTGACAGAAAGAATGTAATAGCAGTTATTCCAATTTCGATTTTTACAATATGTCATTTCATATATGCAATGTCCAATTTTATCATTTAATAGCAGCAGGATGGATAATTCCTTATTGGCTGTAAGGGTATTAACCATAAAGTTATGAGGTTAAGGTTTTATGGATTATCAAATCAGAGAAATGAAAGAACATGAATATCCTTTATTGTCTCATTTTTTGTATGAAGCAATTTTTATTCCCAAGGGAATGGACAAGCCGCCAAAATCTATTATAGAACAGCCAGAGCTGCAAATATATATTGAGGATTTTGGAAAGGCAGATGATTTATGTCTGGTTGCTGAAATACAGGAAAAGATTGTAGGCGCAGTGTGGGTGCGGATTATGAACGATTACGGACATATTGATGATGAAACGCCTTCATTTGCAATATCCCTTTACGAGGAATACAGAAATTTGGGAATTGGAACGGCACTGATGCAGGCAATGCTGAGGCTTCTGAAAAGCAAGGGATATAAGCGGGCATCGCTCTCTGTACAAAAGGCAAATTATGCGATTAAATAGAAAGACAGGATTTGAAGCGGTCGATGAAAATGCAGTAAAGGGAGCTTAAAAATTATTGAAAATAATGATGCTATTAAATCTGTTTAAAGGAGTGACATCGAATGATAGATATATATACAGAGAAAAGAAATTCAAAAGATTGGATATTTCAAAACGACTTGTATTTCAATTTGAATACGGGCAATGAAGAAATGTCTCAAAATGAAATTAATCTTATTCAGCAAGTAGATGAGGCAAAGCTGACACCGGATAAGCACATTGAAACAAAATATGGATTAGGTACAATCCGTAATTTGTCATCTGGCTGTAAGACATTACTTAATATTGTAAAACACCCTGATAAAGTGGTGTGTGTAGAGGAATGTGGTCCTAATGTACTTAAAATCATTTTTGCGATGGATAATATCAAGATTTATATGTCAAGACCATCGCTTGCAGATATTCCCGATGATGCAAAAATCAGGTTTAATGACTTGGATATAGTGACCGGAAGCAAAGGATATAATGCTTGGTGGAGTAAGGAGTATGAAAGGAGAGAGGCAGATGATTTATAAGAATATTACATTTGAAGCAGCTCCGTTTTCATACGATTTGGCGTTTGATGATAGAATAACTCTCGTTGGTGGAGATAGTGGCACCGGTAAAACTGTTCTTTATGAAATGTTGGAAGATCTAAGATTAACTGACGAATATAAAGCTATTAAATTATTTAATTATAAATCAGATAATCTTTTAGAGTCGATTAAACAGTGTAAGGATAGTTTTATTGTAATTGATAATGCGGATATTTTGATTAATGATGATGTCAGAAAATTTATTAATTTTGAATTTTCAAATCAATATATGCTTTTCTTAAGAAATTGTGACGGACTCAATGTATCTGATAGAAGTTTTAAGGTGTTAAAGCTTGATAATAACAGGATAACGCTGGGAGAGGAGTTGTGATATGAAATATTTTTGGACAGAAGATACGGGCGCAGGACTGCACTTCTGGAAATTGGTTAATCAACTTTTCTTTGATAATGCACTTGTAATCGAAAGTAAAGAAAGCAATCAGGGCATATTGGATGCATTGTCAAATCTAAAGATTAAAGAAGATGATGAGTATTATATTGCATTTGATTATGTGGTTGACAATCAGGATATTCGTAACAAGTATCGTTTGCTGAAATTAATAGCAGAAAAATCAGAAGGGAAGATTATAATTCTGGATATGATTTGTTTTGAATATTTGATTCTTGCCTTTGACAAGCTAGTGGCATGGACGGGCACTGGAAAGACAGATAAAATTAAAATTCGTGAAGAAGTTTTATCTGCAATTGAGAATCATAGAATTAACCTGTCAAAGATTGATGATGAGAAAACATTACAATTTTTATCTGGTTTTAAGAGATATTCTACGGAACGAGTGATGAAGTCATTGGTAGGCGAATTTACACAAAATGAGAAGTGGTCTGTTAAGGGTTCACTTATGGGGGAGTGCTGGTACAAGAATTGTTGTGTATCTGAGCATGAGGATAGTATTAGATGTGGCAAGCCGGAGGTCGAAGATGGCAGTGAGAAGATGCGGATGCTGATACAGTCGGAGGAAGTACAAAAAATAATTGGAGAAGTTATTATTTAAAATATGTCTACATAACAATTATTGCAACAACCACTCAGCATTAAAAAAATATATGATTAAATGGTTTGCAAATTATGATGGAGAACAATATGATACTTGAAACAGAACGGTTATATCTGCGGGAAATGAATCAGGATGATTTCAATTCTTTGTGCAAAATATTGCAGGATGAAAATACGATGTATGCATATGAGGGAGCATTTAATAATAGTGAAGTACAGGAATGGCTTGACAGGCAGATTTCCCGTTATCAAAAATGGCATTTTGGCTTATGGGCAGTAATTTTAAAGGAAACGGATGAAATGATAGGTCAGTGCGGACTTACCATGCAGCCTTGGAAAGAGATGGAGGTTCTTGAAATCGGATATCTTTTCAATCGAAGCTATTGGCATAAAGGCTATGCAACAGAAGCGGCAAAGGCTTGTAAAAAATATGCTTTTGAAATATTAAAGGCAGATGAAGTATGTTCTATCATCCGCGATACGAATACTGCATCTCAAAATGTAGCTATCAGAAATGGGATGAAAAAAACAGATACATGGACAAAACACTACAGGGGCGTGGACATGCCGCATTACCGTTATGTAATACGGCGATAAACTAATTTTAACTGTTTTTTGTTTTTGCAATGGCAAAGCAACACCAAAATGGTGATAATAATATACAAATTATAGAAATAAAGGTTTTATATGCCAGAAAACCCTTTCAGGCGAAATCACTGTCAGACGAGATAAATTAACAATAATATGACAAATAGTGTACGGCATATGCTCCTGATGAAATAAGTATGCAGTAAATTAACAAAAGTACGACATGGAAAGACAAGGAATACTATGATATACGCAGTTGTGGACAATATCATAATCATAATACTTACAATCATAAGTCTGTTTACCAGCAATGCTTTGACATTTTTCGTTATGGCAGCAGGGCTGCTCATGGTAATCATAACTTATGAAGCTTTTAACGACGATTGGAATATGGCTTTGTCTGTTTCGGAATTTATTGTGATGACATTGTTTGCCCTGTTGTCAGGAGGCTTTGCAGGTTTCATTGTGTTTTCCCTTTTTAAGGCGGCAAAAGAATATGTTTGCATACTTTTTGGTGTGTGCTTATATGTTTTCACGGCGCTGGTTTTGTATAAAAATATGTCGTTTGCAATGTGCATTGTGAAAACACTGCTTTTAATAGCTGCATTTTTATGCATGATACTGATAAAATATATGATGGAACGGACAGAAAAAAGAAGAAAACGGGAAAGTGAAAAGCTTACAGCCTCCAATGTCAGTGAATTGCATGAAAAAAGATTAAATGAACAGCTTGTCATGCAAAACTATCTTGCGGAAAAAAATGCAAGGCTGCTGGAGCGGGAAACAATCAGCAGAAACATTCACAACAGTGTGGGACATTCCATAACTGCCGCCATTATGACATTAGATGCGGCGGACGTTCTCTATGACAAAAGACCGGAGGAAGCCAGAAAAAGAATGAATGATGCCAATAACCGTATTCGCGGAAGCTTGGAATCCATAAGGAGAGCGGTCCGCGTTTTAGATGAGGAGAGCGGGGAAATATTATCCACAGATTTGAAATGTGAGATGGAAAATGTTATAAATGAATTTGTAATGGATACAAGCATTTGTGTTGACCGGGATTTTAGCCGGTTTATGGATGATGTGAGAATACCCAATGACCATGCAGTATTTCTTACAGGCGCATTACAGGAGCTGCTGACAAACGGTGTGAAGCATGGGAATGCCGATGAGTTTGTAGTGTTTCTTCTGGGAGATACGGCGCATATAAGACTGGAAGTATCGGACAACGGGCACAGTGATTTTAATTTATCTAATAGTAAGAGCAGAATAAAAAACGGCTTTGGAATCCGGAAGCTTATTTCTTATGCAGAGAAATGCGGAGGAAAAACGGCATTTGAGAATGACAATGGCTTTAAGGGAATGATAGAACTGCCGATTATGTTTGCGGGGTAAGGAGCGAATATGTACAAGGTATTACTGGTAGATGATGAAAAGCTTCTATTGGACAGTCTGGAAATAATTTTATCATTTAATAATATGGAAATAATTGGAAAGGCAAATGACGGGGCTGCTGCTTTAACTATTCTGGACAGTGTGGCTGAAGCCTGCGATATAGCTCTTGTAGACCTGAATATGAAAGGTATGGGCGGCATAGAGCTTATAAAGGTGATGAAAGAGAAATATCCGAAGATAAAGATTTTAGTGCTGACTACATTTTATGACGACAGGAATATTACGGAGGCAATTGCAGGGGGCGCAGACGGATATCTCTTAAAAGATAGCGGAAAGGATGTAATCTTAGGAGCGGTCAATAATATAATGGGTGGTATTACCGTATTGGACCGGAAGGTTATGATGCGTCTTACCGCTTTGATGAACAGCAATGTGAGTAATGGCACAGATGAAGATTGCTCTGATAATATCGGTGATTTTTCCGATAATATGACGGAACGGGAGAAGGAAATTTGCTTCCTCATGGCTGAAGGGCTTACAAATAAACAGATTGCAGACCGGTTATATATTTCAGAAGGAACGGTAAAAAATTATATTTCCAATATATATGATAAAACCGGAATCCATGACAGAGTGAAGCTTATAGTAGAACTTAAAAAATAAACATATATTTTTTAATGAGGATATTAAGATTTTAATAATAAGAACTCCCACTGTCAGATAAATCTGCTTGTGGGAGAAATAAACCGGATAAGGTAAATATATCAGTTTTATAAATCAGAATTTCATGAATTATCGCTTGCCTTAAACTTACTGACACAAATCATTTAGTTTCCAAACCACTCAAATAGAATTGATATAACAAATACACTACAGAAAATATACCAATTAACAAATATGCCACATTTTCTTTTAAAGATATTAGATACGATGAGAATACAACAAAGCCAATAGTCTTGATTACCGCTTTAATTTTTCGATTTTCAATCTTATCAATTTTACAACAAATAAAACGTACACTAATAACTATAGGAGAAAATAAGATTGCAATCAAAACTAATATAATATTTTGCTTATTAAAAATAAGCTTTGATAACTGTTTTTTCTCATTATCCTTGATATCCAAACACTGGTATAGCAATACAAGAGAGGCTTGATCAGGAACACTTTTTCCCAATTCCCATTTCGAAATTGTCTGTCGCGTAACAAAGACAGTATCAGCCAGTTGTTGTTGGGTTAATCCCTTTTCAATTCTGGCTGATTTAATCAAATTTGATATTTCCATAGTCGTACTCCATTTATTATCTTCTTTTATATATAGTGTCGCATAATTCCATTGCTAAACAAGCAACTATTGCAAGAAAAATAATCTGATGTTTAATAACTAAGCAAAATAGGCTGATTGCCAATAACATACCGATAAAAGTAATCATACTATACTTGTATATTCTAGGATGTTTTTGGGATAATGTATTTAATATTTTTACAATTCCCGCTATTATAGGAATAATTAATACCCCCATAACACCAAATAAAATTCCAGTTGCAATAACACTCATTTTGTTTTTCTTTAATTCCTTCAACATAAAAAGAACCTCCTTTGTTTTTGATACTAAAATAATAAAATAGAATTCTTTTCATGTCACGCAACGCTTATGAAAACAGGCGCAACGGTAACGATTTTCATTCTGGTCATCGAAAGCAAAATAGGAATTTACAAACTCAACAGGTTCCGATTTGTCAACATTCAAGAATACATCTAAACAATGATTTTACCACATTTTTGTTCATCAATCATTATTTTTTGGAATGAATTTACCATACATCCGGACTATCTTCTGCATCAATCCGTAACAGCATATTATCAAATGTAGTTATATCAATACTATTGTGTGTTCTGGAATTATCCTTTAGATAGTGAAACAAATTTGTGGCTGTAGTCATATGCATAATATGACCGCAGTCACTATTTTTTGCCTAAAAATAGTTATATTATGATATAAAGTATTTGACAAATTATTTTCAAAACTTAGTTGTGTAATATAGACAATATCATAAGCAGGTGCTTTGGAGCCGTCAGCGCTTAGCGAGGTATTTTCGAGCTTAGCACTGTTACGTGCGACAAGCAGCGCAAGCGTGCCTGCGTTGATATGTCTATATTACACAACGGACGTTTGCAAAAGCAGAGCTTCGCAAACGCTTATATGGGCGATATAAAGCAAGGAGGACAGGATGAAAAGCAAACTATCAGCACTGAAATTTGTCAGAAATAATAAAAGACAGGTCTGGGTTATGATAATAGCGCTGGCGCTGACCTTTATGACAATGTATATTATCAATTTTTTATTTCTGACTACGAAGGAGAGCTTTAAGGCGCTCTTTCTGGAACAGCCCAAACGGGTGGCATATATAAGCCTTACCCCTGCTACTATGGGTGTGGATAAGGAAGCTTACGCTTCTGATGATGAATATACTCTGGCAATCGAGAAGGCAAGGCAGAAAATTATTGCTGACATAAGGGCGCATGAGGGAATCAGCAATGTGATATTTACACAGACCTTATCTGCCGGATATGGGGGGATAGTCGGAAAAGTGAGCTATGATTTTCCGCTGCTTTCCAAGGAACAGATTCCTCAATATATGAGTCATATGGGCGCAACGCTTAAAGAAGGAAGAATGCCGGAAAATGATGGAGAAATTCTTGCCGATGAAAAGGTGTTAAAAAATGGAAAAATGAAGATTGGAGGACATTTTAACGAGCCGGTTTACGGACAGACCTTTAAAGTGGTCGGCGTCCTTGAGTCAGATTATATGACCTGTGTTGGAACGCCTATGGGATATACAAACAGTGGCTGGTATATGGTTGTCCTGTGTGATGAAGCAAATTCGGATATGACAAAGGTGCTGAAGGACATTGGTATCAATTCTACAGAATATGACACAATATATGATGTTAAGGATTGGGGTGGCATGTATAAGGAATTGGTTACAGAGGATTTAGATGTGGCGTTACTTGCCATTCTGATTGTTGTCATTATATTTCTTGCTATATCTATTCTTGTTGCCTATGTATCATTTATGCGAAGCAGGGTAAATGAATATTGTCTTTATTCGTCCATCGGCTTTGGTAGAAAGGACGTATATGGAATGATAATGCGGGAAATATTTATTATTTTTGGAATCAGCATAATTTTAGGAGCTGTTTTGACTGTTGTTATTATGATATATGTTGGAAAATTCGTTTTGGAGCCACTGGGACTTATGTATAAATATTTCTATCCGGAGCATCTGCTCCGAATCATTGCGGCGTTTGCAGTGATTATAGGGCTTTTGCAGATACCGATATCAGTAACCGTAAATAATGTTAAAACCATAGACAGGATGGAGGAATAGGAGGATGCTATGTTTGAAATAAAAAATGTAAGCATGATATATGACATGGATTTGGATGAAAAAATGTATGCCTTAAACGGATTTAATCTGACGCTGCCGGATACCGGGCTGGTTGGCGTTATTGGACCGTCCGGCAGCGGAAAGAGCACTCTTATGTATTGTATGTCAACGCTTAAAGTGCCTACGGAGGGAACCATTACCTATAACGGTCAGGATATAACGTCTATTTCCGCCAGACAGAGGGAAACGCTCAGAAGAAATGAGTTTGGCTTTGTATTTCAGAAGCATTATCTTGTGCCGTATATGACTGCTATGGACAATGTAGCTGTTGCGGGAATCAGTACGGATAAGGATATAAAGGATAAGGCAGCAAAATATCTTATGGCTTTGGGATTAAAGGAGCGTGAGTTTCATAAGCGCCCTTCCAAGCTTTCCGGAGGACAGTGCCAGCGTGTTGCAATTGCAAGAGCAATGATAAATAATCCAAAGGTAATCTTTGCGGATGAACCGACGGCATCGCTGGACCATGAGAATGCATTTAATGTAATGAAAATTTTGAAGAAATATTCCAAGGACAGACTGGTTATAGTGGTAACTCATGACAGGTCTATTCTTACGGATGCAGATATTACGGTGGAAATGTGGGACGGAAAGCTGAGCAATCAAGCTTTGATGGGCTGACGTTTAATAGCTGAAAGCAACTTTTAAATAGTTTGGCTTCAAAGAAAGACGAGGAGAATGTATGAAAAATATAAAGCCATTTTCGGCACTTTATTATATGAAGGAGAATAGAAGAAGGTCTGTTATATGCATATTTATGATGTTTCTGGCAACCATTATGTTTCTTGTCGGTAACTTTATTCACTCAGAGATGTATACCTTTGAAAAGGAGTTTGAATATTCCGATAAGCTGGTGTTGGTGAGTTTACAGACTACGGACGAAGATTTCAGGGATTTTGCTGATTTTAAAAAAGCGGTAGAACAGGATGATAAGCTTGAAATGGTTATGCGGTCAGGCTATGGTTTTGGTGGCATGCAGCATGGAACTGTGCTTGACTTTGAGGTGGGCGGATGCTCCTTTATGTTTAATTCCGTTGAGGATATGAAGGCTGTATTTGAACGTCTGGGTATTGATGGAGATTTTTCAAGGTGTAAGAATAGAAGTATAATTATCAGTCAGGATATGGCAAAGAATAAGGGACTTAAAATAGGAGATACGGTTGACAAGAGCATTGAGAGAAATCTGGATGGTAAATATACCGTTGATGCAATTATAGATGACGGAAGCTATTGCACGTTTTTTATTTATGAGGATAATGATAATCTGGCGCGTATGTATATTTATAGTGACAGCATGGAAGGCAAAGAGCTGTATGACTATGTGAAAAAGCTGGCGGGAGACAGAAAGGTGCAGGTTACAGAACCGGAACGGGATGAGATTTTACCGCAGTTCTACATATTTTATGTTCTTTTCTATCTGATTGATATTCTGATAGCGATTGTTCTGGCGGTTACGATTAATTCCGTTGTCACAGGTCAGTATCTGAAAAGAACCTATGAATTTGGAATTTATAAGGCGCTTGGAAGAAGCAAAAAAGAGATATATAAAAAGGTGGCAGCAGAGGTATTGTCTATGAATTTCATTGCCTGTCTCGCAGGCTTTGCAGCTATTTTCCTGTTTACATATCTGATAAATGAGCTGGTATATGAACAGAAAGGACTGCATCTGCTATATTCCTCCGGCATAGGCTGGATTGGCTTTTTCATATGTGATATTCTTATTGTTGTTCCGCTGATATTGTCCAAGGGAAGACTGATGAGCAGGGCGGATGTGACGGAGTTTTAGAGAGTAATGCAGGAATAAAAAATATAAATAAAGAGCATTGTAGAAAAGTTTTGTATCAGACCTATTTGTTTTATCGTGGACAGGTAGGTCTGGTTTTATGTTGTAAAGTATACAAGTGTTATGGGTGGAATTGTCGGCTTTTTGTAGATGTTATTGAAATTGGAAAGAATAGGTTGTAAAATGCATATAGAAATATTTATTAAACACTATTTAAAAATACTTTTTTTGATTATTAATTAAGTCCAATACATAATATATTACACAAAATGCGAGGTGGATATACAAGTAGGAAAAATGATAAATATATGGTACGAAGGAGGGGAGAAAATTGCAAAATATTAATGAACTTATTGGAATTATAAGGGGCATAAATTTTGATGGGGTGATAAACGATAAGGAAATAGTGTATCTTCAGTCATGGGTGGATAAAAATAGAAACTTAGCATGTGAACCATATGAAGCTAAATTAATAAAGATGATTGATTCTGTTTTGGAAGACCAAATTATAGATGATAAAGAAAAAGAAATGATATTAGAGTGTGCTGATCAGTTCTTAAAGAAGATGGGAGATGATCCCTCAAAAGTTTATGAGCTAAATGGAATTATTGAAGGAATTATATGTGATGGAGAATTGAATGAAGCTGAAGTGTATCGTTTAAAGGAATGGATGGATACATATGGTGATGAGCTCAGAAACCATAGGTCGAGTATTGAATTGTGCAAGGTCATTGATAATATTTTGGGAAATGGGATAGTTTCAGAGGAGGAGCGGGAAGTATTACTAGAAATGCTTTCTGATAGAATTAGTGATTCTCAATTTGAAACAAAATTTGAATATCTGTGTAAACAGGTTAAGGCAAGGAAGAATATTGGAATAGATTTGATTGATATTCTTGATAATGAAATTGCTATACGGGAAATTCACAAGAGAGCAGAAACACAATTAATGCGCGCACTTGCTTCATATAGCACATATATTGCTAAGCCGGAGATAATCATTGTCTCGCTAGTTTTGATTGCTATGATTGAATATGATGGAAATTATTATGGAAGTGTAAGATCTGCTTATCTGGCAGTATATAAAAAATATTCTGAACAAAAGGTTGAGGGTTTAATAAGAACAATTTTGGGAAGATACAAAAAACAAAATGATTCTGGTAGTAGAAGTAGAATTATTAATGTTGCACTTGAAAATGCAATTGTCCCACAGGCTTTTTTATCAGCTTTCTTTGAATTCATTTTTGATATTTATAAATTAAATTTTGAATATGATCTTCCGGAGGAATTGTATGAAGACTTCAAGTTTGTATTTGAAGGATTGCGTAGTAATATGCTTTCGGATGGAGATGATATTTCTGTTAATGTAACCCAAAAAACATACAAATTAATAGTAGCTACAAAACAATTGATTACCAAGGAAGATGGATTGGATGCAATTATTAAGCTTAGTATTCTTATTGTTAAATTGATTGATAAGCATTTTTGGTATAAAGAGGTTAAAATTTTTAATCCATATCTTAGAGTTGGTTATGAAGGTTGGAAAAGCAAGCTGAAAGATGTAGCGAGAAGCGGACATGACTATAAACATAGTTCGTTAGAGTTTCATTCGAGATGGGAGCCGAAATTCATGATGATAAATAATAAAGATATTTGCTTAATACCACCAACACATAGATTGAAGGCTCAGTATGATTATCAAAGTATAGTTGTTCTTGTATTAAATAATAAAGAAGTACTTTACAGAAATAATGATTGTGATGTAAGAGAAATTATTGGTGGATATCAGATAAACACAGGAAAAATCGTCATTGATAAGCCATTGGGGAAGTTAACATATAGGCTTATAGCTGGTGATGAAATAATATATGATAGTAAAGAAAAGTTATATAGAGAATATATTGTGTTTAATGAAGAAGGACAAGAGATTAATAATAATACGGATTATGAAGGTCCTGCATATTTTTGCTATAGAACCGATGAGGTTGAATTACAAAGTATACTAACAAATGAACGTTTTAGTATTGGTTATAAGCTTATAAGAATAGGAGATGCAATAGGAATTGGGCACGATGTTTTCAATTTTTCATCTATGATTAAGCCAGGGATATTTGGTCAGCTACATAGAAATTGTTTTGTGAAGATTGATGGTGAAGATAAGTGGTTACCAGTATACAAGAAAGTAAATGTTGTTACTTTTGAAACTGATAATATAGCACCGAAGTATGAAATTACAGTTAATGGAAAGTCGAAGAAACTTTCTGAGATGCAATATAAGGTTACAATAAGAGGAGCAATTTCAAAGTATGTAGTGGAGATTGGTTTTGAAAAGTCTGGAATATACACCATAGAAGTCAATCAATTTGTATCAGGGAAAAAGAATAGAATTTTGAGAGAGGTTTTTGCATATGATGCCGAGTTAAAGTTTAGTGCAAATAAGATGAGTGATGACGTACATAGAGTAACAGTAAATTCAGGTTTATTGACTGGTAAGATAGATACAGATGTAAATGCAAAAGACTTCAATATATATTTTCTTAAATTTGAAATTGATGGTATTGCATATAACTATCTTCTGCCTTTTGATTTTGGCTTTTATAAAATTTCTGGCAGGGAGTGGCAATCTTCTTCATCAGAAATTTGGATTGATGATGTTCAAGCTGACTCTACTCTTTCTGTATATGATTCGGAATGTGATAGCTTGCTTGTATATGCGGAAGATGGGAGTTTGGTGGAGGATGATATTGTTTTTAAAGACGAAAACTTTTATAAACAATTGTCTATTGGTTTCCTGAATTCATATAAAAATGATAATAGATATGTTTTATTAGTATTTATGGCTGACGGACAGAAAAAGTATACCATAACGTGCTACAATAAGTGTGTAATAAAGGAAGAAGAAACTGAGATATTATTTCTCGATAATCCAAAGCAATTGTTGGTAACACCTGTTTTTCATGGAAAGAATAAAGTGTTTTTTGAATTGTTTGATTTTGCAGGAGAGAAGATCTATAAAAGCAGAGATTTATGTAGTGGACAAACTGAGAAGTGGGATGGTTTCAATTCTTTCGAAGAATATACGATTAATTTTCATCAAAAAACAAAGGTACTTATGCTTCGGAAAAATACATTGCTGTTTAAAATTAATAAAACATTTTATGCAAGGCATGACTTTGTAGGACATACATTTAAGATTGATGTAGTGTATTTTAACCAGGATATTAAAGGAGAATTTTTGGAAAAATCATATTGCTTTAACAAGGTGTATTTGCGTATTAATAAAATGTTGGAACATGAAATTTTTCAAGGCGAGGTGCTTGTTAAGACTTTTCAAGGTGAGCGGTATCTGAATGAAATTAATCCTGTTAAAATAGAAATATGTAGTGAAGTTGTAGATGATACAATGGATATTTATATAACAAATGAAAAGTATGGGGATGGTTTGTTAGTGGATTTTGATAAGCATGGTATATTAAATTCACTTGAACATCCAACAGCACCAGATATTTTTCTATATACGATAAACATGAAAGGGGAGATACAATGCTGCAAAAATTAAACTCAATTGAGAAATCACAATATATAAAGGAACGATATAAAGAATATTTGAAATCATCTTTTAAATTTGGGAAAAGTAATCTTCAAAAACTTTTTATTGAACAACTTGATAGAGAAGAACTGTTCAAAGGACCATATGTTGATATGAGTTTCCCTTTTGAGCGGGGAAAAAATCTTGATTCTCTAATTAATGAAGGGGTTGTGTGTAAATTGTTTCGTAGGCTTGAAGATATCAAGTTTACAAGACCGCTTTATTCTCATCAGGAGGAAGCTATTAGGTTGATTGGCAGGGGAAGAAGTGCAATTATTACAACAGGTACAGGCTCTGGCAAAACTGAAAGCTTTTTATATCCCATACTAAACAATTTGTTGTTTGATGTTGAAAAAGGAAATAGGGATGTTGGGATTCGGGCTATTTTCCTTTACCCTATGAATGCCCTTGTAAATGATCAGATAGATCGTATTAGAAAAATTTTGAAAAATTGTCCGGATATTACTTTTGGTTTTTTTACAGGAGATACTCCTGAGAAAGTATCTGTTAATTATAGAAAAAAATATGGTGAGGAAAATGATGTAGTAATTCCTGATAATGAACTTATATCAAGAGCTGAGCTTCGCGAAAATCCACCCCACCTGTTGTTTACAAATTATTCAATGCTTGAGTATTTACTTATCAGACCCAATGACTATTCAATATTTGAACCACAAAGGCTTCAAAATTGGAAATATGTTGTTCTTGATGAGGCTCATTCGTATAGTGGTTCACGTGGAATAGAAGTATCATTATTACTGAGGAGACTTACAGGTTTGGCACCTAAAAAACCGCAATTTATACTTACCAGTGCAACTCTTGGTGAGCAGGGTAAATCCGAGGATGATATTGTTAGATTTGCCAAAAACCTTACATCAGCTGAATTTGATGTGAATGATATTATTTTTTCAAAAAGAAATTTATTGAGTGAGCGTTCAGGTGCAGAGTATAGAATTAACGGAAGTGATTATATAGAGCTTAAAAATGCAGAGAGAACAGTGGAAAAAATAAAACCAATTGCAGATAAATACTATGCGGGGAATGCTGATGATGCAGGAGAATTATTGTATGAGCTTTTGTCTAGAGATGAGAATGTACACCAATTAAGTTCAGTGCTTATGTGTGGAAGCAAGGATTTTGCAAGTATTCATAATGTGTTGTATGAGCATGTAAATCAAAATGAATTAATTTCTTTAATTGATGTAATTAATATGGCAGAAAAAAATGGTATAGGTCTTTTTGATCTGAAATATCATTCATTTGTGCGCTCCTTGTCCGGAGCATATATTACTTATGGTAAAGAGCCAAAGTTAAGCCTTACGAAAACGAATGAAATAGATGGGATGAAGGCGTTTGAAGTCGGCAACTGCAGGTATTGCAATTGTCCATATATTATTGGAAAGATTCAGCAAAATGAAAATGATCAAATGAGCTATCTTTTACAAAATAAAGAAATTGATATTTATGAAAACTATGGGAATGAAGAATTTGTTAAGATTGATTTTTTTCTCCTTGAAAATGAAGTTAATGAGGAAGAAGTCGAAATGAATAGAATTGAGGCATATGAAGTTTGTGCTAAATGTGGGGAAATACATAGTGCAGATAATTTAAATGCAAAAAAGTGTAAATGTGGTGATGCATTTAGGTTTATAGTATATAAGGTTATTCAGGAAAAAGAAAAGCAAGAAGAGTCTATTTACAATAATATTTCTCAATGTCCTTGTTGTGGTCATAAGGGCAGAACTGGTATTGTAAAGGCATTGGATATTGGGAGAGATGAAGGTACTGCACTTATTGCACAAATACTTTATGAAGCGATAGATGAAGGAGAGACAGAAGTAAAAAAGATTAAGAAGCTTTCATTAAGATCTGTTATTAAAACACCTATTCAGCAAATAGAGAAAAAGGTAAAACAATATCTGGCATTTTCAGATAGTAGACAACAGGCAAGCTTTGCAGCGGTATTTTTTGATTCCAATCATGTCCGTATGTTACGCAAGCGTTTGATATGGGAGATGATTGAAAAAAACAATTATGAGGAATTAAAGGTTGATGAGCTTGCAGCATATTTGACAGGAGAAATTAAAAATAAATCTCTTTTTGATAATAATATGAGTGCACATAAAAATGCTTGGGCAGCAATTTTAGTGGATCTTTTGAAAGTAGATGGTGCATATGATGGAGAGGGGCTAGGATTGTATTATTTTGATCTTGACATTAAAGATATTATAAATGAGATTGAGGATGAAGAAATTGCAGAGACTTTTAACGGCTGTAATATGAATAAAGTAGAACTAAGTACGCTTATGCAGATTGTATTTGGTGTATTTAAAATTACGCCTGCCATTAATTATGTAAAATCCACATTAACGCCTGAAGAAGTAAAAGAAATTCTTGAGTTTAGACGTTTTAACAATTATGTTATGTCTCAATGTGCAAAAAAGGAACCTAATATTAAAAGTTTTTTGCCACTGCCAGGAAGGAAAGAAAACAAGGAAGTAAGATATGTTATGAAGGCGTTTGATTGTGATAACGATATGGCAAAAAACATACTCGGTAGTGTATTTGATTTGCTAGTGCAAGCAAATGATTTAGAAGGTAGTGAAAAACTACTAATTAAGCATGAAAAAAAGAATGCTTATCAGATTGATTCTAGTAGATATATTTTAAAGAATTATAAAAAATCCAAGTATTATCAATGTGATAAGTGTGGAAGATTAACACCACACAATATTCGCAATAAATGTGTTCAGGATAAGTGTTCCGGGACATTATTTGAGGTAAATCCAGATGAGACATTAGCCAGTAACTATTATCGTCAGCAATATAAAACAAAAAAGATCGAAAACATAGTAATAAAGGAGCACACGGCACAGATTAGCCGCAAGGAGGCTAAAGAATATCAGAGAGATTTTAAGAATCAGAAAATTAATATTTTAAGTTGCTCTACTACATTTGAAATGGGTGTAGATATTGGTGGATTGGAGACGGTATTTATGCGTAATGTTCCTCCCACTCCTGCAAATTATGTTCAGAGAGCTGGTCGTGCCGGACGTAGAAAAGATAGTGCTGCATATATATTAACTTATTGTGGAACTGGGTCACACGATTTCACTTATTTTTCAGAACCAGATAAAATGATATCTGGTATTATTAAACCGCCATATTTTAATGTTTTAAATAAAAAGATTATTATAAGGCATTTGATGGCTGCCAGTCTGGGCTATTTTTTTAGATGTTATCCGGAATATTTTAAATCTTTTGATACTTTTATAATTAATGGCGATGGAGTAGAGAAATTTAATAAATATATGTCATCACATCCGGATGATCTTAATGATTATATCAATCAGAAAATCTTGCCAGAATTAGAATATAAGGAATATAAAGACTTTCGTTGGTTGGAGGAAATGGGAGGAGAAGACGAGAAGTTGCTCCGTTTTGTTGAGACTATAAGAGAAATGCTTAAAGAGTTCGACAGGGCAAAGAATGAGGCATTAAATGAAGAAAGATTTTCTGATGCAGACTATTATGCAAGACAGATAGAAAGGCTTCGAAAAGAAGATGTTATTACTAATTTATCCAAGTATTGTGTAATTCCCAAATATGGATTTCCGGTTGATGTGGTGGATTTGCAAATTTATAGTAATGGTATACCGGTAAATAAATATGATATGAGTCGAGATTTGAAAGTGGCAATATCAGAATATGCACCGGATTCGGAAGTCATTGTAGATGGCAATAAATTTACATCAAAATATATTGCACTGAAAAAACAGGTTGAATTTCCTAAAAATTATTTTCGTACCTGTTCCAGCTGTAAAAAAATAAATATTTCCTTTAGCATGAGTGGTAATTCAGAATGCAAGTATTGTGGACAATCGATTTCAACTGAAGTGGCAGAATATTACATAGAGCCAATTAATGGATTTAAGACTGGACAAACGAAGGAAAGTACTAGATTAAAACCTAAAAGGTCATATGCAGGCGAAGTCTCATATGTAGGTGGTGGTAAACCGGATGAAAAGCGGTTAGTATTAGGCGATGTTATAGGTATTGAAACTAGTTGTGATGACGAATTATTGGTTATGAATAAGTCAGGATTTTATATGTGTCCGGTTTGTGGATATAGCGATATTGCTAAGAAAGGGGCTAAATCACCTCAAACTTTGAAAAAACACAAAAATTATAAGCTATTTGACTGTAATAATGATGAACTGGAATATTTACGCCTTGGACATAAGTTTCAGACTGATGTAGCAAGATTTACAATTCCTATGTTAGCTTCAACAGATAAAATAGGATACCCTCAGGCGTTGTCATTTTTGTATGCATTTTTGGAGGGTGTGAGCATGGCGCTTGGTATTGAGAGAAATGATATTGATGGGGTTCTGGAAATGAATTTAGACATGCAGTGCTTTGATATACTTCTTTATGATAATGTACCTGGTGGTGCAGGACATGTTAAGAGGTTGCTTAGTAGAGAGGCTGTTGTGAAGTCACTTAAGGCTGGACTGGAAAGAGTAAGTAAGGAATGCTGTGATGAAAATACTTCTTGTTATAATTGTTTAAGAAATTATTATAACCAGTCTTATCATAATAAATTACAGCGTAGATTGGCGGTACAAATTATGAAACATTTGTTGTCAGAAATTGAAGATGCAGGTGAAACTTATCAGGATGAGCGTTGGAATTCGAGTAGTATATCCTTTAATAATAAATGAAGCCAATTATTAACACAATAAACACATTAGAGATAATAATTTAATAGCCAAGTTGTTATGGTATAATAAACTGTATGTAGAACCAACTGTCGGAAACTCCGTATAGTTCAAATGGGAGGAGAACAAAAATGCAAAATCAGGTATTATCAACAATAGAACAACGTAGCTCAGCAAGGGAATACAGCGCAGAACAACTGACACAATCGGAATTAGATACAATTCTTAACGCCGGACTTATGGCGCCTACGGGAATGAACCGTCAGGAGGTGCATTTTACAGTGGTAAAAGGGGACAATCCTGTATTGGCAGAACTTGATGAAGAAAAAAGACGGCTTCGCGGACAGGAGGAGCAGCCTCATAATTTTTATTACGAGGCACCGGTGCTTATTTTCCTGAGCGCAGAAGATGACTTTAAATGGAAAAGCATTGATTCAGGCATTGCGGTGGAGAATATGGTTTTGGCAGCAGAAAGCATTGGGCTGGGAACACTGATTATTGGCTGTGTGTATGATGCGTTGCATGGGGAAAAGCAGGAATATTTTTCAGGGAAGCTACAGATACCGGAAGGATATTCATTTCAGATTGCCCTTGCTGTGGGACATAAGGCGGATAATAAGACACCCCATGAATACGATTATGAAAAGCAAGTGACGATATTGGAATAGGAGATATTAACATGAAAGCAGCAGTTATTTTTCCGGGAATCGGATATCACACGGATAAGCCCCTTTTGTACTATGGAAAGAAGCTGGCAAAGGAAGCAGGTTATGAGATAATAGAGGTGAATTACAAGGGATTTCCTGAAAATGTAAAAGGAAATGAAGAAAAAATGAAGCAGGCTTACGAGCTTGCGAGAACGCAGGCGGAGGAGATGCTCGGTGATGTGAATTTTAAAGAGTATGAAAGCGTTCTGTTTATTTCAAAAAGTATCGGAACCGTAGTTGCGGCAGATTATGACAATGCACATGCCGTAAATGCAAAACACATTTATTTTACGCCTGTTCCGCAGACCTTTTCTTTTGTGCGGGAAAAAAGCGGCATTGTGATGCATGGATTAAATGATCCTTGGTGTGAAACTTCGGTTGTGGTGGAAAGCTGCAAAAAATTATGCCTTAAACTGAAAACCTTTGCGGATGCAAATCATTCATTGGAAACAGGGGATTGTCTGAGAGATTTGGAAATTATAGGTATGGTTTTTGAAAGTCTGAAGGACGTTGTCTGATTAAAGTTGGATTAAAATTCAAAATATTGTTTTTTTGAAACATAATAAATCCTTTGGAGGTGAAATCTTGTTGAAATTAAGACCATATAAGGCTTGTGATGCCAAGACGATAACGAAATGGTTAAAAAGTGAATACGCTTTCCGCCAATGGAGCGCAGACCGTTATGACAAATATCCGATTACTGCCGAAGATATGAATTTGTATTATGACAGGGATAAGGACAATGCAGGAATCTGGGGCATGACAGCATTTGATGATACCGAAATAATCGGACATCTTACAATGCGTTTTCCGGATGAAAATAATCATGATGTAATTCGGCTTGGCTTTGTGATTGTGGACGATACGAAACGTGGAAAAGGTTACGGAAAAGAAATGGTTTCATTGGCGGTTCGATATGCTTTTGATTTTATCAAAGTCCGAAAAGTATCGTTAGGTGTGTTTGAAAATAATACGGCTGCCATACAATGTTATAAATCCAGCGGGTTTCAGGTAGTAGAATTGGAAACAGTTGAAAGCTATCAGTGTATGGGTGAGGTCTGGAAGTGTATTGAAATGGAAGTAATTAATTTGAAGGAACAAAAAATATGAAACTGAAACGTGATTTTTACAACAGGGATGGATTGATCGTAGCAGAGGAACTGTTGGGAAAAACCTTGGTCCATATTACGGAAGACGGTATTACAAAAGGGAAAATAGTAGAAGTGGAAGCTTATATGGGGGCGGTGGATAAAGCCGCCCATTCATATGGCAATCTTTGTTCGGAACGGACAAAAATTCAATACGGAGAAGGCGGATATGCATATGTATATCTGATATACGGAATGCACATTTGTATGAATATTGTCGCAAACAGAGAAGCGATACCGGAGGCTATATTGATCCGGGCGCTTGAACCTCTGGAAGGTATTGAGTTAATGAAAAAGAGGCGAAAAACAGATAATGTAAAATTGCTGTGCAATGGGCCGGGAAAGCTAAGTCAGGCAATGGGGATTACAAAGGATAATTATGGCGATGACCTGTGCGGAGAAGCATTATATGTGGAGGAAGGGATTGCTGTAAAAAAGAAACAGATTTTAAAAACCAAGCGGATTAATATAGACTATGCGGAGGAGGCAAGGGATTATTTGTGGAGGTTTACAATTAAGGATAATCCCTATGTTTCGAAATGAAGCTGATTGCAAACAAAATGTCGCAGGGAGAGAGTGTGCTGGCGCTGACTGTACTTCTGGTGAAATTGTTCAGGCTTTTGCGGATTTTTAATTAAAAGTGATAATATCACAGAACTGTAATTTTAAATCGGATATATTAAAAGCATAATATGAAGGAGGATACAAAAATGTCAGTAATAAAAGTAAGCAAAGAGAATTTTCAAAATGAAGTTTTGGATTCGGATAAACCTGTACTTCTCGATTTTTATGCCGATTGGTGTGGTCCCTGCCGTATGATAGGTCCGATTGTTTCTGAAATTGCAGAAGAAAGAAACGACATCGTAGTTGGAAAGATTAATGTAGATGAACAGCCGGAGCTTGCTGCGCAGTTTAGTGTTATGAGTATCCCGATGCTCACGGTAATTCAGGACGGGAAGGTTGTTAATAAAGCAATCGGGGCAAGATCAAAAGAGCAAATACTGTCAATGCTGTAGGGAGAATGAATATCAAACCGTAGCCTGTCTGAAGCAAATGGGATATTTAAATGTGACAAATATCGGTGATATTTCAGGCTATTGCGGAAAGGTGGTTAAATAAATGAAAGTAATAATAATAGGCGGTGTTGCGGGCGGCGCAACTGCGGCTGCAAGAATACGCAGACTTGATGAGCAAGCCGAAATTGTGGTTTTTGAGCGTTCGGGATTTATTTCCTATGCAAACTGCGGACTACCGTACTATATTGGCGGCGTTATTGAAGACGAAAACGACTTGACCTTACAGACACCTGAAAGTTTCTGGAAGCGTTTCAGAGTTAAGATGAATGTTCATCACGAGGTTACGGAAATCCATCCCGAGAATAAGACCGTTACCGTGAAAAATCATGAAAGCGGCGCAATTTTTACCGAAAGCTATGATAAGATTATATTATCGCCCGGCGCCCAGCCGATTAAACCCGGATTCGATGGTATAGACAGCAACCGAATCTTTACGCTCCGCACCGTTGAGGATACGCTGAAAATTAAAAAGTATTTATCCTCACATAAACCTGAATCAGCAGTTGTGGTCGGTGGCGGCTTTATCGGAATCGAAGTTGCCGAAAATCTTAGGGAGCTTGGTGTGAACATTACACTTGTAGAAGCCGCAGATCAGCTTATGGCTCCGTTTGACAGTGATATGGCGGCATTTATCCACGCAGAAGTTCGTAAAAATGGTATAAATCTTATGCTTGGTCGAATGGTTGAGGGTTTTTCCGATACCGATAACGGGATAGATGTTAAATTAAAAGATTTCGCTACACTCCATACCGATATGGTGGTTATGGCAATTGGCGTTGCTCCTGAAACTGCGCTGGCTAAGGCGGCGGGGCTTGAACTCGGTATCAAGGGGAGTATCGTCGTCAATGACAAAATGGAAACCTCTGTACCCGATATTTATGCTGTTGGAGATGCAGTTCAGATTAAAAACTTTGTGACCGATACTGATACTCTGATATCACTTGCAGGGCCTGCCAATAAGCAAGGAAGAATTGCCGCAGATAATATATGCGGTGGAAACAGCCGATATAAAGGCGGACAGGGTTCATCGGTTATAAAAATATTCGGTATGACCGCCGCCGCTACGGGAATCAATGAAAAAACAGCAAAAACGCTGGATATTCACACTGACAAAGTAATTCTTTCTCCTATGAGTCATGCGGGGTATTATCCGGGCGGCAAGATGATGACCATAAAGGTGCTGTTTGAAAAAGAATCCTACCGAATTCTCGGCGCACAGATTGTTGGCTTTGACGGTGTGGATAAGAGGATTGATGTGCTGGCAACTGCCATTGGTGCAGGAATGAAAGTTTACGAATTAGCTGAGCTTGACCTCGCTTACGCACCGCCTTATTCCTCTGCAAAGGATCCTGTGAATATGGCAGGATACATTGCGGAAAATATAAAAAACGGTATGGTAAAGCAGTGGTACTGTGAGGACGCAGACACTCTTCCACGAGATGGTAGTGTAACGCTTCTTGACACACGCACACCTTTTGAATACAGCAGAGGGCATATAGGAGGATTTATCAATATCCCCGTTGACGAATTGCGTGAACGCATTGGCGAAATTGATAAAGAGAAGTCCGTTTATGTAATCTGCCAAAGCGGACTCAGAAGTTATGTTGCAAGCCGAATTTTAACAGGCAACGGTTTTAATGTCTATAATTTCGCGGGTGGTTTCCGCTTTTATGATGCGGTTTGCAATGACAAGGAATTAAATAAAAAATCCACTCCCTGCGGAATGGATGCCTGAATAACTTAGTGCCACAGTCCCTTTCATTTTTATCGCATTGTGATTTTTGCAAGCCCGTCCTTATTTTTAATTTCAATTGTTCCACGGGAGAGCGAAACAAGACCTTCGTTCGTAAAGTATTTCAGCATTCGTGTTACGACTTCACGGGGGTTGCCCAAGTGATTCCCGATTGCTTCGTGGGTGATTTTAAGGGTGTTTGTGCCTTCAATATTGGCTTCGTTCAAAAGAAAATCGGCAAGTCGTTTGTCAAAGCTTTTCCACATCACTTGCTCAACAAGCCACATCACATCAGAAAAACGGCTTGCCATAATCTCACTTGTATAGTTGGCAAGGGGTGCGGAAATCTCCATGATTTCTTTATATATATCCGATGGGATTAACAAAAACTCCGTGTCTTTTTCTGCGGTTACGGTAATGTCAAATTGAATACTGTTCATTATGCAGGAGGCAGAAAAAAGGCAAATATCGCGCTCGAAAAGGCGGTATAATGTAATTTCTCTACCGTCTTCGGATGTGGCAAATGTCCGGAGCTGACCAGATAACACAAGGATAAGTCCTGTGCAGTCTGCAGAACCGTTATGCAGCATTTTACCTTTATGAATGCTGCGAACGACAGCAGAACTCAGAAGTTTGTTCTGCTGTATTTTATCAAGTTTATCCCAGACGGGTAAGTATGTTAAGTAATTCATAAAACTTAATCTCCCTTATGGTTTTAAAGTATATCATTATTATGGGCATATGTCAATAAAGTTGTTGACATATGCCCGTAATTAAGGCATAATATCCATTGAGGTGATGATATGGCAAGACCTACAAGACGCCGTCGAGTATGTCATATTCCGGAAATTCGTGAATTTTCTCCCGTAAATGAAGCAGAAGGTGAGCCTGTTGTTCTGACAATAGACGAATTTGAAACAATACGGCTTATCGATAAAGAAGGATTATCGCAGAAGGAATGCGGGGAACAGCTTGAAGTCGGAAGAACAACCGCACAAAGAATATATGAAAACGCAAGGAAAAAGCTTGCAGAAGTATTGGTATTGGGGCGTCCGCTCATAATTGAGGGTGGCGACTTCATCCTTTGCAACGGAAACACCGATTTTTGCTACAGGAAATCATGTATAAGACGGCAATTTGAAAATGAAATTAAATTGGATAAAGGAGATAATATTATGAGAATTGCAGTAACGTATGAAAACGGAGCGGTATTTCAGCACTTTGGTCGCACAGAGCAGTTCAAGGTATATGATGTGGAAGACAACGAAATTATAAAAACTGAAGTCATAGGGACAAACGGTTACGAACACGGAGCCCTCGCAGGCGTGCTTTTGGCTGTCAAGGCGGATGTGCTGATTTGCGGCGGAATTGGCGGTGGCGCACAGATGGCTCTGGGCGAAGCAAATATTAAACTCTACGGCGGCGTCAGCGGTAATGCTGATGACGCAGTGAAAGATTATCTTGCCGGAAACCTTAATTACAGTCCCGATGTGCACTGTGAACATCACAATCACGATGATCAAGCCCATTCCTGTGGCGAGCATGGCTGCAGTTAGGGACATATCATTGTCTATCAAGGAAGGTTTTAGAGAGGATTTGATTTACCGAAACAAAAATATATATGAGCTTAAAAACATAGTGTAGCTTTTGCGGTTGAGATTTTGGCATTTTGATAATAATTATTCTGGATTATTGAAGCGAGAAATATAAAATATTTTGTGTCTGATTAACATTTTTTTGTTATAATAAAAAATGTATAGATTATGAGGTGGGAGAATTAGCTGAAAAACAGAGAAAATTACATTTGAAAAATTAGGGGAGGAAATATTATGCAAGAGATTAAATGTCCTAACTGTGGAGAAATTTTTGCAGTTGATGACACGGGCTATGCGAAACTGGTTCAGCAAGTTAGAGATAAAGAATTTGAAAAAGAACTTAAGCAACGTGAGAAAAATTTACAGGATGTTAAAGAAAAAGAATTGACATTGGAGAGGATGAAGCAACAAGAAAAATTTGATAAAGAACTTTTATTAAAACAATCAGAAATAGTTGAGAAGGAAAAAACTATTGAACAATTGCGGGCGCAGATTTCTGGCAATGAAACAGAGAAAAAACTTGCCATTAGTGAGGCTATTAATCAAAAACAAAAAGAACAAGAGCTTGCTATTGGAAAAAAGAATAATGAACTGACGGATAAGGAAATTCTCATCGAACAACTTAAAGCACAAATCGAAAATAATGAGAATGAGAGAAAAGTGGCTGTTTCGGAAGCCCTTAAGAAACAAGAAAAAGAGCGAGAAAAAGCATTTGAAAAGAAAAATGAAGAACTTGCAGAAAAAATTTGTATTATAGAAGGGTTAAAAGCTGAACTTAAAAATAGTGAAACGGAAAGAAAATTGGCTGTTTCAGAAGCAGTTCAAAATAAAGAAAAAGAACTTTCTAAGAAAGTATCAGAGATTACGGAACTGAAAAATAAATTATCAAATAAGGAACTGGAATTTGAATTAAAAGAACAATCACAACAAAAAGAGTATGAAAATATGCTTAAACAAAAGGATGAGCAGATTGAATATTTTAGAGATTTTAAAGCTAGACAATCTAATAAAATAGTCGGAGAAAGTCTTGAACAACATTGTTTAAATGAATTTAATGCAATAAGAATGGCGGCTTTTCCAAATGCATATTTTGAAAAGGATAATGATGCTCGAAAAGGCAGTAAAGGGGATTTTATTTTTAGGGAAGCAATAGATGGAACTGAATTTATTTCTATTATGTTTGAAATGAAGAATGAGATGGATGAAACAGTTAATAAGCATAAAAATGAAGATTTCTTTAAAAAGCTTGATAAAGATAGACGTGAAAAAAATTGTGAATATGCTGTATTAGTTTCGTTACTTGAAATTGATAATGAATTATATAATCAAGGTATTGTGGATGTATCTTATAAATATGAAAAAATGTATGTAATTCGCCCTCAATTTTTTATTCCAATTATTACGTTATTGCGAAATGCTGCGTCAAAATCCATACAATATATTCAAGAACTCGCAGTGTCAAAATCTCAAGAGCTTGATATTGTTCAGTTTGAAAATAACATGAATGATTTTAAAGATAAATTTGCACGTGATTATAGACTTGCCAGTAGTAAATTTAAAACGGCTATTGATGAAATTGATAAGACAATTTTACATTTACAGAAAACAAAAGAAGCACTTATTTCATCTGAAAATCATCTTCGTTTGGCTAATAATAAAGCTGAAGATTTGAGTATAAAAAAATTAACAAAAAATGCACCTTCAGTAAAGGAGATGTTTGATGAAAAAAGTAAGAACAATATTTAAGAATTGATTTGAAAAAATATTTAAAAATCAGTAATGTTTTATAATGATTCATTTTCATTATTTAGTTCCTTGATTGTTTTTTTAAGCTATCTTACCTGTATTTGGTCAATTTCTATTAAGAATATTTTTGAAGTCCATGTTATATTAAGTAAAAAGCTATTTTTAGTGGGCTGAAGTTCTAGGAGGAGTATCATTATATGAACAATAACATGGTTGTAAAAAAGGTAATTGACTATATTGAAACGCACATAGATGAGGATTTATCTCTGGATAAAATAGCAGGTGCGTTGAATTATTCAAAGTTTTATATTGCAAGAGCATTTAATCAGGAAACAAAATGTACGATTTATAAGTATATACAAGGACGCCGATTGACCTTAGCGGCGCAAAAGCTTGTGGAAACAAGTCTGCCGATTGTTGAAATTGCCTATGAGGCACATTATGATTCACAGCAGGCATTTACATATGCTTTTAAGCAGTTCTATCAGTGCACACCTAAAATTTATCGGAAAAATGGCGTGTTCTATCCAAAACAATCAAGTATACATACGATGCGTTTACCGTATGGCGGCTCATTGACTGACAGCTTATCAGGAGGTAAATTGGCAGCATGAGTACAATTCCTTATGTTATTGAGCAGACAAGCAGGGGAGAACGAAGCTACGATATTTTTTCGCGACTGTTGTCTGAGCGGATTGTTTTTCTGGGTGAGGAGGTAAGCGATGCCTCCGCCAGCCTGATTATTGCCCAGATGCTGTATCTGGAAGCGCAGGATTCCCAAAAGGATATCCGGTTATATATCAATAGTCCGGGCGGCGCTGTCTCTGCCGGTTTTGCAATTTATGATACGATGCAATATATTAAATGTGATGTTTCAACAATCTGTATGGGTCTTGCTGCCAGCTTCGGCGCATTCTTATTGGCCGGAGGGACAAAAGGGAAACGGTTTGCCCTTCCAAATGCGGAAATCATGATACATCAGCCCGCTGTTCATGGAAATGGCATTCAGGGGCAGGCAACAGACATAAAAATCATGTCGGATCATATACAAAAAAATAAACAGAAATTAAATGCCATTTTAGCCCGAAATACAGGGAAAAGTATCGCTGATGTTGAGCTTGCTACGGAACGTGATAACTATATGTCTGCAAAAGAAGCGATGGATTTCGGACTGATTGATAAAATCATTGAAAAACGTTGACACTGCATGCATTGAGAGATAATAAGTTTATATAAATTGAGAGGCTGTCGCAATAAGGATGTGTTTTAAAATCCTTATTGCGACAGCCTCTCGGTTTTAAATTTTAACTGTCAGGCTTATCCTTTATCTGCCCGCTCCGCAACCTCTCTTTCCTGTATCTCAGGCGGGGTCTGCTCATATCTGGCAAAGGAGTAGGAATATGTGCCGCTTCCTCCGGTTATGGAGCGCAAATCTGTATTGTAGCCGTAAAGCTCCATGTATGGAATATCAGCAATAATTTCCTGATAGCCGGATGCTTCGGGATTCATGGAGAGAATACGGGCGCGGCGTTTGTTTAAATCGCCCATAATATCACCGGTATATTTGTCAGGGACAACTACCTTTAAGGAGGCTATCGGCTCTAATAAAATAGGCTTTGCCTCCATAAATCCTTTTTTGAATGCCTGTATGGCAGCAACCTTAAATGCCATTTCTGAGGAGTCAACCGTGTGGTATGAGCCGTCATATAAAACAGCCTTCACGCCAACGGCAGGGTATGACGCCAGTGGTCCGCTTGCCACAGCCTCCTGTATTCCCTTTTCAACGGCAGGAAAATAATTTTTAGGAACGGCGCCTCCCACAACGCATTGGTCAAATACATAAGGTGTTTCCAGATCTCCCGATGGCTCAAAGGTCATTTTTACATGACCATATTGTCCGTGTCCGCCGGATTGCTTCTTATACTTATATTCCACGTCAGATTTTTTCAGTATGGTTTCACGGAATGCGATCTTTGGCTTTTTAAGCTCGACTTCAACCTTATATCTGTCAAGGAGCTTTGAGACTACGACCTCAAGATGCTGGTCGCCCATTCCGTATATAAGGGTCTGACCGTTTGCAGCATCATTTTCAACCCTGAGGGTTAAATCCTCGGACATTAATTTTTGAAGCGCCTGAGAAACCTTATCATCATCACCCTTCTTTTTTACGGCATATCGCTTATATGTATATGGGGTGGAAATGTTAGTACGAAGATAGGCAACCGGATTTTTCTGTGTGGAAAGCGAATCGGTAGTTGTAACGGAAGTAAGCTTTGCCAGAGCGCCTATATCACCTGCATGCAGCTCCTTCACTTCCTCCGGCTTATTGCCGCGCATCACGTAGAGCTTTCCGATTTTTTCATCAACGCCCTTGTGATGATTGTACATTATGTCATCTGTTTTTAATACGCCTGAATTAACCTTGATTAAAGAATATTTTCCAATGAATGGGTCTGCAATGGTTTTCCATACATAAGCAGACTTTGGTTTTGAGAAATCATAGTCAGCATTAAATATCTCGTTTGTTTTTGTGTTTATGCCGGAACAACTCCGTTTTTCCGGGCTTGGCAGATATTTTACGATGTCAACCATAAGCGTGTAGATGCCCCGCGCCAATGTGTTAGAGCCCATAAGCACAGGAACAATGCCGCCTTCAGCCACATTCAGCCTGAGAGCCTGCCTTATTTCGTTTTCTGAAAATTCATCACCGTTAAAATAACGCTCAAGAAAGTCATCATTTGTCTCAGCCACAGACTCCATAAGCGCTGTCCGGCATATATTTAAATTTTCCTCGGAATACTCAGGCACGTCCATTTTTTCCACATCGCCATGAGGGGTCCAGCGTTTTGCCCGCTGCTGTAACACATTTACATATCCGACAAATTCCTTGTTTTCACGTACCGGAAGATGAAACGGCGCAATGCACTTGCCATACATATCCTGTAAATCCTGCACAACCTGTCTGTAGCTTGCGTTGTCGTTATCCATATTTGTAACGAATATCATTCGCGGCAGCTTATATTTTTCGCATATTTCCCATGCTTTTTTTGTTCCGACCTCAACGCCGTTTTTGCCTGATACTACGATGATGGCAGCATCCGAAGCGGATACCGCTTCCTCAACCTCCCCGACAAAATCAAATGCGCCCGGGGTGTCTAAAATATTAACCTTTGTATCTTCCCATATAATGGGAATAACTGAGGTGTTGACGGAAATATGACGTTTTATTTCCTCCTTGTCATAGTCGCTTATTGTGTTGCCGTCAGTGACTTTTCCCATTCGCGTTGTCATATTGGCAAGATATGCCATGGCTTCCACGAGGCTTGTTTTTCCGCATCCACTGTGACCGAGCAATACAACATTTCTAATCTTGTCCGTGGTGTAAATATTCATAAGAAACCTCCCTTCCCTGGAACGCCAGCCCATAGGCTGACGCAACCCTGAAATATCGCCGCAGCTTAAATTTGCATGGAAAAATGCTTGAATTTACATGATAAAACCATGATTCTGGCTAAAACAGCGGCGCAATGTGTATAGAGTTACGATTGCATTTACATAATAATGTATCATGTCAGCTTTCATTAATTTTAACACAATAAGAGGCTGCGTGCAATTTTTATATTGTTAATATTGAGTCAAATGCGTTCTCATTTGTGTTGTTAAAAGAGGAAACCATATGTCATGTAAGACGAAGGTTATTTCATGCAAAATACAATATTTATAAAAACATTAAGAATAATACCTGCAAATATACCTATACTATTATAGACAGGATGTCCTTAAACAACGGACATTACTGAACACATATTATAAAATAGTGGAAAGGAAAACATAAATGGGAGCAGTATTTTTAAAAAATGACGAAAAAATTTTTTATCTTATATCTGGTGATAATGAAAAATTACAGGGCTGCAAATGTTCGGGATTTGAGGTTTTGGATGCAGCAAAATCAGAGGGCGCAGGAGAAAAGCATCTTCCTGCAGTAAAACAGGAAGGGAATAAAATTACCGTAAATGTGGGCAGTGTTTTACATCCCATGACCGAGGAGCACAGCATTGGCTGGATATTTCTGGAGACAAAAAAGGGCGGACAGCTTGTAAAGCTTTCACCATCATGCCAGCCTATTGCAGAATTTATTTTGGCAGATGGCGACGAGGCTGTTGCTGCGTATGCATACTGTAATTTACATGGATTTTGGAAGACTGAAATGTAATCTGTATGAAATCAAGGGGCTGTCGTGCGGCAGCTCCGTTTAATGTAAAAAAATCCTGTGGCACACATCAAGCTTGTTTTTTCTGCAAATAATGTAGCTGTTAATGACGGGAGCCTGAAAATCCTTTAAAGGTATCATGCGAAGCTGCCCGGATTTTATATATGGAAACGCCATATTTTCAGGGAGGAAAGTATAGCTTTTCTGTCCAAGCACAAAGGGAATGATTTTTGAGCAGTCGTCAATTTCAAGCGCAAACTGATGGTATTTAGGAAATAAATTACGAATAAACTGTCCTACATCCTGAAGCGCAAAATTACACATAAGATAAGCTTCCTGAATTAAGCGCTCCTGTGTAATCCCTCTTTCATATGTTCTGTTTTCAATATCCGTAACTAAAACCATTGCATCCTGCTTAAAAATTTCACATTGAAATGCCTTGTTCTTAAGAGGAAGGTAAGAAAATACAACGTCAAAAATTCCGTTTTGAAGCTGCTCCAGCAGATGTCCGGAAAGACCGATTGTTATTTTCAATGAATCCTTGGGGTACTTTATATGATGATTTAAAATAACCGACGCAAGATGTCCCTCGTAAATGGAATCGGAGCAGCCTATGTGGAGATGATTTTCAAACTGGTGAAGCGAGGTGATTTCCGTCAGGGACTGGTTCGTTAATTCTATAACCTTTTCTGCATAAAGCAGAAATTGTTCGCCCTCCGGTGTCAACCGGACGCTTCGGTTGTTTCTCAAAAATAATGACAGGTTAAGCTCCCTTTCCAATTCGTTAATTCTGTTTGTCACGGTCGACTGAGCCACAAAAAGCTGTTCGGCAGCCCGTGTATAATTTTTGGTATTAGCCAATGTAATAAATGTTTTTAGTCCGTCGATATCCATAAGCGTACTCCCTCTGCAAATATATAATAATTCAATATTCGAATAAATACAATTTGAATTATCTATTTTACTTATAGTGTAACTGCTGTTTATAATAAATGCAAATAAAATTTACAAGAGCATTACATGTAAGTATGCAACGGACGTTGATGAAAAAACAGTTTCGCAATCACCTAGACTAATTATAATTTGAAAGGAGTCGTTATGCAGAATATAAAGTTAAGCAACAAGACATACAAGCTGGAGCAGGACCCGTATATTTATACATTACAGGATGTGGAGGAGCCAGAGCTTTTCAGGGAAATGTTTCCTTACACGGAGACACCGAAAATAGCATTTAATTACCGGAGGGTGCCTGAAAATATGGCGGAGGATATTTTTATTACCGATACAACCTTTCGCGACGGGCAGCAGACAAGAACGCCTTATACGGAGGAGCAGATGGTACATATTTACAGGCTTCTTCATAAGCTTGGCGGTGAAAATGGCATGATTCGCCAGACTGAGTTTTTTGTTTACTCGGAAAAGGACAGAAGGGCGTTGGAAAAATGTATGGAGCTTGGGTACAAATTTCCTGAGATAACCACATGGATACGGGCGTCAAAAAAAGACTTTGAGCTTGTAAAATCCATTGGAATAAAGGAAACAGGTATTTTGGTAAGCTGTTCCGATTATCACATTTTCCATAAAATGGGTCTGACAAGAAAACAGGCGCTTGAAAAGTATATTGGAATTGTGTCTGACTGTATTGATGCAGGTCTTCGTCCAAGATGTCATTTTGAGGATATTACAAGGGCGGATTTTTACGGCTTTGTTATTCCTTTTGCAAAGCGTCTTATGGAGCTTTCCGATGAGAGCGGCGTGCCTGTGAAAATACGCGCCTGTGATACAATGGGCTTTGGCGTGCCTTATCCCGGAGCCGCCCTTCCGCGAAGCGTTTCTGGAATTATTTACGGACTTCAGCATTATGCGGATGTTCCGTCCGAGCTGTTAGAGTGGCATGGACATAATGATTTTTATAAGGGAGTTGTAAATGCAACAACTGCATGGATGTATGGCGCGGGAGCAGTAAACTGTTCTTTGCTTGGCATTGGCGAGAGGACGGGAAATGTTCCTCTGGAGGCAATGGTATTTGAATATGCGTCGTTAAGAGGACATTTTAATGGAATGGATACAAAGGCGATTACGGAAATAGCGGAGTATATTGAAAAGGAAACAAATTACAACATACCGCCTATGACGCCTTTTGTCGGTGAAAACTTTAATCTTACAAGAGCGGGCATACATGCGGACGGAATTATGAAAAACCCTGAAATATATAATATTTTTGACACGGAGGCGCTGCTTGACAGACCGCCGAAGGTTTCAATTACAAATACATCTGGAAAGGCGGGAGTGACATTCTGGATAAACCAATATTATAAAAAGCATGGAAAGCCTGAGGTTGACAAAAATGCTCCGATTGTTGAGACCATTTATGAATGGGTAATGAAGCAGTATGATGAGGGAAGAATAACGATGATTAGTGACGAGGAGCTTAAAGAGCAGGTAAAACTTTTTTCTGAGTAAACCGGATGTTATTATTTTCAGGAACTGTATCCGGCAGGGAAATTATAACAGGAAAGTAATTATAGGAAAGGCATTACAGGAAAGCCAACATAATAAAATATTTCTTGCGTTTTATTGGAACGTTGTTTAATATGATATATTATATAAGTTATCAGAACAGCTCCAAATTTGAGCATTGATGATAACATGAATTTAATGATACATATAATCAACAAACAATGGAAAACAACAAAAGACCCGAAGCCATGAAAAGAATTGAAACGCCTGAACTTGCGAAAAGCTTTATTGATGAACAGCTTGCGGCAATACGTGAACAGGTAGGCGACAGAAAGGTTTTGCTTGCACTGTCAGGCGGCGTTGATTCATCAGTAGTTGCAGCGCTTCTTATAAAGGCAATCGGCAAAAATCTTGTCTGCGTTCATGTAAACCATGGACTTTTAAGAAAGGGTGAGCCGGAACAGGTTATAGACGTATTCCGTAACCAGATGGATGCAAATCTTGTATATGTGGATGCGGTTGACCGCTTTCTTGATAAACTGAAAGATGTTGCTGAGCCTGAGAAAAAGCGTAAGATAATAGGCGCAGAGTTTATCCGGGTTTTTGAGGAGGAGGCGCGCAAGCAGGAGGGTATTGATTTCCTTGCGCAGGGTACGATTTATCCCGATATTCTGGAAAGCGGACCCGTTAAGGCGCACCACAATGTAGGCGGACTGCCTGAGGACCTTAAATTTGAGTTGGTTGAGCCTCTGAAATTTTTATACAAGGATGAAGTCCGTGTAGTAGGAAAAGAGCTTGGACTTCCTGACGGCATGGTATATCGTCAGCCGTTCCCGGGTCCGGGACTTGGTGTCCGCTGTCTCGGCGCAATTACCCGTGACCGCCTTGAAGCAGTGCGTGAATCTGATGCAATCCTTCGTGAGGAGTTTGCGAAAAACGGTCTTGAGGGAAAGGTATGGCAGTATTTTACTGTTGTTCCCGACTTTAAGTCTGTGGGTATAAAGGACAATGCCCGTACATTTGAATACCCTGTTATCATCCGCGCCGTGAACACAAAGGATGCAATGACTGCAACGGTTGAGGATGTGCCGTTTGCATTGCTTCAGCATATAACGGAGCGTATCACTCATGAGGTTGAAGGGGTAAACAGAGTGCTTTACGATCTGACGCCGAAGCCGAGCGGAACGATAGAGTGGGAGTAGTAAACAGAGAGGGAAGCATAAGTTTACATGGCAGCCAAGCGGCAGTCAATTTACGATTATTGAGGACATTCCAGAAAAGCGTCTGCATATTTCTATAAGAAAGCCTGAAAAAGTCGCTAAAGAGAAGATTTTAGAAGCGGTAAATTTTGATAGCAGTTGGTATCGGATTGTATCCGACCATATAGAGAAATAAGACTATGGCGGATGTATTTGATAATAAAAAGCGTTCTGAAATTATGAGTAAGGTACGCTCAAAGAACAATAAGTCTACAGAATTGAAGCTGATAGAGGTTTTTAAAGAAAATGGCATTGTCGGCTGGAAACGTAATTATCCAGTAAAAGGGCATCCTGACTTTGTTTTCCTTGATAAGAAAATTGCAATATTTGTTGACGGCTGCTTTTGGCATGGACATGATTGCAGAAACACACGCCCCGCCGATAACACTGATTATTGGATGAAAAAACGTGAACGCAATATGAAGCATGATAAAGAAATTACAGCGTTGTTTGAACGACGTGGGTGGACGGTTATTCGGATTTGGGAATGTGAGTTGAAGAAAAAGAATAGGGAGCAGTTGATAGAAAAAATACGATTATGTCAGCAAGCAAAAATAAAGATTGAGGTGAGTAGATGGAACATCCAACAGTATTTATATCGTATTCTTGGGAAGACGACGAGCATAAGAAATGGGTTAAAGAGTTGGCAGATAGCTTGCTGTCTGATGGTATTGACGCTACTGTTGACCAGTATGACCTTTCGCTGGGAGATAGATTACCGCAATTTATGGAACAGTCTATTTCTAACGTGGATTATGTCTTGATAATATGTACGCCTACATATAAAAGTAAATCGGATATGAGAAAGGGCGGCGTGGGTTATGAGGGGCATATTATCTCAGGGGAATTATTGACGAAAGGTAATGAAAGAAAGTTTATTCCTGTTATTAGAAAAGGGAATACAAGTAATGCCCTTCCTGATTTTTTGGCTGGAAAATATGGAATAGATCTTACCGATGGAAAGCAATATGAAAATAATTATGAAGATTTAATTACTACCATTTATGGGGCAAAGAAAAAGCCGAAAGTTGGTAAGCAACCTTCATATATTAATAAAACATATACTAAACTCGAAGATAAAGACGCAGATGAACCTATTCGTATCCTTGGTATTATTACAGATGAAGTAACAGTCCCTAAAATGGATGGAACAAGAGGATGCGCATTGTATAAAATTCCATTCAGATTATCGAAAAGACCAAGTGATTTATGGCGTCAGCTTTTTTTGGCGGCTTGGAAATCGCCGCCGCGCTTTTCTACTATGCATAGATTTGGAATAGCGTCCGTTATTGGAGATGAAATAATACTAAATGGGACAACTATTGAGGAAGTCAGAGACTATCATAGAGAAACTTTAGTCCTTTGCGTAGACGAGGCAAACAGAAAAGAGGTTGAAATTAAGCGAGAAGAACAGAGACGACGAGAACAGGAAGAAACTCTGAGAAAAAAGCATTATGATAATGTGAATAGTGTTATAGGAGAAATTGAATTTTAATTCTAACAGTAAAAATAACATCATTGATTAGAAATGAGATTATACAATGAAAGGAATTATAAAATATGGAAGAAATATTAAGAGAATTAATTACTGTTATACGAGAAGTAAATTCTTTTTCTTGGAAAGATGTTATTAGTATGATGTCAGTTATTGCCTCGTGGATAACAATATGGTTTTTGCTTAAGGAGAGAGCGGATAATAATCGTCCTTATTTGCAAATAACCTTTGAGCTGGTTCGTTCAAATTTAACTTGTGTTGTATTAAGGAATACGGGTACTGTACCATTAACTGTTAATAGATTACACTTTGAGGAAGAATTTATAAATCAGTTACCAGCCGCGGAAAGAGAGGGATTAAAACAAAACAAGGTTAGCAATATGACGATATTTCCAGGAAAACAATGGATTATATGTTTGGGAGTGATAGTACCTGAAATCTTGGAAAAATATGAAAAAAAGACATTGAAAATTGATTATACATATACTAAATTGCGAAAAAAGAAGAAATATGAAGAAAGCGTAGAAATTGATTTTGAACAGTATGGAAGGTGTTTGGTTTATATTTCGGATATTGATGAATTACGAAATGTGAATAAGAAAATTGTTAATGAAATGGAGAAAGTGAAAAGAGACGTTCATAAAATTCATGGTGTGGTTGTGCAATACGCAAATTTGAATGATTCATGCAATAAAACAATGATTGCAGGATATGAAGAAGATAAGGACTGACAACAAAAAATCTGATAGCCCATATTTTATGGATAATCTAAATAATGTTGATACCTTGAGCTAAATGACATATACAAAATTGTTTATGTCAAAGGTTCAAGGAGCGAGTGGGAGTGATTTTATATTTCAAAAGCAAAAAGTGGCAGGGAGAAATCCCTGTTGCTTTTTGCCTATATTCATATATCCTTGCTTTTGTTCGCAGTTCGGTATACAATAAGAACATTAAATTGTGGAGGTTTATATGAACTATTTAAGTGTTACTCAAATAGCAGAAAAATGGGACATGACACCAAGGCGGGTGCAAGTGCTTTGCAACGAGGGGCGTATAGTGGGTGCTCAACGCGTAGGAAATGTGTGGACGATTCCTGAAAACGCAGAAAAACCAATGGATGCAAGAAAAAAAGTAACAAATAAAAGTAAGCAAGTTAATGCAAACATTTCTATTGAACGAGTGTGGGCTATGCCAAACAAAAATACATTTGATATTAAGCCTATATATGATTTGATAACAGAAGAATTAACCGATGGGATATGGATTGATCCTTTTGCAAATCAGAATAAACTTGCATCCATTACAAATGATCTTAGCGTAGAGTTTGACACAGACTATCATTTGGACGCTTTAGATTTTATGAAAATGTTTGATAGTGATTCGGTAGATGGTGTTTTATATGATCCGCCATATTCTCCAAGGCAGGTTAGCGAATGCTATAATAATGTTGGCTATAATGTGACATGGGATACTACTAAAGCTTCATTTTGGGGGAATCATAAGCGTGAAATATCTCGTATTGTTAAGATAGGGGGAAAGGTAATCACATTTGGTTGGAATAGTGGTGGTATAGGATATAAGTACGGATTTGAAATAGAAAGAATTTTACTTGTGCCTCATGGTGGATGGCATAATGATACTATTTGTACAGTTGAGATTAAAACTCACCAAGGAGAAATGCCAAAATTTAAAGGGGATGTTGCTGATATGATTCAAAAAACTCCAAACAAGAAAAGGCTTACCAAAGAGGATAAAAAAATAATATCTTTATTATCCGCTTTGCCAAATGATTATTGGGATTTCAAAGATAATGATGTTAGAGTGTATACACATGGAATTCATAACTATCCTGCAATGATGGTTTGCCCGATTAGTCGTAATATAATTAAATTGGTAAGAGATGTACAGAATGTAGAAACAATATTTGATCCTTTTATGGGGTCAGGAACTGTATTAGTTGAGGGGATGCTTGCTGGGATAAATAACATTTATGGTAATGATATAAATCCGCTGGCTTTATATTTAAGTAAAGTAAAAACCACTCGTTTGGATATAACTCAATTACAACAATTATCGCAATCGTTATATGAATGGATAGACGATGCATATAATCAATTTTCACTTCAAATTAATGGCGCAGACGAAATAATGCGAAGTGTTTATAATTTGGACTTGACTGCTAAAAATGGTTGGGGAACTGAGGCTCCGAAATATTTACAAAAATATGTGCAAGATAATTATATAGATATTAAAATTCCCGATTTTAAGAATATCGGATACTGGTTTAAACCTCGTGTGATTTTGCTATTATCTTTAATAAAAGAAAACATAAATAAAATTGTTAATAATGATATACGAGATTTTATATTTGTTGCTTTCAGCGAAACAATACGATTCGTTTCGAATAGGCGGAATGGTGAATTTAAAATGTTCCGTATGCCCACTAATAAAGTTGATAAATTTGAACCAGATGTCATTAAAGAATTTACAACTATTTTAAACCGTAATATTGAAAAAATGAATGCTTTTGATGAGGCTTGTACTGATATTGAATGTAACTCAATGGTTTCAATATTTAATAACAATGCGACATCATTAGAGGATATTCCCGACAATTCGGTAGATTTGGTTGTAACTTCTCCGCCTTATGGAGACAGCAGGACAACCGTAGCGTATGGTGAATACAGTAGATTATCTCTGCAATGGTTGGATATCTTTGATTTATCTGAAAAAGAAATTATGGGTATAGATAAAACATTAATGGGTGGTAGTAAGTATAGAAATGGTTTTGAATTTGCTGTGCCAAGTAGTACCTTAAGAACATCTCTTGAACAAATCAAGGATGTTGATTTGGAACGAGCTGGAGATGTGTATAGCTTTTATCTAGACTTGTGTAATTCTATTGCGGCTATATCTAATAAAACTAAGTCGGGAGGATATCAATTTTGGGTAGTTGGTAATAGAACAGTGAAAGGAAAACTTTTATTAACTGACCAAATTATATCTGAAATTGCCAATGAGTTTGACCTTGAACATATACACACTATTGATAGAAATATTATCAATAAAGTTATGCCTTCACAAAATTCACCTACTAATGAGAGTGGTGTAAAGTCATTGACGATGACTAACGAACATATTGTTGTCTTGAGAAAAAAGTGATGCGCTGTATTATTTTACAGCGCATATTTATCAAACAATTTTATTTTGAATTTTGAATAGCAAATGTTGATCAGCTTCGCGTATTCTAAAGCCCGTTCCATGGTCATGTGTTTTACCTTTATTTTTACCATTATGGTACTGACCGATTCGTAAATCAACATAAATTTTTCCGGCTTCAAGGAGCGTGATAAAAGCATCATAGTTAAATCCGGAAACCTCATAGGCTTCGATAAAATGAAATTCTTCGTTAGAACCCGTTCCTTTGGTTAGTGCTTTGGCATATACAAATTTATTTTTGTATTTTTTCTCAAAGCATTTTCTCAAGGCTTCTCTTGACCAAAAAATATCTTCAATTATATCTTGCGATTCAATGTAAATCCCATCAGACTTACAATGAATTTTTAACATTTTGCCTGTATTGGAAATTGTTGTAAACCGGTCGGCTGATAGAGTAGAGTGTAGTACCTTTTCATCATTATCATAAACATTACTAGCATATCCATATTTTTGACGAAGATATGTATTGGCTTTTGCAGGCTGAGGAGAGCGTGTAAACATTGTCAACATGCTTTGTGAATCAATTCTACAAGATTTTAATTCATAATCGCCAAAATCAGGTTGATCAAGATTGTTTTCTGGAATACCTAATAAATCTTCCAGTGTTTTGCCTATTCCTGTCGGACCTGATCTATGAGTCTGTATCCAGCCTGTTTCTTTAATTTTAGTGAATTCTCTAATAAAATCTTCTAGTGTTTCTATCATGGTTTAATCCTCACTTTCAATGAAAAGTTTATATGTTTCAATTTCGAGAGCATCAGCTATACGTTGAATATTTTCCAAAGAGATACTTCTGCGATAACATTCAATAGCACTTATATATGTACGATGCATACCACATTTGTCTGCAAAAGCTTCCTGAGATAGTCCTAATGTAGTACGATATTTTTTCAAGTTGCTTCCAAAAACTTTAACAATATCCATTATTTTACTCCTCCATCGTATACAGTATAATGAAAATGAATACAAAAGGTCTACATACAATAAGTTTCTCTTGCATATCGTGTAAATTATAGAATATATTTTTAATATAAAAACTATAGCCAAATTATTGGCGACTATTTAAATTTGAAAAGAGAATTAATATGTTGAATACTTAAAAAATAGAATTGAAATTGTTTAAATATAATTTCCAAAAGTTTTGATTGGAAGCAAATGGTTCTCCAAAACCGGAATTTGAGACGGACGAGGATAGAAGTTATTTTATCACCAGACTATTTGTACATGAGAAATTTGTTGATAATTCTAAAAAGGAGCCAAAAAAGAGCCGAAAAGGAGCCGAAAAAAGGAACTGAAAGAAAGCAGGCAATATTAGAAATTTTGGCAGAGAATCCGGTACTCAAACTCAGCTTATGGTAAAAATGAATTTAACGAGAAAACAGGTACAAAAAGATATGAAAGAACTACAAATTCAAGGTGTTCTTGTAAGAGAGGGCACAAATAGAAGCGGGCGTTGGGTTGTAAAAGGATATGGAGAATGATTAGGCAAGAACCATGTGAAGCGAGAGGAAAATACGAATAATTGTGTATATAAGATTAGCAACTATATAAATAATAAAAAGTAAAATGCGGTATATATTAAACTAACTATAGGGCTGTCGCAATAAGGATTTGTTTTTTTAGCAACTATTCATTTTTAACAAAGAAAAGCGAAAGTTAAGTAACACGTTGGAGCGTTCTTTGTT
>DKZK01000027.1:109192-161441 GCA_002493625.1 Lachnospiraceae bacterium UBA7076 | reverse complement strand
TCTTTGTTAAAAATGCATAATAAAAAAGAATTAAAATCCTTATTGCGACAGCTCCCTTTTTCTATTCCCCCAAACCTCTTGACAAACCCAGACTACCATGATAGTATAGACTATAACAATAGTCCAAAGGAGAAATCTTATGAAACAAAAACTTTTTGACAGTGAAGCCAAGGTAATGGAAATCATTTGGGCGAAAAGTCCTGTTTCTGCAAAAGACATTAGTCTGATTGCTGCGGAAACGATTGGCTGGAATAAAAACACTACATATACTGTGATTAAAAAGCTTGAAGCAAAAGGCTTTATTAAACGTAATGATCCGGGCTTCATTTGTACTCCTCTTGTGTCACAAGAACAAGTGCAAAAAGCGGAAGCCGCATCTCTTGTAAAAAAAATATTTGGAGGCTCCCGTAAGGCATTATTTTCTGCCTTGCTTGAAGATGAGCCTTTGTCTGAAGAAGAAATCGACGAGCTGCGCAAGCTGATTGATAAAAGGTGATGGGTATGTTGCAGGAAATATTCTATTGGATATTCAATATGAGCATAGTAACGGCTATAATCGGTATTCTTATCATGCTCATCAGGCTGGTAAAAAAGATTCCAAGAAGGTTTATGGCGGTTCTTTGGATGATACCTTTTCTGCGTATGGCGGTTCCCTTTGGATTAAACAGTCCATACAGTCTCATGTCCGTGTTATCCAAAATCAGTACAAAAACCGTTGATGTGTATCATCTGACGGACGATGCTGTTTTTTCAACGACCAATTGTGTTATGGCAGCAGATACCTATTTCCCCATAACCTATAAAGCAAATGTTCTTGAAAATATATTTAATGTTGCTTCTGTTATATGGATAATTGTTTTTTTAGCCATTCTGCTTATGCTGACAGTTATCTATTATATAACGCTTAACGAAATCAAAGATGCAGCGCATCTGCGGGACAATATTTATCTTTCGGGAAAGCTTATGTCTCCTGCGGTATACGGTATTATAAAACCTAAAATTATCCTGCCGGAATCCTATAAGGATAGAGATATGGAACTCATTATCCTGCATGAAAAAATGCATATATGTAGCGGGGATAATCTGAAACGGCTTCTTGCATTTTTCATTGTCGCCGCCCACTGGTTTAATCCGTTTTGCTGGCTGTTCTTAAAACTGTTCCTCGCAGACCTTGAATTGTCCTGTGATGAACGTGTTCTTATAAAATTGGGCGACAGACGTGCAAAGGAATACGCACTATCATTGTTAGAGAGCAAACAGGGAGCTACGGTCTTTGCATCTTCATTCGGTGGCGCAAAAATTCGCATGAGAATTGAAAATATACTGTCTTTTAAGAAAATGACATGGTTTTCATTGGCAGTTTTTGTAGCATTAATTGGAATCATTTTCTTTGTGCTACTGACAAATGCAGGATGAAAGGAGTACAAATATGAAAAATAAACAATTTAACCGATATTATCTGATTTCCTGTCTTGGCGTTCTTATCGCCTCAATTTATCCGCTCCTGATGGGAGTGCGGGTAATTACGGACATGATTACTGACGGAACCGTTTTAAAAGAAAACTATCCCAAATATATTATCCCATACACCCCGATATCCATTGCTGTTATAATTGGCGTTCTTTTAATGCCATTGTGGATAAAGCTGTTAAAGCGGTTTGCTCTTGTTGGCGGAACTTTCATCTCAGCCGGAGTGTTCTTTGCGCTTGAATTGCTGTTTGAACAAAAGGTTGTGGTGGAGACGGCTGAAACTGTTGTACAGCTTGATGACTGGCAGATGTTTACGTGTGTGTACATACCTCCGGAAGAATACGGCTATGTGACGACAGTAACTAACAAAACGCCGGTGGAAATTTTAATGGGTGACTACAATCCCGCCTTTAAGCTGCATTTTTACATAATATCCCTTGTTATTATTTTCTCACTTCTGAACTGCATATATGGCTTTGCACAGGCGATAAAAACAGGTGAAAAAAAGAGAATTAAGGCGCTTGTCTTACAGTTGGTTTCATCTGTTGCATTTCTCGGGTTGTGTATTCTTGCATGCTTTACAGCTTTCTGGAGAGACGGAAATATTCAGGTGTCGTCCCTGTCGGCAACTCTTATGGCAGTATTTTTCATTCTGCTGGGCGTAACGGTCGGAATATATGCAGGCTCGTTTCTTCTCGGTAAAAAAACAGGCATATCGGTCGTTGTTCCTGCTGTGCTGTCCTCGCTTATGACTTTGATTATGTATGTGGGAGAAATGATTTTGCTCGACGGTAATCTTTATCGTTTTGGAAATGGATTTTTCTTTGAGGAAATTTCCTCTTTGGTGTTAGCGCCTGTTGATATAATTATAATAATTATATCGGGGTGTGTGACCGCCTTGATATTCAGGCTTCTGAATGGAAAAAATAAACAGTAAAAAACAATAAAAATTACATAAACTGATATTGACATAAAATTTGGAATGGCTGACGTTTGCGAAGGAGACTTTTTTATGGAAATGCGTAAAAAATATTCCACATTGTCAATTATCATTATGTTTATTGTAATTTCCCATGGAGCATGGATATGGGAGGGGCTGATTACAATGACCGAGGTAGGAGAATTTGTAAACAGAGGCTTTCTGCATGGCTTTTGGCTGCCCCTTTACGGAACGGGAAGTATTTTGTTAATATATGTATTTGGAAATGGGCAAAGCTCCTTTTGGAAAATTTTTCTTGGGAGCGCAGCTATATGCACCGTGATGGAATATACCGCAGCGGTAGTGTTGGAGAAACTGTTTCACAGAAAATGGTGGGATTACGGAACCGGGCTTTTTAGTTTAAAAGGTCGTATATACCTGCCTGCTATTTTTGCCTTTGGATTTGCCGGATATTTTCTCATACGGCTGCTTGCGCCATATATGGACAGGCAGATTCAGAAAATGTCCCTGTCGGCGCAGAAAAAAATCTGTATGTTTTTTGGCAGTATGATGATTTTGGATTTTGGCATTTCATTATTTTATCCCAATATGGGACGAGGTATAACATTTTAAAGGGCTGAAGCAATAATATCGGATAATAATACATGATGTGATATTATTGCGGCAGCCCCTTGTATTTTTTGTACATGAAGCTTATAATTTTATTATATGCAGGAGCCGTGGAGGTTTCATACGGCACAGGAAAATAATTGACGCATTGCTTATATAGAGATAAACTTTGAAAACCAATACAGACTGAAGGAGGTTCGTAACATGCAGCTCACAACAAAACGACTGATACTCCGTCCGTGGCAGATATCAGATGCGGAGGAACTATATAAATATGCAAAGGATCCAAGAGTCGGTCCCATTGCAGGATGGCCTCCCCATACGAGTGTGGAAAACAGCAGAGAAATTATAAAAACTGTTTTTTCTGGTGATGGTATATATGCGGTCTGCCTGAAGGAGGATGGGAAACCGATAGGCTGTGCGGCAATTACCATAGGTCAAGCGAGCAATTTAAGGCTTCCTGATACGGAGGGAGAGGTAAGCTACTGGCTTGGAGTACCGTTCTGGGGACAGGGGATAATTCCGGAAGCGGTAAATGAACTGCTTCGATACGGCTTTTCTGATTTGAGGCTTGAAAAAATATGGTGCGGATATTTTGAAGGAAATGAAAAATCAAAAAGAGTGCAGGAAAAATGCGGATTTACATATCATCATACATTAAAGGACATGCACTGGGTGCTGATGGACGATATAAGAACGGAATATGTGACCTGCATAAAAAATCCCCGATAATATTGACATATTTCCTGAACTGCAGGTATACGGTCAGGTATGATGTTTGCAAAAAAAGGATTGTGAATAAAAGTATGTCCGGAGGCAGAGCCATAGGACGCAGCATACAGCATAAAATTGTAAGGTAATAGCTCCCTGAAATCAACAAAAACAGACTTGACCGCATGGTATAAAAAATATAATATGTAATTATAATTTAGGGTTTTGCTTGGAGGATGATTGCCATGAAAAACAAAAGAAAAATATTTTTTTTAGGTGGTAGCGTCATAATTATGATGCTTATATGCGTCATTGTATTTTCTAAGATGATACAATATATGGATGAGCAAAATGATGATGCAATGTATGAGGTTGGTGAACTCTACATGAAGGAAATGAGCAACCAGATAAGCTCTCATTTTACTTCTATAATGGATTTGCGTATATCTATGCTGGAGGCAATTGTTACGAGGACACCTCCTGAATCGGTGGAGGAATTTAATCAGGAGTTTGTTGATGAGATGACGTTAAGCGGGGAGATAAGGAGCATTGAGTATCTTGCCCTTTATGCGGAAGATGGTTCGATAGATATTATTTACGGTGAGCCGGTTGAAATTATAAACGAGGAGCCTTTTAATGAGTCGCTGCATGAAAATAAAGACAAGCTTGTTGCAGGAAGAACAAAGTCCGGGGAGGAGCTTATAATTACAGGAGTTCCGGCTGCTTATCCCATGAAAAACGGAGAAGAAAGTCTTGCGCTTATTGCGGGCATACCGATGGAATTTATTAACTATACAATAGCGTTTGATGGGAGTGAGTCACTTGTCCATTTTGACATTATACGGGAAGACGGCAGCTTTGTTCTGAAAAACGGGGATGTAGAGGGTGATAATTATTTTGATATAGTAATGACGGGTACGTACGATGGTAAAACGGCAGAGCAGGTAAGGGATGATTTTAAAAATGCCATTTCAAATAAAGAGGAATATGCCGTAATAGGAAATATAGAAGGGCAGAGGCGGAATGTTTATTTTAAACTTCTTGAGGATTCAGAATGGTATCTCACAACTGTAATGTTTCGCAGCACATTGGATGAGACTATACAGGATTTAGGAAAAAAACATTTAGCTGATGCCGTTATTGCCTGCGCAGTTATTATGGTCGTACTGTTTGTTGTTTTTGCATGGTATTTCTTTTTATTAATAAAACAGATGAAAAGCTTAATCGCGGCAAGACAGGAGGCAGAACGTGCAAACCGCGCCAAAAGCGAATTTTTATCAAATATGAGCCATGACATAAGAACCCCGATGAATGCCATAACGGGAATGACGGCAATAGCAGTTGCCAACATTGATAATCCTGAAACCGTAAAGGACTGCCTTGCAAAAATTACGACCTCAAATAAGCATCTTTTGGGACTTATCAATGATGTGCTTGACATGTCAAAAATAGAGAGCGGAAAAATGACACTGAATAATTCTCTTGTGTCATTAAGAGAAAGCCTTGACAGTATGATGAGCATTGTATCTTCGCAGATAAAGGAAAAAAGGCTGCGCTTTGATATAATGGTTCATGACATAATTGCCGAGGAGGTTTACTGTGATGGAGTGCGACTGAATCAGGTAATAATGAATCTTTTGTCCAATGCAATAAAGTTTACGCCTGAAGAAGGAGAGGTTACGATTGAGCTTTATCAGAAAAACTCCGAGGTAGGAGATAAATTTGTCTGCACGCATTTTATTGTGAAGGATACGGGAATTGGTATGACAAAGGAATTTCAGGAAAAGATATTTGATTCCTTTGAGAGGGAGGATAATAAGAGAGTTGAGAGAACAGAGGGTACCGGACTTGGAATGACGATAACAAAATACATTATTGATAAAATGAAGGGCAGCATAGAAATTGAAAGCGTGCCTGGAGAGGGAAGCAAATTCCATGTCATATTGGATTTTGAGCGTTCAAACGAGAATACGCAGGATATGAAGCTTCCAAAATGGGATATACTCATCGTTGATGATAATGAACAGATATGCAAAACGACTGCTGAAAATTTAAAGCAGCTGGGCACAAATCCGGAGTGGACGACAGAGGGGGCGCAGGCTGTACATATGGCAGAAAAACGCCATAGGGAAGGTAACGACTATAATATTATCCTGATTGACTGGAAAATGCCCGGCATGAATGGGGTAGAAACTGCAAGGCAGATGAAAAAATGCATAACAGATGTTGTCCCGATTCTTTTTACCACGGCATATGATTGGGATGAAATAGAGGAGGAAGCAAAAACAGCCGGTGTAAGCTGCTTTATTTCAAAGCCGTTATTTAAGTCTACCCTGTATCATGAACTGGTACATTTTGAAGATGAGGAGCACCAAAAAAAGTTTGCTTCCGTTGAAAAACAACAGGACTACACGGGAAAACGCATGCTTATTGCAGAGGATCATGATATGAATTGGGAGATTGCCGAGGCGCTTTTATCAAATTACGGATTCCTTCTTGAACGTGCAGAAAATGGGCAGATTTGTGTGAATAAATTTAATGCGGCTTCTGTTGGATATTACGATATTATTCTGATGGACCTTAGAATGCCTGTTATGGATGGTTTTGAGGCAACAAAACATATACGTGCGCTTCCAAGGGAGGATGCAAATATTCCTATTATTGCATTTACGGCGGACGCATTTTCCGAGGATATACAAAAGTGTCTGGAATGCGGAATGAATACTCATGTCTCTAAACCGATAAATATGAGTATTATGCTTGAGATTTTAAAAAGGTATATTGGATAATAAGGCTTTTGTCATTTTTATAATTGGCTGACAATACTTGACAGAAAAATAGGAAAGTATTAAAGTATAAGTCATAATAAATATTTTATGTACGATGTAGCTGTAAGGTTGACATGTATTACCCAAAATAGGAGGATATAAATTCAGAATGGAAGATGTTTTAAGACAAAAATTATTGGATGCAGGTGTAAATATAGAAACTGCCATGGAAAGGTTCATGAATAACGAACAGTTGTTGGAAAGGTTTTTAAAAAAATTTCCACAGGACACTAACTATGAGGAAATGCTTACGGCAGTTGCAGAAAAAAGATACGAGGATGCATTTAAGGCGGCGCATACATTAAAGGGCGTGTGCGGAAATCTTTCATTGGATACCCTGTACGAAAATGTATGTACGGTAGTTGAGCTTCTGAGAAACGGTAATGGTGATAAAATCGATTCTGACCTGCCAAAGGTAAAGGCAGAGTACGAAAGAGTTGTGGCAGTACTTAAAACATTATAGCAGACAAATTGCCGGTCTGCATGGTTGTATCGCAAATGAAAACCGTCTGAGAACGTCAGTACTTAAATTGCCAGCTTAAGATATTTCTATATAGAGATATCTTAAGCTGGCAATTTTTAGTACTGCTACGTTCGAATCGAGCGAAAGCGTGTTTTCATTTGCGATACAAGCCATGTCAGACCGGCAGTGTAAGCACCGCTGCGTTTTACAAAACCTTTGACAGAAAATCCTTCAGTCTCGGATTTTTCGGATTATCAAAAAATTCCTTCGGCGCGCTTTCCTCGGCAATCACGCCGTCATAGAAAAACATAACCCTGTTGGAAACCTCACGGGCAAAGCCCATTTCATGTGTCACGATAATCATTGTCATACCGTCATTTGCAAGCTGCTTCATAAGGCTTAAAACCTCGCCGACCATCTCAGGGTCAAGCGCCGAGGTAGGCTCGTCAAACAGCATGATGTCCGGCTGCATGGCAAGGGAGCGGGCTATGGCGATACGCTGCTTCTGACCGCCTGAAAGTGTGGATGGATAAGCGTCTGCCTTATCGGGAAGTCCGACTTGTAAAAGAAGCTCGTCCGCCTTTTTGTCTGCCTCCTCCTGAGACATTTTGCCAAGCTTCACTGGAGCAAGCGTAATATTTTTCTTTATTGTCATGTTAGGGAAAAGATTGAACTGCTGGAAAACCATTCCTATCTTTTCACGCATCTTGTTTATGTTTACAGTCTTGTCGGTAATGTTTACCCCTTCAAATTTAATGGTGCCTCCCGTAGGCTCCTCCAGTAAGTTTAGGGAGCGTAAAAACGTGGATTTGCCGCAGCCTGAGGGACCTACAATTGCTATGACGTCCCCCTTGCTTACGGTAGTGTTTATTCCCTGCAAAACCTTATTTTCACCGAAATGCTTTTCAAGGTCAGTTACCTCTAATAAAATCTGTCTATTATTATTGTTTTCCATCTGTAGAAAGCCTCCTTTCCAGTCTGTTTACTCCCGCTGTTAAAGCCATTACTATTACAAGATATATGGCGGCGACTGCAAGAAGCGGTAAGAATGCCTCGTAGGTTGTGCTTCGTATAATATCTCCGCCCTTTGTAAGGTCGCCAAGACCGATGTATCCGCTTATTGAGGTTTCCTTTATAAGCACAATAAATTCATTTGCAAGGGCAGGAAGAACATTTTTAAATGCCTGGGGAAGCACAATATATCGCATTGTCTGTGTAAATGTAAGACCAAGGCTTCTTCCGGCTTCGAACTGTCCGTTGTCAATGGACATAATTCCCGAACGTACAATTTCGGCAACATAGGCAGCCGAATTAAGCCCGAAGGCGATTACCGCCGCCAAAATCTTATTGACGTTTACGCTTGCAAATATAACGTAATATATTATGAGAAGCTGAACCATTGCAGGAGTACCCCGCACAACGGTAAGATACACACGGCACAGGAAATTGGCTATTACAAGTCCGCCGTGTTTGTCATGCCAGGATCGTATAATGGCAATCACAAAGCCTAAAATAATTCCGATAAGAGCGGCAAAAAATGCAATCAGCACAGTGTTTAACAATCCCTTTGTAAGATACTGCCAACGGTTGTCCTCAACAAAGTTCTGCTTGAATTTTTCAACAATGGAAAGCTTTTCTACCTTCACATTTGGATCCTTCACAAGGATAACCTGCTTTGAATTTGTGTATGAGTCCGTAAAATCAATGTTTTTAAGACGATCCTCCGTAACCGTCATACCTGCTGCTCCTGCATCTGCCTTTCCTGACTGTACGGCGCTTATAATGGACTCAAATTCCATATCCTCCATCTTAAGCTCCATTCCAAGCTCATCGCACACTGCCTGCATCATGTCAACGTCAAGACCTGTCATAACACCGTTCTCGTAATACTCATACGGCTTGAATGCGCCGTTGGTAGCAACAACCAACGTGCCGTTTGGACGGGGAACATCTTTCTTTATGTATGGGTACTGACCTTTTTCTTCATCCGTTCCCGTATAGTTTTTCTTTATCATGTCCAGAGTCCCGTCTGCGCCAAGCTTTGCAAGGGCATCGTTTATATCCGCTGTAAGCTGCGGGTTATCCTTTGAGACGCATATCGCATAATCCTCATTTGCAAATTCTTCTTCAAGAATGACAAGCTCAGGATTTGCGGCGACAAATGCCTTTGCAGGTTCTTCGTCGATTACGACGGCGTCAACCTTATCCTGTTTAAGTGCATGGACGGCATCATTTCCCTTGTTAAAACGGTCAACTACGGTTCCCGCATCGTCGCCCTCATAGTCTGTAACGTAAACGTCTCCCGTTGTACCGAGCTGTACGCCGATGACCTTACCTTCTAATTCGTCTACATTGTTTACCTTTAATGGCAGGCTTTCCGCCTGATTTTCCGTCTGACTTTCCTTATTGCTGCATCCCGTAATGAGCAGAGAAAGAATTAAAGTCATGTATAGAAAAACTGCCAAAGGCTTGTTTGCCCTTTTTCTGAATGTACTCATGATCTGCATATAGTCCTTTCTTGGATTTTCTTTTATCGATGAGCGTTTGCGAAACACATTTTTTCAAAATATGAATTGTAAATTTTCTACAACGTAGTTATGGAAAAACTTAGTTTCGCAAATACCTAAAGTGTATTATAAAATATAATTAAGATTTAGACAATGTATTAGTTTTTTTTCCAACTTTTTGTGACAATTATCTTTTATTTATGTAAACTTTATTGCATAAAAAACCGATATATATAATAGAAAATAACATGCTGTATAGCGGTGCTATACAGACATCTGAGAAAGGAGTGAGAAAAGCAGACTACGAAGCAAGGAGGGTTATGAGAGTGGCGTTTGTCGCCCCAATCTACATGAACCCCAAACAAAAAAAGGATGAGGATGCTAGGCGACGAAAAAGAAGGACGAAAACCTTTGAGGAAACACTGAAAAAATTGCAGGAGCAGGAGCTCCCAATGGATAGCACAGTAAGCTTTTATGCATAAGAAAAACATTTACGGAGGCATTAGATGAACTTAATAGCAACAATATAGACCCTGAAGCGTTAAAATGTTTCAGGGTCTTTTTTTATTTTATGCGCTCTCTGTTTATTCCTTTTTCAGCTTGAATTTTGGTGTGACGGATGTGTTTTCAGGTTTACTTGTAATTTCTGTGGCGCTTACTACAGAGCTGTCAGTGCTATTTTCATATTGATAAACGGACTTATTGTATTCGCCCGTGTCCGTTGGTTCTTCCGGCTTACCTTCAATATTGAGAACATCGATAAAGCATTCAATCTCCTTTAATTCATAGTGGCTTCTTCCTATTTCAAATTGTATGTCAAGAGGCTTTGTGAGGTCCGGTTCAAACATACCGGTTACATGATTTCTTAATATACATATTTTGTCCTCCACAAAACGAATATATAAATCACCATGTGCATTTAAATCCATAATATGCTCCATAAAATGAGGCGTTAAAATAAAATATGCAGTGTGATATGTATCGGCGTAAACGTCAAAAATCTTATTAAATTCCATACTTTCCATTTCGGTTTTATTAAGACCGCTTTTATTTATATGGGAGCCGTATTTTTTTGAGGTGATGATAAGCTCGCCATCAAAGCCTGATTTTCTGTAATCATATATTCCTGCCCGTCCCCTGAAAAGCAGAATGGCACTTTGACCGGGCGCATTCCTTGCTTTTATTATAAGGTCGGATTGATGATAATGTATATTTTTATATGTACCCTCCACATAATCTTCTGTTATAATCTCGTCAAAGTTTCCCAACTTAAAAACATTCAGCTTTTTAAGCTCCTCCTTTGCGATGCCTTGGGAGGGATAGTATTTATACCCCGGAAAGCATGTATCAAGAAGCGGATTTGCGATACGTCTTCTGTAATCGTTGTAAAATTCGACTTTTGCAATGTCAAGCTTTTCCTTAATTCTGTTTTTCTGCCATTGCTGAATTGCAATAATAACAACCGATATTATTACAAGAGGACCGGGCAGTCCGATGCCAAAACCGGACTTGTTATATTTTTTTTGTAAAGCCTGTATGTTGGCTCTCTGTGCTTCCAACAAAGCAATATCCTTTGCATTATTAATCCCGATGTCAATGCCGATTTTTTGAAACTCCTGTCGTGCAAGCTCTATAACGCTTTCGTTATATTCCTGCTCGGCAGCCTTTTTTGCATTCGCTTCACGCTTTGACAAAACAAGGAGCACGATTGCAATAATCTGTAAAATTATCGCAAGTGTAAGTATGTTTCCAAGTCCCGGTATTTTTTCAGCTTTCTTTTCGCTGAATTTAGCGTTCAATATAAGGCAAAGTTTAAACATAAAAAATGTAAACCAAAAAAAGGCGGCAAATGTCTGAAAAAAACGAAACCCCATTGCCTTGCCTGTAACTCTTTTTTTTGCCATAAGTCCTCCTGTAATCTATAATATTTTGTAAACATTATATAATAGTTTGGCTTTACATAATAGTTTATTTTTACGACGATATTTTTTATGCGTTTCATTTGATTTTCCAGATAAAAACAAAAACTTTTGACTGCCGCGCGCCCGAATACTATAATATTTCATTATAACGTGCCAAATATTAAAAAAACATAATGGTGAAGAATTGGAGAATAAAAATGAAAACGAGAGAGGAAATACTTTCCTATTGTCTTACATTTGAGGATGTGTATACGGATATACCCTTTCACGACGACAATTGGGTGCTTGCAAGATATAAAAAGAACAAAAAAGCCTTTGCATGGACATATGAGAGGAACGGACATATATGCGTAAATGTTAAGGTTGACCCTGAGTGGCGTGAGTTCTGGAGAAGTACATACAAAGCCGTCATACCCGGGTATCACCAAAATAAGGAGCATTGGAATACAATCGTATTGGACGGAACAATACCGGATGGGGATGTAAAAAGAATGATAGCGGAAAGCTATGACCTTATCAGAGGGAAAAAGTAATAATCGTGAGGATTTGTGCCAATACTTTATATAATATATGGAAAGGAGTATAGGGCATGGAATCCATATGGAGAATGGAAACGGATATTGAGAAAAGGGTACCTCTTAAGGGTAATATAAAAGCGGAGGTGGCGGTCATAGGAGCAGGCATGGCAGGCATACTTACAGCATATTTCCTTAAACAGCAGGGAAAAAATGTAGTTGTGCTTGAGAAAAACCGCATTGTGGCAGGGCAGACGGGAAATACCACAGCCAAAATCACAAGCCAGCATGGATATATTTATTCCACATTGGTTAAATACTACGGAGAAAAAAATGCAAGGCTCTATGCAAAGGCAAATGAAGCAGCCATAGATGAATACAGGAGACTTATAGATAAGGAAAATATAGACTGCTGCTTTGAAACGACAGATTCCTATTTATATTCCCAAAAGGATGCCACACTGTTAAAAAAAGAGTATCACATTGCAAAAAAGCTTGGACTTCCTGTTTCGTATGTTGAAAACACCGAGCTTCCCTTTGAGGTAAAAAGCGCTCTGTGTTTTAAAAATCAGGCTCAGTTCCAGCCGCTTGAGTTTGTGAAGCACATTTCAAGGAATTTGACGATATATGAAAATACAGAGGTTTTACATGTAAGCGGACATAAAATAAAAACAAACAATGGAACCGTATATGCGGATTCAATCGTTTTTGCAGCACATTATCCTTTTCCAAGAGTGCCGGGACTTTATTTCCTCAGGCAGCATCAGGAAAGAAGCTATGTCATTGCCATTAAGGGGATTCCTGAATTTAAGGGAATGTATTATCCTGTAGACGAGGGACTTTCCCTGAGGTGGTATAAGGATATGCTGCTTGTGGGAGGTGGAAATCACCGTACGGGCGCAAACACGCTCGGTAAGGGATATAAGGGTCTTAAAAAGCAAATTGATACAATATACGGGGATTATACGGAGGTTGCACGCTGGTCGGCACAGGATGCGATGAGCCATGACGACCTTCCGTTTATAGGGCGTTTTTCTGCGCTTCGTCCTTATTGGTATGTGGCGACAGGCTTTAAAAAGTGGGGAATGACAGGCTCCATGATAGCGGCAAGGCTTAATACAGCGCTGATATGCGGAACGGATAATGAATATGCAAAGCTTTTTACACCGCAGAGATTGCATCCCATAGCTTCGTGCAAAAAACTGCTTACTGATTTGGGAGTAAGCATTACAGGACTTTCCAGGGGATATTTTCATATTCCAATAAGGGAAAAGGATAAGCCGTCAAAGGGACAGGCTAAAATAGTAAGGCGGGGCGCAAGGAGGTATGGCATGTACACGGACGATGACGGAAAGCTTCATGTCATATCGGTAAAATGTCCTCATATGGGATGTGAGCTTGCGTGGAATCCTGAAACAAGGACATGGGACTGTCCGTGTCACGGCTCAAGATTTACCTGCGATGGAGAGCTTATTGACGACCCATCACTCAAGGGCTGCATGAAAAGATAAAAAAATACAAGACAAATTGGCTAATGTAATATATAATTAAAATGCATGAAGAATAAAAAGCATGATGACAGATACAGGAGACGGCATGTGACATAAGCGCATGAATAGTAAAGAAAAAAGAGTGATAAAAATGAAGAAGATGCATAAGCTTATTACGATGGCGGTATCAATTACCATGCTGTCGGCAATTACAGGCTGTGGAGACGACAAGCTGGTCATGTCAACCACGGAAAATACAAGAGTTACAACTGAGGCTGAAAAAACAGAAGATATAGACGATTCCACGGAGGAGGCTTCTGAGGAAGAAAAGGCGATAACGCTGGAGCAGATATTCGAAGCAAATAAGGGAGATGCTCTTTTAAGCGGCTCAAACGGATTCGGAGCAGAGCTTACATTTTATTCTTCCGGTGAGCTCACAGGGACGGAAAGCTATTTTATAGGCTTTGATTCAGAAGGAAATTACATTCAGGCATGTGAGGATTCAGGCGGAGTTTACCGCATCCTTGACCGTGGTGAAAGCTGTTGGTATGTTTTAGACCAAAGCGCAGTATATACACTTATTTATCCGGAGAAGGATATATTTGAACAGCTTGTGGATTATTATCACAATGATACGGTGTACACAAGACTTGAAGATGGAAGTGGCGTATCAGAGAATATAAGCAGCATTTACCGCAAGGACGGAAAGCTTATTGTTGAAACGGTAATGAACAGCGACGGCGTAGATGGAGCCGCTTACACGTATGTGCTGGATGATAACTTAAGGATAGAGGAATATGTGTGCCGGGATACACATGGAAATATACTGCTTACGGAAAAAACCTATCCGGATAAAAAATACGAAGAGCCTTCTTTTTTGGAGGAGCTTAGAAGTCGTGATGAAGGAAGAACCATCACAATAAAATATCTTGATGATAATACGGAATACAGTTATTATGTGACCGCACATTATCCGGTAAGCTTTGAAGTATTTTCCGGTAATGTATATTCTGACGAAGAATGTCAAAATCCGTGTATCGATATAAGCTGGGAGGAAAATCTTACAGATGAAAATGGCTTATATACGGATCAGACAGTGTTTTACAAAAAAAATTAAAAAAAAATAAAAAAAAGTCGAAAAAAGGGTTGCCATTTTTCGACTAATGGGTGTATAATATGTCTTGAGCTGATGAAATATCCAACAGCTTATACAAAAATTATTTTGTACCCATAAAATTGTACAATCTCCCCAAGAGGATTGTAAATAAGAATGATCAGAAGACCTACTGGACTCCCCTCCGGTAGGTCTTCGCCTTTAAAGAGGAGGGAATTATGGGAATTTATGAGGTAATATCAAGACTTGAAACATTGCGCAGGGAAATAAGGACGCGAAATAATGTACTTGTGGCTATTTTTTTAGTTGGATTTATTCCCTTTTTTGCAAGTCTTTTTTTGGAGTCAGGGTTGAGTCAGGTTGGTCCTGCTTTGCTTTTTCTGGTGCTTGTCGTAATCGCAATTGCCGCAATGCTTGGCAGAAAGAAATCAAAGGAATTTAAGGAGCTTTACAAGCAGCATTTTGTGGCTGCAATGCTGGGAGAATTTTTTGAAAACCCACAGTATATATGGGATAAGGGTTTTACGTCTGACGCAGTGAGGAGCTTCGGACTTTCACAGATGGGTAACCGGTTTTACTCTGAGGATTATATTTCGGGCACATATAAAGGGATTCCCTTTGAGCAGTCCGATGTAAAGATTCAATATCACACAAGCAGCGGAAAAAGCAGCCATACCACAACGTACTTTTCTGGGCGCATGTTTGTGTTTCATTTTACGGGGCGTAATGTTCTTCCGGTCCAGATATTTTCAGAAAGACTTTCTTACAGGGCAAAACCGATAGAACGGTTTAAGATGAACAAGGTAAATTTGGAAAGTGTGGAATTTAATAAAAGATTTGACGTTAAGGCGGTAAATGAGCATGATGCATTTTATGTGCTTACACCTCAGATGATGGAAAAGTTATTTGATCTTCAGTCAAGATTTGGAAATGTTGCTCTTAACTTCAGCGGGGACAGACTGTTCCTTGGATTTAACTGTGGTATGGGAGCCTTTGATCCGGATATGAGAAGACCGATAGACTATCCGACGGAGAGGGCAAGAATGCAAAGGGATATGCAGGTAATAATCGACATAATCGAGATAATGGAGCTTGCAAATCAGAATGCGCAGTAATGGAAGGGGCTGTCACAATAAGGAGTTGTTTTCTTAGTAACTATGTATTTTAAACAAAGAAAAGCGGAAGTTAAGTAACACGTTGGAGCGTTCTTTGTTTAAAATGCATAACAAAAGAGAGAGTTAAACTCCTTATTGCGACAGTCTCTTTATATTGCTGCTTTCAGCGCAGTATCCAGATCCTCTATTATGTCATCAATATTCTCAAGACCTACGGAAAATCTTATTATTCCACCGTCTATTCCTGCCGCAACAAGCTGCTCGTCGGTGAGCTGTCTGTGGGTTTCGCTTGCAGGGTGAAGCACGCAGGTTCTTATGTCTGCAACGTGCACTTCATTTGATGCCAGCTTAAGTGAATCCATAAATCTGGCTGCCGCAGCACGTCCACCCTTTATGTTAAAGGAAATAACGCCACTGCATCCCTTCAGGTATTTGCGGGCAAGCTCATAATCCTCGTCGGAAGGAAGTCCCGGATAGGATACGCTTTCTACCGCAGGAGATTCTTTCAGGTGTGTGGCAACCGCAAGGGCATTTTCACAGTACTGCTTCATGCGGACAGGCAGTGTTTCAAGCCCTAAATTAAGCAGAAATGCGGAATGCGCGGCAGGATAAACGCCGAAGTCTCTCATAAGCTGCATTCTTGCCTTTATAATGTATGCCATTTTTCCGTAGCTTTCCGTGTATGAAATGCCGTGATAGGATTCGTCAGGCTCCGTCAGCTCAGGGAATTTGCCGTTTGTCCAGTCGAATTTACCACTGTCAACAATAACGCCGCCAACCTGGATGGCGTGTCCGTCCATATATTTGCTTGTTGAATGTATTACAATATCTGCTCCAAATTCAAAAGGCTTGCACAGAATCGGCGTTGCAAACGTATTGTCCACAATAAGAGGTACGCCCATTTCATGCGCAATATTTGCAAAACGCTCTATATCAAACACCTTTAATGCAGGATTTGCAATCGTCTCGCCAAAGACAAGCTTTGTGTTTTCCTTAAAGGCAGCCTTTATCTCGTCATCGGAGGAATTTCTGTCAACATAAATGCATTCGATTCCAAGCTTCTTAAGAGTAAATGAAAATAAATTTATTGTTCCGCCGTATATCTGAGGGGTGCTTATTATGCTGTCTCCCGCCTTGCAGATGTTTAATATGGATAAAAGCGTTGCAGCCTGTCCGGATGTGGTGCACATGGCGCCTACGCCGTCTTCAAGGGCATTTATCTTTTCCTCAACTGCCATAACGGTCGGATTGCCGAAGCGTGAATAGCACAGTCCCTTTGTGGGGTCGTCGAATATTGCGGCTACCTCGGCAGCGGAATCATATACATATGTGGTGCTCTGAACGATAGGTAAAACTCTCGGTTCTCCGTTTTTTGGTGTATAGCCCGCATGCAGGCATTTTGTTTCGTCCTTCATTTTTTGCTTAACCTCCTTATATTATAAAACAAAATATTATCCATATTATACATTTTGATAAAGCTTTTTAAAAGGGGTAAATTAAGAAATATATGGCTAAATGCAAATTGTTTGCAAATTATATTGACATAAAAAACATGCAAGTGTATAATGCGATTTGCAAATTATTTGCAATTTAAGAAGGAAAAAATCAGATGAAAAAGGTATTATGTGTTTTTTTTATATTGTGTCTATGCTTAAATATGTGCGGCTGCAACAGCAGGAGCGCATATAATGATGAAAAAATTACAATTGTATGCACAGGCTTTTCCGCCTACGACTGGGTAAAGGAGCTTGCAGGAGGTGAGCTGTCGCATATCAGCGTCCGGTATCTGGGCGAAAAGGGAGTTGATATGCACAGCTATCAGCCCTCGGCGGAGGATATGGCTGTTATAAAAAGCTGCGATTTACTCATATATGTGGGAGGAGAATCAGAGGACTGGGTGGAGGACGCCCTTGAAAGTGACGTGAATCCGGATATGCTGGTTGTAAAAATGCTTGACGCTGTGGGGGAGGATGCCCTCACGGAGGAAGAATTGCCGGGAATATCAGGTGGGGCGCATGAGCACCGGCATGATGAGAGCAAACATGCTGAGGAGGAATATGACGAGCATGTATGGCTGTCGCCCAAAAAGGCGGCGGTTCTCGTAACGGAGATAGAAGCCTGCCTTGAACAGCTGGATGGGGACAACGCCTCATATTACAGAGAAAATTATAATGCCTATATGGAAAAGCTTTATGAGCTTGATAAAGGCTACACGGAAACCGTAGAAGCGGCGGCTCATAAAACAATTATATTCGGAGACCGATTTCCATTCAGATATTTGACGGAGGATTACGGGATTGATTATTATGCTGCTTTTGATGGTTGCAGTGCTGAGACGGAGGCAAGCTTTGAAACGATTACATTTCTGGCAGGCAGACTTGACGAGCTTAACCTGAAACACATTATTGTAATAGAAGGCTCGGACAAAAGGCTTGCAAATACAATCAGTGAAAGCACAAAAGACAGGGATAAAATTATTGTGGAAATGGATTCCATACAGTCGGTTTCAGCAGATGATATTGAGAAGGGCTACACATATATAAGGGCTATGGAAAAAAATTTGCAGGTGCTTGAAACAATTTTATATTAATTTGAAAAGAGGTGGATTTATGTCGTATATATCTTGTAAAGACCTTACACTCGGATATGAGGGGGAGGCTGTTGCGGAGCATGTAAGCTTTGAGGTAAATAAGGGGGATTACCTGTGCATTGTCGGAGAAAACGGCGCAGGGAAAACTACCCTTATGAAAACGCTGCTTAATCTCACGAAGCCCTTGAGCGGCACAATGGAAATAGGAGATGGGCTTCTGCCGTATGAAATAGGTTATCTTCCCCAGCAGACGGTTGTACAGAGAGACTTTCCCGCAACGGTCTGGGAGATTGTTCTTTCCGGAACCCTGTCCGGAAGCGGCATGAGACCCTTCTATGGAAAGGAACAAAAAAAGCTTGCAAAAGAAAATATGGAGAAGATGGATATATGGGAGCAGAAAAACAGGAGCTACCGAAAGCTTTCGGGAGGTCAGCAGCAGAGAGTGCTGCTTGCAAGAGCGCTTTCCGCAACAGAAAAGCTTCTTCTGCTTGACGAGCCTGTGACCGGGCTTGACCCGAAGGCAACGGAGGAATTTTACAGTCTTATAAGACGGCTTAACAGGGATGGAATAACAATTATTATGATTTCCCACGACATGGAGGCGGCTCTTAAATATGCCGGACATATTCTTCATATAGAAAAAACAGGTTCCTTTTATGGCACAAAGCTTGATTATATTGAAAGCGACCTTTATAAGAGCTTTCACTTAAATACATGCCGCCATAAGCATACGAAGGCGTGCTTTCAGGGAGGTGAAAACTGATGGGAATTATTGAAAAGTTGCAATTTTATTTTGGATTTTCCTTTGTGGTAAATGCGCTGATAGTGGGAGTTCTCATAGCGCTCTGCTCCTCCCTTCTGGGAGTGACCCTTGTGCTCAGACGGTTTTCATTTATAGGTGACGGACTTTCCCATGTGGCGTTCGGCGCAATCGCCATAGCTTCGGTGCTCAAAATATCAAATCAGAATATTATCGTGATGCCCGTTACGATTGTGACGGCAGTGCTGCTTCTTGGGATAGGGTCAAGCACAATGATAAAGGGAGATGCGGCAATTGCCATGCTGTCCGTAGGCTCGCTTGCAGTGGGCTATCTTCTCATGAATGTATTTTCAACCTCTGCAAATGTATCGGGGGATGTGTGTTCCACGCTGTTTGGCTCCACCTCCATACTCACGCTGTCAGATGCTGATGTGATTTTGTGTGTCATAATGTCTGTTGCTGTTATAATTATATACTGCATGTTTTACAACCGGATTTTTTCTGTCACCTTTGATGAGAGCTTTGCAAAGGCTACAGGCACAAACGTAAATGCATACAATTTTCTTATAGCTGTCGTGACAGCCGTGATTATAGTGCTTGCAATGAATCTTGTAGGCTCGCTGCTCATATCGGCGCTCATTATATTTCCGGCTCTGACGGCAATGAGAATTATGGACAGCTTTAAGGGTGTTGTCATATGCTCCGCCGTTTTGTCGGTCATTTGCGCTCTTGTGGGGATTATTGCCTCAATATTATATTCAACGCCTGTGGGAGCAACGATAGTTGTTGTGCAGATTGTTGTATTTTTCATTGTCAGCTTTGGCGCAGGGCTTGCCGTAAAAGCCTGATGGGAAATATGAACAAATTTTGAATTTTCTGTAAAAAAATATTGTAAAAAGATAATTATAAAATATTGTAATCCTCTATGGAAAGTGTTATGATATAAGGAATTATACGAGCGTTTTTATATTTCAAAGGCATAATTATAGAGGAGGATGTTTTATGAAAAAATCTGTTTTTTCAAGAATTGCATCGCTTGCTGTTGCGGCTGCAATGATGGTTACTTCCTGCCTTGGACTGGTGGGAGAATCCGGTAAATCTGATGCTTTGGCAGCAGGTACATACAAGCTTCAGGAGTATACTCCGGAGCAGATTATGGGGAATTACGGAGTTATAGCATTTGGTAAATTTAACATGAATGCCCATTGTCACAGTAATTTTCTGGTTAAGCACCTGAATGCGTCCAGTGACAGCGGACTCAGGGCAAGCTATGATCCATATAACAAGACAGAGGAATTTTATTTTGAGACATTTGGATCTGTGAATGCGCAGATGTCAAACAGCCCACAGAGCGGATACCTGTACATCGGCAAGGATGTGACAGTCAGGAAGACAAATGATGGTACGGACATCAGACACAGCGTTTATACCGGACTTATTAAAAATCCGGGACCTGACAGGGTTACACACGAAACTGCCTCGGACAGATATGCGGATATGGATGATATTGCCGTAAAGATGAAGAAATATAATCAGGATATAAAAGGACTTTCAGCAACAGGTAACGTATCATATGATTTTTCTGATCAGAACAGGAAAACCATAACCTGTACAGGCAGCAATTCGCATGTAATTAATATGAGTGGTACGGATTTCTTTGTAAATACAAATCCGATACGCATTAATTTTGCCGATATCACAGAGGCAGATACAGAGACAAGCCTTGTCATTAACATAGATATGAAAGGGGTTACAAGCCCTCAGATTGGGGAACTGATACTTCAATATGGTGGTGCCGGTGTAAACAGCTCCGAGGCAAATGCAACCTCAAACCATAACAGAATATATTACAACTTTTACGACAGCAGTAAAGGTGACGGACAGTATACAGGCGCGATTAATTTTAACGGCAGAGGCTTTGGTACAATTATAGCCCCTTCTGCTGCTGTTGTTCTGGGACAGAACTGGGACGGAGTTGCAGTTGGCAATAACGTACAGATTAGCGGTGAGTTTCACAGGATTGTCAATCCGATTGCTGCACCTGAGTTTTCAGACCCTGATTATCAGGAGGAAACCGGAGAGATAATATTGGCTAAGACAAAAACCGGAGGAGACCTTCTTGCAGGAGCAAAGCTTGAGCTTGAAATAAAATCCGTAAGGCATGATTTGGCAGGCGTAACGCTTACTGCCAATTCAAATCCTTACAGTGCATATACATTAACAAATAATAATAAAATAATTCAATGGACAAGTGGTACTGCAGCCGTTAAATTCAGTGATCTTCCGGAAGGAGAGTATACATGGAGAGAAACGCAGGCGCCGACAACCGGCGGTAATTTTGAAATCGCTCCTGAAATCCGCTTTAAGGTAGGCGCTGACGGAAACATATATATGTATACGGGAAATGATGATTATTCCACTACAGCCTATGACAATACCCAGCCTGTCAATATGGTGGATGGCGTTATTGTGCAGGCACAGTTTTCCAAAAAGGCTGATGAAAATTCTTTTGGAATTAAGTCAGAGCTTCCGGGAGCAGAGCTTAAGCTTACAATTATACCGGCAGGACCTAAAGCCTTGGAGGATGTGTCATCAGTATCCGGTACAAGCTTTACGCGTTCGGCTGACAATAAGAGCATAACATGGACGAGCGGAACAACGCCTGCGGTATTCGATAATCTTCCAAACGGTGAATATACATGGGAGGAGCTTTCGGCGCCTGCCGGATATAAGAAATCAGAGCCTGTAAAATTTAAGATAGAATCTGAAAAAATATATTTGTATGATAATAACACAGGCAGGTATCAGGCAAATGAGCATGGTCCTAAGCTGGAGATGGTTGACGAGATTGCTACCGCCGATGGTTCATTTTCAAAGCGGACGGTGGCAGGTACAGAGCTTCCCGGTGCATCCATGTCGATTACAATGACATCCGGTGAATACAAATTAAATCATGTTAAAGTCGTTTCGGGTCATACAATTATTAATAAACCTTTGGACTGGCAGGAAAACACCGATACCAGAGTATTTAAATTTACGTGGACAAGTACCGGTACACCGCTTGAGCTTCAGGGACTTCCTGTCGGCGAATACGTGTGGGAGGAGGTAATGGCTCCTTCTGGCTACAAAAAGGCGGATCCTGTTAAGTTTAAGGTTAGCACCAACGGAAAAATATATGTGTATAATGATAGAACAGGTACCTACACTACTACGGACAGACTTGTTATGGTAGACCATCTGTTATCAGATCCTGATACACCGGATACGCCGAAGCCAAATCCGGGTACTACGGAAAATCCCGGCGGCAATGACCCTGTAAATCCCGGCACTACGGAAAATCCCGGCGGTGATACCCCTGTGGGCACGGGAAATCTTACGGTTATAGTATACGATGAGAAAACAAAAGACATTGTCCCTAACGCTACGGTTGTTATAACATACCCTGACGGGGTAACCCAGAGAACGGACGTAACAAATTCAAATGGTGAATTATCACTTATTAAGGTTCCTGCAGGTGAATATACGGTTGTTACGACAAAGGTACCTGACGGCTATACCGTTACCGCAGGCAAGGAGCATAAGGGTACGGTTGTTGTAGACGAGACAACTGTGCTTGAGGTACTTATCAATACTGATGTGGGTTCATTGATTATAACCGTATATGATGAAAAGACAAACGAGGTTGTTCCGAATGCTACGGTTACCGTTACATATCCTGATGGTTCAAAGAGTCCGTACATAACTGATTCGGAGGGTAAGATTACGCTGACAAATATACCTGTTGGCAAATATGTGACTGAGACAACAAAGGTACCTGACGGCTATACCGTTACGGTGGGCAAGACATATGAGACAACAGTTGTGGCAAATCAAACCTCAGAATGTAAAATATATATAGTTACGGATAAGACGGATAAATCCGTTAATACCGGCGATGCCTTTAAGGTATTTCCGTTCATCGTGATTATGACGGTTGCTCTTTTCGGCATAGTTATAATGATTGTTAAGAGAAAAAAATACAGCGAGTAAATTTAAATAAATAACGGATGGGCTGTCGATACAGGCGGGGAGGGTAAGTTCTCCGAGGTCTTAATGCGACAGCCCTGTTATTTTAGGAGGAAAAATGGCAGATAAGGAGAAGCTTCACGACCTGACAGAGGTGCCTGAGGGAACCAGAAAGGAAATAGAAGAGGAAGTAAGAGAAGAAATAAAGGAAGAAATAAGAGAGGAAATAATAGAAGGGATAAAAGAAAAAAGGGAGGAAATAAAAAAGAAAAGAAGTACTGCAAGGGAATATTTTTACAGTGTATTCAATATTACCGATAACATGATGAGCTATGAGGAAATAGACGCCATGATGCGTGAGCAGACGGTTATTCATGGGGCAAACATGTGGATTCTCATGCTTGCCATTCTCATAGCGTCCATCGGTCTGAATGTAAATTCTACTGCGGTAATTATAGGTGCAATGCTTATTTCACCTCTTATGAGCGGCATACTGGCAATGGGTTATTCCATTGCAGTGAGGGATCTTGGATTGTTAAAACAGGCAATTGTCAGATTCGGAACTCAGGTTATGATAAGCCTTATTGCCTCCACCTTATATTTTTCATTGTCCCCAATGACCGCCCCGACGGCAGAGATGATAGCAAGAACAAGTCCTACCTTGTGGGATGTGCTTATAGCGCTTTTTGGCGGACTTGCTGGAATGATAGGCAATACGAGAACAAAGCACTCAAATGTAATACCCGGTGTGGCTATCGCAACTGCGCTTATGCCGCCTCTTTGTACGGCAGGATATGGAATTGCAACAGGACAGTTTGATTTCTTTCTGGGGGCATTTTATCTCTTTATTATAAATACGCTTTTTATAGCAATATCCACTGCAATTATTACGCTTGTATTGCGTGTGCCATATCACAGGAGCATAAGCGCAAAAAAACAGAAGCGTGTAAATATTGCCATTATATTTATTGTAATAGTTGTCGTTACGCCAAGTGTGTTTATAGGCGCCAAAACGGTTTATGATTCCTATATGGATACAAGTATAACAAGCTATCTTGAAAATGAATTTGAATTTGCCGATACGCAGATAGTAAAATCGGAATATGACACGAATGAAAAAACAATATCGGTATCTCTTGTAGGCGGTACTGTTTCGGATGATGTTATAAAAATGCTGGAAAGCAGGCTTTCGGCATACGGGCTTGATGGGTTTACGCTTCGGGTAACACAGAATGTTCTTACAACAACGGGGGAGGATGACAGTGATAAGATTATAATAGCTGTTCAGGAAAACACAATAAGCGGGCTGAATGAGGAAATTGAGGAGCATGAAAATACAATAGCCTCCATGCAGAATGAGATAAATGAATATGAGGCGACAATGGAGAAATACGAGCTTATAAAATCCCTTCCTTCAAAAGCGCAAATAATTTATCCGCATCTTGAAAATTGTCATATCGGTATCATGTATGACGGAAAAAGAGATGTTGTTGTTTTGACGGCAAATGCAGATGAGATGCCGGAGGAGTATGAGAAGGAGTCAATAAAAAGCTGGCTTAAGGCTGAGACGGGCTTAAGCGCGTCTGAGGTTCTTATAATATTGAATGAGCCTGAAGATGAATGATAATTTTTGGAATATGATGACTATGAAATTGGATTGGCTGACGGTTACGGAATATGAATAGTAATCCTTGGAACATGATGGTTTTGACATTGTAATGGCTGACATTTACGGAAAAGGAAAGAATATGAAAAGAATTTTGATAGTCGAGGATAATCTTGAGCTTGCAGGTGAGCTTAAAATCCTTCTTGACAGAAATAATTATGAGGCGTCTTATATAAAAAAATTTAATAATATTACGGAGCAGATACAAAATATGAATCCGGATATGGTGCTTCTTGATATTAACCTTCCGGGAATTGACGGTGAGAGTGTGCTCCGAACGTTGCGGACATTTTCGGATGTTCCGGTCATAATGGTTACAAGCAGAAATACGGATATGGATGAGCTTTTGTCATTAAGCTTTGGGGCTGATGATTTTATAGCAAAGCCATATAACCCTTCCATACTGCTGCTCCACATAGAGGCTGTGTTCAAGAGAAGCGGAAAGGATAAGGACACGGATATACTTAAATTTAAGGACATAATATTAGAGCCTGAAAGAGGGGTTATGAGCGTAAATGGCGAGGCGGTGGAGCTTACAAAAAACGAGATGGGTATACTGTCTTATATGTTTAAATTTCAGGGGAAGATTGTGTCAAGATACGACCTTATAAGCTATTTGTGGGATTCGGACGAGTTTGTGGATGACAATACCCTTACGGTAAATATGAACCGTGTGAGAAAAAAGCTTTCCGACTGTGGGTATGAGGATATAATAAAGACAAAAAGAGGGCAGGGGTATATACTTGAATGAAATTCCGGGCATATATATGGAATAAAAAAATATTAATTTTCGGCACAATGCTTACGATTATATGCATTTATATGATGGGCTATGCATTTAAGGCGGATAAGCAGTATCAGAATGCAATGGTTTTTATTTGTGTTCTTATTTTAGCAGTAAGTCTTTTGTGGGATTATTTCAGGAGAAGAAGCTTTTATAACAGGTTTCTTGACATATTGGAGCAGCTTGATGAAAAATATCTCATTACCGAGATGATTGATAAGCCGGGGTTTCCTGATGGTGATATTTTGTTTGATATACTTTATGAAACAGATAAATCCATGCTTGAGCGGATAAATAAAATAGAAGCTTCCACGAGGGAATTTAAGGAATATCTTGAAATGTGGATACATGAGGTTAAGGTTCCCCTGTCAAGCCTTGAGCTTATGAATTACAATGAGAGCAGGGATTTTAAAGCACAAAAAAAACAGATAGACAGACTTAAGGCGTATGTGGAGCAGATACTGTTCTATGAGAGAGCCGATGCTGCCGAGAAGGATTATATTATGAAACGGTGTAACCTTAAGGCTCTTGTAAATAAGGTTATAAAGGAACAGAAGGATTTAATAATAGGAAATCACATAAGCATAGAGATGGAGGATTTGGACAGGGATGTTATCAGCGACAGCAAGTGGCTGGAATTTATGGTAGGGCAGATTGTAAACAATTCAATAAAATATCTGCTTGTCAAGCAGCAGGAAAAGAGCGTAATAAGCTTTCGTCTTGAAAGAACGGATACGTCCGTAATACTGTATATAAGGGATAACGGAATCGGCATAAGTGAGAAGGATTTACCGAGGGTGTTTGATAAATCCTTTACAGGGGAAAACGGAAGAAAAACGACTGCCTCCACGGGAATGGGGCTTTATATATGCAAAAAGCTGTGCGGAAAGCTTGGACATATGATAGAGGTGGATTCGGTGGAGGGAGAATTTACGGAAGTAAAAATCAGCTTTGGCAAGGATATGTATTATGAGTTTCGATAGAGATAAGAAAATGGAACAGAATCTGACAACAGGAAGCATTACGGGAAAGCTTCTGCTGTTTGCAGTTCCGTTGATGATAGGAAATGTACTGCAGCAATTTTATAATGTTGTTGATACATGGGTTGTAGGAAAATATATTGGCTCTGAGGCATTGGCGGCGGTAGGATCCGCCTATACGCTGATGACGTTTCTTACATCTGTTATACTGGGACTTTGTATGGGCAGCAGCGCCTATTTTGCCATACAGTATGGAAGAAATCATATGGATTCGTTGAAAAAGGGCATTTTTTTGTCGTTTTCCATGATTGGCGTTCTGTCTCTGGTAATTACGGGAATCGTTCTATGGCAGGTGGGGAATATTATCCGGATTCTGAGAGTGCCTGCGGAAATTGCTGATATATCAAAAGACTATCTTGTAATTATATTTTTTGGAATTATGGCGACATTTTTATATAATTACTATGCAAATCTGCTCCGGGCAGTGGGAAATTCTGTTGTGCCATTAATTTTTCTGGCTGTTTCCGTCATTTTAAATGTTATCCTTGATATATATTTTGTAGTGTCACTTGGCTGGGGTGTAAAGGGAGCTGCCCTTGCAACGGTTATCGCCCAGTATGTTTCGGCGACAGGACTTTTTGTGTTTTATTCCATAGGATTTTCGCAGCTTAAGATGGATTGGAGCCATATGGTATGGGACATGTCTATATTAAAGGACATTTTCAGGCTTTCCGGTCTTACGTGCCTGCAACAGTCCGTTATGAATTTTGGCATTTTAATGGTACAGGGATTGGTAAACAGCTTTGGCTCAGTGGTAATGGCGGCGTTTTCCGTTGCGGTTAAGATTGACACTATCGCATATATGCCGGTTCAGGATTATGGAAATGCCTTTTCTACGTTTGTGGCGCAAAATTATGGAGCGGGAAAGACGGAGAGGATTAAAAAGGGAGTTAAGAGCTCGGTTATTGTTGTGTTTATCTTTTGCATAATTATAAGCAGCGCAGTATGTGTTTTTGCTCCGCAGCTTATGAATATATTTGTGAAGGGAAAGCCGGACGTCACTTCGGTGGGTGTTTCCTATCTTCGCATTGAGGCGGCGTTTTATTTTGGAATCGGTCTTTTGTTTATGCTGTACGGTTTTTATCGCGGCATTAACCGCCCGGCGATTTCGCTTGTGCTGACGGTCTGCTCTTTAGGAACGAGGGTGCTGCTTGCGTATGTGCTTTCCGCCATACCTGCAATCGGAGTGAAGGGCATCTGGGTGTCTATACCGATTGGCTGGATTCTGGCGGATGCAGTGGGGGTTATATATTATATGCGGAGTGTGAAAAAACATAATGGGACCGTTGACAACCTTACAAAACTGTAAGGTTGTTGTCATGTAAAGCAATGGAAAGAAGGAAAAAAGTATTGTAAATTTAGGGCAGATAATCAAACAGGAGGAATGAAAATGAGTGAAATATTGAAGCTTGAGGCAGTGGAAAAATATTACGGAGGAAAGGGCAGCCTGACAAAGGCGCTTGACAATGTAAGCTTTTCCGTTTCCAAGGGAGAATTTGTAGGGATAATGGGGTCAAGCGGCTCCGGAAAAACAACGCTGCTTAACTGCATATCAACCATAGACAGGGTGACGGCGGGCAACATATATATGGACGGCGAGGACATAACAAGAATAAAGGGAAATGACCTTAATCGTTTCAGACGTGAGAAGCTTGGATTTATATTTCAGGACTTCAACCTTCTGGATACGCTCACCGCATTTGAAAATATTTCCCTTGCGCTTTCCATACAGGGCGTAAAGGCAGACGAAATAGAAAAAAGAGTTGTTGCAATGGCGGAAAAGCTCGACATACAGGAGGTTTTGAAAAAATATCCTTATCAGATGAGCGGCGGTCAGAAGCAGAGGGTTGCGGCTGCAAGAGCGCTTATTACCGCTCCGTCGCTTGTGCTTGCCGATGAGCCCACAGGAGCCCTTGATTCCAAGTCCTCAAGGTATCTTCTTGAAAGCATGGAAATGCTCAATCGTGAGCTTGAGGCGACAATACTTATGGTTACCCATGATGCATTTTCGGCGAGCTATGCAACCAGAGTTATTTTTATAAAGGATGGTCACGTCTTCTCTGAAATAAGAAAGGGCGCTGATACAAGAAAACAGTTTTTCGATAAGATAATCGAAGTAGTAACAATGTTAGGGGGTAATCTGAATGACGCTTTTTAAACTGCCCATAAGGAACATAAAAAAATCCATGAAGGATTATCTGATATATTTTGCAACCCTTATACTTGGAATTGCGCTGTTTTATGTGTTCAATGCGATAGAAAAACAGACGGCAATGCTTAATCTTTCAAACAGCGGCTATGATATAATGGATATTATGTTTACCGTAATGGATGTTGTGGGTGTTTTCGTCTCATTTGTGCTTGGTTTTCTTATTGTATATGCAAGCAGCTTTTTGATGAAGCGAAGAAAAAAGGAATTTGCCGTATATATGCTGCTTGGAATGAGCAAGAGGAGTATATCAACGGTCATTGTCATGGAGACGGTTCTGATAGGAATCATATCTCTTGGCGTAGGGCTTTTGCTTGGAATAGGCGCATCACAGGGAATGAGTGTTGTAGTTGCAAATCTTTTTGAGGCGGACATGACAAGCTTTCAGTTTACAATATCAAGTGAGGCGGTTGTAAAGACGCTTATCTATTTTCTTATCATGTATGCCCTTGTGATTATATTTGATGTTTTTGTGGTTGGAAAGGCAAGACTCATAAACTTATTAAATGCAGGCAGACATTCCGAGAAAAATTATGCAAAAAATCCTGTGCTTTGTCTTATTGTTTTTGGTGTAGCAGCAGCGCTTCTTGGCACGGCATACTATAAGGTAACAGCCGGGGTGGATTCAATAGACGATTTTGGCGATCTGGGAATGCAGGTTGCAAAAGGAATTATTGGAACATTTCTTGCTTTTTGGTCGGTTGCAGGCATGCTTATGTTTTTTGCGGTAAGGAGTAAGAGGTTTTACCACAAGGGCATAAACTGTTTCAGCGCAAAGGAGCTTGGCAGCCGTATAAACTCAAATGTATTTTCAGGAGGCATTATCTGTCTTTTGCTTTTCTTTACAATAACGGCGCTTTCCTGCTGCTTTGCCCTGCGAAACGGCATGAATGAAGTGCTCAGGGTAAACGCTCCTGCGGATGTGATGCTTCGGCTGACGCCCTATGCGGTTGATGTGGAAACGGATAATGTGGAAATGAATAATATGTCAATTGTTAATCGCCTTGAGGAAAAAAATGTTGATATGAGTAAATTTTCAGAATATGATGAGATTTATTTATATGGCTTTCGTGGGGTGGGCGCAAGAGAAATGTGGGATGGTGTAATAGACATAAGTTATGACTATTCATTTACATTTGATATAGTAAGAATATCTGATTATAACAGGATTGCGAGACTTTATGGCAGGGATGAGCTCAGCGTAAAGGACGATGAATATATCATGCTGGCAAACTATTTTATGAATGTAAAGGAGCATAATAAAGCATTGGCAGAGGGAAAAACCCTGAATATATGCGGCAAAACCTATAAACCCAAATATGATAAATGTGTTGAGCTTGATGTATGCATGAATAATACAGAGGGTAATACAGGGACAATAATTGTGCCTGACAGCTGTGATTTTGATGCTTATGTGGATGAGCTGTTATTTATGGAAACGGTGTTTGTAGCCAATTATGTGGATATGCCGGAGCAGGAGCTTAAGGCGTGGGATGAATATCTGTCAGGCGATGAATTTACCGATTTTTTAAATAGCGATAGGGAAGCCCCTCGTGTGGGTGTGAGAACAAAAATATTCCTGTATGACAGCAGTACGGGACTGACTGCGGTTGCCGTGTTTATCGGAATCTATTTAGGACTTGTTTTTCTCATATCGGCAGCGGCAATCCTTTCCCTTAAGGAGCTTTCAAATGCTGCTGACAACAAGGAAAAATATGGGGTTTTAAGAAAAATTGGTGTTGACGAAAAAATGCTGAATCATTCACTCAGAGGACAAAGTCTTGTATTTTTTGGAATACCGCTTCTTCTTGCAGTACTGCACTCCGTATTCGGAATACAGGTGGGAATGTTTATACTTGCCGCATTTTCAAAGAGAGGACTAACAGGCGCGATTATAGCATCATCAGGGATGATACTTGTCATATATAGTATATATTTCCTTATAACCTATTATTGCAGTAAGGAGATAATAAAGGAATAGAGGTTTGTAACTCTCACCTGAAATAAAAACAGGAAGGCTGTCGCAGTAAGTATGGGTTTATATCCCATCCATAATGCAACAGCCTTATTTTTTGCTTTATAGGAAACCGCGTTTCCTATCGGCACGGTTTTGACGAATGTAAGCTAAGATGCGAACCACAGCGGCAAAGTCGCTTTGTTCTTTACTTCCATATGTCACACATGTTATAATTAGCTGTCTGTTTGCATGGAGGAAGCAGATTTCGAAAGGTTAAGAACCTTAGCGCCATGTACCTGAGTGAGTTATGACAGTCCGTGTGACGGTTCTCACGTTTCAGGTCGACGAGGTAAAGAGTTATCGAAGTATTCGGCGGATGCTCTTTCGCGCAGCTGAGCGTGTTATGCAAGGTGAAATATGAGGGTAACCTCAAAACAAAGCCAGGCAGTCAGCCGTAGCATATAAGCTTTCAGTAACCTGACAGCATATGTGCTCCGTTAATCATTTTGAACCATGAAAAGTGAATATTATTAGTGCGCCTTAAATTAGGCATAAAGGGGAATTATTTATATGTATGGAAAAGGAGAAATAAAAATGAGTTTTCAGGCTGTGGTTTTTGACATGGACGGAGTAATTTTTGATTCGGAGGCTAAGGTAATTGAGTGCTGGCAGGTCGTTGCGGAAAAATACGGCATACCTGATATAGAGGAGGCTTGCCGTCACTGTCTTGGTTTAAACCGTGATGCCACAAGAGTTTATATGCTTGAAGCATACGGTCAGGATTTTCCTTATGATGAGTATAAAACCGAAATGTCGGATTTATTCCATGAGAGGTACGGCGATGGAAGGCTTCCCGTAAAAGCAGGAGTCAGGGAGCTGTTGCCTTGGCTTAAGGAGCATGGCATAAAAATTGCCCTTGCAAGCTCCACAAGAAGGGCAATAGTGGAAGCGGAGCTTAAGGCTGCCGGACTTTATGACTATTTTGATAAGGTTATAGGCGGTGATATGGTGGAAAAAAGTAAGCCCGCGCCGGATATATTTTTAAAGGCATGTAATGAGCTTTGTGTTGAGCCATGTGACGCATATGCTATAGAGGATTCTCACAATGGCGTCCGTTCTGCGCAAAGCGCCGGGCTGAAATGCATCATGGTGCCTGACCTTGCGCCGGCAACAGATGAGATGAGAGAGCTTGCGGAGATGGTTATGCCTGACCTTTCGGCTGTTATGGAACATTTTGCCAAAAACATATAAGCTTTGTTTATAGAGTATTCTGCTGTAAACACAAAAGCTTTATTTATAAAGTATTTTGCTATTGACACAAAAGCCTTATTTATGGATAATTGTCTGAGAATACTATTTAGAGAATAGCTATAAAAGGAAAAGGAGAAACAAAATGAGTAACATGGAGATACCTTACAAGATTTATCTTGATGAAAGTGAAATACCAAAGCAGTGGTACAATATGCGCGCGGATATGAAAAATAAACCGGCGCCGTTGCTTAATCCTGCAACATATGAGCCGCTTAAGCCGGAGGAGCTTTCAGCAGTATTTTGTGAGGAGCTTATAGCGCAGGAGCTTAACGACACGGACGCATATATAGATATTCCTGAGGAAATTCAGGCATATTACAGAACATACCGTCCTGCGCCTACAATGAGAGCGTATCATCTTGAGAAGGCGCTTGGAACACCTGCAAAGATTTATTACAAGTTTGAGGGAAATAACACAAGCGGAAGTCATAAGCTTAATTCTGCAATTGCACAGGCTTATTATGCAAAGAAGCAGGGACTTAAGGGCGTCACGACGGAAACGGGAGCAGGTCAGTGGGGCACTGCGCTCTCTATGGCATGCGCATATTTCGACCTTGAATGTAAGGTATATATGGTTAAGGTTTCCTATGAGCAGAAGCCTTTCAGACGTGAGGTTATGCGTACCTATGGAGCAAGTGTAACTCCGTCGCCGTCCATGGACACAAAAATCGGTCAGAAGATTTTGAAGGAGCATCCCGGAACATCCGGAAGCCTTGGCTGCGCAATATCGGAGGCGGTTGAGGTGGCAACCGGTACAGAGGGCTACAGATATGTGCTTGGAAGCGTATTAAATCAGGTGCTTCTGCATCAGTCTGTCATTGGACTTGAGGCAAAGGCTGCCCTTGACAAATATAATGTAAAGCCTGACATCATTATCGGCTGCGCAGGCGGAGGCTCAAATCTTGGCGGACTTATATCCGCATATATGGGACAGAAATTAAGAGGCGAGGAGGATTACAGGTTTATAGCTGTTGAGCCTGCATCCTGCCCATCCTTTACAAGAGGAAAATTTGCATATGATTTCTGTGATACGGGAATGGTTTGCCCGCTTGCAAAGATGTACACCCTTGGAAGCGGCTTTATACCGTCTGCAAACCACGCAGGAGGACTTCGTTATCACGGCATGAGTTCAACTCTTTCACAGCTTTACCATGACGGCTATATGGAAGCTGTATCCGTTGAGCAGACATCTGTATTTGAGGCTGCGGAGCAGTTTGCGAGGACGGAGGGCATACTTCCTGCCCCTGAGAGCAGCCACGCAATAAGAGCAGCTATCGATGAGGCGCTCAAGTGTAAGGAGACAGGAGAGGAAAAGACAATTCTGTTTGGACTTACGGGAACAGGTTATTTTGACATGGTTGCCTACGAGAAATTCCATGACGGCGAGATGTCAGATTACATTCCGACGGATGAAGACTTAAAGCCTGGTTTTGATGGAATACCGAAATTCCCGGGAAATGAAATATAAAACCCGTTTTTGTGCGTCTCAAACGTAGTGGATACTAAAAATTGCCCGTCTGCCATAGCAGACGGGCAATTTAAGTACCGACGTCCTCAAACGGTTTTGCTTTCCTACATCTGGTAGAACATCAGGTTATCCTTAAGCTCCTCCACGTTTTCGCCCTCAGCCTTAATGTATTTGTCATATACCGTCTGATGGTGCTTGAGCTGCTTCTGCGTCTGATGCTCAAATTTGGTGATGGATGTCTGATAAACAGGGTTATCCTTAAGGGTATTCCGTATTGACTTTGCAAACGGACAGTACCTTACAAGTATGTCTCTTGATACCTTGTTAAGACGGAAGCTTCCCTTGGATTCAAAAATAACCCAGTTTGCATAATCCCTTGTGAATACCTCGCGGTAGTTGTTCTTACAGCGGGCAAGCGCAAGTTTAATCTTTTCCTTTGAGTCTGCCGAAAGGTCATTGTTTTTGCGGTAGAACTGGATATAGGAGCAATATTCCGCAGTAAGTGATTTATCGAGAATATCGTTCCAGTGAACGCCCTGTATTTTACGGCACATCTCCCAACGGAAGGCGCCCATGACATTAATCATCAAATCATTTACCTCAGACATGGTAAAAATCGGAAACATAAATCTGCCCGGTGTATCGCTTTTAATTCCTGAGGTTTCCTGCCACATAATACCCCGGCTTCCCGCATTCGGCATCAAAATCATGTCAGGCAGGATTTCCTTCATAATACGTTCACAGGTGATGCCCTTTGCCTGATCTGAGAAAAGCACCTCACGGTAAAATACCGAATAATCAACTTTTCGGATGGCATTCATGGCATTTTCAAGCTTCTCTGCAGTGACAAGCATCTTATCAATGGAAGCGAGAAGGTCATCCCCGTAAAGCACAGGGCAGAAGGTTGTCACCCTTCCATATGTAGTTTTGTTGACGGAGGTAAACATATTTTCAATTTCAAACTGTACCTTTCTTGCATTGTCCTGCAAATATTCCTCCGCCTGCTCACTTGTGATGTTTCTTCTTTTGAGAAGGTCTGCGATATGTGACTTGTAATCCATGTCAAATTCGTTTTTGCAGGGCTCCTTCTCACCTCTGTAAATACATTTAAGCCACTCATAAATGGTAAATATGTACTTTGAATGGCATACGTCAATATGGGCGGAAAGCTCATAGAGGGCATTTGTATTTTCCTCTCCTATAAATGAGGAGTCCATAAACCCAAAATTGAGGAACATTTCTATGTCCGGCATAATGCTTGCCTCATCGGTTATGGCATGCATAAAGACCTTATAGTACACCTCGTAAAATGCCTTGGAGGTAGTTCTCCTTATTGCCTGCACATGTTTTTCCGTGGAATTTTTATCCTTTAAATCACGGTAGCCTGTAAATGTTTCGTAAAGGTGTTCGATTTCCTCACCTGCATATCCTGCATAACTCAGTATATGATACAGACAATCCTCGCCAAGTACATCCATTTCTTTTCGTGCAGGGCTTAAAATACCGTTTTTCTCAGAAAGGTCCTCATCATAGTTATAATTTTTAAATTCGTTGGAACGAAGCTCAAGCATTTTCTTATTGTATATATTCAGCCTGTCGGCAACCTTGATGATGAGGTTAATATCTTTTTTGATAGGCTCTATATCATACAGCTTATAATAAACATTGATGGATAACTCAAATAAAAGTGTAAATAAATCGTTGCGTGAATCACAGAGTAAAATACTTTTATTGTAGGTAAGGTAGGATTCCATTTCCATGATTCCCAAGGCAAATCTGTGCATCTGCGCGCTTGCTTCCATGATTACGCCTACGGTCAGGCTGTCATCCTTTCCCATAAGATTTATGTATTCAGCCGCATAATTTTTTATTATGCTCTGGCTGTTATTTATTTCCCATTCCTCTGCCTGATGGCTCATAACAAGACTATTAAAACGCTCTATCTTGGAAAAAGGCGCAACGTCAACCTTGTATGTACTGCACAAATGCCTGTAGTCGTCATAAAGTGATTCTACAAAGCTGTGAAACTGGCGTGTATTTGTATCCAAGCTTGAATAAAGCGCCAAGGTCTGATGTCGCTGCTCAAGAGCTGCTTTTAGAAATAAGTTTCTTATTTTTTCATGTTTCTTTAAAATTGTCTTTAAATCGGTAGAGCTTTGACATACAAATGATGCAAGCACAGCATCCTCAGCCGCAATGTAATCACATTGAAAAATGTCCTTGTCGGCAATGCCAATAATGGCATTTTTTTTCAGTACAATCTCTGAAAAACCAAATTTCTGTATTACACTTCCCTCTTGTATAAGATACCAGCAGGTTACTTTATCATTTTTTTTAGCAATGCTTTGGTCTTTTTGGAATTTAATTAGTTGCACGTTGTTCATCTCCTTAATTTATTTACAATTATATAGTATATCAAACTTTTTGCATAACATCAAAGGCTAAATAAAATATGTCGGTTATTTATAGAAAAAACTTGCAATTCATTAATAAAATTATATAATTAAATGGATAAAGGGATATTATTCAATAGCGCTAATGGTTATACAGATGCCCGTAAAGAATGCTCATATGACAAAGCTTATAGCCGGATTAACTAATAATAAAGGAACATGATATTATGAATGGAAGAAGCAGATTATATCATATAATGTATGCTTTTATGGCATTGACAATTTGTATTTTAATTATCAGTGTGGCAGCAAAGAGCAATATGTACTCTCCGACAGATGAATTATCGGAGGAGATGATTGTTTTTGATGGGAATTGGACACTTGAAAATGGTACTGCTGTAGATTTGGAATACCTTAATAAAACCGAGGGGGTTAAGGCTGGCAGACAGTTCAGCATTTACAGCAATCTTCCTGACCGGCTTCCGGAGGGTTTATCTCTGTGTTTCAGAACGAAAAATATTTTTTACAAGGTTTATATTGACGGAAAATTAAGATACGAACCTGAGGTTGAGGAGAACAGCAGCTACAATAAGTCTTTTGGAAGCAGGCATAACTATGTTCCTCTTTACAGTGAGGATGCAGGAAAGACAGTACAGATAAAAATAATAACCGTATACGATAACGCAAAGACAAGGATAACGGATGTATATATCGGACCATCAGGAGGTGTGGCGCTTTCTTTTATTGAGCAGGAGCTGTTTGCAATTCTTAACAGTGTACTGCTTCTGTTTATAGGCATCATTCTTATACTTGCAGATATTCCTTTGAATTTTAAAAGGGAAAAGAACCATGAGCTTATGTACTTAGGCTTTACTTCTTTAAGCATAGCTGTATGGTGTCTTGTTGAGACGGGAGTTTTTCAGCTCTTTTTGGGTGACAGCAGGCTCATACAGACGATTTCCTGTACGGTTCTGATGCTGATTGTAATTCCTATGACGCTTTATTTTGATAAGGCGTTTGGTTTCGGATTTAAGCATGTAAAGGGGATGCTTTGTACATTTTCCTTTTTTGAATTTTTAATTTGCTTTGCAATGCATTTCCTTAAAATTATGGACTTTCATGAAACGCTTATGATTACGCATGTACTGTGTGTATTTTCGGCAGTCGTAATTATACTTTCCGTTATAAAGAAGAAATCCCAAAAAGAAAAATCGGATAGTAAGGCGATTTTTCATTTCTTCAGGGTGTTTGGTCTGTTAGCTATTTCCGTATCTGCAATGCTGGACATAGCAAGGTTTTATCTGTCTGATTCACATGACAGCGCAATGTGTGTGAGGGTCGGGCTTATTCTGTTTATGATATGCTTCGGCATGTCAAGCTTGGAGAAAACCATAAATGCCGTCAAGCTTGGAGCGCGCTCCGAGATGATAAGCGAGCTTGCATATAAGGATGGACTTACGGGCGTTGGAAACAGGACCTTGTTCAAGGAAAAAATTGCAGAGCTAGAGGAAAATAAGAATAATACAAATGAGGTCGTTTTTGTAATGTTTGATGTAAATGACCTGAAATACATTAACGATAAGATGGGGCATCAGACAGGAGACCAGCTGATTGTCAAGGGTGCGGAGATAATAAAAAGTTCCTTTGAGGGACTTGGGGGAAGCTGCTATAGAATTGGCGGTGACGAGTTTATAGTAATTGTAACGGGAGATGCGCCTGTTGCGCAGTACAATGAGGCAATGAAACGGTTTGAGTCAGCCATTGCAGAGCATAATGCAAATCCTGATAAGAAGTTCCGTATAAGCATTGCTTACGGATCTGCAGCCTACAATGAATCTAATCGGGATGAAACAATGTCAGACGTATGGCATAAGGCGGATGCGCTTATGTACAAAAACAAAAAGGAAATGAAGGAGCGGATGATTGAGGCAAATGCATATTATACAGGCAAGCTTTATGCGTCAAACAGATGAATAAATTTTTATTTTTCAGTACATAAAGAAAAATATGGAATATACTGCTTATAGAGGGAGGATAAATATGAAAGAGACAATGTTGGCGCTGTGGATTCCTTTTATAGGTACTGCGCTGGGCGCATCTACTGTACTTTTTGTGAAGGATAAGCTGAATGAAAAGCTGCAGAAAACTCTTTCAGGCTTTGCAGGAGGAATTATGATTGCGGCGTCTGTATGGTCGCTGCTGATTCCTGCCATTGAAATGTCAGAGGAAAGCGGCATGAAAAAGCTTTCATTTATTCCTGCCGCAGCAGGTTTTCTGTTGGGAGTTTTCTTTCTTTTACTTCTTGATACGATTATACCCCATTTACATGTAAATGAAGATAAGGCGGAGGGACTGCCTGCCCATATTTCAAGAACGGCAAAGCTGGTTCTTGCAGTGACCCTTCACAATATACCGGAGGGCATGGCAGTAGGGGTAACCTTTGCAGGCGTAGCCGCTGAGGACAGCAATATTACATTTATGGGCGCCATGGCGCTTACAATCGGTATTGCCGTACAGAACTTTCCGGAGGGCGCTATCGTATCAATGCCTGTATGCGCTGCAGGAGCAGGAAAGAAAAAAGCATTTTTGTATGGAGTTTTGTCAGGAATCGTGGAGCCGGTAGGAGCAATAATAACGCTGTGGCTTTCAGCCCATTTGCTTTTTATCATGCCGTATTTTCTGGCATTTGCAGCAGGCGCAATGATGTATGTGGTGGTGGAGGAGCTTATACCTGAGTCCGCGGAGGGTGAACATTCAAACATTGGAACAATAGGCTTTGCATTGGGCTTTGTTATAATGATGATTCTGGATGTGGCGCTTGGATGATTTTGATAAAAATTGCTTGAAGGGAATGTCAAATATGGTAAGTGAAATTGCGGAAGAAATATTTGATCTTGCAAGGGCAGATATAATGGTTAAATACCGGTATTTTGACGTTGCCCTTCTGGCAATCGGTCTTAAGGAAATCAGTGGATATGGAAAGGCCGGGCTTAAAGAAAGTGCGCTTTGTTATGACCCACAGTATATTGTTCAGAAATACAGGAGAGACGGAAATTACGCCGTCAGACTTTATCTTCATGTTATTCTGCATAAAATTTTTTTCCATGAAAATCAGCTTAGACATATACTCGATAAAAAAAATAACAGGTTAAGTGATGAAAAACGTAAAAGATATTGGAACGTGGCGGCGGATATGGCTGCTGAGGCGGCAGTTCTCGATTTGACGGGAAATGCGTTTTATCTTACGGGAGATGATAATAAAAGGCGGCTCCTTGAAAAAATGAGTAACCGTGTTCCAAGACTTACGGCGCAGCTTATTTACAGGGAGCTTGTGAATGGAGGAATAGAGGAAAGAGAACTTTCCGAGTATGGACAGGCTTTTTTTCTTGACTGCCATGATGCATGGACGGATGAAGGAAACGACGAGCTTGTCATAAATAAAAAACAGTGGGAAAAAATATCGGAAAGATTAAACAGCGATATAAAGAATTTTTCTAAAAAAAGGTCATCTCATGTCTTGGAGGATAATCTTTGGGATGGGCGGAAAAAGCATGTGAGCTATAGCAGCATACTGGAGCATTTTATGTCTTACGGAGAGGAAATTACCGTAAACCCGGATGAGTTTGACTATGTATATTACACATACGGTCTGAATTTATATGGAAATATGCCGCTTATTGAGCCCTTGGAATACAGGGAGGCGGACAAGCTACGGGAGCTTGTGATAGCCATAGACACATCAGCCTCATGCAAGGGTGAGCATATAAAGGGCTTTTTGCAGAGAACATATGATATTTTCCGCGCAAGGGAAGGCTTTTTTAATGAATTTTTTATTTGGATTTTATTTTGTGATGATAATATTGTCTCGGAAAAATGCATAAATAATTGGGATGCATTTAAGGCATATATAGAAAATGTGAAGGTGTCGGGCTATGGCGGTACGGATTTCCGCCCTGTGTTTGACAGAGTGGAAGTGCTTGTAAAAAACGGGGATATCAGAGACTTAAACGGACTGATATATTTTACTGACGGATATGGAATATATCCGGAACAAGCGCCTGACTACAAGGCTGCCTTTGCATTTTTAAATGAGGATAAAAACAGACGGGAGGTTCCATGGTGGGCAATTAAAGCCGTTTTGGAGGAGGAGCTTTATGAATATTAAAGAGGCGAAGGCATATATAAAAGATACCATAAAAATATATCTTGCGAGAGATGAATACGGAGAGTATAAAATACCCGTATCAAAGCAGAGACCGATTTTTATGGTGGGGGCTCCCGGAATAGGGAAAACTGCCGTTATGGAGCAGCTTGCAGAGGAAATGGGGATTGCTCTTGTATCGTATTCCATGACGCACCATACAAGACAGTCTGCGCTAGGGCTTCCGTTTATTAAAAAGAAAGAATACGGCGGGCAGGAATATGACGTTTCAGAATATACAATGAGTGAGATCATATCCACGGTATATGACACGATGGAGACAAGCGGCATAAGGGAGGGAATACTTTTTCTTGATGAGATAAACTGCGTGTCTGAAACGCTTGCGCCGTCAATGCTTGAATTTCTGCAATACAAAACCTTTGGAAGACATCAGGTGCCTGAGGGGTGGATTATTGTAACGGCAGGAAATCCCAAGGAGTACAACAGAGGCGTGAGGGAGTTTGACGTTGCAACTCTTGACCGCCTTAAGGTTATGACGGTTGAGCCCGATTTTGCAGTCTGGAGGGAATATGCCTTGGACAAGGGAATATGCGGCTCTGTGACAGGCTTTCTTCAGGCAAATACTGAATATTTTTATCATATCGAGACTACCGTCAAGGGACGCTCCTATGTGACTGCAAGGGGCTGGGAGGATTTGTCCCGCATTATTTCTATGTATGAGGAAAATAAAATAACCGTTGATTACGGGCTTGTGTCCCAGTACATAAGAAATGAAAATATTGCAAGGCGTTTCCTTGCCTATTATGAGCTGTATAATAAATATAAAAATGACTATGCCCCTGAAGAAATATTGTCGGGAAATTCAAGTGATGACATTATCCGAAAGGCAAAGGCTGCCTCCTTTGACGAAAGGCTTGCGCTTATGGGTGTTCTGCTTGATTATGTGACGGCTGATATAAGGGAGGTCGTGGATGTGACGTGCTATATAGAGGAGCTTTTAACCAGGCTTATGACTGTAAAGGGAAGCAGCAACATATCCGTAGCATTGGAGGATGAGGAGAGAAAATGTCAGATAAGCATGGACAAGCTTGAGGCGGCAGGTTCCCTTTCTTCGGAGAAAAAACAGCTTTTAAAAAGAGTGAGGAATACATTAAATGAAATGCGGTGTTCCCTGTTAAATCATGGTGACAGCTCCTTTGAAGATTCATCCTGTAAGGATAATTCCGCAATGCATGGCGATAATGGATTTGCAATTGTAAAGAGCGTATATGATAAGGAGCTTGATAATATGAAGGCTTTGGAAAAAGAAGTGGGAGGCAGACTTGAGGCGCTTTTTTGCTTTGTGGAGGATGCATTTGGCGACGGGCAGGAAATGCTTGTTTTGGTTTCCGAGCTTACCGAGAATAGCTACAGCGCAAAATATATAAGTATGTTCGGATGCAGCAGCTATTCAAAATACAGTGAGAGGCTTATGGTAAGCGACAGGAAAACGCAGCTTGATAAGAGGATAAAAATGCAGGAAAAGTATCCGGAGCAGTTGGAGACGTAAGATTGATAAGTGTAAGTTTGATGAAATGTAAGGCTGATGAAATGCAAGACTGATGAAAGATAAAGCTTGATGAAATGCAAGTCTGACGAAATGTAAGTCCGATAAAATTTGTAGTACCGTAAAAACAGAGGATTGGTGTTAAGGGTGGAAAAAGAAAACAGCGGTTTAAAATACAGGGTTGAAGCTGTCAGGGACAAAAAACATATTGTAATAACGGGGATGGACGGTAGCGCAGAATGTCTTTTCATTCCTGATTTCATAAATATTGACGGGGATGATATACCTGTAAGGATAATAAGTAAAAAAGCCTTTATGTCCTGTAAAATCAGGGAGGTAAGGCTGGGAAAAAATATAGCGACGGTGGAGGACTGGGCCTTTGCATACTGTGAAAGCCTTGCTGTGGTTTCCTGCGATAAAGAGGATTTAAGCGTGACCTTTGGCAGGGATGTGTTTGAGGGATGTAAAAGGCTTGACAGACTGTGTATTGGAGTATGTGGGGAGCCGCTTTCCCACCTGATGGCGATGACGGTAAGGCTGCTTAAAACAGATGAATTTATAAAAGCAGATACCCAAAATACAGGGCTCTGGTATAAAAGTTTGGATGAAAAAATTACTGAAATTATAAACGCTCCTGATGAGGAAGGATATTATGATAATATGCTTGGCGGGGAGGAGGATATAAGCAAAACAAGAGAAAACTATGCTGTGGAGCAGATTTTGTTCAAGCTTGAGCTTGCTGTGGAACGGCTTATTTTTGATGAGGGCATAAGTTCCTTTGCAAGGCAGAGGTACGTGGATTATATCTGTCTGCATATGAAGGGCTGCCCTGCCTGCTTAACGTGGAGGCTCATAAAGGAGAAATATGCAGACAGTCTCAGACATTTTCGTCTGCTCATGGAAATAGGCGCAATAAAAGACCAAAATGTGGATGCGCTGCTTACTGACCTTGGTGAAGGGCATGGGGAGATAAAAGCGTATCTTATAAAGCATAAACAGGAAAAGGACGGGGGAGAAAAGGTATTTTCCCGGTTTGAGCTGTGAAATATATGACCAGATTTAGTCCTCAACAGTAAAAACTTCTTCGATTGTAACATTAAATACCTTTGCAAGATTTCCAATGGTTTATCTGCGAACGCCTGCAAGCTTCACAAAACTGATGAAAGTTGACGGAGTTATATCATTGTGTTAAAGTGAGATAAATATATCAGATAATGGATATAAAAAACAAAGGAAAGAGGTAATGATATGCCATATTTTTTAATCGGGATAATTATTGCAGCAGTGCTATTGCTGCTGATATGCAGTTATGTAAAGGCACCGCCTGATGTTGCCTACATAATATCGGGTATGAGAAAACAGCCCAAAATACTCATCGGTCGTGCGGGAATACGGATTCCGTTTTTTGAACGAATGGATAAGCTGATTGTAAGGCAAATTTCCATTGACATAAAAACAGGCGACTATGTGCCGACTTTGGATTTTATAGGCGTAAATATTGACGCTGTTGCCAAGGTAAGGGTAATGACAGATGCAGAGGGTGTGCAGAAGGCAATGAAAAACTTCCTTAACATGAAGGAGGAGGAAATCATAATCGCATTGGTTGATTCATTGCAGGGTAACATGAGGGAAATCATCGGAACCGTTAATCTTAAGGATTTATGTAATGACCGTAAGGTGTTCGGTGATCAGGTTCAGGAAAAGGCGCAAAAGGACATGAACAATCTCGGCATAGAGATTATTTCATGCAACATTCAGCATGTAACCGACCAGAATGATTTGATTCCTGCTCTGGGACAGGATAACATGGCTGCCATTCAGAAAAATGCCTCGATTGCAAAGGCAAATGCCGACAGGGACGTGGCAATCGCGCAGGCTGAGGCTAATAAGCAGGCAAACGATGCCAGAGTTAAGGCGGATACGGAGATTGCAATCAAGCAGAATGAGCTTGCAATTAAGAAGTCCGAGCTTAAAACGGTTGAGGACACAAAAAAGGCTGAGGCTGACGCAGCATATAAAATTCAGGAGCATGAGCAGAGAAAATCCATTGAGGTAACGGCTGCAAATGCAGATATAGCAAGACAGGAAAGAGAAATTGAGTTAAAGACAAAAGAGGCGCAGGTACAGGAGCAGACGCTTAACGCCCAGATAAGGAAGCAGGCAGACGCAAAGAAATATGAGCAGCAGCAGATGGCGGATGTTGAGCTTTATAAGAGACAGAAGGATGCCGAAGCAAAGAAGTACGAGATTGAGCAGGACGCAGAGGCTAAAAAGATAGAGGCTGATGCTCTCAAATATTCCATGGAGCAGGAGGCAGCAGGTATCATTGCAAAGGGTAAGGCAGAGGCGGAAGCCATACGCGCAAAGGCGGAGGCAGAGGCAGCAGGTATCGATAAAAAAGCGGAAGCCATGCAGAAATATGGCGAGGCGGCAATTATGGAAATGCTCTGTAAAATGTATCCGCAGGTGGCGGAAGCCGTTGCAGCACCGCTTGCCAATATTGACAAGATTACAATGTACGGCTCAGGCAATACCGCGAAAATGACCGAGGACGTAACAAAGTCATTAAAACAGGTAATTGATGGTATCGGTGACAGCCTTGGAATTAATCCAAGCGCATTGTTGTCAAGCTTTGCAGGAACTAGGCTTGCGATGGGAACGTCAGGGATGAAAAATGACACGGACGTTAAGACGGATGCCACACCGGAGATGGGTGCAGGGGATGTTCAGGCGAATGATGCAGAAAATGCAGATGTGGACATATAAAAGTAGCAGCCGGATAACTGAATATGAATTAAAAGAGCTGTCGCAATAGGGATTCTGATTCTCTCTTATTATGCATTTAAACAAAGAACGCTCCAACGTGTTGCTTAACTTTCGTTTTCTTTGTTTAAAATGCATAGTTACTCAGAAAACAAATCCTTATTGCGACAGCTTTGTTTATTACAGCAGTTATGCAATAGATAGATATATAAAAAATAAATATTATTTTTTCGTAAAAAGACAATGTGGAAAAATTTTTCTGATATGACGGATATAACATTTCGATGTAAAGCAGCCGATAAAGATTACGTATGTAAATAGTCATAGCGTAACAGTGTTTCAGCTAATCGGTTCTGGATTTACAAAGTTTACAAAGCAAATGGGAACATATGCAGAAGGCAGAAATATAGTGGCTGAAATTTAAGAGGAGGCGGACATATGAATATAAAAATGAATCAAAGCGGTTTTTTCGGAAATGTGGCAAACAGGGGACTAAAAAGTACGGCGGAAAAGCAGGAACGTCAGGCTAAATGTCAAAGTCAGGTTGATTTTTGGGAAAAGAAAAAAGAGAACCTGAAAAATATGGAATGTTCAACGGTTGAGGATATTGCTGAAAAGCTGGAATTATATCACAGCTATGAGGACAGTATTGCGGCAGCAAAACAGGCATATAATAATGAGCAGATGTGGCATACGATGGACGAGGCAAGGGAACGCGGAGAAAAGATTGCCGAGGCAGCCAAAAAGAACGAGCCAAAGACAGAGGAGGAAAGAAAGGAAGAACTCAAAAAGGAGGCAATGGGCGAGGAAGCATCAGGCGGAGGCTTGCTGGATGCTCTGGATGATTTGTCAGAATTAGTGGAAGAAACGATTGAGGATATTCAGGAGGCAAAGCTTGAACAGATAGAACAGACAGGAGAAGCCTTGCAGGAGGTTTCGGATACGGACGCGCAGACATACGTGACAAAAGAGGGAAATATATTGAAAAAACAGACCGATTTGAGCATAAAGCATTTTGACTGCAAGATTTAGGCATATTCCACAATTATTATTTAGAATAAAATTGAAATTAAAAAGAAAGTTTTATGAATGAAAAAATAAGCATTGCATATAATAGCTCTATGTGATAGTATAAAAGAAAACGACATGTAGTTTTAAAAACTACGTTATATAGAGCGGAGGTTGGTAAAATGAGCAATGCGATAAAAAAACTTAAGGACCCGGGAAGCGCGATTACACATTTCATAGGAATGATGATGGCCGTTTTTGCAACAGTTCCCCTTATTATCAGAGCGCTTTCCGGAGGAACGGATGTGACCTTAAGTTGTCTTGTATTTATGGTCAGCATGATTTTACTTTACGGCGCCAGCACCATGTACCATAGCTTTGATATGGGAGAAAGGAAAAATAAAATACTGAAAAAATTTGACCACGCCATGATATTTGTGCTGATTGCGGGCTCCTATACGCCGGTGTGCCTGCTTGTTATCGGAGGAAAGACAGGTATCGTTCTTCTTTCTCTTGTCTGGACCGTTGGTATTCTCGGAATTATTTTCAAGCTTTGCTGGGTAACCTGCCCGAAATGGTTATCCTCGGTTATGTATATTGCCATGGGTTGGATGTGTGTTATGGCATTTACGCCGATTATGAATAACACGGCAACCTCAGAGTTTGTGTGGCTTCTGACAGGCGGAATTATTTATACAATCGGTGGAATTATCTATGCAATAAAGACACCAAGGATTAAGGCATACAATGAGAGTCACAGATATTTCGGAACACATGAAATTTTTCATGTATGTGTTATGCTTGGAAGCCTGTGTCATTTTGTAATGATTTATCATGTAATATCATAATGAGATACGCTGTGCTTGGAAAATATTGTTTAGATGTTTGCGTTAAAAGAAAGCTGTCGCGACAGAAGCTTTAGAGGTTTAATCTTTGGCTTTTCGTGGGACAGCTTTATTTGTAAGTGTCAGAGATGATGAAGCCCACTAAAAGCTTTATAAATTATAAACTTAATAAAAAATTAAATTTTACTCAGGTAGTTTTCAGCTTCATCTGCAGTAATATCAAAATCAGTTGTAAGCTCTGTTATAATTTGCGAATCCGCAAATCCGTTTCTTTTCAGAATGGAAATAATGTTGGTTATTGAGGTGGAAATACCCTGCGCACGTCCAATATCAATCAAAGTTTTCTCATGAAGCTCAGCATCATATTCATCTATACCCATAGCCACAACCTCCCTAATGAGCACTTACCATTTAAAATTTTGCTTCGCAAAAGGCAAGTGCGTAGGTCCTAAGGAATCTGTCTGCTACGCAGCCACCTTAGGATATATCATAAAAAGTCTGAAAGTATATTTTCATTTATACATTCATTTACTGCACGATTCACCGCAGTATGAATATCCATATCCTGTCTGTATGTACGTACCCGCTCCACTAAAAGCATGTATTCTTTAAGGGTAGGGCATTTGCTCATAAGCTCATCATTGTACCCTTTATTGATGTTGAGCTGAAGCACCACAAGCTCAAGACTTGGATGTTCCTCCTGATGTGTATATGCATCAGAAAGCTTAAATTCCTTTCGTTCAGGCTGCTCTTTAACACCGTTGTAAAATACCACAAACCTTGGGTTCGGAAGCTGAATCAGACGTTCCGAGTATATATCCTGTCTGTCATAAAACCGCCGGAAGCTCCGTGATACATAATCCAAGTCCCGTAACGGCATGTTCGGGTTTACGGATGACTGGTGCTCAAAAATATTCAGCCGCATATCAATGACACAGTACTTACAAACCTTGTTTAACAGCTTCTTCGCTGCCAATAATTTTTGTGAAATAAAGCATCGAAGTAGCTTTTTTATTAGACTCGAATTACAGCGCAGATGCACCCTTTTCCTTGAATGTCTGAAATAGGTGTTACCCATAAAAGAAATACTGCATAATGCTTTAAAAGCATGATACTATATGCGTGCAAAAAATACAAGGGTAAAATAAGAAAGAATAAAACTTTTCATCTCCATGTTTAATTTTTTTTAATGTGATTAACATTTTATATTAAGACTTGTATAGTATTATAAGCCATAGTATTATAATTAGCGTGGAAAATATAATTGTTAATAAGTTTAATAACAGATGTAATCTTGTGGAGGACAAACAATGGACGAAAGGAACAGCAATACAAAAAAGATAAAAATGAAAAACAAAAAAATAAAAAAACATAAAAATAAAAAGAAAACTGCGGTGATTATAATTATTTGTATTTTATCAGCAATTTTTCTTGTTATAATGCCTGTTTTGTCCGTTTTTGTTTATAATGACAATTTTGGGAAGCGGTTTGAAACTGCGGAATGGATGGCATACTCAGTCAGTGATTTTAAAGATTTGAAGGTGGAGGAATGTACATTTTCGTCTGATGATGGACAGAAACTTGCAGGTTATAAGTATTCAAAGGAAAATCGGGAAATAAAAGGTGTGGTAGTGATTGCACATGGTCTTGGAGGCGGCGGTCAGAATACATATATGGATGTTGCAGATTATTTTACGTCAAATGGATATTATGTTTTTGCGTATGATGTGACCGGAAATGACAAAAGTGAGGGAGACTCGGTAAAAGGACTGCCGCAGGGTGTCATTGATTTAGATTATGCTCTCCGCTATGTAAAGGAGACAGATACATACAGGAATTTGCCTATAGTGCTGTTTGGACATAGCTGGGGTGGTTATTCGGTTGGTAATGTGTTGAATTTTCACCCTGATGTAAAAGCGGCGGTGCTTGTTGCCGGCTTTGACCGGTCTGTTGATTTATTTGAACAACAGGGGGAAGCTATGATAGGCGTCGGCATAAAAATATTTATGCCTTACGTTTCTTTATATGAGCGGATTAAATTTGGGAAATATGCCACATGCAGCGCAATGGAAGGATTTGAAAAATCGGATGCGCATGTAATGATAATACATAGTAAGGATGACACGACGGTTCTTCCTGAAAATGGATACGAAAGATTTTATAATGAATATGGTGATAATTCCCGGTTCTGTTTTATTGAATATGAGGACAGGGGGCACAATTACGTATATTATTCAGAAGCAGCGCAACGTTACGCAAAACAGATAAGTGATGATTATACTGCGTATGTAGAAAAAAATGGCGGTGAATACAACGCTGAAATAAAAGCAGAGTTTATGGAAAAAAATCTGGATAAGAGTAGAGCTTATGAATTTGATTATGATTTGATGCAGCGCATTGTAGAATTTTACGATTTATCCTGCAAATAAAAATTTAATTTCTGTACCTGCTTGAGGGTAAGACATGAATATACAGAAAGATGAATTGTGTTTATTTCTGGTATTTGACAATTTGGTTAATTAAATATATAATATATTTAACAAGGCAGTCGGAAGGTGAGTGCACATCACCCGACCCGGCGAGTTTATTTAAGCTATAAGAATAGCCGTTCCTAAACTTTGCAGAGCACAGGACGGCTATTTCTTATGTTTTCCATGTTTATCTATGTAGGTCAATATTGCTATAATCATAATAACAAAATCAAAAAGGTCATTCCATGCAATCATAATAATCATCCTTTCCGTAAGGCTCGGTTCGGATGAGAGCACGTCCCCCGACTACCTGGGTAAATATATTATATTGTCATTGTTCTGATTATAAATTACATTATAAAGCTTATTCATAAATTTCATTTGTGATTTATGCGACAGCTTGCTTTTTTTCATAAGTTGGACTATTATGTGTTGCAGGATAATAAGGCTTAAACAATAGGAGAACATAATACTTGAAAAAGACGAATAAAAACCATGGTAACGAGAAAAGATATGAGGAAATTTATAAGGAATATAACAGTCAGTTTTCAGAGGAGTGCGTTGAGCTTCTCGTATATAATGAACATATGAGCTACGGCTTTCCTATTTTTCAGGGTATAATAGAAGAACACTGGTCGGCTTTTTTGGCATGCATAGATGTGGCTTCCGGACGCGTAATAAAGGAGTTTGGAACATTGACATGGCCTGTGGATAAGAAGAAATATAAAAAGAACAGGAAGATAAAGCTGAAGGATAATACAATCTACAGGGTGCGCATAAAAAAACGCCTCCTTCGGAAGTGGTATTTTAACGGAAAACTGATAGAGACAACAGATTGTGCTTCTAATAAACACAGAGTGGATGAGTATATGCTTGTGGATATTCTTGATAAAAAGATTAAAAATAAGGAGCTTGAGGAGGCGGCAGCATTAGCGAAGCAGCCGTTTGTCATTCATACGGAGGAGCTTGGAGATTTTGCAATGCAAAGGGCTGGTGGCTATGTGGAATTTTCAGGACAGATTATGTGGATGGGAGAGAAATGTGAGGTTACGCTTTGCCCGGATGCTGCAAATACAAGAACGATAGATAAGTCCATAGAGGCGCTGAATATCCTTGCTTCATCCATGGACGAATGGGACAGGAAGGTAAAGGATTTTGCGGCTGATGAACTGGCAGAGGATGACGGTATGATTTATATTTATACATGGGAAAGCGAGGAAGGAACTCCTGTTTCAAAGGAGGAATTTAAACGGCGGATATCATTGGAACATATTAATATTGAGACTTCAGGAGACTTTTGTTTTTCATATGAATATAGATCAGATGAAATGGTTACAGAACATATGTATGCAGAGGGGAATATCTCAGGTAAAATGAAGTCGGCTTCACTTGACGGATAATTATAAAGAAGATGAAGTCCTGAAGGCTGACAGCAAATGTGATTTCTTTGGCAAACGGATAATAAAGATTTTCAAAAGGGATGGTGAAAAATGAATAAAAGCATAGGAGCACTGAAAAATGTAATATGTGAGGGAGTAAGCCCCTTTCACGTAGTTAAATATGTAAAGGAGCGATTGCTTAAATGTGGGTTTGAGGAGCTTGATATTGTGGGAAAACGGCATGTGGAGGAAAATCATGCATATGTTATTACGCCTTATCCATCAATGCTGCTGGCAGTCAGTGTGGGAAGTCTCAATGAAAGCTCTGTTTTGCGCATGGCAACGGCTCATACGGATTCCCCGTGCCTGAAAATAAAATCCAATCCCAAATTGGACGGAATGCACTGTCTTCGGTTAAATGTAGAGCCCTATGGCGGTCTGATAAAAAGCACATGGTTCGACAGACCCTTAGGTGTGGCGGGAAAACTGGTTTTAGAGGGCAATGATGCATTTCATCCGATAATAAAATATGTGTCATCGGGAACAGGTATATGTACCATTCCTTCGCTGGCGCCGCATCTTGACAAGGACAAAAAATCTGAGATGGATATTCAAAAGGAAATGATGCCTGTATTCGGACTTGAAAACTCTGATTTTGGAAGCATAGACGAGCTGCTTGATTATGACCTTTATTTATATAACCCTGAACAGCCTGAGGTTATAGGTATCTCCGACGGGCTGATTTCTTCTCCGAGACTTGACAATTTAGCTTCCGTGGCGGCGCTTACAGAGGCGATGAAGGGAATGGCAGAGGTTTCACATCATAACATTTCCGTTGCCGCTATGTTTGACAATGAGGAAATAGGTAGCCGTTCCAAGCAGGGGGCAGATTCCATGCTTTTACTTCAAATATTGGAGGGACTTGCAGGTAAGCTGGGCTTGAAAAACGAGCAATGGCTTAAAATGCTGACAAAGGGCTTTCTGCTTTCCATGGACGGAGCGCAGGGATTTCATCCAAACTATCCTGAGAAAAGTGACCCTACGAACCCTGTATATCTGGGGGAGGGGATTGTAATTAAGACAAGCGCCACTCAGCGGTATGTGACGGACAGTGAGGCGTCCGCTGTTATAAAGAAGCTGTGCCAGGAGGCGGATATTTCGTGGCAGCAGCAGGTAAATCGTTCCGGTATGCCAGGAGGACAGACGCTCGGTCCTATTACATCCTCCTATTTTCCGATGCTCGGCGCTGATGTCGGTATTCCGATGCTTGCAATGCATTCCGCAAGGGAGCTTGCAGCCTGTGAGGACTATGAAAGCCTTAGAAAGCTTGCAGAGATATTTTATAAGTATGAATGATTTGAAGATGAGGAAAACTGCTATAGAAAGCTTTAAGCCAACAGCGGATTATCCTGTATGCGGAAATGAAAAAGAGGCATGTGCACGCAGATAAATCATTGTGACACATGCCTCGTAATCATGCATTAAATGAATTTCTTTATTCCGCTTAAGGCATCTGCTGCTTTGCCTGCGCCAAGCTTTGCCTGTACTCCTGCAATAACCTTGTCTACCATTCCGTCAGGAATGTCAATGCCGGAAGCTTTTTCAATTGCTGCAATAGGATCATTTTTAAATTCTTTTTTGAAATTATCATCGTTTTTTACTTTGTCAACAACCTTTTCAATTTGCTCCTTGATATCCATTTTGATTAATCTCCTTTATAATATTTATTCGCTGTATGTTTCGTTGAAAATATCTGTTCCGTCGGGATTACGATAAATATACTGGACGCTGACACCCTTTACACCGGATTGCTGTTCTATTGCTCCGATAAGATTTTGATTTTTTATTTCAGCAACTATATAGGAATCCATTTGTTCATGAAATTCTTCAAATGAATCTTCAGGAATAGGATCCTTATATACATAGATGTAGGTAATGGTGTTGCCATTAATTTCATAACTTATATCTGTATATGTGGATGCATAAGTTGTCTTTGCAGTTTCCATATCAGCATCCATTTGTTCTTTAACACCCGGCTCAGCAAAATAATCACTTAAGGTTTTTTCAGTATCCTCCGGGGTGTCGTTGTCATCCTCATCCGCTTCCGTTCTGAATGCATCATTTGTAGTATTGTTGTTCTTTTCCGTGGTTTTCGTGTCATCCTTTGAACATCCGGCAAGCACCGCGGCAGACATGGAAAATGTCAAA
>DKZK01000027.1:108379-108933 GCA_002493625.1 Lachnospiraceae bacterium UBA7076 | reverse complement strand
TTATATCCTCCTAAAAATAATCAACAAAATAATAAATTATTAATACTGCCAAGTCATGAAATAAAAAAGTTTTAATTATTTATTCGCTGTAAGTTCCGTTAAATACTTCTGTTCCGTCAGGGTTGCGGTAAATATATTGGATGCTGATACCCTTTACACCGGACTGCTGTTCCATTATGCCGATAAGATTCTGATCCTTTACTGTTTTGGATAATTCGGCATCAAGGGTTTCCTGTGTTGCTTCGTCTACAGACATGGGATCTTTAAATACATAGATATACACAATTGTGTTGCCGTCAATTTCATAGCTTACATCTGAATATGTGGATCCATAAGCTGACAATGCGGCTTCCATACTGGAATCCATTTGTTCTTTAATCCCCGGTTCAGCAAAATAATCACTTAAGGTTTTTTCAGCAGAAGAAGTGTCCTCTGAGGTATCATTGTTATTTTCAGCAGCTTCAGTTGTTATTCCTTCTGACGTATTGGTGTCTTTTTCCGTGTCATCCTTTGAACATCCGGCAAGCATTGCGGCAGACATGGAAAATGTCAAA
>DKZK01000027.1:49483-108057 GCA_002493625.1 Lachnospiraceae bacterium UBA7076 | reverse complement strand
TTATATCCTCCTAAAAATAATCAATGAGATAATACTATAAATTATTATTACTGTCAAATTGTGAAATAAAAGAATTAATTTACAGAAATTTTCAATAAAAAATAACTATTGACAAATGGGATTAAAGCGAATAAAATAATTATGAGTTAGCAAATGCTAACTTTTTTAGGAAAGATTGGTTAGTGTAGACAAACTAGTATATTAAAAAGGTATGGTGATGCATATGACTTTAAAAGACGCAGTGGAAGGCAATGAATACGTTATTAAGGATATTGAAGCGGATGATGATGAGCTGGTAAGCTTTTTATTTTCTCTCGGCTGCTACAGTGGAGAGTCCATTACGGTTGTTTCACATTTAAAGGGCGGTTGTGTCGTTTCCATTAAGGATGGAAGATACAATATTGATAACCAGCTTGCAGATGCAATATATATTTAATTGTAGCGAATTATTGCATGTAAATTACGGTATACGAGTTACAGCATACAAATTATTAAAAGTGCCGATAAGCAGCAGAAGTACAGGTTGTGCTTGAGGCACTTTGTTTTTGAGAATACAGTTAGCTTTGTATAACTCATACTGTTTACTGTTCACAATAATGCTAAATCCGAAAATATCTTGTTAAGCACCGGCGGTTTCAAAGCATCGGTTTATTATATTGTCTATATTGCAAAACCGGATTTTACAAATAAAGAGTTTTGCAATCATGTATTAAATATAAAGGAGGAGATTTCAAATGAGAATCGCATTGACGGGTAACCCTAATTCCGGTAAGACCACTATGTACAATGAGCTTACGGGCCGTAATGAAAAAGTGGGAAACTGGGCGGGTGTTACCGTGGACAAAAAAGAACACCCTATTAAAAAATCATATTATTCAGGAGAGGAACCGCTTATTGCGGTGGATCTTCCCGGAGCATACTCCATGTCGCCGTTCACAAGTGAGGAGAGCATTACAAGCTCATATGTAAAAAAGGAAAATCCAAATGTTATAATAAACATTGTGGATGCTGCTAATTTAAGCCGGAGCCTTTTCTTTACAACGCAGCTTCTGGAGCTTGGAATACCTGTTGTTGTGGCACTGAATAAGAGCGACATAAATGAGAAGAAGGAAACAAAAATTGATGCGGAGGCTTTATCCGAAAAGCTTGGATGTCCTGTAATAAAGACGGTTTCCACCTCTGCTGAGGGTTTAAAGACAGTTGTTGAGACCGCTGCGGGGATAGCGAATACCGTACAGGATGCACCATACACCCAAGGGGATATTGATCTCACGAACAAGAGCGTTGTTGAGGCGGCAGACCGAAAACGCTTTGAGTTTGTAAATAAAATTGTCAAGGATGTGGAGACGCGTAAGGTTCTTACAAAGGATAAGAATACAGGAGATAAGCTTGATGCAATACTTACAAGTAAATGGCTGGGAATCCCTATATTTGCAGTTGTCATGTTTCTTGTATTCCAGATTTCACAGGCTTGGGCAGGACCGCTTATTGCAGATACCCTGTCAGGATGGCTGGAAAGCTTTCAGGAATGGGTTGGCGGCTTGCTTGAGGACGCGTCGCCGCTTCTTTCCGCGCTTCTGGTTGACGGTGTAATCGGTGGTGTGATTGCGGTTATCGGTTTCCTGCCGCTTGTCATGGTAATGTACTTCCTTATTGCACTTTTGGAGGACTGCGGTTATATGTCAAGAGTTGCCGTTGTTCTTGACCCTATTTTCAAGAAAGTTGGTCTTTCCGGAAAATCAGTTATTCCGTTTGTTATTACGGTTGGATGCGCAGTGCCGGGGATTATGGCAAGCCGTACCATTCGTAATGACCGTGAGAGAAGGGCTACGGCGATGCTTGCGCCGTTTATGCCTTGTGGTGCAAAAATACCGGTAATTGCATTGTTTGCAGGCGCATTTTTTGACGGCAAGGGCTGGGTAAGCGCATTAATGTATTTCACGGGCATTGTCCTTATATTCCTCGGTGCGCTTCTCGTAAATAAGATTGCAGGATATAAGGCAAGAAAGTCATTTTTTATTATCGAGCTTCCGGATTATAAGCGGCCTTCCCTCTGGGGCGCATTTAAATCAATGTGCAGCCGCGGATGGGCGTACATAGTTAAGGCTGCCACTATTATTCTTCTTTGTAATACGGCTGTTCAGATTATGCAGACCTTTGACTGGAGCTTTGGTGTTGCCGAGACGGCAGACGCATCAATTCTCGCATCAATTGCAAGACCGTTTGCTTATCTGCTTGTCCCTATTGTGGGAGTATTAAGCTGGCAGTTGGCAGCAGCGGCTGTTACCGGATTTATTGCAAAGGAAAATGTTGTGGGAACACTTGCAGTATGCTTTGTGGGACTTGAAAATCTTATTGATACTGAGGAGCTTGCTCTTATGGAGGGCGCAGGTACCGAGGTTGCGGGAGTAATAGCGATTACTAAGGCTGCGGCGCTTGCATATCTTATGTTTAACCTTTACACGCCGCCTTGCTTTGCTGCCATTGGAGCAATGAATGCAGAGATGAAAAGTGCAAAATGGTTATGGGGCGGCATAGGTCTTCAACTTGGTGTCGGTTATACCGTTGCTTATTTTGTATATACGATTGGAACACTTATCACTGCGCCTCAAAGCTTAAAGATTGGCGTTGCACTTGGAGGGCTTGTTGCCGTAGTTGTCATGGTTTGTATCGTTGCTGCCATAATTGCTCATACAAACAGACAGCTTAAGGCAGAGTATGCATTGGTGAAGTAGAATATGGAAAATATTATAATTATTGTTATTGTTTTATCAATTGTTTCAGGAATTATATTTTATTTATATAAGGCAAAAAAGCGTGGGGAAACCTGTATCGGGTGTCCCTGCGCAAAGCAGTGCGCAAACAGGAAGAACGGATGCGGTGGCGGCAACAGGATAAAAAGATAAAAATCAAAGAAGTCAAAAGCACAGGATATATCTTTTTCGTTTGACTTCTTTGCGATTCAGTCGGTTATGTGCTATAATTTCAATGTTGCTGACAGCGATAAAACAGTATCAGGCAGGTGAAAAATGAAGGACCGGAGAGAACATTTGAAAGATAAGCCTATGAAATACCGAATTCGGGCTGAAATAGAAGAAATAATAAAGGAAAAGTCAGTTGACAGAAAACAATTTTTTGAATGTTCAAAGACAAAATACCAAAGGATTATAAATGAATTTTATTATGCATTTGCAGATTATAAGAAATATCCCAAGGTTGAAATGAGTTATTGCTGGCTGCATTTCAGGCAGGACCTGAAGGTCATGGATCGTGTTAGTGAAATGATTGGCTGGAAGCGTATGCTTGCAAAAATAAAAGAACAGTTGTCTTATGACTGGAATAAAAAGATTTATTTAATTCTCGATGGCTGGGTTTATGAAGGATATATAGATAGTGTAATTGATGTACTTAGTGAAGTTGATGAATTGTTGGAGGAGTTTTATATTGTCACTCCGCAATTTGATAAATTTGCAGCATATTCAGATGACGGTCAGTGCCTGGTTTTTTATGAAAAATAGTCATGGGTATAAAATGGTTAAAATTTTATATCGGCGGGGCTGTTGCACTAAAGCGTGTGCGACAGCCCTTTTTAATGGTCTGCTATATATTTTTTGATTGCCGAAAAGCTTTCCGGACTTATTACATGCTCAATACGGCAGGCGTCCTCCGCAGCAATCTTTTTGTCGACACCGATTGAGGAAAGCCATTCGGTCAGAAATACATGCCGCTCGTATATTTTATCTGCAATTTCCTTGCCGCTTTCCGTCAGATTAATATATCCGTTTCCGTCAACGGTAATATAATTATTTTCCCTTAAATTTTTCATGGCAATGCTTACGCTTGGCTTGGAAAAGGAAAGCTCCTGCGCAATGTCGATAGAACGCACATGAGACAGCCTTCGGTTTAATATTAAAATTGTTTCAAGATAATCCTCGGCGGACTCACGTATTACCATTTAAAAACCCTCTTTCCGTAATGCTCACGTAATAAAGTATTATCGTGATGCTTTTTCGCAAAGCATGATGGTTTGCTTTGAGGTGTATTATAGCATAAATAATTATAAACTTCAATTCAGTCAATAGCGAAACTTCGTATTTTTAAAATCCGGTTGCCAACAGGCATTCGAAAACCAGAATTTCATATAACAGAATTTTACAGAACAAAAAATATTGACATTATTTAAAACAGGGTGTATTATTTAGTTAGATATAACTAACTAAATTGTTTGCATAATATTACAGAGATAAAAACATATAAGTAACAGGAGGTCTGATTGAAATGTTAAATACAATTTTAATTGTTTTACTGCTTATAACAATATACGTAAGCATAAGAAGTATTCTTAAAAAAAAGGTGAAAGACATAACAGGCTGTGGCATATGCTCGTCATGTGCAATGGCAGAAGCATGCCATAAAAATATAGATTGACTTTTTTCTCACGGGCGGGGCTGTCGCGACAGCTCCTTTTTTTGTAGTGGAAAAATATTCTATAATTTGGTAAAATAGCCGTTGGATATGCCATACATTGTTTTGGGAGAGATTATGAAGCGTATATTATGTTTAATAATAATTATGTTGTCAGCTGTAAGCCTTTGCTCCTGCGGGGAGAAGGCGCCTCCGGCGCTTAATCAGGAAAAGCTGATTGAAATTACGTCAAGGCCCTTGGGGATAGCGGACAGCTATAAGCTTTACACACTGCATATATGTGTATATAATGACTGTACCGTGGAGCTTTATGCCAATGATTTTGATTACTGGTACGGCGATACGGCGTGCCCGCGGACAACGGTGCAAATATCAGAGGCGGAGCTTGAACAGATAAAAAAGGCAGTAGAAGAAAATGATGCTCTCAATCTGAATGAAAATGTAGGAAACAGGGACCTTAAGGAGGGAACCATAAAAAGCTTAACCATATATGCAGATGACGGCGAGCACAAATCCGGAGGACTTAGTCCTTCAAACCGAAGCTTTTTAAGGGTGTATGACCTTGTGTACGACCTTGTAAGGGAGGAAAGCTTTGTTTATGCAGGCAGCATAGACCGGCTTCAGGCAGAGGGGTATGGAAGAAGATTTGATATGGGACCGAGACTGCATGACAGTAAGGATTTTCCGATCATTACAACGGATATGATACAGGATTTTGTAATTGTTCCGGCAGACGAAGTGAAAGCGCCGGAAGCGACAGGGACGGATGCCGGGGATGAGGAGCTGTATGGAGCGGCCATATTGCTCAACGAGGAGGGAACTGCCGCCATATATGAAGCCACGGGACACATGTCCGGAGAGCCGTTAATCTTTTTCTTATACAACAGTAATACATTGTACGATATTGTAAAAATAAATAATCAGATTGACGATGGAACAATATATTTGAACAAAATATATAATGAGGCCGATGCTGTTAAGGCGGTTGACGAGCTTGAGGAAGGTCTTAATACATGGCGTGCATTTAAGGCTGAGGAAGAAAATATGGAATATTCTGATTAAGAAAGATGAGGATTGTTATGAGTAAATTAAATGCTGTAATACTTGCAGCAGGCAAGGGAACAAGAATGAACTCGGATTTGCCGAAGGTGATACACAAATGTAACGGACAGCCGATGGTGCATTATGTCATCAAGGCTGTTAAGGATGCGGGAGCACTTGACGTGTGCGTTGTTGTAGGCTACAAGGCGAAGGAGGTAAAGGATGCCATATATGACATCGTTGATTATGCGGAGCAGACCGAGCAGCTTGGAACGGGACATGCCGTAAAATGCGCAAGGGATTTTATCGGTACGGAGGGAGATACAATCGTATTGTGCGGTGATACTCCCCTTATTACGGCAGAGACATTGACGGGACTTATTGAGGAGCACAGGAGACGGGCAAACGGAGTTACGGTGCTTTCTGCGAAGGTTGCCGACCCGACGGGCTATGGAAGAATTGTCAGGGATGAGAATGGTGTGTTTCAGGAGATTGTTGAGCAGAAGGATGCTGACGATAAGCAGCAGAGTATCAATGAGATAAATTCAGGCATGTATATTTTTAATTCCGAAGCGCTTGATGCAAGTCTTGAGCTTTTAGGCAATGAAAATTCCCAGGGTGAATACTACCTTACTGATACAATTGCGCTTATTAAAAAAATCGGGCTTAAGGTTTCCGCCAAGGTGATTGATGAAGACAGAATCGATGAGATTAAGGGTGTCAATACAAATGAACAGCTCAAAGAGGCTGAGGAAATAATGGAAAAAAGAGGTTTTTAGTTTTCATGAAGATAATAGTCGGTCTTGGTAATCCTACGAGAGAGTATGAAGGAACAAGGCATAATGTTGGATTTTCAGTTATATATGCGCTTTCGGATGAGTACGATATTAGTGTGGACACAAAAAAGCATAAGGCGCTCATTGGAAAGGGTGTTATCGGCGGCGAGAAGGTTATTCTTGCCATGCCTTTGACTTATATGAACTTAAGCGGCGAGAGCGTAAGGGAGCTTAAGGATTACTATAAATGTGACAATGAGGATATAATTGTAATATATGATGATATAAGTCTTGATGTGGGACGGTTAAGACTCAGGAAGAAGGGAAGCGCAGGCGGTCACAATGGCATTAAAAGTATTATAAGCCATTTAGGGACGGAGGAGTTCCCGCGAATTAAGATTGGAATAGGCGAAAAGCCTGCGAAAATGGATTTGGCTGATTATGTGCTTGGAAGATTTTCCAAGGAGGAGCAGCCTGTAATGAGGGAAAGCGCTGCATCGGCAGCCAAGGCTGTTTACTGCATTTTAACTGACGGTATGGATGCGGCGATGAATAAATTTAATTAGATAATAAATTGACGGAGGTTCTTTATTATGCAGGCAATGATTGCGGCATTTGAGGAAAATCCAGGCTTTGTAAAGCTCAGGGAGTGTATTGATAAGGGCTTGATTCCGGTTCATGTGTGGGGACTTGACCATACCGTTCATCCTCTTTTGATGGAGACGGTAGGGAGGACAGGTCCTATTCGTCTTGTTGTTGTTCCGGATGAAAAAACGGCAAGGGACATGGTTAAGGAATACAGCTTTTATGACAGAAATGTTTTTTATTATACGGCTAAGGATTTATTGTTTTATTATGCTGACATACATAATAATACTACAGTGAAAAACCGTATTAACATTTTTAAAAGGCTTGCTTTAAACGAGCCCTCAACGATTATTACTACCATTGAGGGTCTTATGGATAAGCTTCCTCCTCTTGAGGAGTTTTCAAATAATAAGCTTGCGCTTAGCAAGGGAGGAACACTTGATACAAGGAAGCTTTCCGGCACGCTTACAACGCTTGGATATGAAAATGTAACAATGGTGGAATTACCGGGGCAGTTTTCGGTTCGCGGAGGTATTATTGATATATACCCGCTTACTGAGGAGTGTCCTTATCGTATTGAGCTCTGGGGAGATGATATTGAGTCAATAAGAAGCTTTGACGTGGAGAGTCAGCGCTCTGTGGAGGAGCTTGATGATATATGTATTTATCCTTCAAGTGAGATGATACTTACAGATGAAAGAATCAATCAGGGACTTAAGCGTATTTCAGAGGAATATAAAAAGCAGTCCGAGAAGCTTAAGAAGGAATTCAGGACGGAGCAGAATGCAAGGCTCACAAAAATGGTTGAGAATATCAGGGAGGAGCTTAAGGAGTTTAATTCAACCATGGGACTTGACAGCATGGTTGAATATTTTTACGATGAAACTGTTTCCTTTCTTGATTATTTTAATGACGATACGCTCATTTATGTTGTTTCGCCTGAGAATGTTGCAAGACAGGCAGGGCTTTATACAAATGAATTTGCAGCCTCCATGGAGGGCAGGCTTTTGGGCGGATATGTGCTGCCGACACAGGCGAATGTCATATATGACGGAAAATCCATTGTGGCAAGGCTTGCTTCAAGAAAGCTTGTGTTGCTATCGGATTTGTACGTGAAGCAGCCTTTGTGGAATGAGAAAAATTCCGTGGGCTTTTCAAGCCGGAATCTTATAAATTATAACAACAGCTTTGAAACTCTTATGAAGGATTTGCAGAGCCTCAAAAAGAAGGATTACAGGGTTATTATCCTTTCGCCATCCGCCACAAGAGCGAAAAGGATAGCTTCCAATTTAAGGGATAACGATATATCTGCGCATTTTTCCGAAAAGGGCGAGAAAGAATTAAAAAAAGGCGAGATTATTGTATCGGTAGGACGTTTGGAAACAGGCTTTGAAGTTCCTGACAGCAGGCTCATGGTCATTAGTGAGGGCGATATATTTACCGCAAGGGAAATTAAAAAGCGGGGAAAGACGCCGAAGTATGCAGGCGATAAAATAAATGGCTTTGCAGACCTTTCCGTGGGTGATTTTGTCGTACACGAAAATCATGGGGTAGGCATATACAGGGGAATTGAGAAGGTAAAGACCGAGGGACGGCTCCGCGATTATATATGTGTGGAATATGCAAAGGGAAGCAAGCTTTTTGTGCCTGTTGAGCAGCTAAGCCTTATCGGAAAGCTGTCGGGAAAGGACGGCGTAAGCCCTAAGCTGAACCGGCTGGGCGGACCTGAGTGGAAAACCGTAAGGCAGAGAGTGAAGGGGCACGTGGATGACATAGCCAGAGAGCTTTTGGATTTGTATGCTGCACGTACTACCATGAAGGGCTTTTGTTATTCGGAGGATACCGTCTGGCAGAAGGAATTTGAGGAGCTTTTTCCATATGAGGAAACAATTGACCAGCAAAGGGCAATTGAGGATACAAAGCATGATATGGAAAGTGATAAAATCATGGACAGACTGATATGCGGGGATGTGGGCTTCGGAAAAACAGAGGTTGCTATAAGGGCGGCATTTAAGGCTGTGTCGGATAACCGTCAGGTTGCTTATCTTGTTCCCACCACAATACTTGCAGAACAGCATTACGATACATTTAAGGAGCGCATGAAGGATTTTCCTGTTAATATACGGATGCTTTCAAGATTCTGCACGCCTAAGGAGATAAAGGAAACACTTGCAGACATGACAAGCGGAAAGGCTGATATTATTATCGGAACACACAGGCTTTTGTCAAAGGATGTGGAGTTTAAAAGTCTTGGTCTGCTTATCATAGATGAGGAGCAACGGTTTGGTGTAAAACACAAGGAAAAAATAAAGCAGATGAAGAAGAATATTGATGTGCTTACACTTACGGCAACTCCTATTCCGAGAACGCTTCACATGAGCCTTGTGGGTCTTCGCGATATAAGCCTCCTTGAGGAGCCGCCTATAGACAGAATGCCGATACAGACATACATTATGGAATATAATCTGGAGTTTGTTAAGGAGGCAATCAACAGGGAGCTTAACAGGGAGGGACAGGTTTATTATGTGTACAACAGGGTAAATACAATTGAGGACATAGCTGCAAGCTTAAGGTCCGTTCTCCCTGACGCAAAAATAGAATTTGCCCACGGTAAAATGAATGAGCGTGAGCTTGAGGACGTTATGAGGCGGTTTATCAAAAAAGAAATAGATGTGCTTGTGTCCACAACCATTATTGAAACGGGGCTTGATATTCCTAACGTAAATACAATTATAATACATGACGCCGACAAATTCGGACTGTCCCAGCTTTATCAGCTCAGGGGACGTGTGGGACGTTCAAACAGAAGCGCCTACGCCTTTTTAATGTACAAGAGGGATAAAATGATAAAGGAGGTTGCAGAAAAAAGGCTAAAGGCAATCAGAGAATATACGGAGCTTGGTTCCGGCTACAAGATATCCATGAAGGATTTGGAAATACGTGGAGCGGGAAATCTGCTTGGGCAGGAACAGTCAGGCAACATCGAGGCTGTGGGATATGACCTTTACTGCAAAATGCTGAATGACGCCATAAAAAGACTGTCGGGTGAGGAGCCTGAGGCGGAATTTGAAACTGCAATTGAGCTTCCGGTGGACGCCTATATACCGGATGTATATGTGAAAAATGAATATGTGAAGCTTGACCTTTACAGACAAATTTCACGCTGCGACGGACGCGAGGATAACGAGGCTGTCATTGAGGCTGTAAAGGACAGATTTGGAGAGCCTCCGAAGGAACTGCTACGGCTGCTTGAAATAGCATATTTGAAATCCATGGCAAAGCAGGCATACGTTACGGATATAAAATATATTCAGAATGAGCTGAAATTTTTTATGCTGCCTACTGCGCCTGTTAAAACGGAACGCATAGATATGCTTCTTAAACGGCATAAGGGAAGTCTCAGACTTATAACGGGAAAGCAGCAGGGCTTTGCATTAAAATCACAGATGCTTATACAGGATGAAATGATAGAGCTTGCGGAAAAAACAATTAATGATATAATGTTTCTGATAGAAGATTAAAAAACATGAGGAAGAAATTTGTCATATGTCATCTGTATATAGGATTGTATATGGGATGATGTTAAAATTGGGAGAATAAAATGCAAACAATAAGAGAAGAAAAAATATATAAGTATATATTGGCAGCAGTGATTATTTTTCTGTGTGCCTTTCTGTCAGGCTGTGGGGAGACGGACGAGCCGGAAAAAAAGGACGATACAGTTGTATTTACATTTGGCGGTGTGGATGTTTCGGTGGGGGAAACATATATATATTATACAACGGTAAAAGAAAAATATGAGTTGCTTTACGGTGAGGACGTATGGCAGTCAAAGGTGGCAAGCGGAAGCGATGCTGAGGCTTCTGCGGCGGACCTTATACGAGAGGATGTAATAAATGAAATTATGCGTGTGAAAACATTAGTCGTTCAGGCTGAAAAATATAATATTAAGATAACCGCTGATGAGGAAAAACAAATTGCAGAGGAGGCTGAGGTATTTTATAAAGGTCTTACCGATGCTGATACGAAAAAAATGAGTATTGATCTGGAAACGGTTAAGCTCGTCATGCGGGAAAACAGGCTTGCAATGGATGTTGAGGCTGCGCTGCTTGCTGAGGACCCTGTGGAGGTGTCTGATGAGAATGCAAGAATGACAAGATTTTATGATATGTATTTTAATTGCTTTATAGAGGATTCTGAGGGGAATATTATACCGTTTTCTGAGGAGCAGAGGCATACCCAGTATGAGCGCGCCGTTGAGGCGTGCGGGGAGCTTTCCACGGTTTCCGTTGACAATGATAATAAACGGGAGCAGAGCATAGAAGATATAGCTGCCATGTATAGTCTTGATATGGCGCAGGAATATACACTGTCCCCTGAAGAAATAAAGGATATGTATGGTGAGGAAGTACATGATATTCTTTATTCTATGTCAAATGGGGAGCACAGCACCGTTATTGAAACAGAATACGGCTATCATGTCTTTAAAATGATAGCCCTTACAGATAAGAGGGCAACTCAGGCAAAGAAGGCTGTAATGACGGAGGATGCCATAGATGAACGTCTGAAATCAAAATTGACAGAGTGGAGAAATGAAATAGATGAAAGCTTTTCATATCCAGGCTCTGTCAATATGGATGCCTACAATAAAATTAATTAATGAAAATGAATGAATCTTATTTATTTCCTGTGGAGCCAAAACCATTTGCGCCTCTGGCTGTTTCGTCCAGAACGCTTGCGGTGTGAAAGACTGCCGTAATATAAGGGGTTATCACAAGCTGCGCTATTCGTTCCTTTGGCTCGATGGTTGCCGCTTCTCTTGAATGATTATGAAGTGATACCATAATTTCGCCCCTGTAATCCGAATCAATTACACCCACTTTGTTTGCGGGAGCAAGTCCTTTTTTGGAGGCAAGTCCGCTTCTTGCATATATAAGCCCTGCGCAGCCCACGGGGATTTCCATTGCAAGTCCGGTCGGCACAAGATAAGTGTCCCCTGCCTCAATTGTAAGGGGGGCATCTATGCATGCGTAAAGGTCTGCCCCTGCCGCAAACTCGGAACCGTATGTGGGTATTGTTGCGTTATCATTCAGTTTTTTTACGTTTACATTCATCGTCTGTATCATTTTAGATTTCCCTCCTGCTCCCAAAGTACGGTTTTTCCTTCTGCAAGTGATTTTTTTACGTCGATAATTCTCTGATTTGAGGAGCCTCTGAAGCGAAGTGATAAATCCTTTAGCTCCTCCACAAATTTTCCGTCAACAAGGATGTCAATATAGGATATCAGCTCTCGCGTTTCAGGCCACATAACCATCATTTTTTCCTGAATATCCCGCTCAAAATCAAAGCCTGTATAACACCACACATTTTTGTCCGGATACATTTCGTCAAAGCGTCTTAAAAGGGGAAGCAGTCCCTGCTGGTTACCGTATTCAAATGGTTCGCCGCCCAACAGGGAAAGTCCCTGTATATAATCAGGCTTAAGGCTTTCCAGTATCCTGTCCACGTCCGCTTTTGTAAATTCTTTTCCATAATTGAAATCCCATGCAGCCTCATTAAAACACCCCTTACAGTGGTGGCTGCAACCCGACACGAAAAGGGAAACCCGGACTCCGGTGCCGTTGGCAACATCAAATTCCTTTATATCAGCGTAATTCATTTTGAGTTCCTTTCAATTTTTACAGATGAAGCACTCTTGACTTGATTTCCTTCGTCTTGCCTACGTTCCAGAAGTTTTCGCCAAGGTAGCCGCATGTACGCCTTGTCACATTCATTTTTGAGTGATCCTTGTTTCCGCACTGCGGACATTCCCATTCGTTGTCGTCATTGACTATTATTTCGCCGTCGTAATTGCATACATGGCAGTAGTCTGATTTTGTGTTAAATTCAGCATACTGAATATTGTCGTAAATAAATCTTACAACCTCCTCAAGCGCCTCAAGATTATGTCTCATGTTTGGTATCTCCACATAAGAAATTGCTCCTCCGGAGGATATTGTCTGGAACTGGCTCTCAAATCTGAATTTGCTGAAGGCATCTATTTTTTCACGCACGTCAACATGGTATGAATTTGTATAATAACCCTTGTCTGTAACATCAGGTATTGTTCCGAAACGCTCCTGATCAATTCTTGCAAACCGGTAACATAATGATTCGGCAGGTGTTCCGTAAAGACCGAATGCAAGTCCTGTTTCCTCCTTCCATGTATCGCATGCCTTGCGGAGTCTTTTCATAACCTTAAGCGCAAATGCTTCGCCTTCCGGTGTTGTATGGCTTACGCCCTTCATAAGCTTTGTGACCTCATATAAGCCTATATAACCAAGGGAAATGGTTGAGTAGCCGTTTGTTAAAAGCCGGTCAATTTTCTCACCCTTTTTCAGCCTTGCAATAGCGCCGTACTGCCAGTGAACAGGGCTTACGTCCGAGGTGATTCCCATAAGCGCACGGTGCCGGCACATTAATGCTTCATAACAAAGGGCAAGCCGTTCGTCAAGAAGCTTCCAGAATCTGTCTTCATCTCCCTTTGCAATAATGCCAATCTGAGGAAGATTCAGGCTGACAACACCCTGATTGAAGCGGCCCTCCCATTTGTAATTTCCATCCTCGTCCTTCCAAGGAGAGAGGAAGGAACGGCAGCCCATACATGAGAATACGTTTCCCTCATAATTTTCACGCATCTTTTTAGCTGATATATAGTCCGGATAAAGCCTCTTTGCGGAGCACTTCACTGCAAGCTTTGTTATATAATCATATTTTCCGCCCTTTAAGCAGTTATGCTCGTCAAGTACATATATAAGCTTAGGAAATGCAGGGGTTACATAAACGCCTTTTTCATTTTTTATTCCTTCAAGTCTCTGTCTTAATATTTCTTCTATTATAATTGCATTTTCCTCTACATACTCATCCTTAGGGTCAAGGTTAAGGAAAAGTGTTACAAACGGTGACTGTCCGTTTGTAGTCATCAGGGTATTTATCTGATATTGAATTGTCTGTACGCCTGAACGCAGCTCATCGTTTAACCTGTCACGCGCCATTTTTTCAAGAATTTCATCATCTATGCTGTCACCATAATCCTCCACAAGCTTGCTTTTATATTTGTTGTAGCTCCTGCGGAGATACTTGCCCAAATGTCTTATATCAACGGACTGACCGCCGTATTGGCTGCTTGCGACAGAAGATATAATCTGCGTCATTACGGTACATGCAACCTGAAAGCTTTTCGGGCTTTCTATCAGCTTTCCATTCATTACAGTGCCGTTGTCAAGCATGTCGCCTATGTTGATAAGACAGCAGTTGAATATCGGCTGAAGGAAGTAATCTGCATCATGGAAATGAATTGCTCCCTCGTCGTGTGCCTTAGAAATCTTTTCAGGGAGAAGAACCCTTCTTGTGAGGTCCTTTGAAACCTCGCCTGCAATAAGGTCTCTCTGTGTGGAGGCAACCGTTGCGTTTTTATTTGAATTTTCCTCCATAACATCTTTATTTCTGTTCTGAATAAGACTTAAAATAGAATCATCCGTTGTGTTTGCCTTTCTGACAAGCTCACGTGTGTAACGATATATAATGTAGGTCTTGGCAAGAACAAATTTCTTGTCATCCATAAGATTCTGCTCAATTATATCCTGAATGTCCTCAACAAGCATTCGTGAACGATTTTTTGCCTCAATCCCATCAACTATCTCTTCAATTTTGTCTTCTGTAACCTTCTCGCAAGGCTCCACCTCAGCATTCGCCTTCTGAATGGCAGTAACAATTTTTGTTCGGTCATAGGTAACTGTATGACCGTCCCTTTTAATTACTTTCATAGTACATCTCCTAACATAAATATTGGTAAAGGTTTATTCCGTTTTACCCCCGTGGACTGTTATTATAACACCTTATATATAATATGTCTACTAAATATTGTGATGTTTTTTTAAAAAATTACAAGATATAGTGTTTTGGCTAAAAATCAAGCAAAGCCTTAAAAACAAAGGGTTCACAAAAATTACACTTTATTTTTTAGCGAAAGTGTGATATAAAAGTTTAGTAATATATAGTATATCATATGGAAGGAATATTATTATGAATAAAAAGAAAAAATATGCTGTCGGCATATTGGCATTTTCAATGGGGCTTACCCTGCTGTCAGGCTGCGGCAAGGACAAAGGCATGAAACCCGAGGATATGATAGATAAATACTCAGCTATGTGTACGTTAGGAGAGTACAAGGGTGTTGAATATACGGCTTCGGTAACGGAGGTTACCGACGACATGGTGCAGGCGCAGGTTGACAATCTGCTTTCCCAACATTCGGTTGCTGAGCCTCTTGCATCCGGTAAGGTTCAGAGCGGCGATATTGTAAATGTTGACTTTGTGGGTTCCGTTGACGGCGTGGAGTTCGAGGGAGGTTCCACACAGGGACAGGGCACTGACTTAACACTTGGGCAGGGAGGAATGATACCAGGCTTTGAGGAAGGCATTATCGGACATGAAATTGGGGAAAGCTTTGATATTGACGTAACCTTCCCTGAGGTTTATGAAAATAATCCTGACCTTGCAGGAAAGGACGCAGTGTTCAAAATTACAATAAATTCATGCCAAAGGGTAACTTATCCGGAGTATACGGATGAATTTGTTGCCTCCTACACGGATGCGGCTTCCAAGGAGGAATATGAGACAAACACCAGAAACAGTCTTCAGGAATATTATGATAACACAAATAAAAATGCAAACAGAACGGCAGTGATGACCGTAATCATTAACAACGCTACAATTAATGAGTATCCGGAGCAGGAGATGCAGCAGCTTGTGGACGATACCGTAAAAAATGTCGAGGATGAAGCCAAGACATACGGATATGATTTGGAGCTTTATGTAACGGCAGTTTACGGAATGGCTTCAGAGGAGGCTTTTGTAAATTACATTTCAGGTCTGATTGAGGATTATCTCAAGGAGAAAATTGTTGTCTGCGCCATAGCAAAGGCTGAAAATATTGAGATAACGGATGAGGATATTGAGGCGGCAGAAAAGATGGTTATGGATGCATACGACATTGACGATAAGGAAGAGCTTTATGAGCAGTATACAAAGGATGATATAACCTACTATGCGATTGCCGAAAATGTATTTGACTTTGTAGTGGAAAACGGAACGCCTGTTACGGGACAGTAAAAGTTTTTCGTTGATATTTGATATGCGGTAGTTAAGCTTTGTTCTTGACAAGCTGCACAATATAATGGTATGATGCGTAAGTGCATGGGCAGTTGTGGCGGAATTGGCATACGCGCATGATTCAGGTTCATGTCCGCTTACGCGGGTGTGGGTTCAAGTCCCATCAACTGCATAAAAAGCACAAAGCTTTTAATATGGCTTTGTGCTTTTTCTTTTGTTGCTTAATACCCTTAAAAATAGTATAATAAAACCAGTCGGCAATTTGTTATCAATGGAAATCTGAGAGGAATTTTAACGGACAAATATGGGCATGGAAAAACATATATTGGCAAAAGTGAATAGTGAATACATAAAAGACTGTGCGATTAAGGATCATAAAAAATATACCGGCAGGCTTCCTTCGGGGATAGTAAGAGAGATTGCAAGAAATTTTCAGATGGATGAGCTTATGGTGGCAGGATGTAAATGCTACAGAATACATCCGAATAAAAATTTTAACGGTGTATATATTTTTTATTTGTATGGGGGTTATATGTGTAAGCATATAACTGCCGGGCATTGGGAATTTATATTAAAGCTTGCCAAAAATATGAGGCTGGGGGTTTTCGTACCTATGTATCCCCTGGCGCCGGAGTCGTCATGCCGTGATACGTTTAACATGCTGCAAAGGGCATATGCGGATCTTACAACGGGATATGACATAAAAAGGCTTGTTTTAATGGGCGATTCTTCGGGTGCGGGACTTGCTTTGTCCCTTGCCATGCTTGCATGGAGGGAGGGCTTTCGGAAGCCGGACCAGCTTGTATTATTATCACCGCTAATAGACACAGAGTTTTTCGACATGGATCTGGAGGAGCAGGTCAAGGACACGGGCAGTGTAAAAAAGGGATATTTCTTTAATGAGGCTGCCAAGGAATTTATAAATGTAAACTGGGTTAAGGAGTATGCGGTAAAAACTGAGTATACAAGTCCTTTTTATGAGGATTATACGGATATATGTGATGATATTGTAATTTTTTCGGGAATAAAGGATATTTTTAACTGCTATGCAAGAGCATTTTACAATAAGGCTAAGCTTCAGGGAGTGAACGTGCGCTTTTTCGAGTTTGAGAGGGCGGATCATGACTTTATGTTTCATGACAGCAAGGCTTCCGGGGATGCATTCGGATATCTGGAGGACGTAATAAACGGAAGTTATAAAAATTCTCTGGCAGAGCTGTATCCTGTAAAGATGATGGCGGGATGGACGAAAAAATATTCTGAAATTATAAAGGATGAGTGGGCGGAAAGGTTTATATACGAAAACAATATAGATTTTTCGTCGCTTAAAACCCGTATAAGTGAATACAGAAACCTGATGCTTGCATCTGTATGCAGCGCCTGCGATTCAAAGGTCAAAAAGTTCATTATGCAGTTTCCCAATGCGTCAATCATAAATTTAAAATGCGGGCTTGGAAATATGTTTGCAAGGCTTGATAATGGAAGAATACAATGGTTCAGTGTGGACACTCACAATATCATGTCAGTGCGCCGCTCCATATACGGGGAACGTGAGCGTGAGAAAACCATAGGCAGGGACATTATGGATTTTACATGGCTTGATGAGATAAACTGCAGGCGTAATAAGGGAGTTATGTTTGTGTGTAACGAGTCCCTTTCCTATTTAAGAATGAATGAGGTAAAGGAGCTTGTCCGGAATATAAACTGCAAATTCCCGGGTGCGGAAATCGTATTTATTGCGTCCAGCTCCGGGGCAAATATGTACATAAATTTTATGTACAGAAATAATGCAATATATACGGACACAAAGCGGTTTTTTATAAATGATACACAGAAGGTTATAGGCGAATGGGGAACCGATTATAAGATTATGGAAGAAGAGCCTGTAATGAAATTTGCAAATACGCAGGAAAAGCTTAAATTTTCAACAAAACTTGCCATGAACTATAATAAAATAACTTATAATCACAAGGTTATTCATGTCAGGCTCGGAAGCGAAGCCTATGAAATATTAGTTTAAACATACGGTGAATAAGGAGAACGCATGCTTGTTGCAGATAATTTAGTTAAAACCTTTGTAAAAAATGAAAAACGTGGGAGAAAGGCCGAATTTAATGCCGTTGACGGCATTTCCATCAAGGTGGCTGAGGGCGAAATCGTAGGTGTATTGGGAGCCAACGGTGCGGGTAAGACTACGCTTCTTCGTATGCTGGGCGGATTGATGAAGCCTACATCAGGAGAGGTAACCTTTCTGCTTGACGGTGAGCAGCTTCTTGACGAGCTTAAAATAAAGGGGCAGATTGGGTATCTTTCAGGCAATACCAAATTATATGGAAGATTAAGCACAAGAGAGCTGCTTTCCATGATAGGAAGCATACACGGGCTTGACAATCCGGAAATAGAAAAGCGCATAGATGAAATATCAGATGTTCTGAATATGGGTGATTTTATAGATAACAGAATAGAAAAGCTTTCTACGGGGCAGACACAGAGAGCATCGATTTCAAGATGTCTGATTCATAATCCAAGGATGTATATATTTGATGAGCCTACGCTTGGGCTTGATATTATAAGCAGCAGCGCCATTATTGAGTTTATGAAGAAGGAAAAAAAATCGGGCAAGGGAGTCGTCTATTCCACCCATTACATGGAGGAGGCGGAATATCTCTGTGACAGAATCGTTATGATAGACAGGGGAAGGATTGTGAAAATGGGAACCCTTGACGAGCTTAAAACGGAAACGGGGAAAGAAAATTTAAGGGAAATATTTGGCAGTCTGATTGACAGTAAGGAGGCTTTATATGAATAGCAGAGTAATTAAAAGCCTTTATAAAAAAGAAATGCTGGATGTTTTAAGGGACAAGAAAACTGTTGTAATGATGCTTGTTGTCCCTTTGGTTTTATATCCGCTTGTTATGATTCTTTCCTTACAGCTTATGACGGGAATAACAAAAAGCATTACCACGAGCACATACAGAATATGTCTTGATTTCGAGGGAAGCGGGGAATATGAGGAGCTGTTCCGGAATTTAAGTGACAAGGAGTATTCCTTTGAGATAATTGACTGCGATAATCCCATATCGGCGATGGAAAAGGAAGAAGTTGACGCAGTTATTAAAATGGATTTGACATCGGGTATGGAGTGCTTTGAGGTTCTGTATCTGTCATCAGTAAACAAATCCTCATACTGCGCAGACATGGTTTCAGATACCTTACAGGCATATTCCCTTGAATTGACAAAAAAACGTCTTGAAAATGCGGGCCTCGATGTAGAAAACACGTTAAATCCCGTTAAAGTAAAATTCAGCGACAGGTCGACAAATGAGGAGACGGCAGGAAGCATGCTTGGAACAATTATTCCCTTTATGCTTGTGATGAGCCTTCTTATGGGAACTATGTATCCGGCAATAGACACAACGGCCGGAGAAAAGGAGAGGGGAACGCTTGAGACAATGCTCACGCTTCCCGTAACGAATAAGGAGCTTATAACAAGTAAATTCCTTGCTGTAGGGACAATCGGAATTGTATCTGCCGTTTTAAATATTATATCCATGGCAGGCGTGGGAGCCTATATGTACGGCATGGTTGCCTCCGTGGTGACGAATGGCGGCAAAATAAGGCTGTCAAAATTTTTGCCTGCCATATTGGTTGGAATCCTTTGTATTTTCGCATTTGCGGTATTTATAAGCGCCATATCCATGTGCGTGTGCGCCCTTGCGAAATCCTACAAGGAGGCAAATAATTATCTTACGCCCCTTACCCTTGTTGTAATGTTTGCATCCTTTATCGGTTTCATACCAAATGTGACACTGAGTACCAATACTGCAATCATTCCTGTTGCAAATATCTGTCTGCTTGTAAGGGATTTACTGGCATTTAAGTATGATATAGGCATGATTGCCCTTGTACTTTTTGTGAATGTTGCTTACGGTGTTGTATCGGTTATGCTGCTTGCAAGGATATATAACAGTGAAGCGATTATTTTCGGTGACGGAAGCGGTGGGATACAGATATTTGAAAAACGGGTAAATATAAAGAAAGGCACATACCCTCAGGTACAGGATGCATGGCTTGTTATCATAATCACGGCAATGCTTGTTATTTATGCAGGAGGCGCCATGCAGATGAAAGCAGGCTTATACGGATTGCTTGCTACCCAGCTTATTATATTTGCCGTGCCGTTTGGCTTTGCCTGCTACACAAAAAAGGATATAAGGGCTACATTCAAGCTTAAGGGCTGTTCCCCTAAATATTTTGTAGCTGCCGTATTTCTTATTATCGGCGGTATTATGGTGGGTATGGTTACCTCGGAGCTTTCCGCTTATTTGTTTAAGTCCAGTGCAGTGGATGCTGCCGAAAGCATGAATGATATTATCGGAGACCGTTTCCTGCCTGCGCTTTTGATAATTGCGCTGGCGCCGGCTTTATGTGAGGAGCTTATGTTCCGCGGATATGTTCTTGGAAGCATGACGGCAAAATATAAAATGAACAGCGCCGTTCTGGTAAGCGCCGCGATTTTCGGGCTTTACCATATGAGTGCGTCAAAATTTCTTACAACGACAATTTTAGGCGTGCTGCTCTGTTATATAGCTGTACAGTCGGGAAGCATATTGCCAGGTATGCTTATGCATTTTATAAATAATGCCCTTTCCTGTATTGTTATGTTTTACCCTGAGAAGGTCAGTAAGCTGCTGCCAATCATTGTAAAGGACAGGGTAAGCATATCTGACATGCTGCTGCTTACGGCAGCAGGAATCATGCTGATTCTGGCAGGCGTCCGGATTGGAAAAAAAACCTCCGTTGTTAATAATGAAAAAGTATGATACTATGTCCAAAAGGATGGATGAAATTTTATGAGAATAGACGTAAGAAAAGCTGCGCTTGCAGTTGCTTCGATAGCAGTGCTTATCGCAATCGGAATTATAATCGGGATAAATATAAATATGAAAAGGGTGCGCCCGAAGCTTACAGCTGTATATGACAAATCATGGCATATGCAGCAAAAGGACGAGGGACAGATGATATATAACAATTTCTGGGACTTTATAGATGCCAGCTACATAATTGTTGGAACGCCTCCGGACTGTCAGTTTTATAAAATAGTCACTGAGATACCGAGAAATGATTATGACAATGAGATGTTTTATATTGATTATGATGATAAAATGTTTTATCACGACGTTGACGGAAACCGCGCGTCAACAATTGCCATTGACGTGTCGGAGTTTCAGCCGGATATAAACTGGGCGGCTGTAAGGGAAGCGGGAGTCCGCGTTGTCATGATAAGGGTCGGCTACAGAGGATATGGTTCGGGAAAGCTTGTGGAGGATGTAAAATTCAGGGAATATGTGGAAGGCGCATTAGGTGAAAATCTGCGTGTGGGCGTATATTTTTATACCCAGGGCATAAGCATGGAGGAAGGAATTGAGGAGGCACGCTTTGTCCTTGATATTATAAAGGATTATAACATAACATGCCCCGTAGCCATTGACACGGAAGCATTATACGTGGATGACGCAAGAACGAATGGTCTTGATAATACTGCAAGGACAGATGTTGTTGTGGGATTTTGTGATACGGTTCAGGAAGCGGGCTATACGCCGATGATATATACGAACAGGAACTGGCTTGTGCAAATGCTTGATGTGACAAGACTGAGCGGATATAAAATATGGTATGCCCATTACACAAACCAGCCGGATTTACCATATGAATATACAGGATGGCAGTATACGGATTCCGGTACGCTTGACGGCGTAAGCGGAAGCGTGGACTTAAATGTATGGTTTGACTGATGCCGTTCCCTATCGCTCGCCAATTGGCACATAAGGCTGTTCAACAGCTACTGACTTATATGCCGGTCTTATTATTTTGTTTGCATTTATAAGCTCCTCAATGCGGTGGGCGCTCCAGCCTGCGATACGCGCAACTGCAAAAAGAGGAGTGTATAGCTCATCAGGAAGTCCCAGCATACTGTAGACAAAGCCGCTGTAGAAATCCACATTTGGGCTTACGCCCTTATAAATCTTTCTTTTATCTGCAATAACCTCCTTTGCGATACGGGCAACATTTTTGTAAAGCTGATATTCGTCCTGCTTGCCCTTTTCATCGGAAAGTCGTCCTACAAATCTTTCAAATATATTTGCCCTAGGGTCGGAGATGGAGTAAATGGCGTGTCCCATTCCGTATATAAGACCTGTTTTATCAAACGCCTTTTTGTCAAGTATGTTGCAGAGATATGCGCGTATGGCATCCTCGTCATTCCAGTTTTTAATATGCTTTTTAATATCGTCAAACATTTTTTTCACTTTTACATTTGCGCCGCCGTGCTTTGGACCCTTCAGTGAGCATAGGGATGCTGTTACGGATGAGTAGGTATCTGTGCCTGAGGATGTTACAACATGGGTTGTAAATGTAGAGTTATTTCCGCCGCCATGCTCTGCGTGAAGCACGAGGGCAAGGTCCAATATGACGGCTTCTGTTTTTGTGTACGATTTATCCTTTCTTAACAGTCTTAAAATATTTTCTGCGGTGGAAAGCTCCGGCTTCGGATTATGTATATAAAGTCCGTGTCCCAAATCGTAATGTCTGTATGCCAGGTAAGAATAAACGGCAATAAGAGGGAAGTTGGCAATAAGCTCAATGCTCTGACGCAGGACATTTGGAATGGATATATCTGCGGAGGCTTTGTCGTATGAGCTTAAGGTAAGAATACTTTTTGCCATGGAATTCATAACATCCCGGCTTGGATTTTTCATGATAACGTCCCTGACGAAATGCTGCGGCAAATGTCTGTATGACCCAAGAAGGGCTGTAAATTCCTTAAGCGCTTTTTCATCCGGAAGCTCGCCGAATAAAAGGAGATAGACACATTCCTCATATCCGAACCTGTCCTCGCTTATGAAGCCTTTCACAAGGTCATATATATTTATTCCGCGATAATAAAGCTCACCCTCCATCGGCGTTGAAACTCCGTCAACAACACGTGAGGAATTGATTGTGGATATTTCCGTAAGTCCTGTGAGCACGCCCTTTCCGTCAAGGTCACGCAGCCCGCGTTTTACCTCATATTTTGTGTAAAGACTGGAATCAATCACATCATGAGCCTCACAAAGCCTGGCTAATTTATATATTTCCGGGGTAACTGCTGAAAAATCAGTAGTATTCATAAACATCACTCCTTATAAATATTGTATACGTGGAATTGCAGTCCTATATGATATGACTGCACATTAGGTAACCTTAAGTATAGAATCATTTGTGAAACAAATGGAATAATCAATACTATAATACAAAATCCGGAATAATGCAAGCTTCTATTAGTTTAAAAATGAACAATAGAGAGAAAATATACAAAATTATATGACAAATGTCACATGTAATTATTATTTAATACACTTATATTTTAATGAAAAATCTGTAAAATAAATTATAAACAAAAAGTGTTTGCATTTTTGCAGTATCAGCCGGAATTAAAGTAAAACGGCAGAAAAAATATTATTTTCAGGAGGCATACATGGAAAATACAGTTGTGAAAATAGAAAATCTGGTAAAGAGATACAAGGAAACTCTTGCCCTGGACCATTTTAACCTTGAGATAAAGGAAGGGGAAATATTCGGGCTTTTAGGTCCCAACGGTTCGGGAAAAACAACGACAATGAACTGCATCCTTGCGCTTCTTACATACGATAAGGGTTCGGTTGAGGTTTTTGGCGGGGAGATGAACCCGGACAATATTGAGGCAAAAAGAAATATAGGCGTGGTAATGCAGAACGTCGCCGTATATGATGAGCTTACCGTCTACGAAAATATAGATTATTTCTGCGGATTATATGTAAAGGATAAGGCGACAAGAAAAAAATATGTTGATGAAGCTTTAGACTTTGTTGATTTACAGGATTTTAAAAAATTTTATCCAAAGAAGCTTTCGGGAGGATTACTTCGAAGGCTTAACATTGCCTGCGGAATCGCCCACAAGCCAAAGCTTATTTTTTTAGATGAGCCAACCGTTGCGGTTGACCCACAGAGCCGTAACAAAATACTGGAAGGGATTGTGGAGCTTAACAGGCGCGGGGCAACCATTATTTACACCTCACATTACATGGAGGAGGTTGAACAGATTTGCACAAGAATTGCCATTATGGATAAGGGGAAAAATATTGCGCTGGGCACCAAGGACGAGCTTAAGAAAATGATAAAAAACACGGAAACCATAATTATTGAGGCAATAGACATAAGCAGTGAGGATAAGAAAAATATTCAGGCGTTAAGCCATGTTTATGAGGTTCATACCGAGGGTGACAAGCTTACGATAAAGTGCAGCGGAGGAAAGCATAACCTTATAAGGGTGCTTGATTATATAAATGAAAGAGATATACCATGCGGCAGGGTATATTCGGAGCTGCCGACCTTAAATGATGTTTTTCTGGAGATAACGGGAAAAGAACTCCGGGATAAGGAGGCATAAATGAAAACATTTATACACAATTTTAAATATACCATTAAAATAATTATTCACAATAAAACCCAGATGATGTGGAGCATTGTCTTTATAATCGCTCTGGGAACACTGTTTTATGCATCCTTTGGGAATATATATGAGAAGGATGAAATGCTTCATTCCATAAAGGCAGCCGTTGTTATTGACGACGGGAGCGTAAAACAAAATTTTGACGATATTGTTGCAAATATAAGCCTTGACGGGGAGGAAAGCCTGCTTGACATTACAGAGGTTTCCGGAATGGAGGAGGCGGAGGAGCTGCTTGCGGATGAAAAAATAAAAGGAATATTTTACTCCGGACAGGGGGAGCTTAAGCTGATTGTCAAGGAGGAGGGCGTAGAGGAAAGTATTTTAACGTCAATAACGGCACGATATCATCAGGCGGTAACCGTTGCTGCCGGCTTATCAAAGGATGCGCCTGAAAAAATACCGGATGCCATGACAATGCTTTTAACGGGCGAAAATAAAAATATTGAGAAGAAATTGTCAGACGGAAACGGAGATACTTATATTCAATATTTTTATAATCTGATTGCCATGGCGTGTCTTATGTCGGTAAATGCAGGTATTGCGTTTGCGGTAGGCAGTCAGGCAAACTTAAGCAGTATAGGAGCAAGAAAATGTATATCGGGAGCAGCTACATTGACACAGACTGTTTCAGGACTTCTTGCAACGGTAATTACACAGGCGATATGTTCGCTTCTGGGTCTTATCTATCTCATAATCATCGGGGTTGATTTTGGAAATCAGGCAGGATATACAGGTCTTATCATATTATGCGGATGCCTGACGGGAACATGTCTTGGTTTCTTCATAGGCAGTATCGGAGGGCTGTCAAGAAATGCAAAGGACGTTATCGGAACTGCAATTGTGGTAGGAACTGCATTTTTAAGCGGTCTTATGGTTGGAAACATGAGAATGGTAGTCGAGGAAAAATGTCCTGTTATAAATAAAATTAATCCGACGGCGCTTATAGCGGATTCCTTTTATTCACTGGAAATATATGACACCTACGACAGATGTTTTGGAAATTTAATCACGCTTTTAATAATATCAGTCCTTTGTGTTTTCGGAGGAGTGCTGGTGGGAAGGAGAAAACGGTATGCAAGTATTTAACACATTTTTCAAAATAGTGAAAAAACAGCTTCCGGTCACCATGATATATGTCGGTATATTTTTGGTTTTATGCGTTATGATGGGAAGCTCCCAGCGTGATGGCGCAGGCTCCTACACTGCAAGCTCATGCACGCTTGTCATTGTGGATCATGATAAAAGTGAGGCTTCCGGTAAGCTTATCGATTATCTGTCGGGAATCCATGATGTGAAATATGAGGAATATACGGATGAACAGATACAGGATTATCTTTATTATCACAAAATAGATTATGTGCTGTATATTGAGAAGGACTATGGGACAACGGGGGAGCTTACCAATGTGAAACGTCCCGGCACAAGCGTGGGAATTTACGTGGATAACCAGATTGCCATGTACGAAGCTAATATGAGGGCGCTTCTTACGGCAGGATATTCCATGGAGGATGCCTATGCCCTTACCTTAAAGGCATTGGACAGTGACGGGCTTGTGGAGCTTTCTGTGGGAAGTGCGGAAAAACCGACAATATATTACTATTTCTCATATGTGCCTTATGTAATTATTATGATTATGTTTTTTATCATTACGCCTGTAATCGTTGCCTTCAATAAAAAGGACGTAAATGATAGATTAAATGTTTCACCTATAACGCTCAGAAGTAAAAATATGCAGATTTTCTTGGGAGCAGTCATAATCAGTATTTTTGTGTGGATATTATTTATTGCCATGGCGTGTCTTATGGGATATAGTGATTTTAAGGATATGCTTTATAAGGTCGCATTAAACAGTCTCGGCTTTACCATTACAGGAACGGCAATGGCAACCATAGTGGGAAATTTTGGAGTGTCAGGCGATACAAAAAACATCATAGCAAACATAGCAGGTCTTGCACTGTGCTTTTTGGGAGGCGTATTTGTGCCTGTCAGTATGTTTAGCAAGGGAATGCTTGCGGTTGCAAAATTTATGCCTACATACTGGTATATTAATACCAACGATAAAATATTTGAGGGCGGAAGCATGGACGACATAGCGGCAGGCTTAGGGATAGAGCTTTTGTTTGCACTGGCATTTTTCATGGTAGCGGCTGTGGTGTCCAAGAGAATGAGGACTGCAAGGAGCAGCTAGATTATAAAGGGGCTGTCACATTAAGAAACGGCTGCGTCGGCAGTCGCAGGGTTGCCATTTGGAACCATTTCTTAGTGGACAGCCCCTTTTTTATTGTGTAAAATGGGATATAGTTGAAAAGTAATAGTATTTTACTGAGGGAGGGTTACAGATGGGACTAATAGTAGGATATCAGGGACATGGAATCGGATATCTGGGGCTTGCATGCGGTTTTGGCATTATTACAGGCTGGTTTATTGCAAGCTTTATCGGCGCATTGATTGGACTGTTTGTGACGATGATAAACGGATTTAAATTTAAGTATTTCCGAACGCTGTTTTTTGATATTTCAGACGTCAATGGAAAGATAAAATTTACAATAAGAAAATTCACTCCTATTTCCAGTTATCTGACAATAAAGACCGGCCTTACGGATAAAGAAGATAAAATGATTTCTGTTATGCACATTGCGGTTATGTGGGCAGTGTCCATACTGATATTTGCCATGGCGCATTTTGGCACGCAGGGACGTGTTGATGATCTTTATGAAGATAATGTCTATACCTTTTTATGGGGGATGGCTTTTGCAGTAGTATTAGACAGTGTGTTTATAACCTTTCTCGCAATATCTGCTCATGTAAACGCAAAGAAAAGCTTAAGAGGACGGCTGAAGCAAATTGGCAAGGCGTGGATAAACGGAAGCAGGCTTGAGGATATGGCGCTTCCACCCCATGAGCAGCTTGGACTGAAAACGACAAAATATGATATATTAAGCTATGAAGGTCTAAGGTTTATGCAGAAGCTTTGGCTTGGCAGTTACAGTGAGCTTCTGCCCATCGTTGAGTGTCTTGAGGGTAATTTGGCGGAGGGCTATCTGAGGTCGGAGGCAACGATATACAATATTATTATATTTTACTACTCCTACATAAACCCCAATGCTGAAAAGGCAGTTTATTATTTCGGCGAGGCGGAGGATGACTTAAAGCATGATATGGACAGCAATGGGAGAAGGACTATGGCATATTATGAGTATTACATTTTAGGTCAGAAGGAGCAGGCCAAGAAGACAGCTATGGATGGTCTTAGGGTAATTGATAAATTTTCCATATGTGATGAGGAACGGGAACAGGAGAGAAAACTGCTGGAGTACATACTTTATGAGGCAGAATAACAATATTGCAAACGGAGGAAATGTGATATGTCATATATTGCGGACAGGCTTATAATATTGTTTTTATCCCTGTACCTGTTTTACTTTCTTTCGGGGGAAATGCTTTGGCAGAGCTTTCCGGGGGAAAAGGGAAATTATGTAAGTTCTGTGGTTTTAGTTCTTATTTTAGTAATATTTGTGAGTCTGCTTTGCTATGTTGACAGCAGGAAAAATAAAGGTATAATAGTGCTTGTTTACAGTCTGGCGGCAGTTTTTATGCCGTCGCTTGCCATTTTATCCCCTTTTGTTATATATGACATATATGGCAGCCGCCTTATTCCGCAGGCGATTATAATGGCTGTGGCAATTGTAAATGCAGAGCGGCACTATCCGGTAAAAATGCTTGTGGGCATAGTTATAGTAATAGGTCTTGCATGTGTTCTGAATGATAAAAGCGCAAAAAATGAAAGGCTTTTTACAAATGTTAAAAGAATACGTGATGACGGGCAGGAAAAAAATATGCTGCTTGCAGAAAAAAACAAGAGCCTTATCGAAAAACAGGATAATGAGCTTTATGTGGCAACCTTAAAGGAGCGGAACAGAATTGCAAGGGACATACATGATAATGTGGGACATATGCTTACAAGGTCTATTTTGCAGACGGGAGCGCTTATGACAATCTACAGGGAGGAGCCGTTGCACGGACAGCTTTGTGCCGTAAAGGAAAGTCTTGACATTGCCATGAACAACATAAGGGAAAGTGTCCATGACCTTCATGATGAGTCAATAGATTTGAAACAGGCGGTAAGCGATATACTTTTGCCGCTGAAAGAAAAATTTGAATATAAATTTGTTTATGACATGTCAGACAGTATTGAGAGGCAGTATAAATATGCAATAATCGGAATTATAAAAGAGTCGGTATCGAACATAATAAAACATAGCAAAAATGATATGGTTGACATAATACTAAGAGAACACCCTGCAATGTATCAACTGATTGTCCATGATTATACAAATTGTGCAGGTGGCAACACTGCATACCATGCTGAAACAGACTACGGTATCGGATTGGAAAACATGCGTGACAGGGTCAGCGCATTAAACGGCAATATAACAATAAACACAGAAAAAGGATATAAAATATTTGTCACTCTGCCAAAGGTGAATTAAATTATATCTAGGGGCTATAAGAGTTCGGAGGATTAATATGAGAATCGTTTTAATAGATGATGATGCGCTTGTTGTGGTATCACTGAAAGCCATACTTGAGGCAAATGAAAATATAGAGATTGCCGCTATGGGATATAGCGGACAGGAGGCAATAAAATTATACGAGGAGTATAAGCCTGATGTTTTGCTGATGGATATAAGGATGAACGGTATGAGCGGACTTACCGCCGGGAAAATGATACTTGAAAAGCATCATGATGCCAGAATATTGTACCTTACAACTTTTATGGATGATGAGTATATAGTAAGTGCGCTTAATATAGGAGCAAAGGGGTACATTTTAAAGCAGGACTTTGAGGGAATCGTGCCTGCGCTTGTGGCTGTGTCAAAGGGACAGAGCGTATTCGGACAGGATATTGTTGAAAAGCTTCCCTGTCTTATGAGTAAAAAGAAAGTTTTTGATTATAAAAGCTTTAATCTGACAGATAAGGAATTTGAGATGATTGAGGAGCTTGCAGCGGGGGAAAGCAATAAAGAAATTGCCGAAAAGCTTTTCTTGAGCGAGGGAACGGTAAGAAATTACATAAGCGTCATATTGGAAAAGCTTGAGCTTCGCGACAGAACGCAGCTTGCAATTTTCTATTATAAGAATAAATAAGAATAACCGTGTAATTAAAATATATTTTTAAATTCATTTATTTTTACCATAAATTTTTAAAGTTGATTCGTACATTAAGTGAGAGCAATTCTCACGTCATGGTTGGGAGGCTAATTTGTGACAGATGAGGAGTTTACCCTATGTCTTGACCTCGTTCTGAAGGGCGACAAGGAGGGACTTAGGAAGATATATGAGGCATACATAAAGCTTATATATGCGGTTGTGTATAATACGGTGGGCAGACGTGAGGATGCGGAGGATATAACCTCTGAATTTTTTATAAAGCTTATCCGTGTGGCAGGAAGCTTTAAAAAGGGCTCGCCCCATAAAACGTGGCTTGTTACAATTGCAAAAAACATGTCCGTCGATTTTTTAAGAAAAAACGGCAGGGAAATTTTGGTTGATATAAGACAAGACGATACGGAGCAGAGTGAGGATGTTATTGATAGGGCTGCCCACAGTAAAAATGCAGCAAAAAAGGCTTCCGGGGATGAAAGCTTTGATGTGGAAAAAAAGGCGGTGCTTGCAGAGGATATGCGGCAGGCGTTAGAAACACTTTCTTCTAAGGAGCGGGAAATCGTCCATATGAAGCTTTTGGGAGAGCTTAGGTTTAAGGATATATCAGAGGCTACAAAGCAGCCTATGGGTACGGTAACATGGCTGTATAATCAGGGGATAAAAAAGCTGAGGAGGTGTCTGTCAGGCTATGAGGAAGAAGGATAATATAGCACAGTTTAACAGTGAAGCTTTGTCGGAGCAGGAAATGAATGCATACCTTTCCGTGGCGGAGGAGGATACTCCTGATTTGTGGAACCAAATAGAGGATGGCTTTGAAAAGGAAGCAGGAAAAGTAAAAAATAGTGAAAATAACAAGGTTACAGGCATTACTTCAGGAAGAATGAAAAGAAAATATATAGGTATGATTGCTGCGTGCGTGCTTGCCGTTGTTATAGCAATTCCTGTTTTAGGCGGAGCATTGGGAGGAAGAAACAAATCGGATAATTACGTTGCTAAGGATTCGGATAATGTTGCATATCAGGAGGAATGTTCTCCTACCGAGGCTCCGAATGAGGAAGCTGTTGAAGACGGGGCTGCCGTAAATGGAGCCGGACAGGATAATCCTATGTCTGATATTACCGCAAACGAACCAGTCGGAGACAGTAATGCTTTGACTCAGGATGCGGCGGAAAACGCTGCGGAGAACACGGAACCCTCCATTGGAAAATATATTATGGTTGAGGATGCTGTATATGAATATGGGGGAGTATACGTTAATAATCTGCCTGACGGATATGCCCTTATAGGGATGGTTGAGAGCGTGGACAGTGCGTATCCAGATGAAAATTTTGAGGGTACGTGCCTTGAAATCGGACAGAATATATATGGAAGCAGCAGCGAGGAAGGCATCCTATATATAGAGGCTGATGGGAATGGGTATGAAAAATTTATAAAAAAATAAAATTTGAAAAATGTTCCATAAAAAATAAACCCCCTTTCGTATATTGATTATAAGAATTAGTATACGAAGGGGGTTTTTATATGAAGAAAAAAGCTTTGGCAATGTTTATTTCCATTTGCCTTGTCGCTAGCCTTTGGGGCTGCGGACAGGATGGAGGTAAGGACAAAACGTCCGATGATATTATAGGGCACTATGAGCCGGGAACGGCTACTGAAAAACCGTTTACCGAAGAACCTACTGAGACACCGGCTACAGAGGCATCACAGAGTATGCAGGATATGATGACGAATGATATATTGACGTCCGATGACGCCTGCGAAGAATGTGTTATGCCATATCCGGGATATGAGGAGGAATACAATACAAATGAATATAATGACCTTGCGGAAAATCCATGGATGTCAGTTGCAAATTCACCGCTGTCCACATTTGGGGCAGATGTTGACACAGCCTCTTATTCACAAATACGAAACAATATAGTGTACAGACTTGAAGTTGTTCCGTCACAGGTAAGAATTGAGGAAATGATAAACTATTTCCGCTACGATTATGATGAGCCGAAGGCAGGTGAAAAGTTTGGAGTTCATATGGAATATGCGGACTGTCCATGGTCTGATGATACAAAGCTTGCCCTTATTTCGGTGAACACGGAGGCTGTCGATTTTTCAGAGGCGCCTGCCTCTAACATCGTGTTCCTCATCGATACGTCAGGCTCCATGATGGATTCAAACAAGCTGCCCCTTGTACAGCAGGCGCTTTGCATGCTGGCGGAAAATCTTACGGAGAAGGACACCATTTCCATCGTTACCTACGCAGGAAGCGACGAGGTCATTCTGGAGGGAGCGAAGGGAAATGATTATTACACAATAACGAAAGCAATTGAAGAACTTGAGGCATATGGCTCTACAAATGGTTCGGCGGGAATAAACACCGCATATGAGATAGCGGAAAAGTATTTTATAAAAGGTGGAAACAACAGGGTTATACTTGCCACTGACGGAGATTTGAATGTTGGAATAACAAGTGAGGGAGAGCTTGAAAGACTTATAACCGAGAAGAAGGAGTCCGGCGTGTTTTTAAGCGTGCTCGGTTTTGGTTACGGCAATTATAAGGATAATAAGCTGGAAACGCTTGCAGACAAGGGAAACGGTAATTACTCATACATTGATTCAATATTTGAGGCAAAAAGGGCGCTTGTGGACAATCTTGGCGCAAACATGATAACGGTTGCGAAGGACGTTAAGCTTCAGGTGGAATTTAACCCTGAAAATGTCAAGGGCTACAGGCTTATAGGCTATGAAAACAGGGTGATGGCGGCAGAGGATTTTAATGATGATACGAAGGATGGAGGAGAGATGGGAGCAGGACATACCGTTACCGCAATGTATGAGGTTGTGTTGTCCGATTCCGACATGGAAATAAACGAGATCGACCTTAAATATCAGGATACGGAAAAAGGCGACCTGATATATGAAAAAAACGGTAAGTACAAGAACGAAATTTTTACTTTAAGCATAAGGTATAAGGAGCCGGATCAGGACAAAAGCAGTCTTTTGACATATGTCTGTGATAAGAAGGCATATTCAAAGAAGGGATCGGATAATTTCAGGTGGGCGGCAGCGGTTGCAGGCTTCGGAATGATTCTTAAGGACAGTGAATATAAGGGAACATGCAATACGGAGCTTGTAACGGAGCTTGCAAAATCCTGTGATTATGAAAAGGACGAATATAAAAAAGAGTTTTTAGATTTAGTGAAAAATTATAATGATATGTAGCAGAAGAATTCTGTTTGGATTTGATATTAAATAAAAAAACATGTCGTTCATGCATAAAAAGTGTCGTTCGTGCAATGTGAATTGAAAATTGATAAGTGTGTGTATTAAATTTGAAGCATGGTTGAAAATTTTATTCTACTTCTCTGTATGTTGATAATCTTCAACACACACATTTATTCGCCCGTTTCAGGGCATGGACATGTAAAAAAGAAAGCCGTACGCCTCATACATGGTGTATGGCTTCTTTTTTGCCGCCTTGTCACTTAAGTATATTTATGATAAAATACATCAGTATTTTTGAAAAATACATATATATGAAGGGAGATAATAAAATGTGGGCTTATGAAAGCGTATTTTATCAGATTTATCCGCTTGGATTTTGCGGAGCGCCATTTGAGAATGACGGTGAAAATAGATCAAGAATAAAAAAGGTGGAGGACTGGATACCGCACATAAAAAAATTAGGTGCAAATGCCATTTATTTTTCACCTGTTTTTGAGTCGGATACGCATGGCTACAATACGAGGGACTACTCAAAAATTGACTGTCGTTTAGGTACAAATGGGGACTTTAAGGAGGTTTGTGATAAACTTCACGAAAACGGAATAAAGGTAGTTTTAGACGGAGTATTTAATCATGTGGGAAGGGGCTTCTGGGCGTTTAAGGATGTTCAGGAGAAAAAGTGGGATTCACCGTATAAGGACTGGTTTCATTTAAGCTTTGACGGCAATTCAAATTATAATGACGGCTTCTGGTATGAGGGCTGGGAGGGTAACTATGACCTTGTCAAGCTGAATTTAAAAAATGAAGCTGTCATAAACCATATTCTTGAAAGTGTCAAGGGATGGATAGAGGAGTTTGACATAGACGGTCTGAGGCTTGATGTTGCATACTGTCTTGATCATGATTTTATAAGAAGGCTCCGCGCTCATTGTGACGGTTTAAAAGAGGAGTTCCTTCTTCTCGGAGAGCTTCTTCACGGCGATTACAATGTATTTGTAAATGACGGTATGCTTCACAGCGCAACGAACTACATGTGCTACAAGGGTCTTTACTCAAGCTTTAACAGCATGAATATGTTTGAGATTATACACAGTCTGTTACAGCAGTTCGGACCTGAGGAATGGACACGCTATAAGGGAAAGCATTTCCTTTCCTTCGTTGATAACCATGATGTCACAAGGGTTGCAAGTATTCTTACAAACAAAAAGCATCTGCCCCTTATATATACGCTTGCATTTGGTATGCCGGGAATACCTTGTATCTACTATGGCAGTGAGTGGGGGGTCGAAGGCAAAAAGGAGGAGGGGGACCCTTCCCTTCGTCTTTCCTATGATGAGCCTCAGTGGAACGAGCTTACGGATTTGATTTCGAAGCTTGCCGAGGCGAAGAAGAACAGTGAGGCGCTTAATTACGGAGGCTTCCGTTCAATTGTTCTCACAAATCATCAGTGCATTTTTGAGAGAAAGACTGATAATGAAAGAGTTCTTGTGGCAATAAATGCATCCGACCAGCCGTATACAGCTCATTTTGATGCAGGCTGCGGAATGGCGGTTGATCTTATAACAGGTGAAAATCATGACTTTGGGGGAGGCTCAGAGCTTCCTCCATACAGCGCAGCTCTGTGGAAAATGGAGCGGTAGTCTAAGCATATAGTTTAAAAGGGGCTGTCCCACAAAGGAGCACTGCTGCGGCTGCATCTCACTCTGTACACAAAACCATTTGAAGACGTTGGTACTTGATCTGGACTTCGGATGTATGTATAGCAAGAAAAACACGCTTTCGCTTAACGTTTTTCTTGCTATACATACATCTGAAGACTGGCTCTTAGTACCATTACGTCGGAAATGAGCGAAAGCGTATTTTGTGTATAGAGTGAGATGCAGCCGCAGCAGTGTTCCTTCGTGGAACAGCCGCTTTGTTTTAATGTGTTGAATTTTGGTATGTTATATGTTAAATTGAATATATATTTTAGAGGTATGTATTACACTGAAAGGATTCGTGAAAAATGAAAAGAAAACCTGCGCAGCAGATTGTTATAGTTATTTTTGGAATACTTCTGAATCTCATTGGTAAATATATAGCCGTAAAGCTTAACCTGCCTGTATGGCTGGATGTTATGGGAACATGTGTCGCCGCTTATTTTGCAGGACCGGTTGGCGGAATTATTGCAGGAGCGTCAAATAATATTATCTATGGTATTATCGCACCTGCCTCCTCGTCTTTTTTTTATATGCTTGTCAGTATTGTTGTCGGTATCATTTTTGCATATTGCGCAAAAAAGAAATACCTGGAAACGTTTTCCACGGTTATGATTACAAGCTTTGTGATTGGTGTTTTTTCAATTGCGTTTTCCACGCCTCTGAATCTGATATTCCATGACGGTAAATCAGGCAATATGTGGGGTGACGCTTTATTTGACATGATGGACTGGTATGGAATGCCCCACGGGCTTTGTGCCGTAATGGCGGAGATAGTGGTTGAAATCATTGATAAGCAGATTAGTGTGCTTTTTGCTTTTCTTATTATACGCGGCATACTAAAAATTGGCGGAGGACAATCAGGAAAAAAGATGAAGCAGGCGGTTTCTGCAATCATCTTATTTGTCATGCTTTTGGGAAACGACACGTTTTATATTCAGACAAAAGCCGCTTCGGAAAGTGAAAACGACGATTTGTTTGACAGCTATGTTGAAACCATTTATGACAGCACAACGGGCATGGCGGCGTCGGAGGCAAATGACATTGAGGAGACGTCGGACGGATATATATGGATTGGAAGCTATGCGGGACTTACAAGATATGACGGCAGGGAATTTGAGTTTATACGTGAGGGCGGAATATCCAGTGTGACAACCATGATGACGGACAGCAGAGGAAGGCTCTGGGTGGGTACAAATGACAGTGGAATTGCCTGTTATGAAAACGGAAGCTTTATATTTTATACTGTGGAGGATGGTCTTCCTGTCAACTCCATACGTTCCTTTGCAGAGAGAGACAACGGAACAATTTATGTGGGAACGACTGATAAAATATGTAAAATAGATGCGGAAGGCACGATAAGGCAAGTGGGAGCGGACAATGTCATGTATGTCAATTCCATGACCTTCCATGAAAACCGGCTTGTAGGCGTTACAAATAACGGCGATTTATTTATGCTTGATGAAAATGATGAGACCGCGATTCTGAGTGAGAGCACGGACGAATTCTATTATACGTGTATTACCAGCGTTGAGCAGGGGCTTATGGCGGGTACCTCTGAGAATTTTATTGTTTCGGTTGATATTTCAGATGGCGACATAAAAGTTTATAATAAGCAAAATACGGGAGATTTAACACGTGTCACGGATATTGAGGCTGATGCTTACGGAAGACTCTGGGTCTGTGGTGAAAATGGGCTTGGCTTCATAAATTCCCAAGGACAGGTGTATATAAAGCATTATACAGGCTTTGACAGCTCCATTGAGTGTATGCATCAGGATTATGAGGGGAATTTGTGGTTTGCGTCCTCAAGGTGCGGCGTTTTGAAGCTTTCACCGAACCGTTTTACAAATCTGTTTCGTGTTGCGGATGTTAATAATGCCGTTGTAAATGCGGTTGTTTTATATGACGGAAGCTATTATTGCGGTACGGATTCGGGAATGGTAATTATTGATGAGGAAACTTATAAGGTACATAAAAATGAACTTACTGATATTCTGGAGGGGGACCGTGTCAGAAGTCTTTACGTGGACAGTAAAAACAGACTGTGGGTATGTACATATGGCAGTGACGGGCTGCTGCGTTATGATAACGGTAAAATTACCATATTTAATGTAGCGGAAAAGGGAACGGTCTGCGATCGCTTCCGATGTATTGTTGAGCTTGAAAGCGGAATTATGGCGGCAGGTACAAGTGAGGGAATTAATTTTATACAGGGCGATAAGATTATTGGCAGCATAACGGAGGAGGACGGACTTGCAAATCCGCAGATACTTTGTCTTGTTGAGGATGGCGACGGAACGCTCTATGCGGGAAGCGACGGCGCGGGAATATATGCAATACGGGACAGGAAAATCAGGGAGAATTATACGACCCACGACGGACTGACATCGGATGTAATACTCAGAATGACAGCCTATAAGGACGGATTTTTCGTAGTGGCAAGTAATTCGCTATGCTATATGTCAGATGGCGAAATAAAGGCGTTGGAGCACTTTCCGTATTTCAACAATTATGATGTTCAGACTTTGGGAGAAAACGCTTACGTCCTTTCAAGCTCAGGAATTTATATGACAGATGCGGAGGAGCTTATATCGGGAAAAAATTTCAGCTATAAGCTTTTTAACAGCAGCGACGGGCTTCTGGGAGGACTTACGGCGAATTCATGGAATTATATAGATGAAAATGGTGTTTTGTATTTCTGCTGCAATAACGGAGTGCATAATTTCACACCGGAGGAAAAGGCACAGAGGGCAGACTATAAGTTTGGAATTGCATATATAACAGGGGATGGGGAAAACATTGTGTCAAAGGATAACACTTATGTCATTCCGGCGGAGGCAAAGCTTATAACGGTTAAGGCATCCTTAAGAAACTATTCCCTCAACAATGTTAAACTGAAATTTTATATAGAAGGAATGGATGATAACCCTAAGGTTGTTTCACAAAATGAACTGGAGTCTATACAGATTTCCAATCTGCCGTATGGTAATTATAAAATACATATTCAGATTATGAGTGATGACGAAAATACGGTTGTTCAGGAGCAGGTATACACCCTTGTAAAGGAGCCGCAGCTTTGGGAAAACTGGTGGTACAGGGTATATCTTGTAATTGTTATCATCTGGATTGTTGCATTTATCACATGGGGAATTTTAATGCTTGTCAACATGTCTAAGCGCAAAAAACAGCTTGAGGAGCTCAGAAAAGAGCTTGAGGAAACAGTAAGCATACAGACGGAGGAAATAAGGCAGCAGGCTGAAAGAAGAGTTAATTTCCAGTGGCATGTAATCGACAGCATGGCGTCCCTTATCGAAAGCCGTGACGGAAACACGGGTGAACACGTTATAAACACAAGAAATTATGTTGCCCTTTTATCCGGTGAGCTCCTGAAAAGAGGAATGTACCCTGACATTGTTACGGAGGAGTATGTTGATGCTTTAGCAAGGGTGGCGCCTCTCCATGACGTAGGCAAAATAAAGATTTCAGATGTGATTTTAAATAAACCCGGCAAGTTTACGCCTGAGGAGTTTGACGTTATGAAGGAGCATACCTTGTTTGGAGACAAGGTTATCGGCGATATTCTTGTGGATGCGGAGCCAGAAATGCTTAAGGTTGCAAAGGAGGTAGCGCTCTGTCATCATGAAAAATGGGACGGTACAGGCTATCCTATGGGAAAGAAGGGGGAGGAAATTCCGCTTTCTGCCCGTATAATGGCTATTGCGGACGTGTTTGACGCACTAGTCTCCAAGCGTGTTTATAAGGAGGCATTTGCGATAGAGCAGGCCTTTGACATTATAAAGGAAAGCTCGGGAACACATCTGGATGCAGGGCTTGTGGATGTATTTTTAAGCATAAAGGATAAAATTATTGAGGCGCACAATGTAATTGTTGCGAAAAGCAAGTAAGTCGGGGAGTAAATGAAAATGAAGCTTAAAACGGAAAGTGAAGTGAATGATACTACAGAAGAAGCTGAAGATAATGACCATTATGATTATCAGCTTACCACGCCGGAGCAGTGCATAATGCAGCTTGAATTTTATATGGAGGCATATAAAAAACAAAAGGAAGGCGCGGATTTCCGGTTATATAACATAAAATTAAAGAAAAATGTATGGATTGCCACCGTGGCAGCCATGATTTTGTTTTGTGCATGGCTTATTTCCTTAAGCTTTAAATTTATGATTGGATTTGCGCTATATCCATTGATTGCCTTTGGAATGTCTCTTGTGGTATTGTTTAAATGTATTCAGATAATGATAGATTCCATATATTCCTATGGAGTGCATTTTGAAACACCAAGATTTGAGAGATATATAGAAAAATATAAAATATTTACATTGCAGGATGAGAAAAATCTTTGCGACGTTGAAATCATGAAGCTTAAGCAGATGATAGAGGATGTAAAGCTTAAGGCGGCTGAAGCATCTAAACTAGAAAGAAAATATTTTGAATACAAATACGATAGCAAATATGCGGATATAAAGGTCTGCCATTTCTTTGAGGAGCATAGTAAGGTTACTTTTGCTGTCGAGGTTGTTTTTATACTTGTGATTTTTACTTTTGCTGTGAGCGCCCTTGTGAACAGCTTGGGAGGATTATCGGGAGGTTTTGCCGGTTTTTAAAATTCAGGTAACGGATTCCTCCATGCCTCATATCATATTATAGAATGAATTATTATGAGGTTTCATATGGCAGTAAAGATAATGATAGACGCCGGTCACGGCGGATATGATGCAGGTGCTGTTTATAATGGAAGGCGTGAAAAAGACGATGCTTTGAATCTTGCGCTTGCCGTGGGGGATATACTTAAATCACAGGGCTATGACGTGGTTTACACGAGGACGGATGATGTGTATGATTCTCCGGTTCAGAAGGCAAGAATAGGAAATGAGAGTGGGGCCGACTTTTTTGTTTCCATACACAGAAATTCCTCCCCTACGCCAAATCAGTATAATGGTGTTCAGACACTGATATATGATGATTCCGGCATAAAAAAAACCATGGCTGAAAATGTAAACAAGCGTCTGGAGGAGGTTGGCTACAGAAACATAAATGTGGATATAAGACCGAATCTTGCAGTGCTCAGAAGAACAAGAATGCCTGCAATACTCGTTGAGGCAGGATTTATAAACAGTGATAAGGACAATAACCTTTTTGATTCAAAATTTGAGGAGACGGCGCAGGCCATAGCCGATGGAATTAATGAAACCATAAGAGCCGCAGGAATGACCGGCTCATCAGGAAGAACAGCAGGAGGAGACGGCGTTGCTGCTGTAATGAGCTACAGCGCAAATATGAATGATATGTCAGGCATGGGAGATACAGGAAACGCAAGACCGCCTGTAAATCCGGACAATGGAGTACCACCTGCAAACGGGAATGACAAGGATGTATATCAGATACTTGTAGGCATATACAGAAGTTTTGCTTCCGCCTCCTTCCAGATGAACAAATTTATCAACGAGGGCTATGCGGCGGAAATATATGAGGACAACGGACTGTTTCAGGTAAGGGTAGGAAATTATGACGATTTGGATGATGCGCTTATTGCACAGAGAACACTTCGGGATAAGGGCTATGAAACCCTTATTGTAAGACAGGGCGTTTAATATGCAGAATACAAAAATACCTGCCGGGAATAAAAAATAACGGTTGACAACAATAATTTCATATGGTATTCTCATTTTCGATGTACTGCCGTAGACAGCAGGTGCCGGATGGCATAAGCAGTAAACGCCTGCCGAGGAGGAATCGTAAATCTTTGATTGACGAATTTTAACTCCCGTGCGCGGCATGGGAGTTTTTTATATCCTTATATTCATTACGCAGTTACATTCCAAATAAAATAAGGAGGTGCGTGATTTTGGCAAAGGTAGAATTAAAACAGCCGATAGTTGAGGAAATCAAGGAGAACATCAAGGACGCAAAATCAGTTGTGTTAGTTGATTACCGTGGTCTCACTGTCGCACAGGATACACAGTTCCGTAAGACAATGAGAGAAGCAGATGTTATCTACAAGGTTTACAAGAACACTATGATTAAGCTTGCCATTGACGGAACAGAGTTTGACAGCCTGAAGGATGACCTTGAGGGTCCTACCGCAGTTGTTATTTCAAAGACAGATGCAACTGCACCTGCAAGACTTGCTTCCAATTTTGCTAAGGATAACCCTGCGCTTGAGCTTAAGTCAGGTGTTGTAGAGGGCATTCATTACGACGAAGCAGGAATTAAGGCGATTGCAAAAATACCTTCAAGAGAGGAGCTTCTTTCAAAGCTTCTTGGAAGTATTCAGTCACCGATTGCAAACTTTGCCCGTGTTATTAAGCAGATTGCAGATGCAAAGGAAGCATAATGACTTTTGTCAGGCGTAAAGCAAATTAAAAAGTAAAAAAGAAACTTATTCTTATAGTAAGAATGCAAATTTTGAAAAATGGAGGAAATTTAAAATGACAACTCAGGAAATTATTGAAGTTATCAAGGGATTATCAGTATTAGAGTTAAATGATTTAGTTAAGGCTTGCGAGGAGGAGTTTGGCGTATCCGCAGCAGCAGGCGTTGTAGTTGCGGCAGCAGCAGGCGGAGATGCAGCAGGCGCAGCAGAGGAGAAGGATTCCTTTGATGTTGAGCTTACAGAGGTTGGCCCTAACAAGGTTAAGGTTATCAAGGTTGTTCGTGATTGTACAGGTCTTGGACTTAAGGAAGCTAAGGACGTTGTTGACGGCGCTCCTAAGGTTCTTAAGGAGGGCGCTTCCAAGGAGGAGGCTGAGGACATCAAGACTAAGCTTGAGGCTGAGGGCGCAAAGGTTACTCTTAAGTAATCAGACCACATAAGATAATACATGACAAGGGGCTGCCACAATAAGGATTTTAATTCTTTTCTATTATGCATTTTAAACAAAGAACGCTCCAACGCGTTGCTTAGCCTTCGCTTTTCTTTGCTGAAAATGCATAGCTGCTTAGAAGCAAATACTGATTGTACAGCCCCTTTCTTTTCATCATAAAAAGTATTTCTTGAAAAATTCTTTCACTCGTGTCAAATTACTTGTTGACACTTTTTTCCTATTGTGATAAAATGCTAAAATGTCATTATTGTGGCTAGGTATGCCATAATTTTAGTATAGATTGGGAAGCGGTGCTTTCCTAATAAGCAAAAAATAAATAAGTTCAAGAGGTGAATGCGTCGATGAAAAAGAACAGAATGCGTCCTGTGAAATCGGGTAGGGGAATGCGAATGAGTTTTTCAACTGAAAAAGAAGTTTTGGATATGCCAAATCTTATAGAAGTGCAGAAAAACTCATACAGATGGTTTTTGGACGAGGGCCTGAAGGAGGTTTTCAGGGACATTTCTCCGGTAACTGATTACACCGGACAGTTGAGTCTGGAATTTGTTGATTTCCAGCTCTGTGAGGATGATATTAAGTATTCCATTGAAGAATGTAAGGAGAGAGATGCTACATATGCAGCGCCTCTTAAGGTAAATGTTCATCTTCGTAATAATGAGACGGGCGAGATTGCGCAGCACGACATCTTCATGGGTGATTTACCGCTCATGACTGCTACAGGTACATTTGTAATAAATGGCGCTGAGAGAGTTATCGTCAGTCAGCTTGTACGTTCACCTGGTATATATTATGCCATAAGCCACGATAAAATCGGTAAGACGCTTTATTCATCAACGGTTATACCGAACCGTGGCGCATGGCTTGAGTATGAGACAGATTCAAATGACGTATTCTATGTTCGTGTAGACAGAACGAGAAAGGTACCTATTACGGTTCTTATAAGAGCTTTAGGTATCGGCACCAATCAGGAGATTATTGACCTGTTTGGGGATGAGCCTAAGATTATGGCAAGTCTGGAGAAGGATCCTTCCACAAATTACGAGGGGGGCATTCTTGAGCTTTACAAGAAAATTAGACCGGGAGAGCCGGAGGTTGTTGAAAATGCGGAAAGCCTTATCAACAGCATGTTTTTTGATGCGAGAAGATATGATCTTGCCAAGGTAGGAAGATATAAGTTCAATAAGAAGCTTGCATTCAGAAACAGAATTGCAAATTATGTTCTTGCGGAGGACGTAATTGATCCGAGCACCGGAGAGATATTATTTAAAGCGGGTGTAACGCTTAGCAGGGAGGACGCTAAGGCTATTCAGGATGCAGCCGTTCCTTTTGTATGGGTTCAGACAGAGGAGAAAAATGTTAAGGTTTTATCCAACATGGTTGTTGATTTGTCAGAGTATGTCGGATTTAATCCAAGAGAGGCAGGAATTACAGAGGATGTTTACTATCCTGTATTGGAGAAGCTTCTTGAGGAATATGATGATGAGGAAGAACTGAAGCGGGCAATCGAGGCGTCTGTAAGCGAGCTTGTGCCAAAGCATATTACCAAGGAGGATATACTTGCCTCCATTAACTATAATATGCATCTGGAGTACGGTGTGGGCAACTCTGATGATATTGACCATTTGGGAAACAGACGTATCAGAGCGGTTGGCGAGCTTCTTCAAAATCAGTACAGAATAGGTTTATCAAGACTTGAGAGAGTTGTCAGGGAAAGAATGACAACTCAGGATATAGACAGTATTACACCGCAGTCACTTATCAATATTAAGCCGGTAACAGCAGCGGTTAAGGAGTTCTTCGGAAGCTCCCAGCTTTCACAGTTTATGGATCAGAATAATCCTCTTTCAGAGCTTACGCATAAGAGACGTCTTTCAGCCCTTGGTCCGGGCGGTCTTTCCAGAGATCGTGCAGGTTTCGAGGTCAGGGACGTACATTACACGCACTACGGAAGAATGTGCCCGATAGAGACGCCGGAAGGTCCTAACATCGGACTTATAAATTCACTTGCAACCTATGCAAGAATAAATGAATACGGATTTGTTGAAGCTCCATACAGAAAGCTGGACAAGTCAGACCCGTCCAATCCTATCGTAACGGACGATGTTATTTATCTTACCGCTGACGAGGAGGATAACTTTGTAGTTGCACAGGCAAATGAGCCTCTTGATGATGAGGGCCATTTTGTAAAAAATAATGTTTCGGGACGTTTCAAGGATGAGACATCGGAGTTTGCCAAGTCAAATGTTGATTTGATGGACGTTTCTCCTAAGATGGTGTTCTCAGTTGCAACGTCAATGATACCGTTCCTGGAGAATGATGATGCGAACCGTGCCCTTATGGGCTCTAACATGCAGCGTCAGGCAGTGCCGCTCCTAAAAACGGAAGCTCCTGTAGTAGGAACCGGTATGGAGGCAAAGGCTGCAGTTGATTCAGGCGTATGTATAGTCGCAAAGCATGACGGTGTGGTTGAAATATCATCAAGCGAGAAAATCGTTGTTAAATGTGCAGACGGTACGAAGGATGAGTACCATATCATAAAATTTGACAGAAGCAATCAGGGTAACTGTATGAACCAGAGACCTATCGTAAAGAGAGGCGATAAGGTAACGGCAGGAATGGTTATAGCAGACGGTGCTTCCACTGCAGGAGGAGAGATTGCGCTTGGAAAGAATCCTCTTATCGGCTTTATGACATGGGAGGGATACAACTACGAGGATGCTGTTCTCCTTTCAGAGAGACTTGTTCAGGAGGATGTTTATACTTCTGTGCATATTGAGGAGTATGAGGTTGAAGCAAGAGACACAAAGCTTGGACAGGAGGAAATTACAAGAGACCTTGCAGGTCTTGCTCCTGAGGCTCTTAAGGATCTTGATGAAAACGGTATCATAAGAATCGGTGCTGAGGTGCGTGCCGGAGACATCCTTGTGGGCAAGGTTACTCCAAAGGGTGAGACGGAGCTTACCGCTGAGGAAAGGCTTCTCCGTGCCATATTTGGTGAAAAGGCAAGAGAGGTAAGAGATACGTCGCTTCGTGTTCCTCACGGCGCATTTGGCGTAATTATGGATACGAAGGTATTTACAAGAGAGAACGGTGATGAGCTTCCGCCGGGAGTAAACAAAACCGTCAGAGTATATATTGCGCAAAAGAGAAAAATTTCCGTGGGTGACAAGATGGCAGGACGTCACGGTAACAAGGGTGTTATCTCACGTATTCTTCCTGTGGAGGATATGCCGTTCCTTCCAAACGGAAGGCCGCTTGATATCGTGCTTAACCCATTGGGCGTTCCGTCACGTATGAATATCGGTCAGGTATTGGAGGTTCATTTAGGACTTGCCGCAAAGGCGCTTGGCTTTAATATTTCCACTCCTGTATTTGACGGAGCTGACGAGTATGATATTATGGATGCCCTTGAGATGGCAAACGATTATGTAAATGAGGATTGGGAAACCTTCCACGAAAAATATAACGACATTATTGATAAGGATGTTATGGATTATCTGTATGAGAACAGGGATCACAGAGAGGAATGGAGGGGTGTTCCAATAAACAGGACAGGTAAGGTAAGGCTTCGTGACGGAAGAACGGGAGAGGAATTTGACTCACCGGTTACAATCGGCTTCATGCATTACCTTAAGCTTCATCACCTTGTTGATGATAAGATTCATGCGCGTTCAACAGGCCCATACTCACTTGTAACCCAGCAGCCTCTCGGTGGTAAGGCGCAGTTTGGCGGACAGAGATTTGGTGAGATGGAGGTTTGGGCTCTTGAGGCATATGGAGCTTCCTATACCCTTCAGGAAATTCTTACGGTTAAGTCGGACGACGTTGTGGGACGTGTTAAGACCTACGAGGCTATTATCAAGGGTGATAATATTCCTGAGCCTGGCATACCGGAATCCTTCAAGGTACTTCTTAAGGAATTCCAGTCCCTTGGTCTTGATGTAAGGGTACTCAAGGATGACCAGACTGAGGTTGAGCTTACGGAGACTCTTGATTACGGTGATGAAAGCGTAAAGGCTGTAATCGAAGGCGACAATGCGGATGTAAATGAGGATTTAGAGGCTCAGGGCTACAGCGGTGTTGACGAAAATGACGAGCTTACATCTCTGTCAGATAATGATTATGCATTGATTGATGATGCATATGATGATGTGGATGAATATTAATGAAAGGAGATTTGTAAGATGTCAGCTACAAACAATGAAACAGCAGTTCAAGAGCAGCCTATGAATTTTGATACCATCAAAATCGGACTCGCATCTCCTGAAAAGATTAGAGAGTGGTCAAGAGGCGAAGTTAAGAAGCCTGAGACAATAAATTACAGAACTCTTAAGCCGGAGAAGGACGGATTATTCTGTGAAAGAATTTTCGGACCAAGCAAGGATTGGGAGTGTCATTGCGGAAAATATAAGAAAATACGTTTTAAGGGCGTTGTCTGTGACAGGTGTGGTGTTGAGGTAACCAAAGCCAGCGTAAGACGTGAGCGTATGGGTCATATTGAGCTTGCTGCTCCCGTGTCACATATATGGTACTTCAAGGGCATTCCGAGCCGTATGGGACTTATACTTGACATATCGCCGAGATTACTTGAAAAGGTGCTTTATTTTGCGTCATACATTGTGCTTGATCCTGGTGAAACTACCCTTGAGTACAAGGCAATATTAAATGAGCAGGAGTACCGCAAGGCAGAAGAAGAATTCGGCTCCGGCAAGTTCCGTGTAGGCATGGGTGCTGAGTCCGTGAAGGAGCTTCTTCAGGCTATTGACCTTGAGAAGGAAGCAAAGGAATTAAGGGAGGAGCTTACGGATGCATCCGGTCAGAAGCGTGCAAGAATAATAAAGAGACTTGAGGTTGTTGAAGCGTTCAGAAATTCAAATAACAAGCCCGAGTGGATGATAATGGATGTCATTCCTGTCATACCTCCGGATATAAGACCTATGGTACAGCTTGACGGAGGCAGATTTGCAACGTCAGACCTGAATGATTTATATAGGAGAATCATAAATCGTAACAACCGCCTTAAGAGACTTCTGGAGCTTGGAGCGCCCGACATTATTGTAAGAAACGAAAAGAGAATGCTTCAGGAGGCTGTTGACGCTCTAATTGATAACGGAAGAAGGGGACGTGCGGTAACAGGACCTGGTAACAGAGCGCTGAAATCACTTTCCGATATGCTTAAGGGTAAGCAGGGACGTTTCCGTCAGAATCTTCTCGGTAAGCGTGTTGATTATTCCGGACGTTCGGTTATCGTTGTGGGTCCTGAGCTTAAGATATATCAGTGCGGTCTTCCTAAGGAAATGGCAATCGAGCTGTTTAAGCCATTTGTTATGAAGGAGCTTACTGCCCAGGGAAAGGCTAACAATATAAAAGCAGCTAAGAAAATGGTTGAAAAGCTTGAGGCTGAGGTCTGGGATGTGCTTGAGCAGGTAATAAAGGAGCATCCGGTTATGCTGAACCGTGCCCCTACGCTTCACAGGCTTGGTATTCAGGCATTTGAGCCGATACTTGTAGAGGGTAAGGCTATAAAGCTTCATCCGCTTGTATGTACCGCATTTAATGCGGATTTTGACGGTGACCAGATGGCAGTGCATCTTCCTCTTTCTGTTGAGGCGCAGGCAGAGTGCAGATTCCTTTTGCTGTCACCAAACAATCTTTTGAAGCCTTCGGACGGAGGACCTGTTGCCGTTCCTTCACAGGATATGGTACTTGGAATCTACTACCTTACAATGGAGAAGTATGCAGAGTTTTCACCGGAGGAGGCTGCTTCGGCTAAAATAGCAAAGGAGTATCTTAAGGAGGATGAGGCTGCAAACCTTGAGGATATAGCCAAGGACTGCGAGAAAGGAAAGCTTGAGCTTTCTGACGTGGTTAAGGTAAAAGTTATTGCAAAGATGTCCAAGGATAAAAAGGAGGTCTTCTACAAGGAAATAATAAGCTATGCAAGAGATTTCATGAAGCCTAGATTTGGAAGTACAAATCTTGCAATGCTTGCATATGAAAATGGAGAGATAACGCTTCATCAGAGAATTTTAGTTAAAAAGTCTGTCGTGAATGCCGATGGCAAGACAGTTACCAAAATGATAGATTCTACCCTTGGAAGGCTTATATTTAATGAGATTATTCCTCAGGATTTAGGCTTTGTTGACAGAGAGTCTGAGGAGGATATGCTTGAGCCTGAAATAAATTTCCATGTTGGAAAGAAGGGCTTAAAGCAGATACTTGATAAGTGTATAAATACCCACGGCGCAATCAAGACAGCCGAGGTTCTGGATGACATTAAGGCAATGGGCTATAAGTATTCCACACGGGGAGCAATTACGGTTTCCATTTCCGATATGACCGTGCCTGCTGCAAAGAAGGATATACTTGAGGACGCCCAGAAGGTTGTTGATACAATAAACAAGCATTTCAGCCGTGGTAATCTTACTGATGAGGAAAGATATCAGGCAGTAGTAAGAGTTTGGGAGGACGCCGACAAGAAGCTTACAAAGGCGCTTCTTGACGGACTTGACAAATATAATAACATTTATATGATGGCTGACTCAGGAGCCCGTGGTTCTGACCAGCAGATAAAACAGCTTGCAGGTATGCGTGGACTTATGGCTGATACAACAGGACGTACAATCGAGCTTCCTATCAAGTCAAACTTCCGTGAGGGTCTGGACGTATTGGAGTATTTCATTTCTGCACACGGAGCCCGAAAGGGACTTTCCGATACGGCGCTTCGTACAGCGGACTCAGGATATTTAACACGTCGTCTTGTTGACGTATCACAGGAGCTTATTATACGTGAGGTTGACTGTTGTGAGGATATGGATGAGAAGCCGGGAATGTATGTAGAGGCATTCATGGAGGGCAATGAGGTTATAGAGAGCTTCCAGGAAAGAATTACGGGACGCTATGCTGCCGACAGTATATTTGATGCAAAGGGCAACATGATTGTTAAGAAAAATCATATGATTACGCCGAAGCGCGCTGAAAATATAATCAAAAACGGTGTTGATGAAAATGGTGTGCCTTTCCGTGAGGAGGGTTCATCCAAGCCAAGACGCGATGCAAAGCTTAAAATAAGAACAATTCTTACATGTAAGTCACACCTTGGTGTATGTTCAAAATGTTATGGCGCCAACATGGCAACCGGACAGGCGGTTCAGGTAGGTGAGACGGTAGGCATTATTGCTGCCCAGTCTATCGGTGAGCCTGGTACACAGCTTACCATGCGTACCTTCCATACCGGTGGTGTTGCCGGCGATGATATTACACAGGGTCTTCCTAGAGTGGAGGAGCTTTTCGAGGCGAGAAAGCCAAAGGGACTTGCTATTATTGCTGAGTTTGGCGGTGAGGTACAGATAAGAGAGACAAAGAAGAAGCGCGAGGTTGTTATTACCAACAACGAAACCGGAGATTCAAAGGCTTATCTGATACCGTATGGCTCCAGAATAAAGGTACAGGACGGACAGATTCTTGAGGCGGGTGATGAGCTTACCGAGGGTTCCGTAAATCCACACGATATCCTTAAGATAAAGGGTGTCCGCGCAGTGCAGGATTATATGCTCAGAGAGGTACAGAGAGTTTACCGCCTTCAGGGTGTTGAGATTAATGATAAGCACGTAGAGGTTATTGTCCGTCAGATGCTTAAGAAGATAAGAATTGAGAGCAGCGGAGATACGGATTATCTTCCGGGAACACTTGTGGATGCGCTCGACTTTGAGGAAATTAATGAGATGCTTGTTGAGGAGGGCAAGGCACCTGCTGAGGGCACGCAGGTTATGCTTGGAATAACAAAGGCATCCCTTGCAACCAGCTCATTCCTTTCAGCCGCATCCTTCCAGGAGACTACAAAGGTTCTTACGGAGGCTGCCATTAAGGGTAAGGTTGACCCACTTATCGGACTTAAGGAAAATGTTATCATCGGTAAGCTTATACCTGCAGGTACCGGTATGAAGCGTTATCGCTCCGTACAGCTTGATTCGGAAAAGATGGAGGAAGCTTCGGAGGAAGAACAGGATAGCGATGTTCTGCTTGATGTAGATACCGAGGGTGCTGACGATATGGCTGATGAAGCAGCCGGGGCAGAGGAGGTTGAAGCAGGCGTTGTGGAAACGGCTGCTACAGGCGAGGATGCTGAAAATGCATAAAGCATACTAGAAAAATATCAAAGCTGAAAAATATAAAATAGACTGATCGCTTGATAAATTATAATTTGTCAAGCGGTCTTTTTTTATTTTTGCGACAGCCTCACAGGAAGGACTCTGAAGAATCCTGCTAAGATCCGAACTATAGTGGCAAAGCCGATTTGTTTTAAAAACACGACAAAAAACGCAAAAAAATGTCGTTTCACTTTAATTTATTGAAAATTTGAAATCATTTTTTTATACTTATATATGAAAATATCGCTGCTATTGAGAAACTGTTATATGAAAAAGACAATCAATATTAAAAAAGGAGAAAATTTACTATGACGAAAATGAAAATGTTTATGAACAAAATTATGCTTCTGACAACAGCCGTTCTCATAATGATAATTGTTTCAGGCGAGATAATGTATAATAAGGCGGCAAATACAGTAGACACAGCGTGGTCATTTTATCTTCAGACAAGTTCTTGGAATTATTCTTATACAACTGTACGTCAAAAAGAAGATTATTCAAAGAGCTATTGTTATGTACAGAATATGGATTCAGGTCTGAAAAGCATGTTTGTGGCACCGTTTGCAATTGAAACTGCTAATACTGCACCCGGTGCCGGAACCATTAGCTCAACAACCGGTGAGCCCTATATTATCAGAACAATTGGAAGATACCATATTTCTAATTATACGAAAGAAAGAGGATATGGATATGAGAGTCTTGGTATGAGATCAGCAAATGGCACAGGCTTTGCATCCGGTAAATGGAGTCCGGATAGTGCATACTCAGGAAATGATATTGTAGTATTACCGCAATAAACAGTTTTTAGGGAGAGAAAAATATGAATAATAGAAAAAAAGGATTCGTAATAATTATTGCCTTTGTTTTTTGCTGCGTATTAATTTTTATTATTGGCAAACTCAAAAATAAAAGTGTAACGAAGGATAACATAACCACATCACAGGAAGAAGTATATAATGACAAATCAGAAGAACCGACTGTTGATACCGGAAGCTATATAGAAAATGAAAATTCACAGGAAAATGTAAATGGTGAAGAATATATAGAAGAAAATGGGAGTTTAAATGCACAGGCAATGGCAAAAGCTGAACAGGAACTTGTTAATTCAAAAGGGAACATTATTGAGCCGGAGGGGTTTATAAATATCGGACCATATGGCTTTGAGTTTGAACAGGCAGAGGTATATTATGATAAAGAGAGTTTACCGCCGGATATGAATAATGACAGGAGTGACAAGGAAGGTTATTGGTTTGTGGTTACATACAATGTAAGAAATAACACTGAACAATCTATAGAATATCTTATAGGGACATTTAGTATAGCATTAGGCGACGGCGAAAAACAGGTTGCGCTTGGCGATTTTGAATATTTGGGAAATGAGAACGAAATAGATGGGTTGGAGGAAAGGGGCTGTCTCATTTTAAAGCCAAAGGAAACAAAAAAAATACAGGCTGTCTGTTTCATTTCAAATATAACCAGAATAAACGATGATGTTGTAGAATTTTCAATTGCGGAAATTGATAATCCGCAGATATATCTTTATTATAGAAGAAGTCTGGCATCAGGATATTATGGATATGATGAAGATATGAAGTTAAATACAGATAACATTTATTTCCGGGTATCAGTGAAAAGTTGGGAGTAATAAAATGAAAAATAAAATAAAAGCTTTTTTCATAGTTTTTCTGATAATTGTTTTGGCAATAAGAATATATTACGTAAATAAAAACAAGCATCTGCCTGTTTTGATCGAAGCGGCTCAGGGAGAAAAAATTGAATATTGCCGTGTGGATTACAGTGTAGATAGTGCGGTGTTGTGGGAATATGATGATTTCTTTCGGAAAAATCAGCAATATATGTATTATAAAAATAAAAGCAGAGACAGTGAAAATACGAAAATGCTTGTGGTGAAGCTCCGCTTTGAAAAAAATTCCGAGCATTATGGGGAGGAGGCGTATATTGCGGATTCTGTTCCTGTTACTTATGTGAGTATACAAAATTGGACAGATCCTGAATTGGAAAAAGCAATGAACTTATATGAGGATGCAAATACAACAGGTATTTATACACTTCCGTATGAAATATACAAAGAATATTTTACTGAAGAGAAATGGAATGATGTGGACAAAATGGAATTTCGTCTTGTATTTGGGACATATCCGGAAAGAAAAGAGCTTATTATTTCAAATTACGAGGTGGACAGGTAATGTTTAGGAAGAAATTGCTGTTAATTAAATTGGAGATTAAAAAGTGCTTAAATAAGAAATTATTTTGGTTTGTGGAGTGCTTTGGATGTGCCCTGGCAGCTATTACATCTGTCATGACATATATTAAAATATATATTCCGAATCAGCAAAGACGTTTGATTATTTTAGAGGAAACTGAAAACAGATGGATGATGTATCATGAATGGTTTGAAAATGGAATACTTGAGGGTTGGTTGGGCTGTAATGCCTTTTTACCCTACAATGCAGTGTTCTTTTTGCTGTTTCCTTTGCTGGCGGCTATACCCTATGGCCGATCCCTGCATTATGAGCTTAATTCGGGATATGCAAAACAGATTTTCGTGAAATGCAAAAGAAGCGATTATTTTATATCAAAATATATTGCCGTATTTATTTCAGGCGGAATTGCAGTGGGGCTTCCTTTACTGGCGGGACTTGTTACATCAGCCTGCTGTCTGCCGGCAGTGGGAACAGACCCCTTATCGCTCAGGGCATCCGTTGCTTATCATAATTTGTGGAGTGATTTATATTTTGAAAAACCTGTATTATATGCGCTTATGTATATAATGGTTGACTTTGTATATGGAGGCCTTTTTGCATGTCTTGCACTTTCCGTTTCAGGCTGGTGTATTAATGGATTTATTGCAGTTACGTTTCCTTTTGTTTTAAACACCGCATTTACAAAGGTAATATCAGTAAATAGTCCGAATATATATACTTATGTTGCAGGAAATTTTATAAATCCCGCACAGATAGATTGCAGTCATAATTTTATGACCATAGCGGTTGTTGCACTTTTTATGTTCGTGACATGTACAGCTATATATTGGATAAATAATAGAAAATATGAGTTGTTTACATAGGAGGATAAAATGAAAATAGAACTAAAAAATGTCACAAAGATAATAAAACGTAACATTGTACTGGATGATATATCATATTCTTTTGAGGGTGGATATGTATATGGTCTCAGTGGTAAAAACGGATGTGGAAAAACAATGTTAATGAGGTGCATAGCCGGACTTATATATGCAGAAAAAGGGATTGTAAAAATAAATGAAGATATTCTGGGTAAGGATATTTCATTTCCGAAAAGCATCGGCGTCCTTATAGAAAATCCTGTTTTTCTTAATGAATATACGGGGTTCGAGAATCTGAAGCTTATAGCAGATATAGACGGAAATATACAGGATGAGGAAATTTCTGATTGTATCAAAAAGGTTGGATTAAATCCTGATGATAAGAAGAAATTTTTTAAATATTCATTGGGCATGAAACAAAGGCTTGGCATAGCTGCAGCAATTATGGGAATGCCTGAGGTTATACTTTTGGATGAGCCGATAAATGCAATAGATGAAGAAGGCGTCGGTGAAATAAGAAGGATAGTACGAAATCTTGCAGATAAAAATAGAATTATTATTGTTGCATGCCACGACAGAGCCGAAATGGAGTTGTTGGCTGACCGGATAATAGAAATGTCTGAAGGTAAAATAATAGGAGAACGAATAAATGAAATTGCTGAGATTCCTGAGATATGATTTTGAGGAAGGGATAATCAAATATTGGTATAAATATTTAATTGTAATTTTGCTTGTAATAGCAGCTTGTATATCATCTGATGTTAAATGTGAAGCCGTAGAGAAATTGTTTGGTGAAAAAACCTCTTTTTTTGAATATGGCTTCGACTTCTTTTTGGGGAAATTGCCATATCATTTTTCACAGTCAAATATTGTAATATTTGAACCTCCTTATATATGGGTTTCCTTTTATATTGCCCTTTTGCTCTGTATGGGTAATTTTATTGAAGAAAGTATTAATAATTATGGAGGAATGCTGATATTAAAAAGTAAAAGCAGGGCATATTGGTGGATTTCCAAGTGCATCTGGGTGTTACTTATAAATGTTGTCAATTGGATGCTTTTCTGGATTTCTAATATATCGTATGCATGGATAAGAAACGGGGAAATAAGTATTAATGATGATGCATTTATTACAAGTACAAAGTATGGGGCAATAATATCTCAAGCATCAAATACATATAGGATGCTTCTGACTATATGTATGCCGTTATTGGTAGGAATAGCCTGTTCATTACTTAATATGGTGCTGGTTTTGGTTATGGGAAGCTTTGGCTCTATGATGATAATGATAGCTCTGGTTATTTTCAGCACATATTATGCAACGGGAATTAACCCATATGAATATGCCTTGATAATCAGATATTTTGAACAGGATAAATCGCTGGACTTCACTCCGTTACAGCCTTTATATGGTGTGTTTTATCTGATTAGTCTGGGGGTATTTATGATGCTTCTTGGATATGTAATAATTAGAAAAAAGAATCTTATTACCAGAAGGTACGAATATTTTTAGCGTTTATAAACTTTTTAATTCAGACTTTTTACCGGAACGTTAAACTTGAACATTAATGGAAAAAACTAGTTGACATACGAAAAACATAATAATATAATACAACAGTGTGCGTTAAAGTGTTTAATGCACACTGTTATTGTGTATAATTACATTTGACGTTTGTACACAAGGGATAATTATTTTATGGAATTGGAGGTGAAAACATGCCAACTTTTAATCAGTTAGTTAGAAAGGGTAGACATTCTATCGAGAAGAAGTCAACTGCACCTGCTCTCTTAAGAAGCTATAACTCTCTTAAGAAGAAGCCTACTGACACTGCTTCACCACAGAAGAGAGGTGTTTGTACAGCAGTTAAGACAGCTACTCCTAAGAAGCCTAACTCAGCTCTTAGAAAGATTGCCAGAGTTCGTTTGTCAAACGGAATCGAGGTAACAAGCTACATCCCTGGTGAAGGTCACAACCTTCAGGAGCACAGCGTTGTTCTTATCCGCGGCGGCAGAGTAAAGGACTTACCTGGTACAAGATACCATATTATAAGAGGCACTCTTGATACTGCAGGTGTTGCTAAGAGACGTCAGGCACGTTCTAAGTATGGTGCAAAGAGACCTAAGGATGCAAAATAAGGTCAGACCATATGTTAGTTTGTCTAAAACTAAATAGTGCGAAAGTAGGTTATGTTTTCTAGTTATAGATAAAATGTAAGCAATTTTTGCACGAACACATTCGGTTTTCATTTTTTGCCTGAACAAAGCAGCAGAATTGTTTTGTTCAAGAATGTGAGTACCGTTGAATTAATTAAAATAATTAAGGAGGGAAGAACCGTGCCACGTAAAGGACATATTGCAAAGAGAGACGTATTAGCGGATCCTATTTACAACAACAAGGTGGTTACAAAGCTTATCAATAACATTATGTTAGACGGTAAGAAGGGTGTAGCCCAGAAAATAGTATACGGCGCATTTGACCGTATAGCAGAGGAAACCGGTAAGGATGCCCTAGAGGTATTTGAGGCGGCTATGAACAACATTATGCCGACTCTTGAGGTTAAGGCAAGACGTATCGGTGGCGCTACCTATCAGGTACCGATTGACGTAAGACCTGACAGGAGACAGGCACTGGCGCTCCGTTGGCTTACTACATTTTCTCGTGCGAGAAGTGAGAAGACAATGGAAGAAAGACTTGCCAAAGAGCTTATCGATGCATCAAATAACACAGGTGCAGCAGTTAAGCGTAAGGAAGATATGCACAAGATGGCAGAGGCAAACAAGGCGTTTGCTCACTACAGATTCTAGTAGTGTATATCTGCCTATATGATATAATGCGTATAAATACACATTATATTTTTCGAAAAAGCAGCGCAAATAGCGCACCGTCAATCTGCGATTGACGATAGATATAAGGAGGAAAAAACCTTGGCTGGAAGAGAATATCCACTAGAGAGAACAAGGAACATCGGTATCATGGCTCATATTGATGCCGGAAAGACTACTCTTACTGAGAGAATTCTTTATTATACCGGTGTAAATTATAAAATCGGTGATACCCATGAGGGTACTGCTACCATGGACTGGATGGCTCAGGAGCAGGAAAGAGGTATCACAATCACTTCAGCAGCAACTACCTGCCATTGGACATTAGAGGATCATCATAAGAAGAAGGACGGCGCTCTGGAACACCGCGTCAATATTATTGATACTCCGGGTCACGTTGACTTCACTGTAGAGGTCGAGCGTTCACTCCGTGTACTTGACGGAGCCGTTGGTGTATTCGATGCAATGGCCGGTGTTGAGCCACAGTCAGAAAATGTGTGGCGTCAGGCTGACACGTACAATGTACCTCGTATGGCATTCATAAATAAGATGGACAAGATGGGAGCAGACTTTTTCTATTCCGTTCAGACTATCATTGACCGTCTGGGCAAAAATGCTATACCTGTACAGATTCCTATCGGAAAAGAGGAAAGCTTCATCGGTCTTATTGATCTTTTCGAGATGGAAGCATACTATTACAAGGATGATAAAGGTACGGATATTGAAATCACGGCGATTCCGGATGATTTAAAGGATGAGGCTGAACTTTGGCATGCTAACCTTGTTGAAAAATGCTGTGAGTTAGATGATGATTTAATGATGCTGTATCTTGAGGATGAGGAACCATCCGTTGATCAGTTAAAGGCTGCGCTTCGCAAGGGTACAATTTCCTGTGAGGCAGTTCCTGTATTCTGTGGTTCCGCATATAAGAACAAGGGTGTACAGAAGATGCTTGACGGCGTTATCGAGTATATGCCGGCGCCGACTGATATTCCTGATATCAAGGGTGTTGATGCAGATGGTAACGAGGTGGTTCGTAAATCATCAGATGACGAGCCGTTTTCAGCACTTGCATTTAAGATAATGACTGACCCGTTTGTTGGTAAGTTAGCATTCTTCAGAGTATATTCCGGTACCTTAAATTCCGGTTCCTATGTATTAAATGCAACGAAGGACAAGAAGGAGAGAGTTGGACGTATCGTTCAGATGCACGCTAATTCCCGTACTGAGATTGATAAGGTTTACTCAGGAGATATTGCAGCAGCAGTAGGATTTAAGATTACTTCTACCGGAGATACGATATGTGATGAGCAGCATCCGGTTATACTTGAGTCTATGGAGTTCCCTGAGCCTGTTATTGAGCTTGCAATAGAGCCAAAGACTAAGAATGATCAGGGCAAGATGGGTGAAGCTTTGGCAAAGCTTGCAGAAGAAGATCCTACATTCAGAGCTCATACGGATAAGGAAACCGGTCAGACAATCATTGCCGGTATGGGCGAGCTTCACCTTGAGATTATCGTAGACAGACTTCTGCGTGAATTTAAGGTTGAGGCAAATGTCGGCGCTCCTCAGGTTGCATACAAGGAGACATTTACGAAGCCGGTTGATGTGGACAGCAAATATGCGAAGCAGTCAGGTGGTCGTGGTCAGTATGGTCACTGTAAGGTTAAATTTGAGCCTATGGATCCTAACGGCGAGCAGCAGTTTATTTTCGAATCAACTGTTGTGGGTGGTGCTATTCCGAAGGAATACATCCCGGCTGTTGGCGAGGGTATTGAGGAAGCATCTCAGGCCGGTATCCTTGGCGGATTTCCGGTGCTTGGCGTCAAGGCTACGGTATACGACGGTTCATACCATGAGGTCGATTCATCAGAGATGGCATTCCACATAGCAGGTTCCATGGCATTTAAGGATGCAATGAACAAGGGCGGAGCCGTTCTTCTTGAGCCTATCATGAAGGTTGAGGTTACTATGCCTGAGGAATACTTAGGTGACGTAATCGGAAGCTTAAATGCTAAGCGTGGACAGATTGAGGGCATGGATGATATTGGCGGTGGTAAGATCGTAAGAGCTTATGTTCCGCTTGCAGAGATGTTCGGCTATTCAACACAGCTTCGTTCATCTACTCAGGGACGTGGTAACTATTCCATGTTCTTTGAGAGATATGAGCAGTGTCCTAAGAACATTCAGGAAAAGGTCCTTTCCAATAAGGGATAAGGATAACATGAGGTAAAATAATAGTAATTTTAGTTTAAAAAGGCTTGAAAATATTACCATATTTTAATATAATATGGACTAGCTGAAATTTAACCCGAAAAGGGGTAATTTAAGGAGGAAATAATAATGGCAAAAGCTAAGTTTGAAAGAACTAAACCACATTGTAACATTGGTACAATCGGACACGTTGATCATGGTAAGACTACTTTGACGGCTGCTATCACTAAGACCCTTAATGCAAGACTTGGTACTGGTGAGGCTGTTGCATTCGAAAATATTGATAAGGCTCCAGAGGAGAGAGAAAGAGGAATCACAATCTCAACTGCTCACGTTGAGTATGAGACTGAGAACAGACATTACGCACACGTTGACTGTCCTGGACATGCTGACTACGTAAAGAACATGATTACCGGTGCTGCACAGATGGATGGCGCTATCCTTGTTGTTGCTGCTACTGATGGTGTTATGGCTCAGACTAAGGAGCATATCCTTCTTTCACGTCAGGTTGGTGTTCCTTACATCGTTGTATTCATGAACAAGTGTGATATGGTTGACGATGAGGAGCTTCTTGAGCTCGTAGAGATGGAGATTACTGAGGTTCTTGAGGAGTATGAGTTTACAGGATGCCCAATTATTAAGGGTTCAGCTCTTAAGGCTCTTGAGGATCCATCAAGCGAGTGGGGAGACAAGATTCTTGAGCTTATGCATACAGTTGACGAGTATGTACCGGATCCACAGAGAGATACAGATAAGCCATTCCTTATGCCTGTTGAGGACGTATTTACTATTACAGGTCGTGGTACTGTTGCAACCGGTAGAGTTGAGTCAGGTGTAATCCACATCAACGAGGAAGTTGAAA
>DKZK01000027.1:0-49178 GCA_002493625.1 Lachnospiraceae bacterium UBA7076 | reverse complement strand
GAAGTTGAAATCGTTGGTATTAAGCCTGAGGTACAGAAGACTACTGTAACAGGTATTGAGATGTTCAGAAAGCTCCTTGATGAAGGACAGGCTGGTGATAACATCGGCGCACTTCTTCGTGGTATCAAGAGAGAGGAAATTGAAAGAGGACAGGTTCTTTGTAAGCCGGGTTCAGTAACCTGCCATACTAAGTTTACTGCTCAGGTATACGTTCTTACTAAGGATGAGGGTGGACGTCATACTCCATTCTTCAACAATTACCGTCCACAGTTCTACTTCAGAACTACAGACGTAACCGGTGTATGTAACCTTCCGGCAGGCACTGAGATGTGTATGCCTGGTGATAACGTAGAGATGACTATCGAGCTTATTCACCCAATCGCTATGGCTCAGGGTCTTACATTCGCTATCCGTGAGGGTGGTAGAACTGTAGGTTCAGGAAGAGTTGCTACTATTATTGAGTAATCATTTGATGATTGTTTAATAATCTGATATTTTCAAGGGTTTCCGAGATTTCTCGGAAACCCTTTTTGCATGAAAAGCTATTCTTGCTCAAGTCATGGGATTTTGGATGATGACAAGAATGAAAAACAGCAGATTTGTACATCAGTATGTTCTGCCTGTTGATTTTGTGCCGATTTCTCTGTTTGTACTAAATTTTGTTCATTCTTATGGATTGTGTATTGGTAATGAAATTTGAATGGTTGACGATAATGATTTATTTGTGCCACCAGTAGTTTTACTTAGTGCCTGCCATGTGATGCCATGAGGGCGAGGAGTAGTTTCTGTAGGGGATTTATTTTTAAGAGCAGGTGCAAAGGCTGTTTTAGGTACATTTATCCCTGTGGATGTAAACAGAAATGCAGTACTATTAGTTAGGCTGTTTACAGAAATTCTTGAAGTACGAAAAGGCTGGAGTGATATGCGCACCTTAGATGAAATATGGTGTCATATAGTGTGTACAAATCCAATACATGAAATAATTTCATTGATGAATGGAAGAATATCCAAACTTAAATTTTGGGCTAATACTAGAAGAAAAGATGGTTCGTTACCTCAAGAAGATTTTAAAATGAAAGATTCGGTAGGAAGATTGAGATGTACACATGCATATGAAGATACTATAAATATTTTGAGAGAAATTGCTTATAGAGATGGTATTGGTGAATATTATGACTCTTATATTAAGGCTATTGTTTTTTTTCCAAAATCAGTTTTTTATCAGTTAATAGGCACACCTGAAAATGTGTTTTTTAGGAATGAGGTTATGGAAGACTAGGCTTGCAAAATATTATAGCAGATGTTATAACATTTAATAGAGGTGATGATATGATTTTTAGTGAAGCTGTAAAGAAAGTCAGAGAAATTAAAGGATATAGTCAGGAACAATTGGCACGAGAATTAAATGTAAGTTTTGCAACAATAAACAGATGGGAAAATGGTAAGACGGAGCCAAGCAGATTAGCATTAACTAATTTTACGGAATTTTGCAAACAACATAATGTAGATGTGTTAGAAGGGGATGTGAAGTGTAATGATAAGTGTTAATGGAATAAATAATTTAGACTATAATACAATTGCTGTTGATGAAAATTGGAATGATTGTGAAGATACGGAATTAACTATGCATACAATACATGCATATCCAGCGAAATTTCCTGCGTTTATGGCATCGAAAGCATTTGCATATGCCAAAATCGAAGGTGTAAATATAGGTAGAGTAGCTGACATCTTTTGTGGATGCGGAACGGTAGCGTTAGAAGCTAAAAATCATTGTTATCAGTTTTGGGGATGTGATATTAATCCGGTTGCTACATTAATTGCAAAAGCTAAAAGCAATGAATATGAAAGATTAATTTTCGAGCAATACTATTCACAAATACTTGAGAAATATGGGCAAATTGAATTAGCCCCAAATGTATATGCAAAAGCAAATGAGCGATTGCGTTATTGGTTTGAAGAAACAACTTTTTGTGAATTGTTGAAGATATATATGGCAATAGGAGAGGTTGTTACTGAAGAAAAGTATTCAGAGGCATTTAGATGTATTTTTTCATCTATTTTAAAAGCAGCGTCTAAATGGTTAAATAAATCGATTAAACCTCAAGTTGATCCGAATAAGCAAGAAATCAATGTTATAAAGAAATTTCAATCACAGTGTTGTAAATTTATTAGGGCAATAAACGAGATAGAAGAAACGGATACCAATATTGAGATTAATTGTGAAAATTTTCTTGATGTTGATAATTTACCACTTGTGGATTTGATTGTAACAAGCCCGCCATACGTAACCTCTTATGAGTATGCTGACCTGCATCAATTATCTTCTTTATGGTTAGGATATGCAGATGATTATAGAGAATTGCGAAAGGGTTCAATTGGAAGCGTATACAATAGTAATGATTTCACGATAGATTTTAATAAATTAAATGAAACAGGAAAAAGTATTGTAAAATCATTGCAGGAAAGTGATAAAGCAGTATCAAAAGTAAAGTCTGTCGCTAGATATTTTGTTGATATGCAAGATGCGGTAGAAAAGTGTGGTCAAATGTTGAATGAGAATGGAATGGTCTTTTTTGTAGTGGGAGATACTGAATACAAAGGCGTGAAAATACAAAATTCAAAACATTTGATAGAGGCAATGGAGAGTAATGGATATAGAGATATAAAAATTGCCAAAAGAACAATTTCTAAGGGAATTTGTGTTCCTTATAGAGATGAGAAGGGTAAATTTTCTACTGATAAATCTAAGAGAACAGTGTATCATGAAGAATTTATTATCAGTGGAAGGAGGTAAAGGATGGATAAAATTTTAAAGATTCGCCCATACGCACGTCTTATTACTATGCTAGGTGATCAATTGATAAAGAATGAAAGAATTGCCTTGGTAGAATTAATAAAAAATGCATATGATGCAGATGCGGAATGTGTGAAAGTAAGTTTTTTGAATTTTAATGATGATTTTACTGTAAATTCGGATTCTAAAATAGTTATCGAAGATGATGGAAACGGAATGAATGAGGAAATTATTGAAAAGCATTGGCTAAATCCCGCAACTCCAGAGAAGAAGAAAAGAAAAAAACTTAAAGAAACAACAGATAAAGGCAGAATTCTTCAAGGTGAAAAAGGAATTGGAAGATTTGCTATATTTAAATTGGGGAAGAAAATACGGATATATACTCGAAGACAAGTCTGGGATACAGATAAAAAAAAGTTTGTAGAAGCTGGTGAGGACACTGAAAATGTAATTGAATATGATTTTTCGGCATATGATGAGGACTTTTTACAAAAAAATGGGGAAGAAACTGAATTGTATATTGATGATCTACAAGTTGCATTTCAGCAAAGGAATCCTCAAATTATTGTTGAGAGAGAGGTAGAATTAGGCGGTATAGTAAGAACACGTAAGCCTCATGGTACGATTATTGAGATTTCAAATTTAAAAACAAATTGGACCGAAAGCAGAGTGAATCAAATTCAGAAAGAAATTGGTAAATTGCAGCCCATTTTTTCTGAAGAACTAAAGAATGATTTTCGAGTTTGGATATATAAGGATTCAGATATTCATAGAAGTAATGAATTATATAGGGAGAAACTTATAAACTGTTTGAATAATAAGGCTGTTTTTAGAATTACTAATGGTTATTATAATGAAGCAGAAAAGAGTTTTACTTTTAAAGTAAATGGAATAGTAAACAGACTTCATTTTTCGGACTTATGCGGTATAGAAGTTTTTAGAAACTATTTTAAGGATGTAAATTACATAACTGAATGTGGTGATTTTGAATTTCAGTTTTATATTTTTGATTTTATGGCAAAAGACACAAGATATATCTTGGATGATGAGGAAGATAGAATAGTAAAGGAACACAGAATATATCTCTATCGTGATCAGGTTCGTGTTTTGCCATATGGTGATCCAGATGATGATTGGTTAAAAATAGATATGATGCGAGGAACCAAGAGCGCAGGGATGTTTTTAAGCAATGATCAAGTTGTTGGATGTGTAGATATTTCACAAAAGAATAACCCTTTATTAAAAGATAAGACAAATCGAGAAGGTTTAATTGACGAAGGAAGAGCGTTAGAAGACTTTATTAATTTGCTTCAGCTTTTATTGAGGTATTTCAGAAAGATATTATATGTGCAATATCAGATTGATAAGAAAAAAAGAGCAGATATTATAAACATAAAGGACGGTAAACCGCTAGATATAATTGAAAGTGTTAAGAAAAAAGCACCTCAAGATGAAAATACACAAAAATTACTTGCTTCATTTGAAAAAAGCTACAAATATGAAAAAGAAGTGTATGCCGATAGAATAAGGAAAACTGAAAATTTGGCAGCTATAGGATTATCAGTAGAAACAGCATCTCATGATGTAATGATTGTTTTGAAAAAGTCGTTAACACAGATTCATCAAATTATAAATGATTTGCAGTTAGATGGTGAAGTTGATAAAAAGAAGTTACTAGAGCAAATGATTTCTTTGGAAGGTAGTATGAACTTAGTTAATACACAAATGAAAGATATTCGTTTGCTATTTCCATCGGCTAAATCAAGAGCAAAAGGCATCTCAGTTTTAGAAGTATTAGAAAAAGTAAATCGGCTATATATGAGACCTTTCCAACAATACGGAATTGAAATTTCACAAAATGTATTAAGCGGAGATATGATAATAAAAGCTACAGAAGGGATTATGCCAATGCCAAAAGAAATATTCAATAGTTTTGATGAATGAAAAAATATAGGAAAGTATAATGTTTTCGAACGTTCCCCTAGATTAGTAAGAGGGATGTTCGAAATAGTTAAATTAAAACACCTCTAAACTATCCTCCGCATCCACCCATGCCTGCATCTCGCCATCAAGCACAAGTCTTGCATATTCCAGCGGATTATCAATTGCCAGAGCATTCAGGCACCGTTGAGAATTAGGAGTGGTCCGTATCCCTGATTTTGCCTGATTGCAGTCAATCTGGAGGATGTAGCCGTCATAGTGGTTAATGTTGATGCTATTGTGCATCGGGTTATATCTTGCGTGTATCAATTTCATTGTTATCAGTCCTTTCGTTTGAATTGGAGGTAAAAAGCCCATGGGTTTATTTGGGACTTGAAAAACTATTGAAATAGATATAATAATCACAAAGTGTACCATTATACAAAATAAAACACCACTAAAAATATTTAAAACAATATAAACTGTGATATTAACAGTCGAGTTGCTACTATTATTGAGTAGTCACTTGATGGTAGTTCAATAAGCTGATATTTTCAAGGGTTTCCGAGATTTCTCGGGAACCCTTTTTTTAATTATTTGAGTATTGTCCGTATCTGTTAGTTGATGGTAATAGATAATGTTACAGGTAATAACATATAACAGGCACTGCCGTGTAAGTCAGTGGTTAAAAAACAGTTGAAGGTAAGATGGTAAAAAGACGAGGAAAGTAACAATTTTTTGTATACAGACTATGAACAGTCGTATGCCACACAGCTGTTTATTATTAGGGAAATGTATATTTATTAATATCTTGTATATTGAGGTTTCTGATTATTCTGTTAAAATAGAGGTATTATATGGATTGGATTAAATCCCGATTTATCTCGTTATTGAAGGGAGCTTGTTGTTACGCGAAGAAAAGGTAGAGAATGATGATTGATAATATGATAGCTGAGACAAATGAATATAGACTGAAGTTACTATCATCTACATGGTCAGGACCTGTTGTAATATATATTTCAAACGAACAATTTGGCGAAGCCGGAGAGAAGATAAAGGATGAGGTGGAGCTGATTGCAGGCGTTTCATTTACATTTTGTGAGCTTATTGTGAGTGATTGGGATAGGTATCTTACTCCGTGGGAAGTAAAGGCGAATATGAAGGGACGTATATTTCAGGGGCAGGCTGCCGTACTGTTACATAGCTTAGAGACAAATGTTGTACCTAAAATTAAAGAGCATGTAAAGAATGCAAAAATTTATATTGCCGGTTATTCTTTAGCCGGATTATTTGCTCTCTGGAGTTTATATGAAAGTGATGTGTTTGATGGTGCTGCGTGCTGTTCCGGTTCCTTGTGGTATCCCGGCTGGAAGGAATATGCAACACAACATAATTTGAAAAATACTTGTAGTATTTATCTTAGTTTGGGGAAAAAGGAAAAGAATACGAAACATCCTATGGTGAGGAATGTTGAAGATAATATGAAGCTGCAATATGAACGATTAAAACAAGATAGTTGTATAGAAATGCTGCAAATGGATTGGCATGAGGGAGGTCATTTTAACAATACAGAGGAACGAATAGAAATGGGAATTAGATGGCTTGTAGCGTGAGAATATAAATGTTTCCATGCTTTGTATTAGTGTATTTGATATGGTCATAATAACACGATACTTAAAAGAATGAGGCTAATTTACATCAAACCACTGTTATTGGGAAAATTCAAGGTAACGGTTTTGCGTGATATGACCGGTCCCTGGCAGACCTAGGTCATTTCCCATAAAAAGACTGAATATCATATAGTAACTTTGAGACAAAATGTCCCAAAGATTGCAATAGATATTCGTATTGGGATATGCTATATTTATGAAGTAAAGTGGAATACATTCTGGACGTGATTTCATGTTGGATTGCAAGGGGTGAGGATGCAGTTTAAGCGCATGAAAGAGCTTTGCAAAAATTAAAATAATCTGCATGAAAAGCAGAATTACCTGAAAGGGCAGAAGTGGAAAATGGAAAAACATTTCTTGGAGTAAACGGTATAAGGATATGTTATACTTACAGCAACAATTTGGAGTTCGAAGGGAGCATTAGAAATAATATGAACAAAGATTTAGTTCCATTTTGGGAGAAAGTATATCAGGAATATGATACTGTTACATTTTCCGTTGAACCTAATACAGCTGTTACTGAATTTGAGCATTTGATTAACAACCAGTCAAAAGTATTGGATGTAGGGTGTGGGGAAGGGCAAAATGCCATATATTTAGCTAGACAAGGACATTTTGTTGATGCATTTGATTTATCTGAACATGGGATTGCAAAACTAAAACATAGATGTGAATTATCTAACGCACAAGTAAACGCATTTGTAGCAGATTTAACTACATACCAGTTCAAACAGTATTATGATATGATTATTTGTTTTGGTACGTTACATTTTGTGGCTAAGAATGAGTGGAAAAAATTTATAAATAATGCAAAAAAGTATACCAATATAGGTGGCATTCATATAATTCAAATATTTACTGATGTTGTACCGGCATCTGAGGATATTGCTCCATTTGCAATTGGTTTGGCAAAAGATGAGGAAATTAAAGAATTATATAAAGATTGGGAAATATTGCAGTTTAAATCCTATGTGTTTGAAGATGAACATCCAAATGTACCGAAACATTTGCACGCATCAAATAAAATTGTTGCCAGAAGAGTAAACTGACAAGTTTGTTTTTTTATGGTTGTGATGAACTAATAAATAATCATAATAGAAAAATGCAAAATTTAGATATGCAGGAGAGCTGATATATGAACAAAAGACCGGAATTGAACAAGGAATTAGATGGGAAAACCTTTAGAAGTTTTTATTATTTAAAGGAAGAATTGGTTGATTTTTGTAGGGATAATAACTTACCTGTTTCGGGTGGAAAGATAGAACTTACAGATGTAGTATAATTTTGGTGTTGCTAACGGCAATAAATAGGCTTTTGTAAAGGTGTGAATTTAAAATGTGCATGGAATGCTATGTCGATAAAAACAGAATAACACCGCTGTTAAATCCCATAGACTGTTTAGAAAATCATACACAATATATCTGCGGAACCTGTGGACGGTGCATTTGTATTGAACGTGAACCTAATCGTGGATTGCAACGATGGAAATTTCCTTTTAAGTCATTAGAAATTGCAAAATTGTATTTGCGTACTGCCGATTATAGCATGAAAAGACCATGTGGCATATATGAAATAAAAAGTGAAAATGGCAGATGTTCATACAAAATCTTTGCACAAAGCGAGGACTTGCAGCTATATCTAAAAAAGAACAAAGGAAAAACCTGTGAAAATATGTTGCCGGTTTTCATGGTTGAAGAATACAGGGAATATGCAAATACACAGATAAGAAAATTGACTTCTGATGAAATACGGAAATATATTTCAGAGCAATAACTTCGGGTTTATTTATCAACAGGAGGTATTGAATATGGATGCTGGTGGTGTGCTTTTGTTAATGGTTATTTCAGCATTGGGGATAATATATGGAGATAGCGCATATTGGCAGGAGTTGCAGGAACAGATGCGAAGTGCAGGATTTGAAATGAACCTCGTGGAGGATTACTGTCAGCATTATTGCATTATAGACTATCAAGTAGTCTGGTATGGGAGTATGAATTTTCTGGGCAAAGAAGATGTAGAAGATAATCTGATGCGTGTTTTAGATGGAAAGATTGCAGACGAACTGCTTGAAATGATATTTGGAAATGGAAAGTATCAGAGTGAGACGATGTGAAATAACAAGAAGGAGTTAAAATGCTTAGATTGGCTGAATAATGATTGGAGAATAATATGGGTGAAAGTTATAAACCTCCTTTTACAATGAATGAGGAAATAACAAATTTAATAATAGAGATAGGAGAATATGTTGGGACAATTACAACTTATGATGCCATGCGTCCAAATCCAATTCTCCGTAAAGAAAATCGGATCAAGACAATACACTCATCTTTGGCAATAGAGCAGAATACGCTTACTTTGGAACAGGTTACGGATGTGATAAATGGGAAGCGGATATTAGGTCCGCCACAGGATATTCGTGAAGTAAAGAATGCATATGAGGCTTATGAAAGAGTATCTGCACTTAATCCGTATAGTATGAAAAATCTTTTGCTGGCGCATAAGATTATGATGGGGGGGCTTGTGAAAGAAGCGGGAAGTTTTCGAAGCGGAAATGTTGGTGTTTATGCCGGAACGGAATTGATTCATGCAGGAACACCGGCAAAATATGTGCCGGATTTAATGAATCAACTGTTCACATGGCTGAAGCAATCGAAGTATCATTTGCTTGTAAAATCTTGTGTTTTTCATTATGAGTTTGAGTTTATTCATCCTTTTGCCGATGGTAATGGTCGAATGGGAAGGTTGTGGCAGTCGTTAATTTTACAGAAATGGAAAGAAGTTTTTGCATGGATTCCGGTAGAAACGCTTGTATATGAAAATCAGAATGAGTATTACAAGGTATTGCAGCGGGCTGATAATGCTGGGGATTCTACTGAATTTGTTGAGTTTATGCTTGGAATGATTTGTAATGCCTTAAAAGAGATTAGTGAGGCACATAGCAGAACAAACGTCGTAACAAATGTCGGAATAAATGTCGTGAAAAATAATGAGGAAAAAATAAAAGCCCTTTTAAGACAGGATGGCAATATGTCAGCTAATAGTTTGGCTATATCTGTGGGAGTTACTGAAAGGCAGGTACAGCGTATTTTGGCTAAATTAAAAACAGAGGGGAAAATAATACGACATGGAGCAAATAAAAATGGTTACTGGGAGGTTATAGCTTAACTCTTTTAAATAGTACCTCATTTCCTTTGGTTCCATGAATGAACAGTATTTTGCTTACAAAGTTTATTCATGTTATATTATAATTCATTAAATAAATCGGTTCTTGGAGAGGGACTATAAACACTACTATTTTATAATACGGAGGATATATGACATGGGAGGAATATTTGTTCATGGATTAGGGCAGACGCCTGATAGCTGGAATGAGGTGCTTTCGTTTATAGGGGAAACGGAAGAGCATGTGTGCCCTGATTTGGCAGAAAGTGTAAAGAATCAAAATGTGAACTATAAAAATTTGTATAAAGCATTTTCTGCACTATGTGATAAATCTGAAGAACCTATTGATTTGTGTGGGTTATCATTAGGCGGAGTGCTGGCGTTGAATTATGCCATTGATAAGCCGGAAAAAGTAAGATCTTTAGTGCTTATTGCAGCTCCGTATAAGATGCCTGAAATGATTTTAAAATTTCAGAACATATGCTTTCGATTTATGCCAAAATCGTTGTTTCAACAAATGGGATTTGAGAAGAAGGATTATATTGATTTGTGCAAATCAATGATGAAATTGGATTTTAGTGATAGCTTGCATAGGGTATCATGTCCGGCAATGATAATTTGCGGAGAAAAAGACCGGGTAAATGGAAAAATGTCTAAACAACTGGCAACGCTTTTGCAGGATGCCCGTTTGGAGTATATCAGTGGCGCAGGACATGAAGTAAATGTTGAAGCTCCGGATAAATTGGGAGTGCTTTTAAAAGAATTTTATGAAAAGGAATTCAAGAGTGGACGGTGACATGATATGAATCCTAATATACGCAAACACTATATTGATAATTTAATAAATGTTTTTTTGAGTGGAGACGCATTTAGAAACGCATTGAATGCGAAACAGAGGCAATTTCCCCCACAGAAACTGTGAGGGTGGACATACTGTAGGATTTGGCAGTGCTGATTAACAAATCGACACCTTAAATGTTAATATGCGTTGCTTGTAGCAACGGGCAGTTTTTCATATAATAGCGGTAACGATTGAAAGAAAGAAGGTTATTCCTGATGTTAAGCGAAAATATGAAAGCAATTAGAAAATCAAAAGGACTTTCGCAAGAAGAACTTGCTATCAAGCTGAATGTGGTGCGTCAAACAGTTTCTAAATGGGAGAACGGATTGTCAGTTCCGGATTCTGATATATTAATATCCATATCGGAAGTACTTGAAACACCTGTAAGTACTTTGCTTGGGGAAAGTATTGCTGAGTCGAAAGCCGGCGACTTAAAAGCGATTTCCGAAAAGCTGGAGGTTATAAACTTACAACTTGCGCAAAGAAAGAACATGAGAAAAAGGATACTTCATTGGATATTTATCTTGCTGTGTGCGGTTATAGTAACGGTTTTTGCAGTCTTAATTGTATTAAACAGTCCCTACCTGGATTGGGATTATAATGACCCCGAAACTGCCGTTTTTGGAGTAGCTTTTCACATATTTGAATATTTATTTGTCAGATTAGCACCGATTATCTTTATAGGGGCAGTTGTTGGAATTTTTTTGACACGGAAGAAAGAATAAAGGGATTACGCCGAATGAAATAAAAACAATAAAAGCAGGAGGGGAAACCAACCTGCTTTTTTATTGACAAAAAAATAAAGAATAACTATAATTAAACCAACGGTTTAATTATTTAAACGCATATTTTCTACACAAGAAAGGATTAAAATTATGGCAAGAAGAAAAAAACAACCCCAAAGTGTACACAGAAAAAATATATCACAAATTGCAGAGAAGTTGTTTATGGAAAAAGGGATTGAAAACACTTCCATGAATGATATTGCAAACGAGTCCGGTTACAGTAAGGCATCTCTTTATGTTTATTTTAAGGATAAAGAGGAGCTTATAGCAGTATTGGTATTAGAAAGTATGGAAAAATTATATGAATATCTCAGTAAGGCAGTGAATATGCAAGGGGATTTTTATTATCGATATTTAGAAATTTGTCAGGCATTGTTTCAATATCATAGTGAATATCCATTGTATTCCCGGATGGCATTAATGAATATAAATATTGATTTTGAGGGAACTGATTTTTTACCGGAAGAAAAAGATACATTTCGGGTTGGGGAAAAAATCAATGAACTGCTTTGGCGGTTTTTTCGGGAAGGAATAGAATCAGGGGTTTTAAAACGAGATATAAATATGGCGCAGACAACCTTTGCAATGTGGGGAATGCTGACCGGTGTTATCCAACTGTCTTTTAATAAAGAGGAATATATTAACCGGATGATTCATATGCAGCAAAAGGAATTTTTAGATAGAAGCTTTAAACTTTTATATAAAGCAATTAGTATGGAGGAATAAAAATGTTAGGAATATATTTGAGCGGAACGGGTAATACAAAGTATTGTATGAATCTGTTGGTGAAAGGCTTGGAACCGAATGCGGCGGTAATGTCCTTGGATAATCCCAATGTGGTAAAAGCAATTGAGGAAAACGATGTTATTTTTTTGGGGTATCCCGTACAGTTTTCGAATGCACCATATATGGTAAGAGATTTTATACATAAAAATCCAACCATCTGGAAGGGCAGGCAAGTTTTTTGCTTGGCAACAATGGCGCTTTTTAGTGGGGACGGAGCCGGATGCACTGCAAGAATACTAAAAAAATATGGAGCCCATATTCTTGGCGGACTTCATGTCCGGATGCCGGATTCTATATGTGATAATAAGCTGTTAAAAAAATCTGTGGAGAAAAACAGAGAAACAGTCGTTAAGGCAACAAAAAAGCTTGAGCAAACAGTTATAAGCATAAAAAAAGGAAATTATCCTAAGGCCGGAATAACATTTTTTGCTTATATTGCAGGGTTGTTTGGTCAGCGATTATGGTTTTATCATAAAACTGCCGGATATTCCGACAGGCTTAAAATACATGAAGCTTGTGTTGGATGTGGATTGTGCGTGAAGTCCTGTCCCATGAAAAATTTATCCATTAAGGAAGGAAAGGCAGTGCCCGGTAATAAATGTACCATGTGTTATGCCTGCATTAGTCAATGCCCTCATAAAGCAATAACTTTACTTGGGAAAGAAGTAAAAGAACAGTGCCGTCTGGATAAATATTTATAATTGAGAAAAATACAGAAGCCTTCAGATTTCATTCCATCAAAGATAGGGTTTCGTTCTTTGCCACAGAAATATGCAGAATTTCTGCCGATAAAATAAAAAGAAATATCTTGAGGAATTTGTCCGTGGGGGACATATATAGATTGCAGGTGATGAAATTGAACATAGCAGTATGTGATGATGAAAAAATCATACGTGAACAGATAAAGGGATTGCTTGAAAGACAGGAGCAGGATAGTGACATAGAGCTTTATGTGACAGGTGATGCTTTGCTTGCCTCCGGGAAAAAATTTGACATTGTATTCCTTGACATACAGATGGATGGAATGAACGGTATTGAAACGGCAAGGAAAATCAGGGGAAGAAATGAGGAAACAATACTGATTTTCATAACAGGGCTTCGGGAATATGTGTTTGAAGCATTTGATGTGGCAGCATTCCATTATCTTTTAAAGCCGATTGTGGAAAGTAAATTTGTTGAAGTATTTTGCAGGGCAAAAAGGGAACTGGAAAAACGAAAAAAACAGCGGCAGGAGCCTTTGTTTATAAAAACGGGAAAACGAAGCATTACATTGGAAAAGAGAAATATTCTTTATGTTGAAAGCATGGGGAAGAAGGCAGGCATTCATACCATAAAAGAGATAATAGAAGCCTATGTTTCCATGAATGAGCTGGAAAGACAGCTTGGAGAAAGCTTTTACCGGTGCCATAGAGGGTATCTGGTAAATCTGGCATATGTTGCAGAGTACAACGGACAGAGCATTACTTTAAATAACGGGGAAAGTATATATCTGGCAAAGGAACGATATGGCGGATTTGTAAAAACTTATATGCGGTATCTCAGAAACGAGGTGGGTGCTGATGTCTGAATGGATTACGGAAGCGCTTTGTATTATGATGTACCTTTTTGAAGGGTATTGCATACAGTTCTTTTTTTGCAGGTTTGCCAAGCCAAAGCAAAGTCAGATAAAGGGCGCGAAATGGGCAGTCAGCATTGTATGGATTTTAATAAGGTTTGGTTGCAATCTTGTATTTTCTGAAATGGTGAATACAATGCTCGTTCTCAAATTGCTTTGCTCCACTGTAACATTATTTATTTTTTGTCTGTGCTGGTATCAGGGAACTGTTTTATTGAAAATTTTTATGGTTGTTCAGTTTATTTCCCTGCGTGAGCTGGCTTTTCTGGCGTCGTATAGTCTGAACTATATAGGGGATGTGGCGCTGACTGTGCTTGTTCGCCAAGTGGATAAGGGAAATATATGGATAGAATATCTGCCTGTGACTGTAAGCATCATATCCTGCCTTACAATAGCATTTATGCAAATCATTCAGGGCGCTTTACTGCTTGGTTCCCTGAGGAAAATTGTTAAAAATTATAATTATGAAAAAAACATGAATATGGGAAGGGAAGCTGTTTTTTATCTCCTGCCATCGGTAGCGGGTGTGCTGGTTGCTGTGCTTGTCCGAATGTTAATCATTGCTGTCGAGGAGGGAAATCCGGTGCTGCTGTATGATAAATATCCGGCATTATACGTGATTATTCCACTGATTGCATTGGTGCTTCTTGTGGCAATTGTTTTCAGCTTCCGCGTTTATCAGGACATGGTATCTTTGCAGGAGGAACGGGCGGAAAAAATTGTGCTTGCCAGTCAGAATGCACAGTTGCAAAGCTCCATGGTGGAAATGGAGCATTTATATGATGGAATACGTTCAGTCAGGCATGACATGAAAAATCATATGGCAGTTTTGCATAAGCTGATACAGGAAAAGTACCGGCAGGATGACAGTAAAGAGGATGAGGAGATACAGAATTATTTTAATGAAATGTACCAGTCTGTGGAGCAGCTTGATATAAAGGTACATACGGGAAATCCTGTCAGTGATGCAGTGATAGGGAGTAAATTCCGCTATGCGGAAAAACAGGTAAAAGGGATAAGGCTATATACGGATGATTTCATGGTATCGGAAGCAGCTGCGATAAAAGCTTATGACATAGGGATTATACTGAGCAACGGTCTGGACAATGCCATTGAAGCCTGTATGAGAATGAGAGAAAAAAATCCGGATGCGGAAGCATATATTGCGCTCCGGTCCTTCAAGGCAAAGGGCATGTATTTTATAGAAATTGAAAATAGCTTTGATGGCATGGCGCGGTTTGATAAGGACAGCGGCTTTCCAATATCAACAAAGGAGGATAAGGAGGTGCATGGAATCGGTCTGAAAAATATCAGGAAGTGTGCAGTAAAATATGGCGGCGATATAGACTTTATTGTGGAGGGCAATAAATTTATACTGTCAGTCATGGTAAAAGGAGGTTTACTATGAGTATTTCAGGAATAAATAATACTTTGACGGGTGCATATCAATATTCCGATAAAATGACCGCAAACAAGACCAATTTTGCGGAACAGTTGCAGAAAGCAGATAGGATGAATACATCAAGAGTTGATGCTTACACGGAATATCTTAAGTCAAAGTATGGTAATGTAAGAGTTGAAAGCGTGGACAGGGATCAAAGAAGTCTTGATAAAATTGCAAAGAGTATGAGTGGCAATGATGTGGTGATTGCTCCAAATATTCTGGAACAAATGGCAACTGATTCGGAAAAGGCTGCTTATTATGAGGGGAAAATAGACTATTTCTTTAATACTGTTATTCCGAAAGAAACAGCTATATGCGCAAGCAAGGGGCTTGTGTTTGAGCCGTGTGGCGTAGTAGTGCATAAGGATGGAACGGTAACTTATATTTGCGGATGCAGTGATTCACCGGAACGTGTTGCCAAGGTGAATGCAATCAACAAGGCAAAGCAGGAAAAAAGAACAGCACAGAGAAAAGCTTATCAGGAACGAAGAATAGAGTTGCTAAAGATGCAGAGACAGACAATAGAGACAATTTATTATCGAAAAATGGAGGTTTAAAAATATGAGTATAAATGGAATTGGAACAGACAGTTACATGGGAGAAACTTACGAGGAACGACTGAGCAAAATAACGGATAAAAATGCGGCAAATGCCTTTCGGGCGGCTTACGCAAAAAAAATGGCAGGCTCGACGGATTATATTTCAAGAGTGAGCAAAGCGTTCAGTACCGGAAAAGTGAATGCTACCAACTTTAAGGACGCATTTCCCCAATATGATGTGATAACACATGTGGGAAATCCTGATGTTTCCCAGGCAAACTGGCAGAGAAACGATTTTCCTTTCTGGAAATATTTCCAGAAGAACACAAGCGCAGATGCATTAAATGACTGGAGACCGACCGGCCCCAATCCGCCGCAGACGCGAAGCGATTTGCAGAGAAATTACGGCAGTGTGGGTTCTGGGAGAATGGCTGTTCTCATACCGGATAAGCTTCAGGAGAAAATGGATGCGGATCCTGCCTATGCCCAAAAGATAATGAAAAAGCTACAGGATTGGAAGGAAGACTATGACCGTTGGGACAATACAGTAGCAGCATCTTATGGCATGAATGTGGCAGAGCATCAGGCATTAAAAAGCTATGTGTTTCAACTGGATGAAAACGGAGATGTGGTAAACTGTACAGTTACAGCTCCTGGAAGAATTACAGGCCCTTCCAAGGAGGAGCAGGAGCAGATTCGGGCTGAGCAGGAGGAAAAACGGAAAAGACGTGTCAAATACATAGAAATACTGAGGCAAAATTCTGAAATGAGGAAAATGCAGGCACAGGAGTATTTGGAGTTGTTTCAGAGTCAGTATGCCAAATTTGATTTATTGAATGGAAGGTAAAAGAGAAATATATTCAGTGAAAAAAGAGGTTTTAAGATATGGATATACAGTCACTTGGATTATTAAGCAGTATTGCAGCACAAGGCAATACCATAGTGGATAACAGCATAAAGTGCAAAGATGAATTTGAAAAACTTTTACAACAGATAAATGAGGACACGGATATTGCAGAAATGAAGAAATTTCTGGATGAAAAATATAATGTGACATTGGATGTAGGAAGCATAGGAAATTGTTATGATTTTTTAAATAATCATGACATAAGATGCACGAATTATGTCAGAATTTCACCGCAGACCCTTCAGAATATGGAAAAAAATCCTGCTTTAAAAAACAAAGTGCTAAACGCCATAAAGGATTTTTGCAGTGAGGAAGAGCAAATGAAGATAAAAGCATTACAGCCGCCTGTAAAAAGTGCAGGAATGATGATTTATCCGGATGGAAGAACGCTTTACTGGCTGGAGGGTTATCCAAATGAAGCGGGAAGTAAAAACCACAAAAAAATAATAACCGATGACCAGTCCGGAAATAAATTGCTGCAAAGGTATGGTGACATGAATGATGATGTGATGGAAAACAGCACACAAATTTTTCAGCCTATACAGGTTTTAAGTGTGGAAAGCAATTCCCGGATTCCGTATAGAGCTTTGAGGCGCCGGAAAGCTTAAAGCTGTTAGCTGTATCTTGAAACGGGAATTTCAATCTGCACAATATAATCCTCTATCTGGTCTATAACTGCTTCGTTGATTCCTTTTTCGTAGGAATATCCGGACAATACCAGTCCCTGTTTGCGGGCATATGCGAGAATTTCCTGATAACGCAGGGGGAGCTTGTCCCAGCTCCCCTTGTGAAATGCCCGCAGATATTTTCCTTTTGGCTGTATATGCAGTCCTTTTTTGTGTTTCAGAACAGGAATTTCTATAAAAAGTTGTGTGTAATGATTGAAATTACCGGTAAGCAGACTGGTAACCGGTATCATGGAGCCATAGGATGCATCATGGAGGCGGCCAAGCCGGTATCTGGATGTCTCGGCAGTAATAAGCTCAACCTCCTCCTCGAATGTAATGTCATGGTCTATGTCTACCGTTATTAGGCAGTGTTCTTCTTTTTCAATGATACTAATTTCTGATAAATCCATGGTCAGAAGGGTGGACATATCCTGTCGGTGATTGGATAATGTCTTTTTCACTGCCTGCAGGTGCATAAGCTGCAGGTCCAGTTCCGCTATTTTTTCATCCAGAAGGCATTTCAGGTTTTTGGCGGAGCGATTTTTCATAAAGGTCTGTATTTCCGTGATGGATACATCTAATTCCCGCAGAAGGAGTATTGTTTCAAGTATAGGACTTTGGTGGTAGTTATAGTAACGGTATCCGTTTTCCGGATTAATGGATGCAGGTTTGAATAAGCCGATTTCATCATACCACATCAGTGTTTTTTTATTTATGCCATGAAGTGCGGCAAATTGTCCGATTGTAAGTAATTTAATATTTCTGCTCATTTTTTTATTTCCCCAAATTATTTTTATAAAGTTTGAGTTTTTTAATATATGCTCTTGACCGTACTGTTACTGTACGGTCTATCATACTGTATGCAGGAAAAAAATACAAGATAAAAATATAGGCAATTGCAAAAACAGAGTTTCGCAAACGCCTATAAAAATATTAATTTGGAGGGAGAAAATGGAAAATCAAAATGTATATTTAAAACCGGTAACATTAAAAAATATTTTAAGGTTTGCCGTACCCACCATTGCAATGACAGTATTTATGTCATTTTACACAATGGTTGACGGTTTGTTTGTATCAAATTTAATCGGGACCAATGCACTTTCTGCAATCAATCTGACGGCGCCTGTTATTCAGCTTGTCACAGCGATTTCAACAATGCTTGCCACAGGGGGAAGCGCGGTTATCATGAAAAAGATGGGGGAGGGGAAACGTGAGGAGGCAAAGGAGGATTTTACTTCCCTGATTTTGGTAAATGTATTGGTTGGGGCTGTCATGTGCATGATTGGCTATTTGACAATGAACCATATTTTTGCAGGAATGAATCTGTCAGCGGATGTTGAGGGATATTGCCTGGAATACTTAAGCCGTTATTTATTGTTTACGGTTCCTATTTTATTGATGAATAATTTTACTTTGTATATGATAGCCAGTGAAAAGGCAACATTATCTTTTATATGCTCCGTAACCGGCGGTATATTGAATATGGTTCTTGACTATGTATTTATTGTTGGTTTTAACATGGGAATCAGCGGAGCTGCCATTGCAACCGGGCTCGGATATTCCGTAACGGCAGTTGTGGGGCTTGTTGTCTTTTGTAAGAAAAAGAATCTGCTGCATTTTACGAAGCCGGTATTCCGGTTCAAGGTCCTTGCAAAAGCTGCCACAAATGGCTGTTCGGAGATGGCAACTGCACTTGTGACCGGTATCATTACAATGATGTTCAACTGGACCATGCTTCGTTACGTTGGAGAGGACGGTGTTGCGGCGGTCACGATTATTATGTACGTGCTGATGTTTGCCAGCTCCCTTTATACAGGATATTCTTATGGGGTAGCTCCGATGCTGAGCTTTTATCATGGAGAAAAAAATCATGAAAAGCTGAAAAGACTGGTAGGAATTAGTATGCAGGTAATAGCATTTATTTCCATAATTACAGTTGCAGGTTCCTTTTTATTGACAAAGCCGCTTGTGTCTGTATTTGCGCGTCAGGATAATCCGGTTTATAATCTGGCGGTTACTGGTAACAGGATTTGCACGATTGCATTATTTTTCATCGGTTTTAATATTTTTGCCAGCGGAATGTTTACCGCATTGTCCAATGGAATAGTATCAGCCATACTTGCATTTTCAAGGTCCTTTGTATTTATGCTGATTACCATGATTGTGCTTCCGCTTGTCTTGGGCGTAAACGGCATATGGCTTGCGACACCGGCAGCGGAGCTGATGGCGCTTGCGTTATCCATTTTTATGTTCCTGAAATACAGGAAGAAATACGGATACTAAAGGAGGGTGCAGGTTTTATTGTAATAATGAATAGTTGTTTACTTTGCATAAAATGTATAAAATAAGGCAAAAAATATACAAAATGTATTTACTTTATCATTTTAAATGATAAAATATACATATATGGAGGGTAAACAATGGATTCAAAAATTTATATTTTAAAACTTAAGATATGTGGTATTAAGAATATTGAAAGACCAATTGAAATAGAGTTTTACAAAAAGACAATAAATAGGGATTTTAATCCGGATAAGTATAAAATTAAAGCTATTTATGGAGAAAACGGGTCTGGAAAAACTGCGATAATATCTTCCGTAAAATTATTACAGAATTTATTATTAAACAAAAGCTATTTGGCAGATACTGATAATCAAAATTTTTTAATTGAAATTGTCAATAAGAAAACTAAGAAGGGATTTGTCCAATGTGAAGTATATGTTGATGATGGTGACGAAAAATATGTATTGGATTATTACATTGCCTTTGAGGTGAGGGAGGATAACCGCTTTTATATTACTGCGGAAAAGTTAAAATTAAAAAATGGCAATTATTCTAAAAATAAATATTCGATTATTTATGAAACGAAAAATGGCAGCTTAGTAAAATTCGGTGATAAAAAAATGCATGATTTTTTTAAGGAGAAGTCACAGAATCTTTTAGATAAGCAAACTTTTTTTACATGCATAGTTGATATTAAATTCATTCCGAAAGAATTTATGAATAATAAAGATTTTATAATGCTGTTTTTATTGTTTATATTTGCTTTGTCGTTGCTTGTATCTATTGATGAAGCAGATAATCATGCGGACTATGGGCTGCGTCAAAAATTGCAAAATATTGATGAAGGCGATATTGAAAAAACGGGGTTAAATCTCATAAATCAAATTAACCAAAAAATACTCAGTGCAAAAGGAAATGAGATGCTTATTCATAAGAGTATGTATAATTTATATGAAAAAAAGATTTTCAGAATGTATTTATTTATACAGATTTTCAAGCCGGAATTATGTGCTATTGAAATCGAAAAGAAGGATTATGACCAATACTATAAATGCAGTTTGAAGATGGTGTATGAAGAGTATTCTTTGGATCAGGAATTTGAAAGCCGCGGCATAAAGAAATTGATGAATTTATTCCATTATCTTGATGCGGCAAGCGATGGCTCCATTGTGTTTATAGATGAGCTTGATTCCAATATAAATGATGTATATCTGGATAAAATAATTGAATTTTTTGTATATTATGGCAAGGGACAGCTTTGTTTTACATCACATAATCTTTCCCCTATGTCCGTCTTGAAATCAAATAAAAATGCAATAAATTTTATTTCAGGTATAAATACCGTTCATACATGGACAACCTGTGGAAATCTGAGTCCGGAAAATGCATATAAAAAAGGATTTATTGAAGATTCGCCATTTAATGTTGATGCATCGGACTTCCTGGGTATACTGGGAGGTTCAGATGAATAAGCAAATATTATTATGCGTGGAAACAAATAAAAAGGCAAGGACGGATTATCAATATATCGTTGCAACAATAAAGCGGTTTTATCAAAACAATAGAAAGATTATTTATAAACCCATATTTTTAGATTCAAAAACAAAATATAATGCTAAAGACAAAATAAAAGAAATAAGTAATCACATCAAAGAATTTCCAGGAGAAACTTCAGTCATATATTTTATAGATGTGGATGATTATGATATTTCATATGAAACGAAGGTGTTATATGATAGTATTAAGGCATATTGTGATAAGAATGAATATGATTTTGTGTTTTTTACCAAGGATGTTGAGGATGTTTATTGGGGAAAACAGGTTAATAATATCGAAAAGGTAAAAAAGGTTGAAGAATTTAAAAGAAAACAATTAATGAATGAAATTGACGAATCCTGTTTACGTGTAGACGAACATAAAATCCATTGTAGCAATATCTTAAATATATTAGATAAATATTGGGGCAGGAAATGAAAGTGTCTTTCCACCTTTAGTATGGTTAAACATTATAATTTATACAAAAAGCAAATGATTATTTATAGGAGAAGAAGAATATATGTTTAAAGTAATAAACGGTGATTTTAAAAATCAGATATATGGTGAAGAAAGTTATCTTACTAATTGGCCGATGCTGTATATTCTTGAAAATGGAAAGCAGGCATACATAGGGGAGTCTAATCATGTAAAAACACGAATGAATCAGCATCAGATGTCAGTGGAAAAAAGAATTTTTGATAAAGTTCATTTTATTTATTCGTCAAAATTTAATCAGTCGGTTACACTTGATTACGAATCGAAGCTAATTCAGTATATTGTTGCTGATGAAAAGTTTGTAGTTACCAATAAAAATGCAGGAATTGCAGATAAAAAATATTTTGAAAAATCATTGTATGATGAGGAATTTCATAAATTATGGCATAAACTTCAAAGAGAAAAAATAGTAAAACACTCCATGGAAGAAATTGAAAATTCAGAATTATTTAAATATTCTCCCTTCAAGGAGTTAAATGATGACCAAAGAAAAGCAGTAGATGATATTATTGAAGCCTTAAAGGAAGATAAGAAACAAACAGTTGTTGTAAATGGTATGCATGGAAGTGGGAAAACAATCGTAGCTATTTACTTATTAAAATTTTTGCGTGATACTGAGGAATTTAAAGATAAAAAAATTGGATTTGTGCTGCCTCAGATTTCATTGAGAAAAACAATGAAATCAATTTTTAAGAGCATATATGGGCTATCGCCAAAGGATGTATTAAGTCCTTCTGATGTGACAAAACAGCATTATGATATTCTGTTAGTGGATGAAGCACATAGATTACATCAATATAAAAATATATCATATATGGGACCTTTTAAGGCAAATTGTGAAAGAATCGGTCTTACTACTCAAAACGATGAATTGGATTGGGTGCTTCATCAATGTAATTGTCCGGTATTGTTTTATGACAAATTACAGGTGGTTGGACCATCCGGAATTGATGTGGATAGATTTAACCGAAAAATGGAATTGGACAGAAATAAAAGACTTACCAGATATTTTTCACTATTAACGCAGATGAGAGTCAAGGGAGGAAACGATTATATTGAGTTTATAATAAATTTATTAAATGGTAATGCAGAAGTAAAAACAAATTTCGATAATTATGAAATCAAACTTGTATCAGATTTTGGAGCATTCAATGAACTTTTATATTGTAAGGAAAAGGAATTTGGATTATCAAGAATGATAGCAGGATTTTCGTGGGATTGGAAAAGCAAAACAAACAAGTCTGAGTATGATATTGAAATACAAGGTATCAGAAAAAAGTGGAATTATCGTACAGAAGGATGGGTAAATAGTAAAAATGCAATCAATGAAGTAGGATGTATTCATTCCACACAAGGATATGATTTGAACTATGGTTTTATTATAATGGGTAATGAAATAGGATATGACAAAGATAATAAACGGATAATTATCAGACCGGAAAATTATTTTGATCAAAATGGTAAGAAAACTGCTTCGTATGAGGAATTACTGGAATATATCAAGCATATATACTATGTCTTAATGACTCGTGGGATAAAAGGAACATATTTATATATATGTGATGATGATTTGAGAAATTATTTTTCTGAAATTATTGAAGTATTATAAAACGGCATATATGTAATGTCATACTTAAGAAAGGGAAAAATCCGATTAATACTATAATTGGAATAATGAAAATGAAAGAAGATACGATAAAACAAATTTTAAAGTTCAGAGATGATAGGGATTGGAAAAAGTTTCATAATCCAAAGGATTTAGCGATTTCCATTTCACTCGAAGCTGCTGAATTACTGGAAGTATTTCAGTGGAGTGCAGATGATGTTATATGTGAAAATAAAAAAGAAAAAATAAAAGAAGAACTTGCGGATGTACTGAATTATTGTGTCTTGATGGCAGATATATGTGAGTTAGACATAGATGAGATTGTACAAGATAAAATAAGAATAAATAACGAAAAATATCCTGTGGAGAAGGCAAGAGGAAACCGTGAGAAATACAACAATTTGAAATGATTTATTTAAGGGTCATATGTTACCAGCATAATGGAGGTGATATCGTGTTTGAATCGGGCTTTCCATATAAATTACAAGATTACGTCCATAATGTACAAGGCAGAATGAGTTTAAAAATATACAATAATATACCCCATGGTGTTTCTGATAATTCTACGAATGAACAGTACCTATTATTAGATGGCAGTACAGTAAGTTTTCCTTACAGGATATATTTTATGGATGATGAAAAGATATATAACGAGCTGGAAGCTGTGGAAGAAAAAATCATATACAGTTGTATTTTTACCAGAAGCTTTGACGGATATGTCAGGCAAAGACATTTAAGAAAAATATTAACGGAAAATTATCCTCAGTGGTGTATGCCATATATATTAAAATTATCTTCAGAATATGTAGCAGAAATTATCAATGATATTTACGAATATATGGAAACAAGAGATAATACATTGTTTCAGATATTTTGTGCAAATAACGCTTATATGTTTCGATATTCCTATTCCAGAATGATGAGTTATTGGAATGAATTTTACCGGGGGAGTTGTTATAAGTTTCATGACTACGCAGGGTACAGATTATATAAGCAATGCTTAGGATATGGTAGAAAAAATGATAAATTATAACAGTGGCATTTTACGATAACTTATCTCAAATGCCACTATTATTATTGACAAAATAAATGTAATATGTTACCTTGCGTAAAAGTAATATATTACATAATGGAGGACGTATGAATTTAAAAGATGTAATAAATAATGAAAAAATTGACTTTACCGGCATTGAGTTATCATATTTCTTGTTAGGCTTGTTAAGCGCTTTTGATAACCGCTTTCAGGCTATGGCAGATAAAGTTATGAAAGAAATCAGCTGGAAACAATTTTTTGCAATTATCTGTATTAATCTGTGTAAGGAAAATCCGACTATCAATGAGCTTGCAGAAATATTAGGCAGCTCTCACCAAAATGTGAAGCAGATTCTTCTAAAACTGGAGAAGAAGGGTTTTGTCAGTATTTATACTGATACCGGGGATAGGAGAAAACAGAGAATTAAGCTGACAGATTATTGCAGAACATTTTGTAATAAAAATGAGGAACTGACAAGTCGGGTTCTGGATCAGATGTTTGAAGGGGTGTCAAAGGAACAACAGCAGACCACGATTCAGACTATTATTCAGATTGAAAATAATTTAAAAGGCATACAGGGAGGAATGTTATGAGTAAGGGAATTATATTATATCAGTCAAAATATGGCGCGACTAAAAAGTATGCCCAGTGGCTGCAGGAAGAAACAGGGTTTGATTTGATGGAGACAAAAGCTGCAAATGTCAGGCAGGTATCCGGATATGAGACTATAATTCTTGGCGGAGGCGTTTATGCGTCAGGAATTGCCGGACTTTCATTTTTGAAAAAAAATATGGATAAACTGACGAACAAAAAAATTCTGGTATTTTGTGTGGGTGCATCTCCTTATGATGTAGAGGCAATTGAACAGATTAAAAAGCTTCATTTTAAGGATGGACTTAGAAACGTTCCTTTGGTTTATTGTCGTGGCGCATGGAATGAGGATGCTATGACATTTAAGGATAGAACCTTATGTAAGATGCTGCAAAAGGCAGTAGGTAAAAAGGATCCCTCAACCTATGAGATATGGGAGCGTGCATTAATGAGCGCCGTTGGACAAAAATGTGACTGGACGGATAAGAAATATCTGGAACCGGTAATTAAGTTTTCGCAAGAAGATTAAAAAAATAACTGAATAATAGTGATTTTACATAAAATTTATGCTATAATTTTATGGACTATATTTATGAAAGAATGGTGTTAATATGTACGAAAAGACAACTCCATCCTCCGGTGCAGAAGCTGCTGTAGTGGAAAATTCAAAATATGTAAAAGAACAGCGTCAGGAAATTTTTCGCGGCAGGGAAGAGGGACTGGATGTATCACTATATTCAGATCCGGACTATAACTGGATGCAGATGGAACAGATTCGTATGGGAATTAAAGATAAAGTAGACGTTTCCATATATGCAGATCCTTCCTATAATTATGAAACCATGAAACAGATTCGTCTGGCGTTGTACTCATCCAAGGATCTTACCAATTATTTGAATCGTGGATTTACAGGTGATGAGCTGGAGCAAATCAGACTTGCTCTGGAAGATGAGCTTGATATTGATAAATGGCTTACAGATGATATGTATATGCAGCAGATTTATGAAATCAGAATTGGTTTGTACGAAAATTTAGATGTTGCAATATATGCAGATTCTCAATATAACTGGATGCAGATGAGGGAAATCCGATTAGGATTAGAGAAGAAATTAAAGGTATCCCTTTATACCAATATTTTATTTAGTCATTGGCAGATGAAGGAAATACGTCTTGGACTGGAAGCGGGACTGGATGTTACGCCGTATGCAAAGCTGATATTTTCAAGTACGGATATGCAGGAAAAACGCGAAAAATTAATTAAAGAAAAGATGACGAAGCACTCCGGTGCAAAGCGTTCTGATCTGGATATTCAGGATATGACAAAAAAAGAATTTAGTATTTTTGTTGAAAATGATGGAATTAAGGCTTTTGCATTCATTCCGTGGATTCCTGGAAATATAGTAAAAGAAGAAGATATTTATGAGGCATTGGAATCAAGAGGCATAGTTACCGGAATAAAAAAAGAAGCCATTTCCGATTTGATTAATAAAAGACGGATGAATGAAAAGATACTGATTGCCGAGGGGATTCCTGCTAAGGAGGGAAAGAGCGGATGGTATGAGTTTTTTGTGCGTCTTGATATGCCGCGTATTCCTGCACCGCTTCCGGATGGAGGAGTGGATTATGTAAATATTGAAGCATTTGAAATGGTAGACGAGGGAGAAAAAATTGCAGTATATCACCCTGCCAGCAAGGGAACAGACGGACATAATATTTTTGGAGAAGTACTTCATGCCAGCAATGGAGCTGAAAAAAAACAGTTAAAGGGACAGGGCTTTTACATTGACAAGGACGGTGTAACATATCGTTCCAAAATGAATGGTAAATTTGAGTATGTAAACGGCAAAATTTTCATTTCCAATATGATTATTGTACGTGAAGATGTTACAGCTGTAACCGGAAAACTGGAGGTTGACGGGTCCGTATATGTGATTGGCAGTGTTTACTCAGGCGGATATATCGAGGCTACCGGGGATATAATTGTCGAGCATAATGTTGAGATGGGCAGATTAATTGCCGGTGGTAATGTTATGATAAAAAAAGGAAGCTGCTCTAAAAATGATTGTTTTATTGAAGCGCAGGGCGAGGTTTCCGGCAGCTTTTTTGAATCGGCAAATATTTTTGCAGGCGGCAATGTAAAGGCAAATTATATTATGAAAAGTAATATCAGTACCATGGGGAAGGTTATTGTATCCGGCAGCAAGGGGATGTTGCTTGGCGGAAAGATTTGCGCAGTAAAAGGAGTGGATACCTATAATCTGGGAAACAGCTCAAATATAAAAACACATGTGGAAGTGGGAAGAACAGCTCTTTATAATAAGAAACAGGAGATGTTTGAGGATAAAAGAGAACGTATTTTAGATGAATTATCCATGCTGGAGGAGCAGTGGAACAGAATTTTAAAGAAGCTTCCTCCTGATAAAGAACAGGCTGCTGAGCTGGTAAAAAAACTGAATGCCGCAATTGTTACAAAGGATCAGGAGCTGGCAGATTTAGATGCAGATGTATCCAGACTTACAAATGCAACAGAACAGGAAATGGTAACTGTAGTTGTCAGAGGAAATGCATACGAGGGTAGTATAATTGAAATTAACACAATAAAATATATGCTTCCAAGACATATGGCAAGGATAATATTTAAACTTAAAAATAAGGGTATTGTAATGGTAAGGTTATAAATTTGATAAGGAGGTATAAATAAAATATGGCTTGTAATACAATTCTGATTTTTGAAGAGGATGAAGCGACACGTGCAAGGCTCGCTGAAATTTTTAAAGGTAAATATAAGGTTCTGGAGGCTTTAAATGAGAAAGAAGGGCTTAAGTTACTTCGTGAGCATGCAACATCTATTGCGGTTGTTATTTTGAATATTATGATACCTGCAAAAGATAATTTTAAAGTTTTAAAACATTTAAATGAAAAAAACTGATGAACAGGATACCTTTTATAATGATTACCGGGGATGGGACAGTGGAATATGAAAGGAAAGGTTATGACTGTGGAATTGTAAGCTATATTAAAAAACCGTTTTCTGCTGATGCAGTAAAATTATTGGTAGATAATATGATTAAAATGTTCCGATATAAGGGTCAGCTTGAATTAATGGTTAAGAATCAAACCGAAAAGCTCAAAGAACAAAATGCTGCTTTAAAGCTGATGACGGAAAAGCAAAAGCATATGAATGAAGTGATTATTGATGCCTTAAGTAATATTGTGGAATTTAGAAATTTAGAATCAGAACAGCACATTAAAAGATTCCGCAAGTTATCTGTCTGTCTTGGAACCTGTGTAATGAAGCTGTACCCCGAATATGAGCTTACTGAGGAAAAGATAGAAATTATCGGATGGGCATCCTCAATGCATGATATAGGAAAAATTGTTATACCTGATAATATTATATTAAAAGCAGGAAAATTAACGGAGGATGAGTTCGAAGTTATAAAGTCTCATACGACGAAAGGCGCGGAAATTATAGAAAAAACCCTTCACTTGGATAATAAAGAGCTTTGCCAGTATGCATATGATATAGCAAGGCATCATCATGAAAAATATGACGGAAAGGGTTATCCTGATGGTTTAAAAGGCGAAGATATCAGTATTGCTGCACAAATTGTTTCCCTTGTTGACGTATATGACGCTTTAACCTCAAAACGTGTTTACAAGGCAGCATATGAAACGGAGAAAGCATATCAGATAATAATGAATGGCAAAAGCGGTTCCTTTTCCTCAAAATTATTAAATGCATTTACTGAGGTGAGAAGTGAATTTGAAAAAATTATTAAAGAATACAGTGATGATTAATAAAATGTATTTGTCGTTCTGATATAACAGATTAGGAAAGTCTGATATATCAGAATGGCGAATGCCGGTTGTATTGTTGTGTCATATTTTCTTTGGTCTGTTCAGACGGCAATATTCCTTCTTTCGTATAGAATTTCAGAGTGCAGTATCCTGCATTTGCATATTTTCCTAAAAAAGCGTAAACTTATAGTCAGGAATTCGGAGGGATACTGAAAATGAAATTAAAGAACATTTTAATTGTTGTGAAAGATATTGAAAAATCAAAACAATTTTATCATGACCTGTTTGGTCTTGACACGGTGCTTGACAATGATGGCAATATGATTTTAACGGAAATCTGATTGAGGTAGGAACACCTATGTAATATAATGGAAAACGATACTTGAGGAGGTTTTGAATGAAAAGGGAATTGGGAATTGCAAGATGCGGACTTGCCTGCTGCCTGTGTTCTGAAAATACAAGCTGTCACGGATGTAATTCAGGGGAATGCCCTGATAAAGACTGGTGTGAAAATCGGAAATGTTCCATAGAAAAATGTCACGACCATTGTTATGCTTGCAAGGAGGATTGCAGAAAAGGGCTGCTATCCAAAATCAAACCGTATGCGTTTACTTTGTTTGTTAAAAGATATGGGGAGGAAATGCTGTTAGATTGTCTGGAACGTAATGAGAAAAATGGTATTGTATATCACCGTGAAGGTATTGTCGGCGACTATGACGAATTTGATGATGTAGAAAAGCTAATCATGTTCATTAAAGAGGGCAGGCGATAATATTTATGTTCTTAAGGGTTTGGAACATTTTATTTCCATATTTGAGCCATATATCACAAAATAGGATGAAAGCAGAGATTGTGTCTGTTTTTGATTGGACAGCAAATTAATGAATAGAAAATGCGGAAAGGAGCTTGCTTGCATGGAAAAAATTACATTATGCGGAGATAACTGCATGGAATGTCCGCGGTATAATGCTCATAGTAATGAGGACCTGTCAAAGGTGGCTTTGTTATGGTATCGGGTAGGCTGGAGAGACCACATTATATCGAACGAAGAAATTAAATGTGAGGGCTGTTCCTCCCATAAACAGTGTACATATCATCTGGTAGAATGTATCGGGGAGCATCATGTGGAGAAATGTAATCAGTGTGGAGAATTTCCATGTAAAAAGATAAATGATATGCTGGAGCGTTCCAAAGCATATCAGAAAAAATGCAAAGAGGTCTGCTCAGATGAAGAATACGATAAGTTGGAAAAAGCCTTTTTTGATAAGGAAAATAATCTTATGAAATAGAAAGGTTACAGCGTTTTTTATGTTGATATTTTTGATGAGCTACACTATCAATATAAGGAAGCAGTAAGGAGAAAAAATATGAAGCTGATTATGGTATCAAAGAAGATGGATATATATCGTGATATAAGAAAGTTGTACAAACACTCCTTTCCGTTAAGTGAAAGAGCTCCCTTTTGGTTGTTAATGGTTCGGTCAAAATCTCCCGTTGCTGATTTCTGGGCATTGTATGATGAAGATAAATGGGTTGGAATCGTTTATGTTATAAAACATAAAGAGCTTGCATATATTTTTTACTTTGCAATCAGGGAAGAAGAACGGGGGAAAGGATACGGTGAAAAGGCAATTGATATTTTAAAAACAAAATACAGTGGCAACAGGATTTTTCTGGCTTTGGAAACACTGGATAAAGAGGCTGATAATTACAAGCAGCGTGTCAGAAGACATGCTTTTTATGAGAAATGCGGATTGTTGGATTTGCCTTATAAATTACAGGAGGCAACTGTGACATATGACATTATGGGGATTGGCGGAGCTGTGGAGCCTGAGGAGTATCGTGAAATGATTAGTATTTATATTGGAAGGTTTTTCAGCAGGATTTTTAATATGAGGATTGTGAAATAAATCAGTGTTGCATTATTATTTTAACAAAAGGATTTTTAATTAAAATGCAAAATAGTGGAGAACTTATGGAGGCAATAAATTGAGTATTATAGAAATAATTAACAAACGGCATAGTTACAGAGGTAAGTATAAACCGGATGCCGTTCCCAGAGAAGATTTGATAACAATAATGAAAGCGGGTCTGAATGCTCCGTCCGGCTGCAATAAGCAGACAACAAGCCTGATAGCGGTAGATGATAAAGACGTATTGAAAAAACTGCATAAAGTTATTAATCCGTCGGTTGGAGAAACGGCGCCTGCCATAATATGCGTTTTAACGCAGAGAGTAAATGCATACAGGGATAAATGCTTTGCAGTTCAGGACTATTCGGCTGCAATCGAAAATATGCTGCTTGCAATCGTTGAACTTGGTTATCAGAGCTGTTGGTATGAAGGGCACATTACCGACGAAGATAAAATCGGTTATCAAATGGCTCAAATTTTAAATGTTCCTGAGGATTTTGAACTGGTATGTTTTTTGCCTGTCGGTATTGCCGAGACAGAACCAATTTCACCCCCAAAACGAGCTTTTGAGGAACGGGCATGGTTTAACTCGTTTCCGAATATCCAAAGGGAAGCTTAGTATGCTGTTAAATTTCAGATAGTATAAAATGATAGGGAGTACATGTGATATGATTATAGAAAAAGCTGCAATGTACGACATTGAACAATTAACACAATTAAGACTTGCATATTTAATGGAAGATCGTGGTAAGCTGGATGAGAAAGAGCTGGAATGCATTAAAAAAGAGCTGCCGGATTATTTTGCCGGAAACCTTAATCATAATATTTTCTCATATGTTGTAAGGATAGAACAGGAAATAGTTGCATGCGCATGGCTGCTTGTGGTTGAAAAGCCTATGAGTCCTGCTTTTATAAATGGAAAAACAGGTACGGTATTAAATGTATATACGAAGCCGGAGCACCGCTGCAAAGGATATGCAAAAAAGGCTATGGATATGCTGCTTGCGGATGCCGTCAATATGAGCTTAAGCGTTGTTGAATTAAAGTCCACAGAAGCCGGATATACATTATATCAATCCATAGGCTTTAAAGATGCAGCTTCAAAATATCATCAGATGGAATGGCGTAACGAAGGGAGACCGTGATATGAAAATCGAGCACGTTGCAATGTATGTAAATGATTTGGAAAATGTAAAGCAATTTTTTGAGCGGTATCTGGGAGCTGTTGCTAATACCATGTATCATAATAAGACCACAGATTTTAAATCATATTTTCTCACATTTGATGATGGAGCAAGGCTTGAGATTATGAATAAGCCGGTGATGGATGATTTGGAAAAACCGCTGGGCAGAACGGGATTTATACATATTGCATTTTCTGTAGGGAGTAAGGAAAGGGTTGATTTGCTGACGGAGCAGCTAAAGAAGGATGGATATACAGTTGTCAGCGGACCAAGAACGACCGGCGATGGGTATTATGAAGCTTGTATTGTGGCGATTGAGGGAAATCAGATTGAGCTTACGGTTTAAAAAATCGGATTTAATTTTGCAGGACATTTAGCACGACAGAACAAAATTAAAAATTAACGGAAAAAATATTTGAATATAGATTTTGTTGTGGGGGGAAGTGACAGGAGGAATTATCATGTCTGTTAATGCTATATATGAGAGAAGAAGCATTCGGAAATTTCAGCAAAAGGAAGTACCCTTGGAGCTGATAAATAAAATATTAGATGCAGGCAGGGCTGCGCCCTCTGCAAAAAACAGACAGCCGTGGAAATATATTGTTTTTGGAAATGAGCGTAAAAGGGAACTGCTCAAAGCGATGGAGGACGGACTGCAAAGAGAAGAAAATGGTATAACGGATTTGCCAAAATCACAGTTTGGCATTGCAGATGCTAAAAATACATTGCGGATTATGCAGGAAGCCCCTGTTATTATTGCTGTAATTAATACAAATGCAAAATCTCCGTTTTTATCGGTTGACAATGATGAGAGAATTACAGAAATATGCGATTCACTTTCGATTGGGGCTTCGGTACAAAATATACTGCTGGCGGCACAGGAGCTTGGGTTAGGCGCATTGTGGATTGCTAATACGTGCTTTGCCTATAAGGAAATAACGACATATTTAAACACGGATGAACAGCTTGCCTGCGCAATTGCAGTCGGATACGGGGCGGAAAGTCCGAAGCAAAGACCGAGAAAGTCGTTGGATGAAATAGTGGAATACAGATGGTAGATTTTGGTCTGTTTTTCTGGGTGGCATATATATGCATGGAAGTACAATAATAGTAATAGCATCACAAAAAAAGATAGCGAAAATTATATAAAAAAGATGGCAAATCAGGAGGTTGCTCATGGGAAATATATTACATAGAGAAGTAATGATTGATACGGGCATATTTAAAAATACACAGATTCAAATTACTTTTTATGCAGACCGTCTTGAATTTGAATATTCCAATGCGATGTCGCGAAAAGAGCTCTGGGAAATTCAGCGTAACATTTTATATGTGAAAAAAGAAATTGTATATTTTGATAAGGTTACGGATTATAGTCGGGAAAAGCAGTGTATGCTTGAAACGGTAACGGCATACCGGTTTTTCTTCCGTGGAGATTTTGAAGTGGAAAAAGGGGGAAAGCGTAAGAAAACCGGTTTGGTGTCCATTCAGACTATGGATAAGCGATTATGGGATGCGTTTGATTTGTATACGCCGCTGGTACCTACTGAGGAACTAAAAAAGGCAAATATGGAAGCCCTGCAAAATACCATAGCGAATCCGGCGGTAGCCAAAGGGATGGTAGAAATTGAGACAAATAAAGGCATGGTTAAATATATGCGGCTTCTCATTAACGATATGGAGTGGTCGGATTATACCTGTCCGCCTGTCCGCTTTCAGCTTCCTTTTGGAACCTATCGGATAAAAATTGCAAGTGGTGTTCCGGATGATAAAGGGATAAATTATTCATATTCAAATGAAGTCACAATTACTTTAGATGGAGGAAACCCTGTCATTTATTTGAAGGTTAAAATGGGATTTACGTCCCCGATCCTGAAATTTCAAAACGAATAAAAATGCGGAATGAGATGAAAGTGTATTTGGTTCGTTGAATGGAGTAAAGGCGACTAAAATATGTTCCGAGGAAACGGCGGATTTTCTGTGAGGAGAGAAGGACAATGGAATATAGAAAGGCTTTAGAAAAACATATAGACAACGTTTTTAATATTGTGCAAAATACAGTGACAACCATTTACCCGAAATACTATCCGAAAGAGGTTGTGGATTTTTTCTGCCAGCTTCATAGCAGAGAAAATATTACAAAGGATATAAAAAATGGAAATGTAGGTGTTCTGGTTGTGGATAATCAGATTGTCGGAACCGGAAGCCGTGAGGATAATCATATTACAAGAGTATATGTTCTGCCGGAATTTCAGGGAAAGGGTTATGGCAGCTTTGTTATGCAGTGTCTGGAAGACACGATTTCAGAACAGTATAATACAGTTATGCTGGACGCTTCACTGCCTGCCAGCCATTTATATGAGCAAAGGGGCTATCGCACTATAAAGCATGAAAAATGGAATGTGGAACATGGCGTGGTTTTGGTTTATGAGGTGATGGAGAAGACATTATGCCGGAGCATTACAGATATTTGCTATGAAGGAAAAAGATTTTGTCCGAGAGTGAATACAGAAAATGGAGAGGTAAATGGAGAAACTATTTTTTGCTACCATCAGAGGGGTAATGAGTTTTGGGCTGAATATTCCGGTGGTGAAATAAGCAGAGGATATATGATTGGATTTGTTGAGCAAAACGGAGCGTTAGATTTTTATTATCATCATATAAATACACAGAATAAGATTCGAGTTGGAAAGTGCCATAGTATTCCGAAGATGCTTGATAATGGGAAAATAGAACTTGCTGAGGAGTGGCAGTGGTTAAACGGAGATATGTCAAAGGGTTCATCAGTTGTAACAGAATTATAAATGGAGACAGGCAAATATGGCAGACAATATAACATATTTCAGAATAGACGACAATATCGAGTATATTTATTATCATAATGCAAAGCGGTCATATCCCATGCACACACATGCAAATCATGTTACATTCGGATACATTTTGGATGGGGTTGTCTGTGGCAAATGGGATGCTCCTTTTCAGGTTTCATTAAAAACCTGACACAATCCCCAATTCGTGATAAATCTCAACATGAGTGCATCGGTTTAAGAAAGTCTGTGGACTGACCCCGCATCAATTTCAGATACAGTGCAGGGTCAGGAAGGCACAGAATTTTAGCTTTGGCTGGTTGAGTTATCCTCCTCAAGTTCTTTCAGCCGTTTGTTGATTATTTTTGCCTCATTCCGATTAAACAGATAGAAGCAGAACCAGATTAACATGAAAATTCCGCATGAGAATAAAAACTGTAAAATAGTATGCAGAATCCTGTTCGGATGAAATGGGAACCAGCCTAAATATATGGCAACGGGATAAAACACGCCCATTCCCACGCAAAAATGTATTACTATTTTCCAGAAGGCGGAAGGACGGTCGAATTGATAAACCACTGCTGTGCCGCCGCAGGCAATTCCTACAAGCATGGAGCCTATAGCCTGTCGTCCAAAATCGTTGAATATTTGCATCAAAATATCTTTTCCGCCTCCAATAAAATAGGACAGACACATAATTACAAAGAAAGTACAGCCCAAAGATATGCCATATAAAATATACGTAATAAATAATTTAATTGTATGTTTCATTCTAATCCCAACCTTTCTTTGAATTTTTTTCGAAAGCTTCTTGAAATATAATCGATGACTCCGTTTTTCATTACCAGCTCCATTGTTCCGTTAAAGCTTGCCTGAACATGATGGATTTGGTTGATATTAACAATCGCTGATTTGGAAATGCGCACAAAATAAATACTAAGTATGCTCTCCAGCTCATATAGAGGCTTATCTAAAATATATCTGTTTTTATGTTTGTCATAACAGACAATTTCCCTGCCTTCTGTGCGTACCAGTGATATGTCTTCGGGTTTGACAAAATAAGTGTTTTTATCCTTTGTTGCAATCAATGTCAGAGAATTTACTTGTTCTTTTTCCAACATTGAAATGATTTCTGTAATTGGCTCGGTCATTTTGTCTATATGAAGAACTGCATATGGCTCTGTGTACTCTGCGCTGATTCTGCATTCGACTCTCATAGCTGGACCTCCTTCCGCATAAACGCTTACCTCAAAACCTTCGGTTTTTCGGTGTTCGTTACACTCACATAGGTCCGAGAACATTCCTTTGGCTGTAAACAGCCATCGAATGTTCTGCGGACCTGCGTTCGCGTTTATGCGTTCATTATACCATATCGTCAATCGTAGATTGACGGTGCGCTATTTGCGATGTTTTTTCGCAAAGTATAATATGCGCTTGCGCATATTATATCACGATATCATGGCGGATAAATGCATTTCAGACATGAAATTCTACCTCTTGCACATAACATGCAGCCGCTTCTTCCGATATTATTGTTTGCGCTTCGTCACCATTATAAAATAGAATCAACGTCTAAGGAGTTTGGTAATTGCCTATGGCTGAAGTGTAGAGGGAGGAATTATTATGTCAGGGTTAATTGTACAGGTGGAAAATCTGAGCTTGTCATATAAACACATACATGCTGTTTCGAATGTTTCATTTTCTGTAAAATCCGGAGAGATTTTAGCTGTTATTGGGCAAAATGGCTCCGGAAAAACTTCTACTGTGGAATGTGTAGAAGGTCTGCGAAAACCGGACAGTGGTTTGATTCGGGTGTTTGGAAAAGACCCTTGGGTGCATCGCAGTGAAGTATATAAGGAAATGGGAGTTCAATTACAGGAGGCAGAATATTTTTCGAAAATCCGAGTAGAGGAATTATGCAGATTATTTGCCGCGTTTTACGAGAGACCTGCCGATTGGAATTTATTACTGACACAAATGGGGCTTGATGAAAAAAGAAAACGTCTGATTTGCAAATTATCAGGAGGAGAAAAACAACGCTTATCTATTTTGCTTTCTCTTATAGGACGACCAAAGCTTCTGGTTTTGGATGAGCTGACAACAGGTCTTGACCCTGAGGTGAGACAAAATATGTTGGTGAGTTTTGAAAATATAAGAAAAGGCGGCGTTACCATCATTATGGTTTCCCACTATCTGGACGAGGTAGAAGTCCTTGCAGATAAAATACTTTATCTGGAAAAAGGAAAGCAGCAGTTTTTTGGAACAAAGCAGGAATTTCGGGAGTATGTAAAAAGCCGTATTCCCCATGATGAGTGGAATGATAATTTATCCTTGGAAAAATTATACCTGATGATTGCACCGAAAACAACAGGACTTACGATGGAGGGGATATTATGAAAGGTTTTACCGCTATATGTAAAATAGAATTACGATTATTTATGCGAGAGTTTTTTAGTTTTTTCTTTGCCCTTGTGTTTCCTGTGCTAATGCTTGTTTTATTTGGGGGCATTTATGGAAATACGCCGATTTACGAGGGCGCAGACGTTAAAATGATGGATATTTCCGTACCCGCATACGCTGTCATGGTAATAGGGGTCACAGGTTTAATGTCTTTGCCTTTGACATTATCCGGTTATAAAGAGAAAAAAATCTATAAGAGATTTGATGCCACGCCGGTGGGAAAGAAAAGTATCATGCTGGCGCAGGTAGTAGTTAATTTTGCCATGACGCTCATAGGAATTGCAATCTTATTAACCGCCGGAAAGCTTCTTTATCATATACAGGTTGAAGGAACATTTCTTACCATTTGCATAAGCATGTTATTTTCCATAGCTGCCATGTTTTCTATGGGATTTCTTTTTACAGCTATTGGGCGAGATTTAAAGAGTACAACGCTGCTTTGTTATGTGTTTTATTTTGTTATGCTGTTCCTGTCCGGAGCAACAATGCCTGATATGCTGTTTCCTGATACGATTAAAAAAGTTTCTGCCCTTCTGCCAATGACCTATGCGGTTGATTTAATGCAAGGAGCTTTTGCCGGGGACAGTCTTAGTCAGCATGGAAAGGAATTACTTATTCTTGGAGTGCTGGCGGTGATATGCACTGCTGTGGGAGCTGCTTTATACAGAAGAAAAGACTGGACGTAGTGCACCGGAAAGAAAATAAATGAAAAATAATTGGATACGAAAAGTCGTTACATAGCATTGTGGAATCTGTATGAAAGGAAATTCTTTTGGAGTCTGTGATGTGGTGTAGCGGCTGTTTTTTGTGTGAAGATATAAAGGGAAAATGTAGGGAAACCGTATTTTCCGCACAGTGTACTTTGCGAAAGAACATCGAAAACAGATACGGAGACGTTGGTCGACATGGTAAATCTTCGAAAAACATTGCAAGCAGTGTATTGTCAATCTGAGTAATAATATGGTGTTATGATTTTTATGGTGAATAAAGGAACAGTATGTTATACTTGGATTAATTGTGAAATTTTGGTTACATTGTGTGGAAGGAAATGATATGAAAGATAAAGTTTGTAGAATTATAAAAATAGATAAGGACGCATTGTTTGAATTTATATATGAGAATTTCATTAGTCAGGAAGAAGTCTTATTGGATTTGAAGTCAAGTGTTGGTATTAGCAATAACTTTGATATCAATTGGGAAACAGGAGAATTTATCTTTATGGCTCATAATGGTGAGGATGCAGATGAGAACATTATTTCTCTTCCAAAGGATATTGATATCAAAAAAATAATGGAAAAAATACCAGCCACAACAAATTCTGTATTCAATCCGGGTAAAAACTATAAGGATTTTACATTTGATGAATTGAGTAAAATTGTCAAATGACGAAAATTCTTATTTAAGAGATTATGATAAATTGATGGAGGAAATGTTATGGCAGTTTCAAATATGAAAGCGGTTATTAAAAGGGATATACAAAAAGTGTGGGAAGTTGTTACTTCTCTTGAAAATTATGGATGGCGCAGTGACTTGGGTAAAATAGAAGTGAAAAATGAAAACCAGTTTGTGGAATACACGAAAGATGGATATGCAACAACATTTACAGTCACAGCGAAAGAACCATGTAAACGATGGGAATTTGATATGGAAAATGATAATATGAAGGGACATTGGGTTGGAGTGTTTACACAAAAGGGTGAAGATACAGAAATTGATTTTACGGAAGATGTCACTGCAAAGAAAATATTTATGAAGCCATTTGTCAAATCATATCTGAAAAAACAACAAAAGCAGTATATTTCGGATTTGCAAAAGGAATTGTCATAAAAACGTAAATCACCATTGATGGACATGACTACGAGCTACAAGAGGGAGAGTCAATCGTAATGCCTGCAAAGCACCCTCACGCCGTATTTGGGCAGGAGCAGTTTAAAATGCTGCAAGCTAAAAATTGTAAAAATAGTCAAAATATGATAAAATTTAATTACAGAAACTATCAAAATGCTTTTATTAAAGTGGAAAATTATTGTATATATTACTGTTCTGACAATTAGTTGTAGTTGGAAAAGAAGAAGGTGACTTTATGACAATTGTTGATGCAATTAATTATGTTTTGAAAAAGTCAAAAGCTGGAATGACATCTATGGAAATATATAAAGAGATTGTAAAGGAAGATTTGTATACATTTGGGGCAAAGAACCCCGTGTCAGTTGTCAATAATCAAATAAGACGACGATGCGTAGGCCTTGATTTTCCTACTGCATATCCACAAAAACAGTTTGAAATAGTTGGATATAAAGGGAAAAAGCCATTATTTACAATTTATAATAACAAAAATGATAGTGAGGGTTATGATAATAACATTAATTACAAAGAAGTAGACATGTTACCAGAAGAAAAGGTAAGTTTGGCGATGAAAGAACATATTGAAAGTATAAGATTGCAGGTGTTTGAACGTATTCTTAATAATACGCCTTCCTTTTTTGAACATTTAGTAGTGGATTTGCTTTTGAAGATGGGATATGGTTATGATATAAATTCAGGAGTCGTTACAGGGCGTTCACATGATGGAGGTATTGATGGTGTAATTAGTGAAGATAAATTAGGGCTTGATTTAATATATATACAAGCTAAAAGGTATAGCGGTAGAAACTCAGTGGGTAGAAAAGAAGTACAAGCATTTGTGGGAGCAATGGAAAATGTTCAAAAAGGTGTCTTTATTACTACTTCTAAATTTACGAAAGAAGCGATTTCGTTTGTTAAGAGACAATCCAAACACATAAAATTAATTGATGGGGAACTTTTAGCTGATTTGGTAGTTAAATATCATGTTGGAATTAATGTTGTACAAACATTGGATTTGTATAAAGTTGATTCTGATTATTATGGAGAATAATTTTACTTACAGGAGGAAAGATGAAAGCATTTGTTGTTAAGTTTGAACAATTGTTTAAAATGGACACAGGATTACAAGGGGATTTGGTAAATTTTAATGTAAATAAACGTAGATTACTTATTCCATTGTACCAGAGAGAGTACACATGGACAGATGAAAAGATATTGACTTTGGTAAATGACATTAAAAGATGCAACAAATTCTTGGGTAATATTATATTAGATGAGGTCGAAACATGTTATGAGATTGTAGATGGCCAACAGCGGGTTACGACATGTTTTTTGATTCTTGCATGTTTATATAATAAATATGCAGGAAAACAAAGAGAACAAGCCGCATTAAAGCGATTGATTAAGCCATATGATGAATTTATTTTGGAAAATGATTCTATAGGTGATTATATTAGTGAAATAGAGGAGAAATTATTTCTTAAGATAAAAGAAAATAATGATGTATATTATCAGGCAAATGATTTTGAACGTGCATTTGAAACCATTTCAAAGGAAATAGATAAGCTTGAAAATCATGAAAAAATTCTTGAATTCAAAAGGAAATTACTGGATTGTGAAATTTTAGTTTTGATTAATGATCAACACGATAATACCCATCCGGTAGAACAACTTTTTTAGATATTAATGAAAAGGCACAATTGTTACAGGTAGAAGATATTTTCAAAGGACATTGCTTTGAAAATTATGAGGAAATTTTTCACGATGATTTAAGATCGTTGTGGATACAGTTGAAAAAATGTGCTATGGGATTTAAAAAATTTGGAATTGCGGATGCAAGCCAATACATATATTTATATTTGCTTGAAATGGAAGGGTATTCAATGCCAGCAAATCTTACATCGAACGGTAAGCATTATCTTGATGGCATGAACATGGATGAAACAGAGAGTGTATTAAAAGAAATGATTGCATATGGACAGGCAAATCTTGATTTTTATCACAACTTATCTAATATAGATTATAGATTTGTCGATTTATGCAAAAATAGCTATGAATACAGAAGAACAAGCGATCATTTGGTGTTAAAACAAATGTGTAAAATAATGTTGGAAAGTACTGCTGCACAATACCAAAAATTACCTTTACTATATTTTATACATTCATTGAGAAAAAATGTGGAAGTTGTAAATTCAATAACATACGAACTATGGATGAGGCTGATGGAACAGAGGAATTACAGCCGCTTGATTATATTTTTTCAGTTGAAATATTAAATGAGGGTGTTGATATTGTTGAAGTAAATCAGGTTATTATGCTTCGACCAACGGAGTCTCCAATTGTATTTATTCAACAGTTGGGACGTGGACTGCGTAAGGCAGAAGGAAAGGAATTTGTTGTAATACTCGATTTTATTGGTAATTATAATAATAATTTTATGATTCCGGTTGCGTTATCCGGAGACCGTTCCTATAATCCGGATACTATCAGAAAATATGTGATAAGTGGTAATAGCACGATTCCGGGAGCTTCAACCGTCCATTTTGATGAGATCGCTAAAAATAAAATATTTGATTCAATTGATAAGATTAAGGGTATGCGTTCAATTATCAGGGAAAGCTATATATCCTTAAAAAATCGCCTTGGGAGAGTTCCGTATCTTTTGGATTTTTATAAAAATGGACAGATAGATCCGCTTGTAATTATTCGAGAGTATAAAACATATCAGGCATTTTTGGAAACTATTGAAAAAGATACATATACAGGGAAAATATCAGAGCAGGAATTATTAATATTAGAATACCTGTCAAAAACAATCCTAAGTGGTGTCCGACCTTATGAGTTGGAAATTTTGAAAAGGGTATTAAATAAAGATATTATTTATGTTGATAAAATGAAAAGTGAATTTAAAGAAAAGTATGGGTACATAGTAGAAAATTCTGCATTTGAGAATGCCGTAGAAATTTTACAGGGGCGGTTTATCAGTAATGAAGCCGAATATGAAAAATATCGTAACATCGAGCTTGTAGAAATTGATGAAGTACAAACAAGTGAAAGGATATATAGGGTACGATGGTTTGAAGAAAGACTACAAAATATGGAGTTCTATAAGCAATTGCAGGATATTGTTGATGTTGGTTTAAGCAGGTATGAAGACAAATATTCAAAAGAGCAGGATGAAAAAAGTATATTTGTCCTATATGAGAAATATTCCAGGCGTGATGTGAGCTTTTTGATGAATTGTGGAAAGGATTTATCTTCCACTATGTATGGAATGAAAAGGATAAATGATGATGTCTTTATTTTTGTAACTTATCATAAGGAAGAAAGTAAGGAGGATAATAAAAAATATATAGACGGAAAGCCGGATTATGCGGATGTATTTGAAGATAACATGATTTTTCGGTGGGATTCCCAAATGGGAAAGGGTATAGAAAGTTCTTACGTTAAATCAGTCATTGATGCTACACGAAGACACCTGCTGATAAAAAAGAGTGATGCGGAAACAAATTTCTATTATATGGGACAGTTTGATATTATCAATGTAAAACCGGATAAAAAGACAGATAACAAGGGCAAGGAACGGGATATTGCAAAGTTTAAGGTTAAACTGCATCATGCTGTCAGGGATGACCTGTTGCGTTATCTGCAAAGTAATATACGAAACGAGGAAATAAAACCAATATGAAAACGGTAAGAGTAGTAGCTGCTGTAATAAAAGCAATCAATAAAAATGGTGAGACCGTTATATTTGCAACCCAGCGTGGATATGGGCATTTCAAAGACGGATGGGAATTTCCCGGTGGAAAGATAGAAGCCGGTGAGACACCTGAGCAGGCGTTAAAGCGGGAAATTATGGAAGAACTTGATACCATGATATCGGTTGGGGCAAAGCTCGACACCATTGAATATGACTATCCGGACTTTCATCTTTCCATGGATTGTTTCTGGTGTGAAGTGGTATCCGGTGATTTGATTTTGAAGGAACATGAAGCGGCAAAATGGCTGACAAGGGAAGAAATGGATTCGGTGGAGTGGCTGCCGGCTGATATTGCGTTGATTTCCAAAATAAAGGATCAAATGGACAACGAGTGACAAGTAGCGCAAACGTGCCTGTGTTGATATGTCTATTTTGCAAATGCCTTTAACATTATAAAAGCAGGGAGGGATAATATGTCTTCAACAATTCAGACATTTTATGATAATATGGCATCTCAGTATGATAAGCTGTTTATGGACTGGCAGGCAAGCACCCGTGAGCAGGCTGAGCTTCTAAATACAATTTTTCAAAATTGTGGATATGGGAATAACGCAAAGCTTCTGGACTGTTCATGCGGAATAGGAACACAGGCAATTGGGCTTGCCCTGCTTGGCTATGATGTGACTGCTTCTGACATCAGTGATAAAGAACTGGAGGAGGCGAAAAAACGAGCAGCAGAAAACAATGTGAAAATTAATTTTGAAAAGGCGGATTTTTGTGCATTATCAGAGGTATTTCAACAGAAATTTGATATTGTAATTGCAATGGATAACGCCCTGCCGCATATGCTGACAAAGGAAGCAATGGAACAGGCAGTCAAAAGTATTGCCAGTCAGATTGGCTCCAATGGAATATTTGTGGCAAGCATAAGAGATTATGACAAACTGCTGGAGGAAAAACCCTGCTATTCTGCTCCATATATTCATAAAACGGATAAAGGGCAGAGAGTTTCATTTCAGACATGGGATTGGACAGGTGATAATTATAAATTTACCCAGTATATTATTGATGACGAAGGAGAACCACAGCTTGGCAGATTTGCATGTGAGTACAGGGCTGTCAGGAGAAAGGAACTGACAGAGCTGCTTTTAAAATTTGGTTGTGGGGAAGTGTCTTGGAAAATGCCGGAGGAGACCGGATTTTATCAGCCGATTGTGGTTGCAGGGAGATGAATGGAATGCATGAACAAGATTACATTATGCGGCTTATCAAGGAAATGGTAAGAACTATATTAAAGTTAGTTTTTAATATAGATATGGATTCACCTGAGGAAGAACTTTTAGCCGGAACTCAATATGAGGAAGTATCTCAGGAACTGCTTCATATGGTGGATTGCGGAAATATCAACGAGGCGGAAGACCGATTATTTGAATTAAGTGAAGATAACAATAAACATAAGCTTGAAACAGCATTGTTGTTTTATTCACATTTGAACAAAAAGGATGATGATTTTTTACAAAAAAATAATTTTAGCAGAGAAGAAATTACGTTGGGACTGAAAACTATCATATCTGATTATGGCTTGGGCACTATAGCAGAATCATTTTTATCGGAATTGTAAAATTTAGCAACAGTTATTTTAGATTATGTGCTATAATATGCATGGAAGAAGGAACGGACAAAGACAGAAACAGTCCGGAGTGCGAAAGATAATATCATTACCGGTGTACTATCAGGTGTTTTCCGATATTGAAATATCTGATAAAAAACATAAAAGCTGAGACGTATTTTACTGTGGCGAAGGAGGAGGAATATGGAAAATCGTTTAGAATGGCAGGAACGGTATAATATTGGAGTGGATATTATTGATAAAGAGCATAAAAAGCTGTTTAAAATAATAAATAAGCTGTTTGCGTTTGGAGAGGACGAGGAGAAGAGTCAGTGGGTATGTCAGGAAGGCATTAAATATTTCAAAGATCATACAGCAAAGCATTTCGCGGATGAGGAAGCATATATGGAGTCCATAAATTATAAGGGTCTGCAGATGCATAAACGTATTCATGATGACTTTCGGGACAAGACGCTTCCATTACTCCAAAAAGAACTGGAGGATACGGAATATTCAGAAGAAGCAGTCTGCCATTTTCTAGGTGTTTGTACGGGCTGGCTGCTTGGGCATACGCTTACGGAAGATCATGCTATAGTTGGGAGGGCAAGAAGTAAGTGGGAAGGACTTTTGCCCGAGGAAGAACATGCTGCCATGAGACAGGCGATTCTTCAACAGGTGTATGATATGTTTCAACTGGATGCCAAGGTGTTGAGTGAAAGCTACGGCGGAGAGAAATTTGGGAAGGGCATATACTATCGTATTACTTATGCTGATGAAAATAAGAAAAAATTTGAAACAATTCTTGTGTTTGAGGAATCAGTATTGATTAATACAGTCGGAAAAATGCTGGGTGTTAAGACCGACAAGGTAACGGTTATGCTTGTGAATGCCGTGAGATATACGGCGCGACAGTTTGTTAAATGTATTATGGAAAATTTTCCTGCCACAGGAGAGTTCAAATTGAAAGCAGAAAATCTTCTTACATATGAGCAGTTTAGGAAAGTGTTTGAGAGGGAACGTCCGCAGTTCAGTATGCTGTTTGACACAGGAACAGGATATTTTGCATATTGTGTTATTGCGCCGCATTTGAATGAAAGTGGTATTGGTACTTACATTAAGGCGGAAACTGCAATGTCGGAAATTGAAAAATATCTGAAGAAGAATGAGTCAAAACAGAAAGAAATAAGCAATAAAAAGAAAATTCTTGTGGTGGATGATTCCGGCGTAATGTTAAAGGCGATGCAGGAGTTGCTTGAAAAAGAATATGATGTGTCGGTTGCCAATTCCGGTATATCGGCAATAAGCAGTCTTGCCCTGAACAGACCTGATTTGATTTTGCTTGATTATGAGATGCCGGTTTGTAACGGCAGGCAGGTACTGGAGATGATTCGTGCGGAGAAGGATTTTGCAGATATTGCAGTTATCTTTCTTACGGGTAGGGTAGATAAGGAAAGTGTTAAACAGGTGTTGTCCTTAAAGCCGGCGGGATATCTTTCCAAGAATTTGAAACCATTGGAAATTAAAGAAAATATAGATAAATTTTTTCAACAGATTAACGGCAGTTAATTTTTTTGAACATTATTTAACCTATATTCAGTTGTACAACGAAGTTCTGTTTGTTATGATTGTATCAGCAAAGGCCGATGCATAAATGATTAAAGGAGATGTTGTTTATGAAGATAGGTGAAGTGATAAGGGAAAACCGAAAGAAAATAAATATGACGCAGGAAGAAATGGCAAATCGTCTGGGGGTAACCGCACCGGCGGTCAATAAATGGGAAAATGGAAATTCTATGCCGGATATTATGCTGCTGGCGCCGATTGCGCGTCTTTTGAACATAACGCTTGACATGTTATTGTCATTTAAGGAGGAGCTTACGGCGGAGGAAATCAAATCATTTATTGAGGAAACCGAAAAAAGGCTGGATACGGAACCATATGAGGAGGTATTTAACTGGGCAAAGGGAGTATTGGAGATGTATCCCAATTGCGAACAGTTAATTCTGCAAATGGCAGTCGTATTGGATGCATGGCGTATAGTAAAGGAAATACCGGACGATAAGAAATATGACGCTTATATTCATGACTGTTATAGTCGAAGCCTGCAAAGCGCGGATGAAAATATGCGGCAGCGTGCCGCCGATGTTTTGTTTGGCTTCTATGTGAGACGGGAACAGTATGAAAAAGCGGAAGCTGTGCTTGAGTATATTCCGGAGCAGAATCAGGAGAGGAAAAGGAAGCAGGCGCAGCTTTACAGTCAGACAGGGCGCACACAGGAAGCATACAAGGCGTATGAGGAATTATTGTATTCCGGTTACCAAACATTAAGCGCTGTATTTCATGGAATATACATGCTGGCATTGCAGGATAAGGATATGGAGAAGGCGCATTTGCTTGCGGACAAACAGGAAAAGCTGGCGGGGCTTTTTGAAATGGGAAAATATCATGAAGTGTCTTGCAAACTGGAGCTGGCAACAATGGAGCAGGACGCAGATGCAGTAATAAATATAATGAAACAAATGATAGAGGGGCTTGGGGATATTTTGCACTTTACAAAGGCACCGCTATATGAACATCTGATATTTCAGGAAGCCAGAGAAGAATTTTTGACGAATTTGAAGGATAATCTGATGAAATGCTTTTGTGGTGAGGAATATGATTTCCTGAAGGAAGATAAACGATATCAGGAGCTTTTGAAAGGATAAGAGGTATATTATGCTGCATAAACTCAGCCTGTCACAGTATCCGGATTTCATTGATATTGCAGATGCCCATGACTGTGGGTCTGTTTATCCCCTTTCTATTGCTTGTGGTATTCAGAAGGGAGATATTTTCAGGTAAAATTGTTCCATCGCTTTTTTGGAGGGATGGAAACGATTTCTTGGAAAAAGGGAAAGGTTATTGTATTACCTGTGATGATGATATTGCGTCATGGGCATTTTCTGCCGCAGTAAGTACCAAGGAAACAGACATTGGAATAGAAACAGATTGCAAATATCAACAACAGGGACTGGGTCTGATTGTGGCAAAAAAAATGATACAATATGCCGTTTCACAGGGTAAGAAACCGGTGTGGGCATGTCATTATAAAAATACTGCTTCAGAAAAAATGGCAGAAAAACTGGGCTTTGTCAAAGATGCAGAATGCTTTGTTATCAGAAGCAGGTATGAAGCATGACTGTAGAGTTCAACCTATCAGAAGGACTTTGAAAGAAAATAGGTAGTTCAGAACGACAAATCAGTACTTGAGTTGCTATGGAAAAAATGGAAGGAACGAAATATAGAACATGGAAACGGCAATATTAGAAATATTGGAAACAACGGCAATTGCAGTCAGCAGTTTTCTGATAAAAAAGTATATATTTTTAGAGCCGGATATGGAAGCAAAGAAGCAGCGGCTTTTTTACTTTGTCAGTTTTTTTCTGATTGGGATTGTGTTTTTGATTTTTGGGAAAGATATTGCAATCATGACAACCTTGTTTATGACCGGCTTAAATATCTGTCTTGGCAGGAAAAAACACAGACTGCGGGGTCTGTGTTTGATGATACCGTTTCCGGGCATTATCAGTGGACTTTCAGTGCCGATTCTGCTTGTGCCGCCATATTTGTTTACATTTTCAGTTCACGAAACACAGATATATCAGCTTGTGGTCTATGGAGTATTATCTGTACTGCTTATTTTATTTTATGTGAAAGGGCGGAACTGGCGAAATTGGTTTCGTGAGAATATGCAGCACAGGAGTTTACAGAAATCAGAGAAATATCTGCTTTGGGTAGTCGGGATTTTGATGTTGTTTTTTACCAATAATACAGCAATTCAGATTGCGGTGTATAACGAGAATGTGCAGGCGACAAGCGTTATCCATGAACAGGGATTTGTTTCCTTTATCGGAATCAGCAGTATTTCTGCCTTTATCATGACGATTACGATTATCATTCTGATTATACAGGGAAATAAGCGTTCCTTTTACCATGAGCAGATTTCAGGTATGCAGTCCGGTATGATTACGTTCATGGCGGAGGTCGTGGAGAACAGAGACGATAATACGGGCGGGCATATCAGACGCACGGCGGAATATGTGGAGCGCATTGCAAAAGAATTGAAACGGCAGGGAGTATACAGTAATATTCTGACGGACAGATATGTGAGTAATATGGTGGTGGCAGCACCCCTTCACGATATTGGGAAAATACATATTCCGGATGTTGTCTTAAATAAGCCCGGAAAACTGACGGCGGAAGAATTTGAAATTATGAAGTCACATTCAAGTGCAGGGGAGGAACTGCTTACCCATGCCAAGACCGAGCTTGGAGAATCGGAATATTTGAATATGGCGGTTGAAATGGCAGCGTATCATCATGAGTGGTGGAATGGAAAAGGTTATCCCTATGGTATAAGCGGGGAGGAAATACCGCTTTGCGCGAGGATTATGGCAGTAGCAGATGTTTTTGATGCGCTGACTTCCAAACGCTGTTATAAAAATGCCATGTCCCTTGAAAAGGCATATGCGATTATCCGGGAGGAATCCGGCACGCATTTTGACCCGGCAGTTGTGGATGCATTTTTTGCAGCGGAAGCAGAAAACTGAGAGGAAGCATTATGGATAAAAAATTTTTTTGCCAATGGTTTAAAGGATTTGAGAACGGATTAGATGAAATGGATTCGGACAGCAGGAGCTGTCTTTTAAAACATTGTGCCAGACAGTGCGCTGATACAGGTGTTTTGCAGTCATATCTGAAACTGTATCAAACTGTGAACGGAAATCGTGATGAGTTTTATAGCAGATTATGTGAAATAGGTAATGTTCGTGGTGAGGTTGTAGTACCTGATAAAGAATATTTTATCTATTTCCCGGAATGTGCATGTGATATTCATACCGCTGGGGGTGTGAATACTCCTAATTTATGTGAATGTTCAAGGCAGAGTATTATTTATGTGGGAGAGAGTATATGGAGTGAAAGTAAACTTTATGTAGAACAGGTAGAAACCGTTCTTTCTGGAGATAAAGAATGTAAATTCAGAATTATATTTGAGTAAATTTTAATTTTGTGAGATTATTCAAGCTTTTGGCGGAAAAAGAATATTATAGGTTGTTTTATGGGAAAGCAGATGGCTTTCCTGTCGAACTTGTCGACGTGTCGAAAAAATTTCTTTACCCTGCTAAATTTGCCTCAAAATCG
>DKZK01000046.1 GCA_002493625.1 Lachnospiraceae bacterium UBA7076 | reverse complement strand
ATTCCATTTTTCGTCTGTATTCTGTAAGGTTTCCAAATCATTATATGCATCCAGCATTTCCAGCATTTCCTGTTCAACTTCTTCCGTAAAGTCTCGTTCCATATTTTCATCCTCCCCTTAACCTGAACGTCAGCCATTCGTATTGATTCTATTATAAGTTAAACAACTGTTATATTTACAGTGACAGTCTCCGCCTGTCCGCTGCTTATCGTAAGCTTAGCCTTGCCCGTCTTTCCCGTTGTCTTTATATAGGTTCCTCCCATACCCCCGGAAAGAGACACAATATCCGGTCCGATAAGCTCCACAGGACCCTCAACGCTGAGACATATCGGATCATTAAAGAAGCTTAACGTATTGCCATATTCATCTGTAGCGGTTATTCTCACCGCTGCCACGTCATAGGTGTCTTTCTCGGACAGCTCCGTGTGGTCTACGTCCGCCTTAATATATACCTTCTTCATCGGCTGACGGTAAACGGTCTTTACAACCTCTCCGTCCTTAATGGCATCAAATCGGTATACGGTGGAGCTTCCGCCCCAGTCTCCGATGTAGCGGTTATATAATTCCACCGCATCCGTCATATTCATATGATAGCGGGCAACCAGTCTCATTGCCTTAAGATACATGGTCCTTGGCAGACTGTTAATCCCTACTCTTGCCGCCTCATTTAAAATCTGCTTCAAATCCTCAGCCTGTCTGTGGCTCATATTTTCACCGATTTCAAGGGCATCTCCTATATAATCATCCAACAGAATCGGCGCATGTTTCAGATTTTCATATTTCGTGTCCTCCGCAGAAAATTCCTTTATAAATTTGTCGTTCTTGTACATTTTTACGCTGTCTGCATTTGTCAGAATGTAAATGTCACCTCTGTTGCAGCCGGGATGCTCTCCAATATCCATGGAGGAGCTAATCTCAAGGACAGGCTTTTCCTCCTGCTGAATTGCATATACTGCCGCTGCCAGCTTTGGATTTCTGAACATGTCCATAACGCCGTGATAGCATATCCTGTCACCGCTTCCAAAATCCTTGTGGGTGTTATAGTCAAACATACACCACCCGAAGCTTCCCGCTATATCCTCCTGCGCTGCAACCTCGTCGAGCACGTTGGCATGACGTATTGCATGCTCCGCCCTGTGCTCCTCCCAGTCAAAGGGTTTTGTAGGGTACATATGTCCGTTGTACTCACTAATGAGGTAAGGCTTGCTCATATCGGAGGTAACCGTCGATTTTTTGTCACAGCCCTTATTTTTGCCGTTGTGAAGAAAATCATTGTAAGTGTAAACATCCTCCAGAAGATTGCTGTTTTTGTAGCACCTTACTCCACCTGTCGGTCTTGTAGGGTCAAGCGCTCTGGCAGCCGCATTCGTCCTCTCATAAAACTCATCATCATCCACCGACTCATTTATGCGAACGCCCCACAAAATAATGGAGGCATGATTTCTGTACTGCTTAACCATATCCTTAACATTTTCTATTGCCTGAAGCTTCCACTCCTCACCGCCTATGTGCTGCCACCCCGGAAGCTCCGTAAACACAAGAAGCCCAAGCTCATCACACCTGTCAATAAAATGCCGGGACTGCGGATAATGGGAGGTTCTGACTGCATTTAATCCAAGCTCATTTTTCAAAATGTCCGCATCCATTTTCTGCATGCTCTCAGGCATGGCATAACCCACATAAGGATAGCTCTGATGTCTGTTCAAGCCCCGTATTTTAAGTTTTCTTCCGTTCAGGTAAAAGCCGTCCTCATGGAATACCGCCTTTCTGTACCCAAATGTAACCGTTTTATCATCAATTACCTTTTCCCTGTAAATAAGCTCCGTCTTAAGCTCATAAAGCACAGGGTTGTCCACGTCCCACAAATCTACTTTTCCCGTATTATGCGTTAAGGTATATATTTTTGTTTTCTCACATGCGGAATTTTCATTTGAATTTTTACAATCCTCTTTGTCCGCCCCATTCATATTTGCAAGATAATCCTCGTCCAATATTTTGAATTCCTCATCTGCCGACTTTTTGCGGATAGACTGTCTTATGCTTACCCCCGCCTTTAATCCCCTGACGGCAACCTCGGAAACAGCGGCGGAATTTGCCCCCGCCTTGGCAAGCTTCGTCATGACAAAAACGTCGTCAATATAGGTGGCATTTTTCACATCAAGGTATACGTCTCTGTATATTCCCCCAAAGGTCATATAATCAATTACAAAGCCAAACGGAGGTATATTAAGGCTTTCGTTGCTGTCCACCCTCACGGTAATCACATTACTCTCTCCCAAAAGAAGCTTGTCGCTTATATCTATTGTAAACGCCGTATATCCGCAGTGATGCTCGCCCACAAGCTCACCGTTTATATAAACCCTGCTGTCGTGGGCAACGCCCTCGAATGTGAGAAGCAGCGTTTTTCCCTTCCATTTTTTAGGGGCATGAATCACCCTGCGGTAACCGCTTATCATCTGATATTCCTTTTCATCAAAATAATGCAGCGGCACCTCTTTGCATGTGTGCGGCAAACGCACAGCAAGAAGCCCGCTGTCATCATATGTCTTGTCAATCAGTTTTTCGCTAAATTCCTCAGTGAATTTCCAGTCATTATTTAAATAAACTCTCTCCATATACGGCATACCTCCCTATAAATATAATTTTATATATTAAAACATCGCTGCATTTTCAATGTTTTCCGTGTACCTGCAATTGGGATATCCGCTGCATCCCCAAAATTCGCCGTACCGTCCGTTTCTTTTCTTCATTACGCTGTTGCAGCGCGGACATATCTTCATTCCCCTTCCCTTAAGCCTGTCGGGAGAAGACTCCTTTGCCAGCAGCTCAAACACCTGCATATTCATACGGCAGTCATTCAGCGCCCTGTGGGCTCCCTCTGTGGAAATCCCATAATAATCAGACAAATCGACAAGTCTGTGATGAGAAAGCTCAGGCAGTACGGTTCTTGCCATCCGCAGAGTATCTATGTAATCATTGTCAGGTATTTTTCCATAAAATTTTTCCGCATCCCGATATATAAAATTCATGTCAAAGGTTTGTATATTGTGTCCTACAAGCACCATATCCCCGATAAACTCAAAAAAATCCATCAGCACCTGAGAAAAATAAGGGGCGTCCTTTACCATATCATCTGTTATGTTATTGATTGCGCTTGCTCCGTATGGAATCGGTCTTTGGGGATTAACCAGCGTGGTAAACTCCTCCACAACCTGTCCCTCCCGCACCTTTATTGCGGAAATCTCCACAACCTCGTCACGTTTCGGAAATATTCCCGTTGTCTCCAAATCAAAAACAACGTATTCACTCACATATTTATCTATTCGTTTTCCTTTTTCTTTTCCAAGCATATTATCCCTCGTATACATACATTTATGAATGGATAATTGCAAAAATATGTACTTTACAACTTCACATCCATGACAATTTCCTAATAATTTCCATACACATGAAATCATACCATATTCCGGTTTAAATCTCAATCAAAAGCCATGATTAAGCGCAAAGAACTTTTCAAAACTGCCATATGCTCTGAAACCAGTTTGGATATACCTACAATGAAACAGTTTGCTCATGTATCTGTCACAAATAAAAATACGCTTTCACTGATTTCAAACGTAACATCACAAAAAAATGCCCGTCTGCCATAGCTGTATCAGCCATTATCAGACGGGCAATTTCAAATACCGACATCGTCAATCGGTTATCCTTATCCCTCAATGGATATATAATTTTTTGTTTCTACCGCAGCCTTAGGGTCAATTTTCGGAACGTCAATTCTTAATACGCCATCCTCAAATTTCGCCTTAATGTCCTCCTGCGTAATCTGATTTCCAACATAGAAGCTTCTGCTGCAAGAACCGCTGTAGCGCTCCCTGCGGATATACTTGCCGTCCTCATCCTTCGTATCGTTGGATGAGTTTGTGGAAGCGTTGACCGTAAGGTATCCGTTTTTAAGCTCTGCCTTTACATCCTCCTTTTTAACTCCCGGAAGGTTCATGTAAATCTCAAAGCCATTTTCCCGTTCCTTTACATCCGTGTGCATAATATTCTGCGGCATTTTTCCGGTGCCTCCAAAGCTCTTAAAGGAAGGTATATCAAAAAAATCATCCAACAGGTTCTCTCCAAATAAACTAGGTAACATCATAAGTCATTCCTCCATTCATTTATAAAAAAATTTTTATTGTTTACTCTGAACAGGTAATGGGTTTTTTATTCATTTAACATCCATACCCTTGTTCTATAACTGTTATAACACTTTTATTAGCACTCGTCAATAGTGAGTGCTAATAAAATTTGTGAAAGATTTGTGAACGCTATATCATTCAGGTTTTATCAATAAAAAACACACTTTCGCTCGGCTCAAACGTAGCGAAAGTGTGTTTTCAGTTACTATACAGACTATGTCAGACAGGCAATTTAAGCGCTGACGTCTGCAAACGTTTTTTGATGCATATCCCTGCATGAAACCATAACAGGAGCCAGTGCCTTAGTGCGACAGCCTAATCATTATCAGCCCTCCATTTTATACTTCCTTATTTTCCGGTCTGTAAAAGCTATAATAATTCCCCTTATTATTCTTACATATATACATTGCAGAATCCGCTTTCTGATAAAGCCAGTCAAAGGCTTTACTGCTGCCCTGATATCTTATTACAGCTCCAAGACTGACGGAGATACCACGATTATCCATTTCAGGTATGGATATTTTCTCAACCTCATCAAAGAAGCTTTTTATTATTTTTTCTCCTTTTTCTTCCGTATCAATGCCTATGGCGTACACCGCAAATTCATCTCCTCCGAGTCTCATAAGTATATCTGCATTATTGAAGCATTTTTTAAGGCAATTTGCAATTTCTATCAATACCTTGTCTCCTACAATATGACCATAATCATCATTGACAGATTTGAATTTATCAATATCAAGCAGACAGAACATTCCGCATATATCCTCTGCAAGCATATCTTCAATTTCATGTTCCCCGCTTCCTCTGTTATTTATACCCGTAAGCGCATCTGTACGGGAAAGCATTATAAGCTTCTGCTCCTGTTTCTTTTTTTCCGTAATATCCGTCAGGGAGGAAATACGCACTTTTGTACCATTCTGCAGGACAACAACTTTGGAGTGAGACATTATATACATATAATCCTTTCCGTCAGGCAGCATATATTCACATACATAGCTTTCTCCGGGCTCCGTGAGCTTTCTGATATTAACAAACATTTCGTCTCTTTCATCCGCCATTATCTTTTCAACAAAATCCCTGTCAATATCAATGTCAGACTGATTCATATGTGAGGACGCAAACAGCTTCTTTGCCACATCATTAATCATAACGACCTTTTGGTCCTCCGGAGAAATGGCAATCAGACCGCAGCTTTGCATATTCATTATTTCGGTGTATACTTCATTCTGATTTTCAAGCGCTTTTTTAAGCGCCCTCTGATATTCAAGCTCCTTTTGTTTTTCACTGTCAATATACCGGATGGTATAAATGACCTGTATAAGATTTTCCTCCTCATCACGGCTTACATATATGAAATTTGCCCTGCACCAATGTCCGTCAGCCGCAAGGAACTCCTGACTTATAACTTTTTGTCCCTTCATACGCTCATTCAGGGTACGCAGATTTGTAAAATCAAGCATCTGTTTAACATATTCCTTATCTGTAAGAGCAGACATAACCGCATGCATCTGTACGTCAGCATCCTCAGGTCTGTTTACATACTCCCTTATATCCAGATTACTCTGAAATTCCATCTGTGTATTTTCAGGAATATTCAGAAGATGCATTGAAATGTATATATTGGAAATAGCGCTTATCATTTTCTGCTCCAATGTGACACGTCTCTGAATATCATTTACCGTAAATGCAGCAGCAGACTGCATAAGGAAAAGTGTGTCAGTGTTATCGGCAGGATTATCAACGCCTATAAAGCCTGCGATTTTACCGTCAATCTTAAGCGGCGCTGCCATAAGACTGTCGATGCCCTGAGAAGCTAAAATCTCATATTCATCGGAATCCTTATCAGCTTCCGCATCAAGGGAATTAATGTAAAATTCTCCCTTTGTCTCAAATTGAACCATCCATCTGTCAATAACGGCAATATCAACGCCCTGAAGAACGTCTATCTGAGGTTCAACATTTTCTCTGCACCATTCATAAGTATTATTTATAACCGAATTTTCCTCATCAAACTCAAATATATATGCTCTGTCAGCATTGTGAAAGCCGGCAATAATTTTTAATATTTCATTTATTGCGGCGTTCACATCATCACTAAAATAAAGCGTCCTCACACACTCCATAAGAGCAGCGTCAAGACGCAGCTGTTTTGTCATTTCTTCCTTTGTAGGGTTCGTATTTACATATTTATCAATATCCATAATCAGGGCTTACCTGCTAAGGTTTTCTCCTTTCCTGTCATATGGTGTCAACTCCTATTTTCCATTTAATAGAAATGTGCAAACCCCAGAGCTTTGCTCATGTCTGCCATTTAATCTTTTTAAGAAAAATATGCCTCATTATACACCAAAATAAAGAATATGAAAATAGTTTTACAAAAAAAGGCAGGATATAAGCAAATTTAACAATACAGGAAAAACGCAGCAACTATGGTAAATAACACATTGATAATGGTTACGCCGTTATTCCTCCAATTCTTCAAACAAATCCTTATAATCGCTTTGCAGCGCATGCGCATTTGTTGATACCCTTTTATGTAAATTGATTGCGGCTGTGGATTTTGCAATCGGCTGTATTGTTCCTGCCCCGGCAACGCAGCCTCCCGGACAAGCCATTCCCTCAAGGAGATATCCGTCATATTTTCCCGCCCTTGCCATTGCAAGAAGCTTCCTGCACTCTGCAAGCCCCTCAGCATTTTGTACCTTGACCTCACAGTCGGGATAAAGCTCGGAAATACAGTTTACAACTGCATTTGCAACACCTCCGCTGACGGCAAAGCCTCGTCCGTCACCGCTTGCTCCATGCATGGTATCATCATCCTTAAGCTCCTCAAATTTTATTTCCTTTGCCTCAAACATTCCCATTACCTCCTCAAAGGTAAGGACAAAATCTACGTCGCTTCGTATTGTCCGTCTGCTCGCCTCAAGCTTTTTCGCAGCGCATGGTCCGATAAAGGCAACCTTACAGCCCGGATATTTTTTCTTAAGAAGCCTTCCCGTAAACACCATAGGAGTAAGCGCCATGGAAATGCATTTTGCTATTTCCGGAAACTCCTTTTTCGCCATCATGGACCAGGCAGGACAGCAGGATGTAGCCATAAACGGCAGATTGTCAGGAACCTCCTCCACAAAATCCTTTGCCTCCTGTATGGTGCAAAGGTCAGCGCCTATAGCAACCTCTACGACATCCGTAAATCCAAGCGCCTGAAATGCCGGTCTGATTTTTTCAGGCGTGAGCTTCGGACCGAACTGTCCTGCAACGGCAGGCGCTATTGCAGCATATACCGGAACGTCACTTTTGATAGCCTGTATTACCTGAAATATCTGCGCCTTATCGGCAATTGCGCCAAATGGACAGTTTGCAAGGCACATTCCGCAGGACACACATTTTTCCTGGTCTATCTCTGCGCGTCCGTATTCGTCAGAGGAAATGGCATTCATGCCGCACGCCTTCGCGCAGGGTCTTTCCTGCTTTACTATGGCGCTATACTGGCATACGCTTACACATTTCCCGCATTTAATACATTTTTCCTGATCAATCTCGCTTCTTCCACCGCGAAACGTAATCGCTCCTTTCGGGCAAACCTCCTTACACGGGTGCGCAAGGCAGCCCTGACAGGCGTCCGTAATCCTGACAACATTGTCAGGACAGGCATGGCAGGCAAATTTTATTATATTTATAAGTGGCGGCTGATAATATTTTTCGGGCTTTACACACTCCTCAGCGCCCGTTGATACAGGCGCATGCTCCGTAGGCGAGCGCAGGGGAAGTCCCATGGAAAGTCTCATACGCTCCTTAACGATTGCCCTCTCAAGGAATACACTGTCCCTGTATACCGAAACCTCACCGGGAATTACCCGGTATGGTATCTGCTCCATCTGGGATAAATCCCCGTCCTTGTAATCATATGAAAGCCTTGCAACCTCCGCATAAACTCTTTTTCTAAGATCATTTACAGATGTGTATATACCCCGCATATTCTTCCTCCTGATACAATAAATCAAACAGGTACTTGCGAAAAACTTAGTTTTGCAAACGCCTATAATAAATTAAAAAGCTACCATATTACATTATTTTCTATAAGCACGCAGTTTTATATTTCAAGAAACTTTTTCATCTTTTCCAACTCGCTTAACCCTTTTTCCCGTCCAATCTGATAAACCCTCTCAAGCTCATCCGGCTTCCGGCAGACCTTTCCGATTGCAAGGTCCGCATCCGGTCTTATGACAAACATCCTTCCAAGCTTTTCCTGCTGCTCAATATACGCAAGAGTTTTATTATATTTCATATATCTTCCTGCCATTGTTCTTAAAAAATTCGGATATTTCCTGAGTGCCTTATTCATAACAGGCATCATACGGGTCTGATGCTTCACATAGCCCTTCGGTCTTGTCAGAATAACAACAAGCTTGTCATAGCCTTTATGTTCCATAAATTTTACCGGTATGGAATCAGCGGTTCCTCCGTCTGACAACACCCTTCCCGCAAGCTCCACGGGTCTTGCGGCAAGAGGCAGGGACGCCGACGCTCTCATCCATTGAATATCATTTTCGCCTCCGTCAGTGCATTTGTGATACACCGCCCTTCCCGTATGCATGTCAGTGCATACAACATAAAATTCCATAGGGGATTTTGAAAATGCGTCCGTATCAAATACGTCAAGCTCCTGCGGCAGCGTGTGATAAGAAAACTCAGCGCCGTAAAGGTCGCCTGTGGTAATCCATGATTTGAGGCTCACATATCTGTCGTCCGTACAGTATTTCTTGTTATACCGTATGCCTCTGCCTATCTGCCCGGACTTATAGTTACACCCAAACACCGCTCCTGCCGAAACGCCCACTGCTCCGTCAAAGTCTATTTCATTTTCCATAAAAACATCTAATATTCCTGCGGTAAACATGCCGCGCATGGCGCCGCCTTCAAGCACTAACCCTTTTTTCATCTAAAAATCCTTCCATTCTTTCAACGTCAGTTATTACATATTCATATCACAAAACGAATCGTTATAAAAATACATACAGCAATTATTATTTACAATTATATCAACTTAAAAAATAAAAAGCAATAAAATAGGAATTGCCAGCTTAAGACATTCTTATAACATAAGGATATCTTAGACCGGCAATTTAAGCACAAACGTCCTTAAACCGTTTTTCTATGCTATATATTTGATGTCCGTCTTTCGACTCTCAATACGGCTGCATCGAAAGTGCGCAAAGGCAGGTTCAGTCTTCTTCCTCCCTAAGAGCCTTCTCCTGCATTGCCTGTATATCCGCATATGCAGAAAGCATAGGCTTTATCTGTTCATTTTGGAAATATCTTTTAATATAGTTTGCAGTTATTGCCGCAACCGTACCCGAAAGCGTAAGCACGCCGATAAGGTTCGGGATTGCCATAAGCCCGTTAAGCGTCTCTGCTATCTCCCATGCGAGGTTTGGTTTCATAACGGCTCCGCCATATACAGCAATTGTAAATATTATCTTGTAAACATTTGTTGCCTTTAAACCAAAAAGATACTCACACGCCTTACCTCCGTAATGGCTCCAGCCAAGCACTGTTGAAAAAGCAAAGAGAAGTATCGCGATAGCAATAAACTTTTCTCCCACTGCGCCAAACATTTTTCCAAATGCCTCTGATGCAAGATTTTCCGCATCAACTCCGGAAACAACCTTACCCGTTGCAAGGTCAACATCGCCTGAGGCAAGTATGGAAACCGCCGTAAGGGTGCATACGATAATCGTATCCATAAACACCTCAAAGATGCCCCACATCCCCTGTACAACCGGCTCCTTGACATTTGAATTTGAGTGTACCATAACAGACGAGCCAAGTCCTGCCTCATTGGAGAACACACCGCGCTTCATTCCAAGCACAACCGCCTGCTTCATTCCAAAGCCGACAATACCGCCTCCCACAGCCCTCACGCCGAAGGCGCTCTTGAATATAGATACAAATATGGCAGGTATGGCAGTAATATGTGTGACAATTATTACTATTGCGCCGGTTATGTAAAGAACAACCATAAAAGGAACAATTTTCTCGGTAACTGCTGCAATTCTCTTAAGTCCGCCGATTACAACCAGCCCCACGGCTATGACAAGTATACCTCCTATTACAGGCTTTGGTATGCCAAACGCATTATTTATATTTAATGATATGGAGTTTACCTGCGTCATATTTCCGATGCCAAAGGAGGCAAGGAAACAAAATATTGAAAATAACACGGCGAGAACTGTTGCGATTTCTTTACAGTTCTTTTTAGAGCCAAGTCCGTTCTGAAGATAGTACATGGCGCCGCCTAACCACTCTCCCGCTTCATTTTTCTTACGGTAATAGATACCTAAAACATTTTCAGAATAGTTTGTCATCATTCCGAAAAATGCAATGACCCACATCCAGAAAACCGCGCCCGGACCACCTGTCGCTATGGCTCCCGCAACACCTACAATATTACCGGTGCCTACCGTTGCCGCAAGCGCGGTACAAAGCGACTGGAACTGTGATATGGATTTATCCTTGGTATGCGCAGTTACATGCTTCTTTCTGAAAATTCCTCCAATTGTATTTTTCATCCAATACCCAAAATGGCTTATCTGAAAAAACCTTGTAAGTATTGTCATAAGAATACCTGTCACGCCCAGAAGAACAATCATCGGCGGTCCCCAGACAACATCGCTTATGGCTTTGTTTATCTTATCAATTAAATCCATTATCACTCTCTCCCTTTTTCCTGAAGATCAGCCATTCCATATCTGCCCTCGGTGTATGAAATGACACAACCTCATTAATAATCAAGCTGATTAAAAAGCAAAAAGGTGTCCAGATACAGTATTTGCCTATCCGGACACCTTTGTCCTTGTATTTTATAATGCGACTAATATTGTCAATAAATTATATCAGTTTATCCAACAGAGAAGCGCCAATCGTACCATCCGGCATGGAAACCCCAAAATTATCAGCTATCGTGGTGCCTATGACCGCAAACGTATCTGCCCCTGCAAGCGCACCGCTTCCTTCAAGAGATGGCGAATATGCTATAAACGGAATTCTCTCCCTTGTGTGGTCAGTTCCGGTATGCGTAGGGTCGTTTCCATGGTCGGCAGTTAATATAAGCAGGTCATCCTGTCTTATAACCGCAAGCAGCTCTCCAAGCTTAACGTCAAAGCGCTCAAGCTCCTCGCCATATCCGATTGGATTTCTTCTGTGTCCCCACAGTGTATCAAAGTCAACCAAGTTTACATAACATAGTCCGTTAAAATCTCTCCCTGCAATTTCTATTGTCTGCTCCATTCCGTGTACGGAGGATTTTGACCTGTTGCTTTCGGTTATTCCCTCGCCTGCAAATATATCATTTATCTTGCCAACCGATATAACGTCATAGCCTGCATCCTTCAGCGCATTCAATGCAGTTTTGCCGTAAGGCTTTATGGCGTAGTCGTGTCTGTTGCTTGTTCTTACAAACTCACCCTTTTTCTTTCCAACGTAAGGTCTTGCAATGACACGTCCCACCTTCCACTCATCCTTCATTGTAAGCTCTCTTGCAATTTCACAGCAGCGGTAAAGCTCCTTAAGGTCAAAGGTTTCCTCATTTCCGCATATCTGCATGACCGAATCTGCCGAGGTGTAAACAATCATATTGCCCGTGGCAATTTCCTCCTCCGCAAGCTCATCCAGAATAGCTGTTCCGCTGGCGCTTTTATTTCCAATTACCTTATGTCCCGTTCTTTCCTCAAGCTCCTTTATAAGCTCCTTGGGAAAGCCTGTATCCGTAAATGTCTGAAACGGCTTTGTAATGTGCAGCCCCATCATTTCCCAGTGTCCCGTCATTGTGTCTTTGCCTGTGCTTGCCTCGTTTATTTTCATGTAATAGCCCATGGGATTTTTTATAGGCTCAATCTGCTTTAAGCTGTGCAGATTTGCCATTCCAAGCTTTTGTAAATTCGGCAAGGCAAAGCTTTCCATGCGTTCGGATATATGTCCGAGCGTGTCCGCACCTGCATCACCGTAAGCCGCTGCGTCCTCCATGGCTCCCACGCCGAGGGAATCTATAACTATAGTAAATATACGTTTGAATCTTGCCATAAATGCCTCCTTATTATTTAGTTGGCTGTCGCATTAGGGATATTAGAGGAATAATATCCTTAGTGCGACAGCTCCATGTATAATCAGCCTCACTTCACCTTTTGTCGTCTTCAATCAGTCTGCGCAAAGCTTCCACCCCAACCTTTATTGCGGATTCCGTATCATGGACAATGGGGTTGTCGAGCCCTGCCACATTTCTCTCCTGATTGCCTACAACGAGAAAGTTCGAACCGCACCGCACTTTCAAATGGCTTGCCGCAACAAAAAGCGCCGCAGATTCCATTTCAGAAGCCTTGACACCCAGACGCTTCCACGCCTCCCATTTATTGAGCAGCTCATAGCTCACAGGCATCCGCTCCGGCTCATGCTGTCCGTAAAATGCATCCTTGCACTGGACGATTCCCGTATGGCATGTGTAGCCAAGTGCTTTTGCAGCGGAAGCTAATGCATTTGTCACTTCAAGATTTGCAACCGCAGGAAATTCTATGGGCGCATACTCTCTGCTTGTCCCCTCCATTCGGATTGCCCCTGTGGCAATTACTATATCGCCGCCCTTGACATCCATGTCTATTCCACCGCAGGTTCCCACTCTCACAAACGTATCGGCGCCGCAAAGCACAAGCTCCTCCATTGCAATTGATGCGGAGGGTCCGCCGATGCCGGTGGAGGTCACGCTTACCTTTTCACCGTCCAGATATCCCGTATAGGTGACAAATTCCCTGCTGTCGGCAATCAGCCTCGCATCCTCAAAATGCGTTGCTATTTTCTCACAGCGCTTTGGGTCGCCGGGAAGTATGACATAGCGTCCCACATCCCCCGGTCTTATCTGTAAATGATATTGCAAGCCTGCTTCTCCTGAATAATTTTGCATAAGCATCTCTCCTTAAAATTTTTTCATAAGTCTGTCCTTCAAGTTATCATCCGCCCACGATACCTCTACGGCGTTCTTCATCATGCAGATTATTTCGCCGTCCGTAATGCCATAATTTTTCTGTATAAAGTCCAGCTCTTTATCCATGGTCGTCGTGCTTACGGTGCGGTTATCGGTATTGACCGTTACCATTATATTTTTTTCCAAAAACTGCTTCATGGGATATTCGGACATATCCTTTACAGCCTTTGTCTGCAAATTGCTGACAGGGCACATTTCCACGCCAATCCTCCTGTCGGCGCAAAGCTTCATCACAGCTTCGTTATTTCGCATGGCTATTCCGTGTCCAATCCTTGCAGCGCCGCACTCTATGGCGTCGGTGATATTTTTCACGTTTCCACATTCGCCTGCATGTATTGTAAACGGCATACCCAGCCTGCGTGCTTCCGTAAACAGCTCCATAAATTCCGACATGGGATAGGCAGCCTCATTTCCTGCAAGGTCCGCCCCGCAGACGCCGCTTCCGAGAAATTCCCTTGCCGCCTTTATCATGGCAAGATTTTCCTCATAGCCGTGGTGTCTCATGGCGCATACAATAACGCCGTATTCAACCCCATATTCCTTTTTGCCTTTTTCCAGTCCGTCTATAACCGACGCTATTATTTTATCCGTCGCAAGTCCTTTTTGCGCCGATAAAAGAGGGGCAAATCTTACCTCCACATAATCCATATGCTCATTATAAACGGTTTCAATAAAATCATAGCCTGCGCGTTTAAGACCTGCCTCGCTTTGCAAAACGGAAAGGGGCAAATCAAATTTCTCAAGATACTGCGCAAGGTCACGACAGTCAGCCGATACTCCAAGCTCCTCATCCGCCACTTTTCTTCCAAGAAGCTCCTCAAGACAGCCCTTGGAAAGCGAACCGTCCAAATGGCAGTGAAGCTCAACCCTCGGCATTTTATTTTTAAGCATTGAAAAATCCCCCCTTTTTATAATAGGCAGTTGCGAAACTCCTTATATCAAAACATAGTTGTGTAATATAGACAATATCATAAGCAGGGTGCTTTGGAGCCGTCAGTGCTTAGCGAGGTCTTTTCGAGCTTAGCACTGCTACGTGCGACAAGCAGCGCAAGCGTGCCGTGCGTTGATTTGGCTATATTGCACAACGGACGTTATGAAATAAGAAGTTTCACAAATTTTCCGGTCCAAAGCTTTCCGGCAACAGCTCCGCAAGCGTATAGCTTAACACTCCGCCAGTTCCGTCCTCAAGCACAATCTTAAAATCCCCATCACAAAATTCACGCATAACCTGACGGCATATACCGCATGGCGCGCACGTATCCTTCGTTTCGTTTCCGGAAGGCGCTCCCACGATTGCAATTGCCGCAAATGACTTTTCCCCCTCCGACACCGCCTTAAAAAATGCAGTGCGCTCTGCGCAATTAGCAGCACCATAGGAAGCATTTTCCACATTGCAGCCCGAATAAACCTTTCCGTCCTTTGTCAAAAGCGCAGCTCCGACCTTAAAATCGGAATAGGGCGCATATGCATATTCTCTTGCTTTTTTTGCAAGCTCTGTCAGTTTTTCTTCATCCATACCCATATATTCTACCATAAAATATAACCCTCTAATTCAAGATTCTTTATCACATTATCCACGCTGTCGTAGTCAAAGAAAATCTTTGTTACCACACATTTCCTTCCATCATCCATGAGAATATCATACGGCAGTGCTCTATCATTGCTGTTACTGTTTTCGTCTTTGCTTATAACAAGCGCGGCAAGCTCCCGAACATCCACGTCACAAACGATATCCTCCGTGTTGTCAAGCCCTTTAATACTTATATTCATCGGTATTGCAGCATTTTCTCCAATATAAATTTCATCATCATTATACCCCATATACCCCTTCTCCGAAAATGACTGCATATAGCTGTAACCATCAACAGAAATTGCAGCTTGTGTTCTCATACGATAGTAAACCCATTGTGTCCTGTAATAATCGACATCAAGCTGTTTCTTCAGCGCAGCCCTCTCCGCCTGCGTGTATGTTTCCTCTAAATATTCCTCTCCATAAATATTCCACCCCAAAACCATGTATGTACTTCTCAGGCTTTTTACATCAGCAGCAGACAAATTTAATTCTTCAACGGAGCGTCCGTCCATCATAGCCTCAAACCGCTTTTTCTGGGATAAAAACTCTATTCTTTCCCCGCTGAAAAACGGAAGCATGACACACAGCACATAGACGGCAATACCAACATAAAGCAGATGCTCATACCCCTCCGCGTAATTGTTTTTCTCTTTCTTTCCGATTTTCCGCACAAGCCCATAAAGCGGTTCCCATGCAATATAAATTACCTGACAGATAATAAATACAACCGCAAAATAACGTACGAGCGTCACGCCATATTCATGAATACGAATGCCCATCGAATAACATTCAAGCAATATAAATGGCGCATATATATATTTTGCATATTTTATAACATTCCGGTATATGGCGCCCGCCTTCGAATCCTTATATGAATCCATTGCAAACGGATATGCCATTGTCCAGATAACCACACCGCAACAAAACAAGTATGCGCAAATATAAAACACTTCATTTTTCGGCATATATCCCGTAACAAGAATTTTAAGCACATACATATAAATGATAATCATTGCGGCATTTACCATAGGCATCAGCACCCAAAGCAGAAGACCTCTTATAAATCTGGATTTTGTTTCCGCTTTTTCGGTTACACATACAAGGCTATATGGTAAATACACAGCGCCAATAAGAAATTCTTCAACATACCCTATTAATTCCCATGCGTCTATATCAACTATTAAAATATCAAATATTGTTACCAAAAGGACAAATCCGATATTCAGTATAAACAAAACAACGCCTACCTTTATTACGCCCACAACAAGATTAACAATGTATTTTTCAAATGACATGCCACTGTTTTTGATAAGCTTGTGAAATCCAAGCACCGTACATATAATAACGTATAACACAGTTGTCTTCCGGAACATATCCTCGCCCATTTCCGAAAACCAGCTCCTGTTATTTCCAAGAATATCCAGAGCAATGCTAATGAGCCCAAATATAATATATGGAAGAAGCAGCTTTTTCCGGTTGCTGCCATCCTCAGTAAAAATACTCTCCACAAAAAAACTTCCAACCGCAAACATCATAAGAAATCCAAATATATAATCAGTAATGTCCACCACATTGCCTTTGTTATATAAATCAGCAGCCCGCAGAACGATATCCAGAACACATGCAATATTCACACAGATAATTGTGACGAGATACCGCTTTATAATTCCCTTTACCGTTTCCTTCTGTTGGTCAAATATAATTCCCAGCTTACCCATGAGAGTACCTCCTTTTATAAGAGAAAAACAAACTATTTCCAAAGTATAATAATATAATGTTACAATATTTTTTTTGTCAAATCAACCGTATATAGTTTAATTCCACTCTTTTTAGCATGACATTGTTAAGCTCGTTCCTATATTATCATCCATAATATTAAAACATACAGTTTTCTTTTCAAGATTTGCGCCGTCTGTATACAATGCTTCGGCATAACAGGAAATCATGTCAGAAATTTCCTGCGAATAATCCTCTGCCTTTGCTACTGTGACAGACACAACACTTCCATTACATATATCTGTCATTTCTCCAAACCCATGCTATTTCTTCATATAAATTTCTGCTGATTCTGTCATGACTCCTCATCCGGTCATTCAGCTCATTGATTTTTTTACATACGCTGTTCAGCTCGTCTATTGAAATGTTTTTCTCCATCATGTACCTCACTTAATTTGATTTTTCCTCCGGAATATACTTTGTCAATTCTATGGAATCGGTCTTATAATATATTTCCGCATCGGGATTTGCACGCTGAATTTTTTTCAATGCCTCATCAACATTAATTTCACGTTCAACACTAGGTCTAATCCTAACAACTATTGTATCAAAGTTTTCAAAGTTTTCAGACCAATCGTGGGCTTTTTCAACCTCATCTATGGCTGGACCTATTGATATAATTATTGTCTCCGCTTTAAATTTGGTATTTATCCTGTCCCCCAAATACTCAGGGTAAACATACCTCATACAATGGCTTTTCTCTGTTTCAATTGAAGATACATCAAAGTAAGCCAATACACTTTCCCCCCAGCGAACTGATTTGGAATAATTTGAAAAATGTAAATTTACATCCCCCCCACAGCTTGTAAATATCAAATCAATATCAAAATCCTCCGGAAAGTAATCGGGGTTTCTTTTAACAAATGCATTGTGATTGTCAATTATCTTCTTAAACTCATCCGCCGATTCATAGTTAAATTCCTTAATGTAAAATTCAACCCCGTTTTCAAATTCCTTATATCCGTCAATACTTAAATGAGGATATTCCTTTATGCCTAAAGCGTCTATCCACTCACTGTAGCTACTGTTTATTTCTTTATTTTTTCTTCTGTAACCAAGACAACCTGCAAGAGACGTCACAAGCACCATAGACAACAAAAAATATAAACATCTTTTTTTTACATATTTTCCTCGTTCCATTCCATATCTCCTTTTACAATATATTTTTTCGATATGTTAAAATCATTTAATCTTAATTTCCATAATATTAGAGCCTATATCGTTTTGTACCTTATCAAAACCATCCGCCGTTGCAAAATCAAGATATTCATCATAATCTATATAAAATCTTTCGCCCCACGAGGAAACCTCCACCATCCGCCTGTAGCTTCCGTCCGCCTGCTCCTGCTCATAGATTGCCGTTGCGACAACATAATGGCTGGATACCCATTTTATTCTCTCTACATTATTATCTTCAATTTTATAAAGTGCAAGCTTATTTTCATCTGTTTTACAGGCTTGTGCCGAATGCAGTCCCCAGATAACCGGAATATTATCTGCAAGCATATTTTTCATGGCTTCATACCGGTCAACCCCTTTCGTCCAGCTCCAGCTTGTCTTTATGGAAAGTCCGTGCTCCCTGCATCTGTCCTCAATATAATCTCCTATGGATGGTGGTATTGCACCAAATTTCGCTTTTTCAATCAGGAACTTATCAATCGGATATCCATTGCAAAACTGGTCGCACAAACCAACATAATCATGCTTATTTATGGTAGTCTGCCCCGTAAGGTATAAATATGTGTTTACCGCTGCAATAACACCACAGGAGTATTCCGTAATTTCGGGGTCAAGCCACTTTTGTGCACCGCCAAAGTCGAGCACATTGTTATTGTTTTCCTCATCCAATATCTTTGTTCCGTCATCATTTAACACCGTAATAAATCTCTCATCAATCCCTGTTCTGATTCCCATCGGGTCAGGATTTTTGTCCCCAAGACTCTGCAGCTTTGTTATGGCGCAGATG
>DKZK01000032.1:43337-104802 GCA_002493625.1 Lachnospiraceae bacterium UBA7076 | reverse complement strand
AAGGTATATATCAGAGGGGAGAATAAAAAATGAATGAACAGAAAAATCAGAACAAAAAAATGCCGGCCGGCACAATCTGTGCCATAATAGTTTTCAGTATTTTTGCGGGACTTGTCATGTATAGTAATGAGCAAAAACGACAGGAAAAGTACGATGCTGCGTACGAGAACAGCATGAAGTTATCACAGGACATGCGGGAATTCGGATGGGGGTTAATAGACAGCGAAAACTTAACCCTGAGCTATGATGTGCCGGATGGATATATATACAGCGAACAAAACTCCACGGATAACAGCAAAATGTTTATTGCAGAGGATGGCTCACGGGTGATTTGCGTTTCATTTAAGAAAACGGACAAAAAATATACGGAAGCAGACATAGACCAGCTTATCAGCAACAACATGGGTTCCGGCTATACCAAGTCTGCTGAAAGTTATAGGAATTATGATTTTTATGTATATAAGCATTCGGAAAACAGCGAGGATGAAAACGAAGTAAAGCCGGTTTGTGTAAGTACATATGTAAGCGTGCCGGACGGGTGCATGATATGTGTGGATGATATTTTATATGGGGAAGAAAAAAATTCACAGGATGTCACGAAACTTTTAAACAGCATGTTTTATTATGAAACATCTGAAAAATAACTAAAATATGGACACCTATTAAAAGGGTTCAAATGTAGGAAGCATTTGATATCACAACTCATACCCGTTTTTCACCAGCAGCTCCCGCGCCGTATCAACGGAATCAACGCCGGAGCTGTTTTTTACGGGCGCAAATTCCCTTTCACGCTCAACCGGAAAGACAAGGCAGTCGTCCATTTCATGAATTAAATCTAAAGCGAGAGTTTCATATTTTAAACCGTTTGGTTCTGCGGGCTCAATAAGTGTGCCTGTTTTGTCAATGTACGGAACAGCTTTTTTTATAATATGATTGGGCATTTTTGTATCAAGGGTTTCCTTCAGTCTGCTGATTGGAAATAAATAATTAAGTATGACACCAAAACCATATGCCAAATCCCCGCTGGCATTTTTTTTGTACATCATATCATCGGAAAGCTCATAGTATTCAATAATGTGCGGTTTGCCGTCCTGAAGGCATATTGCGCCTACCTTTTCATCGGGGGCCGCTTTTTTAACCACCTTTGCGCCGCACATTTTTCCACTTTCTATTGTTGCGCCTAAAAACACAGGGTCGGCAATTCGCTGAAGAACATTATCAACGGAAAAGACGTTTATCCATTCAAGGCTTGAATCAAAAATTTTATCAAGCAGGCCTGCCTTGTGCATGGAGGAAAACCATCCCCCGTTTCCGTTTGGGGAAAGCGCAAGAGAGGATTTCGAGTTCATAAGAATTTTTCCGCTAAAATCCGTTGCGGGATTTAATTCCTGTACAAAAAAATGAATATATTCAGGGTCGTACCCAAAGAAGTTATGCTCCTTGAAAAAGATTAAAGTGTCCCTGTAATTTATATCGCTTGTCATAATGTACATATGAATAAAGGTGCCTGCAAGTTTTACTATATCCATCGTATGCTCCATAAGAAGCTGAAAAATAAATAAATCCTTTGTAATTCCCATGTTAAAAGTACCCTTGGGTTTGTCAAAGCCAAGTCTTGTACCCTGCCCGCCTGCGAGAAGTAAAAGGCAGAGCTTACCCTCTCTTATGGCGTTTAAGCCTGTGGTGCGATATAATTCTTCGTTTTCATTTATGTCAGAAAGCACATGTATAGGCTCTATAAAAGAGCCGGCAACCTCCGGTTTTACGTTTTCCGTAAATATGGACCAATCTATCTGATTAATCTGCTTGGTCAGCGCTAAAAGCTCCTCATAGGAAAGCTCATCCGCATATTTTAAAAGATGCTCCTGATTGTGCTGTTTAAGAAGCATTTTTATGGAATTTAAATTTATGCTTTGTGGTATGTTATTCATATCAGGATTTAAGTTCCTTTCGTATTTTTAATGTATCTTTAAACATCTTATAAATTTGAGCGGGTGAAAATCTCGTTTTATCCCGCTTGCTTCTGCTGTAATTAAGCTCAACGGGAAGCTCAATTATCTTACAGCCTGCATTTTTGGCGCGGACAAGCAGTTCAATGTCAAAGGCGTAGCCAAAGGTTTTAAGGCTTTCGCAAACAGGCTTTACAGCCTCCGCTTTAAAAAGCTTAATTCCGGTCTGTGTGTCCTTTAAATTAAGTCGGAAAAGCAGCTTGAGAAACAGATAATATCCCACGCTGAGAATACGCCTTATGAGAGGATAATGCAGACGGGAATTTTTATGCATTTTTGAGCCGATGGCAATATCTGCGCCCGACTGCCGGAGCGCGCTTAAAAAATATTTCAGCATTTTAGGATTAAGCTCCAAATCTGAGTCAAGAAAAGCAATGTAGCTGCCCTCTGCGTATTTTACTCCCGTTGCAATCGCAAAGCCTTTTCCATGATTTTCTTCATAGCTTACATATGCTATGTTGGAATTATCAGACGACGCTCTTATTATTTCATCACCCGTATTGTCGGTGCTTCCGTCATTTACCGCAATTATTAAATAGCTTTTGACAAATCCGCTTAAAATATCCGAGGTTGCAATAAGGTTATCATATATTTTCTGTCCCTCATTGTATGCGGGCATAATAACGCACAGATAGGGGGAGTATTTTTTATGATTTAGTATTTTGCTTACATTGGATTGTAAAGTTGCTGAAATATCCATTTTATGCTCCTGAATTTTAGTATGCCATATCGCCAATCACAGATTTGCGATGCTGTTTCGCAAAGTATAATATGCACAATTTGTATTACGCATAAACACTCACATAGGTCCGGGAACATTTATCCGGCTGCAAGCAGCCGATAAATGTTTTCAGACCTACGTTCGCGTTTATGCGCACATTATACCACAGATAAAATTCAAATACAAAAATAAAATAAAAAAGGCAACATTAAGAAATAATTAATATATATACGCCAAATTGCCTATTGTTTTTTTTGATTGAATAATGTATCATTGTTTGGAATTATGTTTTAAATTGATGAATAAATTTTTTATTGATATATGAAAACAAGATATGAGAAAAAGTTTAATATGGGTATAATTTTAGGAGGCTTTTAATATGAGTAAAAAGAAAAAGAAAAAAGGAATGAATTCAAATGCAAAGTGGGGCATTGCATTTTTGGTTGAGTTTGCCGTTTTTATAACTATGGTTGTAGGATATGTCGTATATTGGGCAAATAATAAAATGAATAATATTAATTATGCAGCGGATGTTGATTTTGGAAAAATAGAGGTTAATGATGGTGCGGAAGAATCCCAGAAGGGTTATACAACGATTGCATTGTTTGGAATTGATGCAAGAAGCAATACTGCCATGGGCGAAGGAAACAGGACGGATTCCATAATTATTGCCAGTATAAATAATGATACAAAGGAGGTTAAGCTTGCCTCCGTATACAGGGATTCTCTTTTGCAGATAAGGGATGGAAGCAATGTTACCTCGAAGGTTAATGCAGCTTATGCCTTTGGCGGTCCTGAGCTTGCGCTCAGCACATTGAATGCAAACCTTGACCTTCATATAGATGAATTTGTAACGGTAAACTTCCTTGCGCTTACGAATGCGATTGATGAGCTGGGAGGCATTACGATACATGTTGAAAGCAATGAGCTTCCGGTGCTGAATGCATCAATTGAGGAACAGATTGGTATTACGGGAATATACTCTGACGGCGTATTTACAACCGGCGATATTCTTTTAAACGGTACGCAGGCAACTGCTTATGCGCGTATAAGAAGTACGGATCAGGGAGACATAACAAGAACGGAAAGACAAAGGGACGTTATAGCCAAGATGGTAGCCAAGGCAAAAAGCTCGGACTTTGCCACGATTGAGGGCATAATTGACGAGGTGTTCCCTAATGTTTATACAAGTATAGATAAGAAGGAAATGATTAGCCTTGCAAAGAGTCTTTTTGATTATGAGATGGGAGATACGGTAGGATTTCCGTTTGCCTATGAACCGGTAAGCCATGAAGTAAAGGGAGCTATTCTTGTTCCTGCAAATCTTGAGGCAAATGTAATAGCGCTTCACGAGTTTTTGTTTGAAGACGTTCCTTACACGCCAAGTCAGACCGTTAAGGATATAAGTGCGCAGCTTGAAAATGAGACGGGCGTGTATGAGCATGAAATAGAGTTGAATATCTTTAAGCCGGAATGATGATATGCTTAGGTAACGGTTTTGATAATCCGACAGGCGGGGTGGCGCAGCTGGTTACAGTTTTATAAATTGTAATAGGCGTTTGCGAAACTCTGTTTTCTGCAACGTCCGTTGTTCAATATAGACAAATCAACGCATGGAACGCTTCCGCTGCTTGTCGCACGTAGCAGTGCTAAGCTCGAAAATAACGTGTCCTCAGGACTCCGTCTGCTTCGCAGACACCTCAGGACATACCTCGCTAAGCACTGACGGCTCCAAAGCACCATGCTTATGATATTGTCTATATTTCACAACTAAGTTTTGAAAATAAGGAGTTTCGCAATTGCCTAATAAATTGTAATTTTGAGAGGATAGATTTAAAATGCCAATGTCAGAAAAAGAAGCACAGATGCAGAATATTATCGAAAATCGGGATTGGGATGCCCTGTTTGCTATGGATGATAATGGTGATTTTTCATGGGTACTGGAACAAATATTGTGGTCCTTTGTAACAAACAGAGAGGATGGTGATTTGGACTTGTCTGATCTGAATCACATGCAAAAAGTACTTTTTTTGGTATTGGAATTGGAGAATGCAACACAAGCGGATGCGTTACCCAATTTTTTTGAAGAGGGTTTTGCAGCTTATGGTCGCGAAGCCGTACAGGCATTGGAAGAAGTAGGAGCATCTCAATGTGCTGTCGCTCTTAATGCAGTTGTTGACACTTTGCCGAATGGTATTTACCCAAAAGAAGATAAGGAATTTTGGGATTCTATTATGTCAGGAAAAAATTCCGGTATATGGGACGAGGCAGACCATGTTTTGGCGAATTATACAGATGGATGGTTCCCTGATTTATGCCGTACTTATGCAGAGGCACATCGGGACATGGTTCAGGCAGGCTGACAACATTGAATTTGTAATAATATAGGATTTTTAAATGATAAAAATAATAATGCCCCAAGGGGCGGAATATATAATAAAAGAACTTAATAAGCACGGCTTTGAGGCGTTTATAGTAGGCGGCTGCGTCAGGGACGCGCTGCTTGGGAAGGAGCCGTCCGATTGGGATATCACAACCTCTGCAAAGCCTGAGGACATAAAACGTATATTCAGGCATACGGTAGATACGGGCGTCCTTCATGGGACGGTTACTGTGCTTATTTATGGGTCAGGGGCTTCCGGAAAAAACGGGAAAAACCACGAAAGCTTTGAGGTTACAACCTACAGAGTGGATGGAGCTTATACAGACCACAGAAGGCCGGATGAGGTTACATTTACAGACAGGCTTGTGGAGGATTTGAAAAGGCGCGATTTCACCATAAATGCGATGGCATATAATGATGAGTCGGGTCTTGTTGACATTTTTGGCGGACAGGTCTGCCTTGAAAGCAGGGTTATTGCCTGTGCTGGAAATGCAGGGGACAGATTTGATGAGGACGCCCTTAGAATATTAAGGGCAATAAGGTTTTCTGCGCAGCTTGGCTTTGATATAGAAGAAAAAACCCTTGCGGCAATGAAAAAACAGAGCAGACTTCTCAGGGAAATAAGCGCGGAGCGGATTCAGGCTGAGCTTACAAAGCTTATAACCTCAGACAATCCTGACCGCCTTATTACGGCGTATGAGCTTGGAATTACAAAAATAATTCTGCCCGAGTTTGACGCCATGATGAACACGGAACAAAATAACCCATATCATTTGTATAATGTAGGGATTCATACGGTTAAGGTTATGCAAAATATTGCGCCTGTGCCGGTACTCAGATATACGGCGCTTTTGCATGACGTGGGAAAGCCATGCACGAAAAAGACGGGGCAGGATGGAGTGGATCACTTTTACGGACACCAGGAGGTAAGTGAAAAAAAGGCGAGAGAAATTTTAAGGCGGCTTAAGCTTGATAATAATACTGTGGATAAAACCTGCAGGCTTGTCCTGAATCACGATTACGGAATACAGGGACAGTTAAATGAAAAGAGCATCCGAAGGTTTATAAGCAGACTTGGAGCTGACAATTTTGAGGATTTTATTTCCATAAGAAAAGCCGATATGGCAGGGCAGAGCGATTATAAGCTTGAGGAAAGACAGGCTGACCTTCAGTTTATGATGGACACGTACAACAAAATAAAAGAAAATGAACAGTGCCTTTCACTTTCGGACATGAAGCTTTCAGGGCGGGATTTAATTGAAATGGGAGTTTCTCAGGGAAAGGAAATCGGTGCTGTTTTAAAGGAGCTTTTTGATAGGGTGCTTGACGAGCCTGAATTAAATGACCATGAAAAGCTTAAGGAAATGGCTGAAAAAATAATCCGTGAAAAAACAACAAATGAATAATGCATGAAAAGTCCCCTTTGGACATACAATTAACAAGGCTACCTAATTTTTTATGTCTGGAGGGGATTTTCTTTGGCTGAGAAGCTGTCCGAGGTATTCGAAGCATATGATATGGAAGTTTATCAGGTTGTACGTGGGAGAGAGTCTAGTATATTGAAAACTAACAAAGGAATACGGCAGTTAAAAAAGCTTACGGTTGGTGAAAAGCGTCTTAATGCTGAGAAAAGGTATAAGGAGGAGCTTCTTGCCGGAGGCTTTACCGGCATTGATTTCTGTATAGAAAATATGTCGGGGGAGCTTGTAAGCTATGACCGGTACGGAAATGCATATGTGCTCCGAAATTACTTTGAGGGCAGTGAGGCAAGCCTTACAAATTTAGAGGACATAAGACTTGCTGTTGAAAGTCTTGCAAAGCTTCATATTGTGGGAAGAAAAATATTTCAGACGACGGAGCATGACGTTCATGTAAGGCATGTGAGCGACTTTAAAAAGAGAAACCTGGAGCTTAAAAGGGTGAGAGCCTTCATTATGAAAAAGAAACAGAAAAAGGCTTTTGAGGAGATTTACATAAATGCTTTTGAATATTTTTACAATCAGGCATTGGAATGTGAAAAAAATTTTAATGTGGAGATTTTTGAAAATATAAAAGAGCATATAGGTTATTGCCATGGAATGTATAATCAGCACAGCGTTATTATTTCCAGAGATGAAAAGCCTTTTCGTGTGTTTACAACGAGCTTTGATAAATTTCATGTGGGGAATCAGCTAACGGATTTATACCACTTTTTACGAAAGGCTGTGGAGAAAAATAACTACAGCTTTCACATTGTTGAGTACATTTTGAACTGTTATTCGGCAGTCTGCCCGCTTTCGGCACAGGATATAGAATACATATATATATTATATTCATATCCTGAAAAATTTTATAAGATAAGCAATCAGTATATAAATGCGCCTAAAAACTGGATTTCGCCTAAAATGATGGAGAAGCTGAATAAGGTTATAGCGGATGAGGACCAAAAAAAAGATATTTTACTACAGTTAAAAAATATATATACTTCACATTTTTAATTTTTTTTAGTATAATACTATAGTTAAGGTGGTAATATGCGTAAAAAAATACTTTTGTTATGCTTTCTGCTGCTTGTTGCTGCCTCCTTCGGATGTGAAAATGCAAAGGAGCTCAAGGTATATGAAAATACCGAGGACTTTCAATTTACTCATGAGGAAGGCAATATAACGGCAGTTGTGACAAACATTGATTTGGAAAACAATATAATAGAATTTATGAATTGCCAGTCCGGAGAGCGTATCAGCCTTGGATATCACGGAGGCGTGAGCGTTCTTAACACTTATGGCAGGGACATAGGTATCGGTGGAATCGTGTGCGGAGATGTTGTTGACATTGTATATTATGCGGATACGGAAAGGCTTGTGTCCATAACAATAGATGCCGATACGGTTATTGTGGACAATGCAAATAAGCTTACCATTGATAAGCAGAAGCTTCAGGCAACCTGCAATGGAAAAAGCTATGGAATGTACGGATATGCCACGGTATTTGATGAGGATAAGGCACTCGACATTATGGAGGTAAATACCGAGGATAAGGTACGGCTTTATCTGTACAATAATAAGCTTGTGTCAATTGTCATAAAAGAGGGGCATGGGTATGTGAGCCTGTACAATCATGATTCGTATATAGGCGGCATGGTTGAAATTGGTTATGATGTTATAGTCCCCGTTACAAGTGAAATGCTTGTTGCGGTGAAGGAAGGAAATTATGTCTTAAGAATAACAAAAAATGGTTACAGCAATACAAAAAACATTACCGTCGTAAAGGGCGATGAAACAAGAGTAGACATAAGCACAATTGCAGTGCCTACGGGTACGGTTACCATAAATGTCACGCCGGCAGACGCTAAGGTATATATAAACGGTAAGCTTGACGAGGATCATGTATATTACAATTTATATGGAAACTACAGCTTAAGGGTAGAGGCAGAGGGATATAATACATTCAGAGGAAGCTTTAAAATATCTGAGCCGGTGAAAACCTATAATATAAAGCTTAAAAAAGCTGATGACAACAAGGATGATACTACAGAGGATACTGAGTCAACGGATGATACTACGGAAGCTCCCGGCACAACGGATGACAGTTCCACAACGACAGAGGATAAAAAGAAACCTGACAGCTCCACGGATGATAAAAAAACGGATAATGTCATTTCCGTAAAAACGCCTGAAGGAGTGGGAGTATATCTGGACGGTGAGTATGTGGGAACGGCGCCCGTATCTTTTCCGAAAACAGTTGGCACGCATACGATAACCCTTTATAAATCAGGGTATCTGATAAAAAGTTATACAATACAGGCAAATGATGATGGCAAGGATGATGAATATAATTTTTCAGCGCTTACATCAGTTCTTGACACGATTCAATAAATTTAAGGAGGCACATCATGGACTACATGAAAGTATATGAGGAGTGGACAACCAATCCATTTTTCAGTGAGGAAACGAGACAGGAGTTACTTGCAATAAAGGATGACGATAGAGAAATAAAAGAGCGTTTTTATGCGGATCTGGAGTTTGGAACGGCTGGACTCAGAGGTATTATCGGAGCCGGAACAAACAGAATGAACGACTATGTGGTGGCAAAGGCTACACAGGGTCTTGCAAATTATATTATCCGCAGGAAAAAACAGTCAAAGGGTGTTGTTATAGCCTTTGATTCAAGAAGATGTTCTCCTGAGTTTGCTGATGTGGCAGCGCTGTGCCTTGCTGCAAATGGAATAAAAGCATATGTATTTGAATCATTAAGACCTACACCGGAGCTTTCGTTTGCCGTAAGATATTTCGGATGCACCGCAGGCATAAATATAACTGCAAGCCACAATCCTCCTGAATATAACGGATATAAGGTATATTGGGAGGATGGCGCGCAGATAACTCCGCCTCACGATGCAGGTATTATGAAAGAGGTTAAGATAATTTCCGTCCAGGATGCAAAAACCATGCCTAAGCAGGAGGCGATACATGAGGATTTATATGAGATTGTCGGAAAAGAGGTCGACGACGCATATATTGCTGAGCTTAAAAAGCTTGTCATACATCAGGACTGTATAGATAAATACGGCAGTGAGCTTAAGATAGTATATACGCCCCTTCACGGAACGGGAAATATTCCTGCAAGAAGAATACTTCGTGAGCTGGGCTTTGAAAATGTTTATGTTGTTCCGGAGCAGGAAATGCCTGACGGCGAATTTCCGACCGTAAGCTATCCGAATCCGGAGGCTGCCGAGGCGTTTGAGCTTGCGCTTAAGCTTGCAAAGGAAAAGGATGCTGACCTTGTGCTGGCAACTGACCCTGACGCTGACAGGCTTGGGGTTTATGTTAAGGATAAGGAGGGTGAATATCACTGCCTTACGGGAAACATGTCGGGAAGTCTTCTTGCTGATTATGAGCTTGGACAGATAAAGGCAACAAGGGGGCTGCCTGAGGATGGAGTTCTTATAAAGACAATTGTTACAACAAACCTTGCAAATTCCGTTGCAAAGCATTATGGCGTTGAAGTTATAGAAGTGCTTACGGGCTTTAAATTTATCGGGCAGCAGATATTGGGCTTTGAGCAAAAGGGCAAGGGAACTTATCTTTTTGGCTTTGAGGAAAGCTATGGATGTCTGATAGGAACGCATGCAAGGGACAAGGATGCCATAGTGGCAACTATGGCGCTCTGTGAGGCAGCGGCATATTACAGGTCAAAAGACATGACGCTCTGGGATGCCATGATAGCGATGTATGGCGCCTATGGATATCATGTTGATGATATAAAAACAGTGACATTAAAGGGTGTTGACGGACTTGAGAAGATAAAGAGCATTATGGAGATACTGAAAAACAATACTCCGAAGGAAATAGCAGGGCATGAAGTGCTGTGGGCGAGAAATTATGACAATGACACATCCATAAATATGAAGACAAAAACAGTGCTTCCTACCGGACTTCCTAAGTCAAATGTAGTATATTATGACCTGGCAGACGAGGCGTGGCTTTGTGTAAGACCATCAGGAACGGAGCCTAAAATTAAATTTTACTATGGTGTGGTAGGTACAAGCCTTGAAAACGCACAGGAGCTTTCTGAGGAGTTTGGTAAAGCTGTAATGAAGATGATTGAAAATATGCTATAAAAGATAATGCAAAAGCAAGGTTAAAAGAACGGAGACGGCGGGATTCGAACCCGCGTGCCGGTTGCCCGGCAAACTGATTTCGAGTCAGCCCCGTTATGACCACTTCGATACGTCTCCATACATTTGGTAAAATCCATAGACAAGTATAACACAAAATCAACATAAAACAATAGTAATTTATGAGGTAAATTTCATGGCTGGAATTTTTATATCAATGGAAGGCCCTGACGGCGCAGGAAAAACAACACAGATAGAGCTTCTGAAAGCTTATTTAGAAAAAATAGGCTATGAAATACTTATAACAAGGGAGCCCGGCGGGACAAAAATAAGCGAGGCCATAAGAAGCATTATACTCGACAGGTCAAATTTGGAAATGGATTACATGACGGAAGCGCTTTTATATGCCTCTGCGAGAGCGCAGCTTGTTGCTGAGGTTATAAAGCCTGCAATTTCTGCCGGAAAGGCAGTCATAAGCGACAGGTTTGTTGATTCCTCTGCGGTATATCAGGGAATGGCAAGAGGACTTGGTGTGGAAAACATATATAAAATAAATGAGTTTGCCATACAGGATATGATGCCTCAGATCACAATACATCTTGATTTGCCTGCTTCTGTCGGCATAATGCGAAAGAAAAATCAGGCGGAGCTTGACAGAATGGAGCTTGAAAAAGCGGAGTTCCATGAGAAGGTAGCCGAAGGGTACAGACAGCTTGCAAAAATGTCTCCCGAGCGAATTTACACAATAGATGCAACGCTGCCTGTGGAGGAAATACATAAGCTTATTTTGGCAAAGCTTGAAGAATTATTATAATAGGTGGAAAAAATATTTTACAGGTGCTATAATTATTTTATGGATGAGATTATGTCATTTGTTTTATAAAATCAGACGATATATATGTTAGCATATATAGAGAGGAGGGGTAAATATGGATATAAAGGTTGACCAGCTTAAGCAGCTTACACAGATGGAAGCGCCTAAGCGTGATGTTGCCAAGGGCGAGGATTTCAAATTTACCCTTATTAAAAATATAGAGGAGGATAAGCTTCAGGAAAAGCTTTCTTCCCTTATGAAGGATATTGAGGAACAGGGTGCTAAGATAGCAAAGCACATGGACATAAAGGATATGAAAAAATATCGTTCCTCAGTAAAGGAATTTATGAATGAGGTGGTTTCCCGTTCCCATGAGTTTTCAAGAGAGAATTTTCTGGATAGAAGGGGAAGGCACAGAGTATACGGTATAATCCGTCAGGTCGACAAAAACCTTGATGAGCTTGCGGAGGAGCTTCTGAAGGAGGAGAAGGATAATCTTGCAATTCTTGGTAAAATTGATGACATAAGAGGAATGCTGATTGATATTTCCACGTAATTGTCGACATGAAATTTAAAAGAAAGAGGTGTGGCTTATGAATTTCAAAAATATAGTTGGGCACGAAGACATAATCAGGCACTTTAAGGGCAGCATAGAGACCGGAAACATAAGTCATGCTTATATTATAAACGGTGAGGCTGACAGTGGCAAAAAGATGCTTGCAAGAGCATTTGCCAGGACGCTTCAATGTGAGGAGGGCGCAACTGAGCCATGCGGCAAATGCCAGTCATGTATTCAGGCCCTTAACATGAACCACCCTGATATTATAACCGTTACCCACGAAAAAACGGATGTGCTTTCCGTGAATGAGATAAGACAGCAGATTGTAGATTCCATAGGTATAAAGCCATATAAGGGTAAATACAAAATTTACATTGTGCCGGATGCGCAGCTTATGAATGAGCAGGCGCAGAATGCGCTTTTAAAAACCATAGAGGAGCCTCCGGAGTACGGAATTATTATTCTGATTACCTCCAATATTGATAAGCTGCTCCCTACAGTATGTTCAAGATGCATGGTTTTAAATACAAAGCCTGTAAGGGAGCGCGATATGCTTGAATATCTCGTAAAGGAGCTTGGGCTTACTGAGGACAGGGCATATTTCTGCCTTGATTTTGCGCAGGGGAATTTAGGAAAAGCAATTAAGCTTGCCAAAAACGAGGAGTACAGCGCAATTGTTGACTCTGTGGTAAGTGTACTAAAAAAAATACATGAGCTTGATGTGGATGATTTGACTACGGCTGTTTCACACATAGAAAAATTCAAGCTTTCCATAGATGATTACATGGATTTGATGATGATGTGGTACAGGGATGTGCTTATGCTTAAGGTTACGGGTAACATAGACAAGCTCCTGTTCAAGCAGGAGTATTCCACTATGAAGGTGCAGGCAGGCCTCATGTCTTTTCAGGATATAGAGGATAAAATAGACGCCATTACAAGGGCAAAGGAAAGATTGGCTGTGCATGCCAATTTTGACGTAACAATGGAGCTTTTACTGCTCACCTTAAAGGAGAATTAAAAGAATGAAGGAAGTAATAGGTGTCCGTTTCAGGGAAAACGGTAAAATATATTTTTTCAGCCCGCTCAATTACAGAGTGGAGCCGGGGAAGCATGTTATTGTGGAGACGGCAAGGGGCGTGGAATATGGAAAGGTTGTTCTTGGCATAAGGGAGATAGATGAAACCAAAATGTCTTCCCCGCTCAAGTCAATCATAAGGCTTGCCGATGAAAATGATGCGGCAAAATACCTTGAAAATAAAGAAAAGAGCAGAAAGGCATATGACATTTGCCTTGAAAAAATTAAAAAGCATAATCTTGAAATGAAGCTTATTGATGCTGAGTATACCTTTGACAATAATAAGGTCTTGTTTTACTTTACGGCAGACGGCAGAATTGATTTCCGTGAGCTTGTCAAGGATCTGGCTGCAGTGTTTAAGACGAGGATAGAGCTGAGGCAGATTGGAGTAAGAGACGAGACAAAGATAGTGGGCGGCATCGGAATATGCGGACGCGAGCTTTGCTGCCACAAGCATCTTTCAGAGTTTGTTCCTGTTTCCATTAAGATGGCAAAGGAGCAGAACCTGTCCCTTAACCCTACCAAGATTTCAGGTGTATGCGGAAGGCTTATGTGCTGCTTAAAGCATGAGGAGGATACTTATGAGTATCTGAATGACAAGCTTCCAAACGTCGGCGATTTTGTTAAGACGGTGGACGGTAAAAAGGGCGAGGTGGCTTCCGTCAATGTATTAAGGCAGAAGGTTAAGCTTATCGTAACCCTTGAGGATGACACAAAGGAAATTGAGGAGTACAAAATAGAGGATTTGAAGTTCAAGCCGAAGCGCAGAAGAAATGATACAAGCATAAGTGATAATGAACTTCAGATGCTTGAGGCGCTTGAACGCAAGGAAGGAAAATCAAAGCTGGATGATGAGTAACGAAGAACAAAGCAGGGAAGGCATAAGCTTTAAGGCAGATAAGGATATATTAAAGGATGGGGAACGCATAGACGATCTTCAGTGCAGGGGCTACAGAATTATACAAAACCCTTCCACCTTCTGCTTTGGCATGGATGCTGTCCTTCTGGCAGATTTTGCTTCGGGAAAGGCGAAGGGAAATGTTATTGATTTAGGTACTGGAACAGGCGTGATTCCCATGCTTATGGAGGCTCAGGGAAAAGGCGCACATTTTACGGGGCTGGAAATTCAGGAATACAGCGCCGATATGGCGGCAAGAAGCGTGGGTTTAAATGGACTTGCTGATAAAATAGATATTGTGCATGGAGATATAAAAAATGTGGCTGCCTTATACAAGACAGCCTCTTTTGATGCGGTAACTTCAAATCCGCCTTATATAAGCGGAAATCACGGACTGGAAAATGAAAACTCGCCCATGAACATAGCAAGGCATGAAATACTTGCAACACTTGAAGATGTGGTAAGGGCAGCCTCCTATCTTCTGAAGGATGGCGGTACATTTGCAATGATACATAAGCCCTTCCGGCTTGCCGAAATATTTGATGTGCTAAAGGTTCACAGACTTGAACCGAAAAGAATGTGCCTGATTCAGCCCTATATGGAAAAGGAGCCCAATATGGTGCTTATAGAGGCAGTGAAGGGCGGAAGGCCAATGATAAAGGTTGAACCGACCCTTGTGGTTTATAATGATGGGGGCGGATATACCGACGAGCTTTTAAAACGGTATGAGCATTAAGCATAACAGAATGTCGGGAGTTGAGTTTAACGGAATGACCGATATTCAGAATAGGAGAAAATATGGGTATATTGTATATGGTGGCGACGCCAATAGGCAATCTGGAGGATATGACCTACAGGGCGGTAAGGACGCTTAAGGAGGCTGACCTTATTGCCGCAGAGGACACAAGGAACAGCATAAAGCTCTTAAACCATTTTGAAATAAAAACCCCAATTACAAGCTACCATGAGCACAATAAATATGAGAAGGCGGAGGAGCTTGTGGCAAAGCTTGAGGCAGGAAATGATATTGCCCTCATAACGGATGCGGGAACTCCGGGTATATCAGACCCAGGGGAGGAGCTTGTAAAAAAATGCTATGAGGCAGGAATAACGGTTGTTCCAATACCCGGCGCGTGTGCTGCGATAAACGGGCTTATTGCATCGGGTCAGCCCACAAGGAGATTTTCATTTGAGGCATTTTTACCTGCGGATAAAAAGGAAAGACGTGCAGTGCTTGATGAGCTTGTGAAGGAAACAAGAACCATAATAATATACGAAGCCCCTCACAGGCTTGTAAAAACCCTGACAGAGCTCAAGGATGCTCTTGGAGACAGGGCGCTTACCGTTTGTAAGGAGCTTACAAAAAAGCATGAGACATTTTTCATGACAACAATATCTGAAGCGGAGACATATTTTAAGTTAAATGAGCCGAGGGGCGAATATATGCTTGTTATAAAGGGAAGGACCCATGAGGAGATAGCAAAGGAAAACGCTGCAAGGTGGGACAGTGTTGATATAACGGAGCATATAAAAATGTATATGTCTGATGGAATGGATAAAAAGGAGGCTGTCAAACGGGTAGCCGTGGACAGAGGGGTGCCGAAAAGGGAAATATATGAGTTTTCAAAGAATATATAATTATTCAGTTGTCTCATTAAAAAATCCCTTTAAAGCAGGGTCATTCATAACCCAGAATTTTATGGCTTCTATATTTTCAGATACAGAGTCCATAGCCTTAAAGACATCCTGAAGGTCATGGATTTCCGTTTTGTCAATCACACCGTCCTGCGTTATATTCACAAGTATTTTTGAAAGCTCATGCATGGAGTGGCTGGAGCTTATAAATTTAAGTACAAGGCGTTCAATGGAATCCTTTTCGGTGTGCCTTGCCTGCTCCTCCAGCCTGCGTATGCCGATAGGGCATACATTGTCACAGTAATCGGTGCAAAGATGCGGAGCATTGTAGGCGGTTGCCATTATATCAATTTCTTCCGCATATGGGTCAATCTGGTCAAGTTCAATCCGCGCAAGACGGCTTCGCTCTATCCCCAGCTTCTGCGCAGCCTTTTCACGGCTCGAATATGCATCATTTTCCGATGCTGCCTTTATACGTGACATATAATATATGTTATCGGTTGCTTTGGAGGCTTTTCTTCCCATGATGTTAATCTCCTTAAATACAAATAAATTTAGTATGTAAAATTATTCGGCAAAATTATTTGTACATACTATAACAAAAACCATACTATTTATATATAGTAAAATAATACCACATTACAAAAAACGCTAAAAGTAAAATACAATGATTATAAGGTCGGATAATGTCGGAAATTTGCTACATAAGCTCTGACGGCAGCTCCCATGCATCTGCGGCAATGCTTAATCTTTCACTTTCCATTATATATTTGCGGGAGGCTTCCCTGTCCGTTTTTTCGTATTTCATTGCAAGTCTGTTATAGCAGTCGGAGAGCCTTCTTAAGGGAAGGTCGCCTGAGGTCCGGATGGAAATAATGCTTTCCGTCTCTGTTGCGGCATTCTGAAACCATATGCAGGCCTCCTCGTAGTCATATTTTGCATAAAAATATTCTCCAAGCTCCATGCAGATTTCCGCGCAGGGCGTTGTAGCTATATCCTTGAGACAGAGCTTGAAAAACTCGTCAGAATTATTTTCAAGGCGGTAACAGTGGGCAAGGACACATGCAGCCTCCTTTCTTTCATCCGGAGAACGGAACTCCTCCTTTATTGTTTCCTCAAACACATGCTTTGCATTTAAAAAGTCGTTATCGTCTCCGGCGATAAAAAGCTCCTTTGCATACATGCCGTGAAGCTTTTTGGAAAAGACTTTTCCTGAGTCATAAGTCTTAAGAAGTACCTTTATGTCACGTTTTGCATGATTGCCCTCCGCCATATGCTGTATTTCTATTTCGCTGTCATATATAACGGGGTCAAGCAGGACTGTTTCATGTATGGGGTCAATCCATGTGAATGTGCGGAGGCGTTTATATAATTTGGGGCGCAGCTCAAGCTTTGAGTTGTAGGCGGTGTTTGTTTCCATCATATTTATATACTTCATCTGTACAATGTCAATTTCGGGGAGCATAAGCTCCTTGAGCTGTTTGAACCGAAACTGGTTTGCCTCGTCAATAAGCTCGTCCGCATCAGCCGAGTATATATAGTCGCAGCCTGCCTTGGAAAATGCAAAATTTCTTGCTGCGGCAAAATCATCTATCCATTTGAAGTCATATATTTTATCCGTGTATTTTGCGGCAATTTCCTTTGTGTCGTCCATGGAGCCCGTGTCTACGATTATAATTTCGTCAGCAATACATGTAAGGCTGTCAAGGCATCCTGCCAGCCTGTGTTCCTCATTTTTAACTATCATACATACTGAAATGGTAGCCATATGCTTTATCCTCCGAAAAAAAGTTTATAATATTATTAATTTACTATATTTTTTGTGGATTTTAAAGTAGTATATGAAATAAACTCTTGCCAAACCGGAAAAAAGTGGTACTCTATAAAATAGTAAGTTGACTAAAAGGAAGGAAATATAATGAGTGAGAAAAAAAGAAACATTCAGATGATACTTAGCATAATAACATTTACGGTTATTTTTATATACCTTATAAATCACATAAGTGTTATATGGGGCATAATCGGAAAAGGTATTTCAATGATAATGCCGTTTCTGATAGGCTGCGGCATAGCCTTCATAATAAACATTCCTATGAGCAGCATAGAAAAATCCCTTTTTAAAAATGAAAATGGCAGGTTCTATAAATACAGGAGAGCTATAAGCATGGCTATTGCATATCTGCTTGCAATTCTTGTGGTTGTACTTGTTATGTTTGTGGTTGTGCCGGAGGTGGGGAAGACAATCGGCAGCTTAGGAACAAAGATAGAGGAGGTTATAAATGACCTTCAGGCATGGATACAGAGGATTTTGTCAAAGCATCCCGATATTGCAAAGCAGATCGTGGATGAGCTTAATAATATAGAAATAAAATGGGACCGAATAGGAAGTATGGTTAAGGATAACGGCTCCACCATTATGGAGACAACATATACGGTTTTTTCATCAGTAATCGGTACGGTTGTAAATATATTTATCGGACTTGTGTTTTCCATTTATATTCTTTCACAGAAGGAAAGGCTTGGGAAGCAGGCAAAGATGCTCTGCTATTCTGTTTTTAAGGAAAATACGGCGGACGAGCTTATGGTGTTTGGAAAAATAGCAAACACAACCTTTGCCAAATTTTTTACAAGTCAGTTCAGAGAGGGAATTATACTTGGAACAATGTTTGCCGTTGTAATGGCGATAATCGGAATGCCGTATCCTCTTACAATCGGCGTGCTTATTGCATTTACGGCGCTTATACCTATATTCGGCGCATTTATAGGACTGTTTATAGGCTCCTTTCTTATACTGATTGAGCAGCCGCATTATGTAATATGGTTTATCGTCTTATTCTTTGTATTGCAGTTTATAGAAAATTATTTTATATATCCAAAGCTTGTAGGCGGTGACATAGGTCTTTCTGCTATATGGGTGCTTCTTGCGGTGCTTGTGGGCGGAGATTTAATGGGAGTTGCGGGAATGGTTATATTTATCCCTCTTGTTTCCGTTTTATATGCGTATGCCAGAAGCATAATATACAGAAAGCTTAAAAAGAAGGAAATCGACGTGGATAAAAAGCTTGTTCCTGATGAAGCTATGCCTCTTATGGAGGGCAGACGGAGGCTTTTCGCAAGAAAGGCAAGAGAAAAGGCAAGGGAGCAGGAAGCTAAGGAGCAGCAGGCTGAGGAAGGAAAGACGAAGGAGCGGGAAGCGAAGGAAAGAAAATCCGAGAAAGAGAAATCCGGAGAGCAGAAATGCGGGGAACAGGAGGAGAAGGATGTATAGGGAAATACCGAAGCTTGTATTATACAGGGATTTAGGAGACGGAAGCATATTAAAGGAGCTTGCGGCAATTATTCAGGACAATGCTTCAGGAAACAGTAATACCGAGGAAATAATAAGCAGAATATACCAGCAGATAAAAAGGCTTCTGGATCTTGCGACAAGCTATGGCTTTGATAAAAATCTCTGGCAGGATTACCTTGCTTATATTCTTATAACGAATGAAAATTCCTTTACATTGACGTGTGAGAAGGTGGGAGCCGGGGACGGCTCCGTAAACGGCTTTGCAAAAAATGATTACGAGATATTCATGAAGCTGTTTCACTATGATTTTACCGGACTTGAAAAGGAGCTTGGCATAGACTGCTTTTCAACGATTACCAATTACAAATCCCTGCACAAAAAGGAGCAGATGTACAATAAAAACGTAAGCGAAAGAGTGCGCGATATAAGCGACAGGGTAGCCGCTGCCGAAACCGTTGATGAAATATTTGAAATCATGACGGATTTTTATGCAGAATACGGTGTGGGAATGTTCGGGCTTAACAAGGCTTTCAGAATAAAGCACGAGGAGGGACAGCCCGTAGAGTTTCTTGCAATCAATAACACGGAATATGTAACCCTTGACGATCTGGTCGGCTATGAGATACAGAAAAAGAAGCTTGTAGATAACACGGAGGCGTTTGTGGCGGGAAAAAGGGCAAACAATGCGCTTTTGTTTGGCGACAGCGGTACCGGTAAATCCACCTGCATAAAAGCGATTATCAATCAGTATTATGGACAGGGGCTTAGGATGATTGAGCTTTACAAGCATCAGTTTAAGGATTTATCTGCAATTATATCGCACATAAAAAACAGGAATTACAAATTTATTATATATATGGATGATTTGTCCTTTGAGGAATTTGAGATAGAATACAAATATTTAAAGGCTGTTATCGAGGGCGGGCTTGAGACAAAGCCTGACAACGTACTTATATATGCCACCTCAAACAGGAGGCATCTCATCAAGGAAACATGGAATGACAGAAATGATTATAACGTGGAGCTTCACCAATCAGATACAATGCAGGAAAAGCTTTCACTTGTAAACCGATTTGGAGTGACAATCAGCTTTTCCAAGCCGTCCAAAAAGGAGTTTAACAACATAGTTACAACCCTTGCGGCAAAATATCCTGAAATTAAAATGACGGAGGAGGAGCTTCTTCTTGAGGCAAATAAGTGGGAAATGTCCCACGGCGGAATTTCGGGACGGTGCGCCCAGCAGTTTATAAATTATCTGCTTGGCACATGTACTTGATATTTAAACGTCGATTTGTTATTATGACTGTGTTACATGAAACACTTGATAATGTGTTTTAGGTAACTGCGAAACTCCCTGATTTCAAAATATGAGTTGTAGAAAATATACAGTTTTATAAGAAAGGTGCTTTGGTGTCGTCAATGTTTAGCTCCTTTAATTTTGAAACAATACCGGTGCCTGACAGGGACGTTAACTTTTCTGCGGTGCCTATAAGCCGATTCAGTTTTTCGGGTTCCTTTTTTGAGTGATATATCGTTCCTAGGGCTGTGTAGGTTGAGGTGATATCAGAACCGATGGAAACGGCGTATTCAAGAAATATGACAGCGGTATCCTCATTTCCGGAGCTTATAAGGTCCTTGCCGATATTGTCCAGAAGCCGTATTAAAGCCGTGTAATTTAAGTCATATTTTGTAAGGTCGTTTAAATTTGCAGGACCGTACATGAGCTTTAAATCGGTGTTTGTATAGCTTGAAAGATTTATAATTTTTTCATTTGCAAGTCTTGCAAGCTCTTTGGAATATTTTGACATGCCAAATGTATCAAGCTCATTTACAGGCAGAGTCTGAATAGGAATCTGCACATAGTCGAGAGTTGAAATATCCTTACGACGAACGGAATTTGCTTCGTTTTCACGGGACCAGAAATCCTGCGTTTCCTGTGTGCGCTTTCTGTTTGATATAGTGTTGGCTCTCATGATAAGAAAGCACGTAGTCATTATAATTATAAATGCGTAAGAACCTATTCCCATAAAAATTATCCTTTCGGAGGTGAAATCATGATAGACTTTAGTAATAAAAAGAAAATGAGGCGCGTATCTGCCGTTATTGTTATTGTGCTTGTAGTTGCAATGGTTGTGGGTCTGCTTGTGACAAGCCTTTCCTAAAGCCTTGTTAAAAAGAATAGCATACATTATGTGAATTTTCAAGAAGGACGAAAATGTTATGGAGCAGGGCACACTTGGCGAGCTTTATCTTACCCGTTCAGTTATAAAGCATATAAGCAAAAAAAATAAACATGTGATTTTCGGCGCAGCGGTGGGGAATGATTTCGCCATGTTAAGGGTTGAGGGCAATTTTGTATGCGCCGAGGCTGTTGCGGAGAACCCTTATATTGCATGGGTTAAAGCGTTTAATAACCTGTCTGTGTCAGGGGCAGAAAAAATCGGCGCAAGACTTGTGTTTCTTTTGCCTGTGCATGTTCAGGAGCCGGATATAAAGGATTATATGAAATACTTTAATGTGCTTGCCGATAAAGATGATGTTCAGATTATGGGAGGCCATTCTCAGGTGTCCCATGCATATGCAAGGGCAAGCTTTTGTGTTACAGCCTATGGACAAAGGGATAGCCTTGTCAGGGAGGACGCAGAAGCACATGATGATAAAAAACATCATACAGGCAGGCGTAAAATAGAAAAGGATTACGACATAGTCATGGCAGGATATGCCGGATGCTTAGGCGCAAGGCTTATTGCGGAGGGGAAATATGCTGAGCTTGTAAAACATTTTTCAGAAAGCTATATTGACGGCTTTCTCTCATATAATGATGATGTAAGCATTAACGCTGCGGCGAAGCTTATGGCTGAAAATGACGTCTGCTGCATGCATGACGTATCGTGGGGCGGTGTTTACGGAGCCTTGTGGCAGCTTGGAGCAGCTATAAAAAGAGGAATGCGTATTGATAACTGTAAGCTCCCCATAAGACAGGAAACCGTTGAGATATGCGAATATTTCAACATAAATCCCTATCTGCTTGACGGAACGGGAGGGCTCCTTGGGGTTTTTGCCGACGGTCAGCCGGCGGTGAAAGGGCTTCTGGAAAATAAAATACCTGCGGCGGTTATCGGTAAGGTGACAATGGATAAGGGAAGGGTTGTCATGGCAGGCGTTGATGAAAGATATCTGCAGCCGCCCGCCTTTGATGAGATATATAAAGTGCTGGAAGCTGTGTAGGGCATGAGATATAAGGTGCCGGAAGCTGTGTAGGGCATGAGATATAAGGCGCTGGAAGCTGTGTAAGGCTTGATATATAGTTGTCTGCATAAAAATTAAAATAAATAACATAAAATTTTATGAAAAGAGGTAAGCCATGAATATTGAAATTTTAAAGCTTTTGGAAACTGACAGTAAGATGACCGTAACGGATATAGCCAAGATGCTTGGACTTGACGAGGCGGCGGTGGCGGCTGACATTAAGGCTATGGAGGAGGGTAAAATTATCTGCGGTTATCACACAATGATTGACTGGGATAAGGTTGCCGAGGAAAAGGTGACGGCGCTTATAGAGGTTAAGGTAACGCCACAGAGAGGACAGGGCTTTGACAGAATAGCCGAGAGAATATATAACTTTGAGGAGGTAAACGCCGTGTATCTCATGGCGGGAGCCTTTGATTTTACGGTTATACTTCAGGGGACAAGTCTTAAGGAGGTTTCACGGTTTGTTTCGGAGAAGCTTTCAACGATGGAGCAGATTATAAGTACCTCCACGCATTTTGTACTCAAGAAGTATAAGGATCACGGTATAATTTTTGACGTAGTAAAGCAGGATGAAAGGTTGGTTATTGCACCATGAGAAATCCATTATCAAAAACAGTTGTAAATATAAAGCCGTCAGGCATAAGAAAATTTTTCGATATTGTAAGTGAGATGCCCAATGCCATTTCATTAGGCGTTGGCGAGCCGGACTTTGATACTCCGTGGCACATAAGGGAGGAGGGAATTTATTCTCTTGAAAAGGGAAGGACATTTTACACCTCCAACTCGGGACTTTTGGAGCTTCGGGAGGAAATATGCAAATGGTATAAAAGAAAATATAATGTGGATTATGACTACAGGAAGGAAGCGCTCCTCACCGTAGGAGGAAGCGAGGGCATAGACATAGCCCTTCGCGCCATGCTTGATCCGGGTGACGAGGTTATCGTTCCTGAGCCGTGTTACGTTTCCTACGTTGCATGTGTGGAGCTTGCAGGCGGAGTTCCCGTTAGCATTCCGCTTAAAAATGAAAATGAATTCAGGCTCACGAAGGAGGAGCTTCTTGCCGCCGTTACCGATAAGACAAAGGTGCTTATTCTTGCGTTTCCAAGCAATCCTACGGGAGCGATTATGACAAGAAAAGACCTTGAGCCTATCGCTGACATATGCAAGGAAAAGGATATTATCGTCATATCGGATGAGATATATTCCGAGCTTACATACGGTGAGGAGGAGCATTGCACAATCGGTTCGCTGCCTGACATGAAGGAGAGAACCATAATTATAAACGGATTTTCAAAGGCTTATGCAATGACAGGCTGGAGGCTTGGATATGCCCTTGCCCCTGCGCTTATTGCAGAGCAGATGACGAAAATACATCAGTTTGCAATTATGTGCGCCCCTACGACAAGCCAGTATGCCGCAATTTCTGCAATAAAGGACGGAGATAAGGATATTGCAAGAATGAGGGAGTCCTATGACAAGAGAAGACATTTCCTTCTTGCGACATTTAAAGAGATGGGACTTCCATGCTTTGAGCCGAAGGGCGCCTTTTACATGTTCCCGTGCATAAAGGAATTTGGGCTTACAAGTGATGAATTTGCCACAAGGCTTCTCGAGGAGGAGGAGCTTGCGGTTGTTCCGGGAACTGCATTTGGTGACTGCGGGGAGGGCTTTATCCGTATATCCTATGCATACTCCATTGATGAATTAAAGGAAGCCATGGAAAGACTGAACAATTTTATAAAGAGGTTTAGAAACAAATAAAATGAGGATAAATAAGTGCTGAACATTGTTTTATTGGAGCCGGAGATGCCCGCAAATACAGGCAATATCGGACGTACCTGTGTTGCGGCGGGCGCAAGGCTTCATCTGATTGAGCCGATGGGCTTTCTTATAAACGATAAAATGCTTAAGCGCGCCGGTCTTGACTACTGGCACAAGCTTGATGTGACTACCTATGTCAATTTCGAGGATTTTCTTGAAAAAAATCAGGGCGCAAAAATTTATATGGCAACCACGAAATCAAAACAGAAATATACGGATGTTTCCTACGAGGAGGATGCATACATAATGTTTGGAAAGGAAAGCGCAGGCATACCGGAGGAGCTTTTGCTTGCCAATAAGGAAAACTGTGTGCGTATTCCAATGATGCCGGAGGAGCGTTCCCTTAATCTATCCAATTCCGTGGCTGTTGTTTTGTATGAGGCGCTAAGGCAGCAGGGCTTTCCGCGCCTTGAGAGTGAGGGTCAGCTTCATAGGTATGAGTGGTAAACGCAAAACACGCCTGTGTTCTTTGCAGTCCAAACTTTTGGTATGGATTGCAAAGAATGTAAGCGTGTTTTTTGTTGTTATGCAAGTTTCGTACGACTGTAATTTAAGTATTGTTGTCCTCAAACGGTTTTAATCTAAAAATTCAACAGCGCCGCTGCCGATATGATAAAATGCTCCGCACACCTTCACACCGTCTTTATTGTCATCTGTAATGTCAAGCTTATCCTTAATAAGGGATACACTTCTTTGCACATTTAAACAGCAGGCGCGGTTCTCATCCTTTTCCTCGCCGATTGCTTTGCGAATTTCATCTGTGATGTATTTGACATAACCGTGTGGTTCACTGCCCATTGCTGCACCTACGGCTCCGCAATGTTCATGTCCCAATACAACCACCAGCTTTGTACCGAGATGTCCGGCTGCATATTCCACGCTTCCTAACTGATGATTATCCATTACGTTGCCCGCTACACGAATAACAAATAATTCACCTATTCCCGCCATAAAAATACTTTCCGGAATTACTCTGGAATCAGAACAGGTAACAATAATTGCATATGGAGTTTGTCCTTCGTCACAGGTTTTCTGACGAATTTGCTGGGATATGTCTCCCGTATTTGCCGTAGCAGATAAATAACGCTGGTTTCCCTCTTTTAGCTTCTCCAATGCCGCTGCCGCAGATAAATTCTCTTTTTGCATAAATTTCCTCCTTTTCCATCGCAAAACATTTGTTGTGTTATGAGTATATCATAATTCATGTAAAAATACATCCTTTTTTATTTAACTGTCTGTTTCAGACAGGATACTGTGGGTATGTGGCAAAAAGTGAATTTTTAAAAGTATGATTTTACGAGTACCATTTGTGCATTTATATTTTATTGGACTGTTATGAGGGAATATGTTACAATAAAAATATAGGTGTTGCGAAACTATATTTTAAAAACAAGGCATTTGGCAAGTATCTAAAATTTAATCTTGGGGGGAAAATAAAATGAAAAGAAAAATAATTACAACAATTACTACTATACTTTGTATGTTTATGCTATTTACGGTAGTGAGTTATGCCAGAAGCAACACAATATATAAAGAATATAATATATATACATTAACATGTCATATAGATTGTGAAAAAACATATGGAAAAGGCTGGACGTCAGGCTCTGCAAATCCATATAAAAATTATGTTTCTGTTATGATTTATGACATTAATCAGGATGTAATCGGCTCATCATATAAAACTCAAAATTCTAAAGTTACTCTCACACTAACACACGCAGGAGTTTATGGAACACGAACAACCCATGCGGCTGTTGATGCAAAAGGCTATTATTTGGAGCCGTTGTCACAGTCCATTGTACAATTTCAGGGTTGGTAATATATGAGGAAAAAAATTATAAGAAGCTTTTTGATAGCAGGTATTTTTATTGCTATTATAGCGGTTACGTTTTTAATAATATATATGTTTCCTTGGGCAAAGGAAAAAAATGAAAGAAGCGAGGGTTGGAATGAGTCTGGCTTTATATTAAAAGCAGATGAAGGTAAGGGAAATTTTTTGATAGCAGAAAAAAAGGATTGTGATTTTTTTGAGTTTTGTATTAATTGTACTGAGCTTGATGGGACATTTACATTTAAAATATATTATTTATATAATATGACAGAGAATACATTTAATGATAAAGATGCATCTGTTATTTTTCAGGAGGAAATTGAAAAGACCGGCATATATGAATATGATTTTTCTGATTTCAAGGATGGGTTTTATAAATTTGAATTGAGTAAAATGGATAATACGACCGGTGCAATGGGTAGTATCAGATTAACTACATATGATAGTAACTGGTCCAGATTGATGAATAGGTTGGGATTAAAGTGAAAAAAAAACTCAGATACAGGCTTAATACTTTTTTTCTTATTATAGGATTTTGTATCGCTTCTGTAGCATTTCATTACAGTATGGGTACATATGTCAGTCAGGATGGCGAGGAAACGGATATAAAGAAATGTTCTTTTGAAGAAGGAGCCTGCTTTTCTGTCGTACCGGCGGTTGCTGGATACATTCCTGATAAGGATATACTGAATAATGATATAGATGCGCTCCTGAAAAATATTGAAGGGGAAAACAATACGCTCATTTATATATTAGAGATAGCGCCATATATTAATGAACAGCATGGCATGGCATCCGCAGATATATATTTATCAGGACCTATGCCTAAATATGATTTTGTCTATGGAGGCTTCCCGTCTGAGAAAGTGCTTAACAGTGGCAATTTATGTGTCGTTTTAGGAATAAATAAGAAGGATTATACATATAGGCGCGCTGGGCAGTATTATATTAACATTGAGGATGAGGAATATCTTGTAACGGGCTTTGTTTCAGCGCAAAACTCCAGAATTTTAGATAATGAGGTGTTGCTGTTTTATGATTGTGTTGGAAATAATGTCAGGGACAGCCTTTATAATTATTATTTGAGCAGTACACTTACAATTAATTATGAAAGTGATGTCAATGCGGATGTGTATACGCTGATGAACAATTATGTTGATAAATGCCCCTCGGATACATACATTTTTTACATGAGTCATGGCTCAGTTGATAAAAAATACTCTACGGCGGTAAAAAATCCTGTATATAAACAATTTTCAAATCTTATATATATTTTTTGTATTATTATGATTTTTTTTGTTATTGAACTTTGGATGATGCGAAGAAAAGAGGAGTATGCAATAAGAAAAGCCTTTGGATATACAAATGCAAAACTCTTTAAAATGGTATTCTATGAGCTGTTATGTATGCTGCTTGCTGCAATTGTTTTATCAGAGGCGTTTTTGGCGATTCTTTCCTATCTGGACACAGGATTATATGTTTTGGAAATAAGTGATATATATAACAGATTTGTTATGGAAGTAATTTTTGGAGCTGTTACTTTGCTTCTTGTAAGCATATCCCCTCTTTTAAAGCTGATAAAATACAGACCTGCACAGCTTATGAGTGAGGTGAGGACGTGATGAAAAATATATGTCGATATGCTATGGGACAATATTTCAAAAAACTAAAGATTAGTTTGCTTACTACAGTAATGATGGCGATTGCCATAGGGGTAATGTTTTATTCTTTTATAATATATGGCTTTTATCATTATCCGGAAAAATTGGCTGAAGGATTGCTTCAGGATAAGCCTGAAAATGTATATTATCTCAAATATCACATGCTGTTTGCTCCGGTTTCAAATGACGAATTAAACAGGTTTTATGATTTTTATAACCATATGGGCAGCATAGAGGGGATAGAAAAATTTGGCATGTATGCATTTTTGCCGAATTATGATTTTGATGAGATGTATATTCAAAATAATATATCAGCGCTATGCCGTGTGGAGGATATAGACGGAGAAGATATTTGCTTTAAATATAATGAAAAATATGGAGAGGCATATGTGGGTTTTTCCATGTCAGACAGATATCCTGTTGGAAGCATTTATACGACCTCATCAGGGGAACAGTATATTATTAAAAATGTCCTGAAAAAAGATGCTGAGTGGCTTTTTGAAAATAAAGGTGACAGCAGCATAAACCTTAATAATGCCGTTTTGCTGGATTATGATTATCTGTTGAACAAAGATATTACAAAAATATATAACGGCATGAATTCCTTTTATTATGTGGCAAAGGATAAGGATGTAAGCGGGAAGGTTATGGGTTTGGCGGAAGAATATGGTTTGGATTTTGAGGACACATATGATTTAAAAAGTGATTTTCATATATATGCAAAAAAATCCATGAGGGATAATGGCGAAGCATACTTTTTTCCTGTGATTGTTTATCTGGCGGCTGTAATAGCGATTGGGATGTCGGCAATGCTTTCCTTGTATAACAGCAAGACGGATTATGGAATAATGCTGGCAAACGGATTTACGAGACGAGAGATTACCGGTATTGTAATTACTGAAAATATATATAAATGTCTGCTTGCCGGAATGATTGCCTGTGTATATTGGATGCGTAACCATAATAAATTTATCGGTGCATTTCATGAGGCAATGATTACCTGTATTCCGCATATGGCAGTATTTTGTATTTTATCGGTCTTTGTAATAAGTATATTTCCTGTTGCTGCGTTTAATAAATGGAAATTACATGAGCTTGTAAAATAACCGAGGGGGAGATTGTGCAATGATAGAGCTTGAACATGTAAAGAAAATATATAAAGGTGATTCGTACGAAACAACAGCGTTAGATGATGTAAGCCTGAAAATAAACGATGGCGAATTTGTTGCTATTATGGGTAAATCAGGCTCAGGAAAGACAACGCTGCTTAATATAATAGGAGGCATGGATTCCCTTACCGAAGGGAAAATCATTGTTGACGGAAAAGATATAAGCCGTTTAAACGGATATAAGCTTGATATTTTTAGAAAAGATAATATAAGCTTTGTATTTCAAAATTATGCCCTTATGCAGCAGTATACAGTGTATGAAAATATTGAGTTGCCATTAAATGCAAGAAATTATAAAGGTAAGGATAAAAAGAAAATCATATATGATGCTATGGAGAAATTGGGAATAAAACAATTAGCAGAAAAATTTCCCAAGCAGATTTCAGGAGGGGAGCAGCAGAGGACGGCAATTGCAAGGGCAATGGTTTCCTGATGCAGATATATTTTGGCAGATGAGCCTACAGGCGCACTGGACGGCGCAACCGCGAAGGAACTCATGGACATGTTTAATCTCTTGCATGAAAATGGAAAGACACTTATTGTTGTTACTCATGACACTGCCATTGCAGAGTATGCGGAAAGAAAAATCATTATAGCTGACGGGAAAATTGAAAAAGAGGAACAATAATGACACATATTGACTGGCTTGGAAAGCCGTATTATTCTTTAGATGCATATTTTAAATACACCTATGGTGAAAAGTGCTATAAGCTTGCAGTTGACGCAGGCTTTACATGTCCGAACCGGGACGGAAGCCTTGACGCCCGTGGGTGTGTTTTTTGCAGCGCAGGTGGAAGCGGGGATTTTGCCGACAAATATAACATTAACAGTCAGATAGAGGCAGGACTTGCCCGATTTGATAAGATGGCAGGGAAAAAGTTTGTAATATATTTTCAGGCATACACAAATACATATGGAAATGTGGATTATTTGAGGAGTATTTATACGGAGGCTTTGGAACAGGAACAGATTATAGGCATATCAATAGCTACAAGACCCGACTGCCTTGGGGATGAAGTTATTGCGCTTTTAGAGGAGCTTAAAAAAGAATTTTCAGATAAGTTTATATGGATTGAGCTTGGACTTCAGACTATACATGAAAAAACGGCGGAATATATAAGGAGAAAATATCCCTTGAGTGTATATGAGGCGGCAGTGCAAAGACTGAATAAAATCAATATCCCCGTTATAACCCACATTATATTGGGACTGCCGGGGGAAACTGAGGAAATGATGCTTGAGACGGTAAAATATGTAAGCGATTTATCGGTAAAGCAGTTGAATAAAATGGCTATTGGAGCTTTTCAGCCTCCCGATGTTCACGGCTATGGGACAGACAGTAAGACAAAAAATATAACATATAAAAAGAGTAATTTTATGTGCGGAATCAAGCTACAGCTTCTTCATGTTCTTTCGGGAACGGATTTGGCCTGCGATTATGCGGAGGGAAGCTTTCGTGTCCTGGAACAGGAGGAGTACATTGATTTAGTAATAAGATGTCTTCAGAATATAGATGAACGAATTGTTATTCACAGGGTTACAGGGGATGGACCAAAAAAAATACTCATAGCCCCCAAATGGTCGGGAAATAAAAAGGCAGTCCTTAACGCCTTGCATAAAAGAATGAAAGAGCTTAATGCAAGGCAGGGGACTGTCTGATTGTTAATCGGTATTTACGATAGTGATTTCCTCTAATATTCCATCATAAAATTCCAGTTCGAGCTCATTGTCGCGTGAACTGTCTTCCGTATAATAGTCCAGCTCCTTGCGGTCAAAATCAGGGTCGTCGCTTGAATAATAATAGTCAGGCTCACCCATTATAGCTTTAACTTCATCTACGGTCATGCCGAATGTAATACCATTACATAGTGTTACAGAAGGATTTACGTCCCTGTACTCATCTAACTCAAATCCGAAACCATAAATTTCGCAGTCTGTCAAAGGTCTTCCATCCTGCTCCGTAAAATTCTTGAAGCGCACATATATCCTTTCGCCTGCTGCATTTTCTGCAAATATGCTTGTGGTATATTCGTAGCTGTCCAGAGTTTCTTTTGTATATTCCTCACCGATTGTAAAGCCGGCATCGACAACATCCTGATATGTCATAGGGAAATTGTATACTACGCCGTCCCATGCAAATTCCAGAGTGGTCCAGTCATTGGTTGAAAAGTTTATGTTCCCTGTAATTGGCGGCGCTGTTGTGGAAGCCTCGGATTCCTTATCCTCTGTAGCTTCCGTATCCTTGGCAGTATCCTCCGTGGCTTCTGTGGTTTTTCTGCCCTCCGTCGTCGGTTCGGATGTGGCTTCTGTTGTCCCGGTGGTTCGCTCCGTTTTCGTACCACTTTCATCGTCACCGCATGCGGCTGCACTGCACATTATTCCAATCAGTGCAAGTGATGCCGCAAATTTTTTTAGTTTCTTCATTTAATTTCCTCCTACTATATAAATGTAATAGGCAGTTGTTTACCTATAATGCGAATGCTATCATAAGCATGTAAAAATAGTAAGAGATTAACAGTTGCAAATTGGCAACCAGCAGTAGCAACCCTTGTAAATAAGCCATTCTGCTATAGGTTTACGGTTCAGAAATATCCATAAGTCCGTAATAAAAATCAGGGTTCATGATATCCTCCGAATTGGAATGACCGCTTATGTTATAAATATTACCGTCATTCATATCGGTAAAAGCTTCGAAATAATATATAATTTTTGTTTTCTTCTTGGAACGGTATGCCACGGAATATGTATAATAATAAAAGGTTTTCTCACCGACCGTTATGCTGCCCTCGTGGGTAATTCTCGTAAAGCCCGCCGTCAGGTGTTCGTCTGCCATTTCTTTGGCATTATACCATTTATTTGAGTCAATGCTTACGCTGACATAGTAGTCCGTGTCCTTTATCATATAGTTCTTTGATTTTACGGAACTAAGATTTGTATCTGATATAAAGTATGCGTTATCGGGCAGGTAATATCTTACTAAAATCTTACCGTTATCATACAAAGCATCCTGAGACAATATAGTTTCTTTGTCAGTCCCGTAATCATCAGGAAAAAGTAACGTGCCGATTTCATCATCCGCCTTGTCGGTTGGGACGGCATCGTTCAGCAAAGTGGTCAGGACGTTTTCGGCATCCTTGTAAAGCTTGTCACGTTCGTCGCTACTCACATTCTCCATGTCGATACCGTCGTATGATACAACGGCAAAAAAACGGTTTTCCTCATCAATATCCGTGATGAAAACAGAGGAATAGCATCTGTCAAAGGGACATCGCTCCGAATCGGGAATACTCGCAATGTAATTTATATAAGTGCGGTTATTTATCGTAAGCTGCTTTGGCTCACATTCAATTCTGTAGCCCATATTTATCAGATTTTTAACCTTATCCTCCCGGTTATTCCAAAAATCGGAAGCCGTAATGTTTTCAGTTGAAATCTGAATCAGATAATCTTTTTTCGTACGAATATTAAGGCAGTCTGTTTTGTGAAATAACACCGTCGCCGGAATTTCAGAAGAAATTTTCATGCCGTGATATACAATTTCCCAATAGTAGTCAGAGGCGTCGGAGGAAGTAGCGGTTTTTCCGTTATCCTTTGCAAATGAAAAAAGCCCCATGAACCAGAGGCCGATGAAAACTGCAATTAAAACAAAAGCTCCGAATGGGATGAAAAATCCCTTATTCTTTTTCATCAATGTTTTCTCCTTCACTTTCTACAAGAATGTGCCAGTTATTTTCCCGATTTTTCTTAAAAAGCTCCATGCACAGCAAAATAAATATTAACATAAAGAGCAGTGTAAGTACGCCGGGGACAATAAGTATAGGCTTATAATAATCGATATAAATTCCTGTCTGCTCGGAATCAGTAAAGCATTCCACATAGTCACCGTCACGTATTCCGTCAATGTCAAGCCATACGGTTTGCTGTACCTTGCGGGAAGCACTGTCAAAAAAACTTATATCCGCTTTTGTGTACTGCTGGTACACCCGCTCCACCCTTGCCATCTTTGCCATGTCTTCATCCTTTTGCCACATATTTCGTGTTAAAAGCACCACAAAAACTGTACAGCAAAATGCAAGCATGGCTAAAACAATGGCGGTACATACATAAAGTCCGGCAAAACTGCGTTTTCCCCGCAGATGCCGGGCTGTTGCTATATTTTTGGAAGCTGTATTTGCCGAAGCCGTATTTTGGGAACTATCCCCATCCGTTGCAGCTTTTCCATATAACAGCTCATTTATACTTATATTAAAAACCTCGCAAATATCAACAAGCTTATCCAAATCAGGATATGACCTGTCAGTTTCCCATTTGGAAACTGCCTGCCTGCTTACTCCGATTTTAGTGGCAAACTCCTCCTGATTCATCTGCATTGCCTTGCGGTATTTGGAAATTTGTTCGCCGATTAGCAGCATATTTTCAATCCTTCCGTATATATTAAGTTATTTATGATATTAATTATTTATGAATATTTGTGTCTTATCTGTTTTGGCTTGTGTTTAAGCGTTATCGGGATATAACATTCATAAAATCCTCGGCAGGAATTGCCTTGGAGTAAAACCAGCCCTGCATGTAATGACAGCCGAAATCGGCGAGCTGATTTGTCATTTCTTCTGTTTCAACGCCCTCGGCAACAATATTGAGCTTCAGGGCATTCAGCATATTGATGGTGTACTCAAGCGTGATGCCTGCGGTATCATTTGTAAATGCATCCCATATAAGATTTTTGTCAATTTTAATAATCTTAAACGGCATGGTATTTATGTAGGAAATGTTTGCGTTGCCCGAGCCGAAATCATCAAGTGAAAATGCAATGCCGTATTCGATAAGCTTATTTATGTTTTGTAAAACCATGGAAGCGGAGCTTAATGTTGCAGTTTCTGTAATTTCCATATTTATCTGCTCAGGTGAAACCCCATATTTTTCTATTATTGTCTTTACCCGGTCAGCAAAATCCGGATGGGTAAGCTGAACGGGACTTATATTTACCTCAACGTATTCCACGGAGGTTTCTGACAGCTTGAAATCACGTATAAAACGGCATACCTTATCCAGAATAATTTCACCCATCTCCACAATCAGTCCGTTTTTCTCGGATATAGGTATGAACTCCTCAGGAGAAATCCAGCCAAGCTCCTCGTCCTTCAGACGCACAAGGGCTTCCGCCGAATTATAAACTCCCTTTGAAACGGAAAATATAGGTTGATAGTAAACCATAAGCTCATTCTTTGCCATTGCCATTTTAACGGCGCGCTCAATTGCCTTATCCCGTTTGATGTTGTCAAGATTTACTGTTCTTGCAAATGTGATGAGTCCTTTTCTTGTTTTCTTTGAAATGCTCATGGAGTAGTCAATAACCTCTATAAGCTCCCTGTAGCTTCCGGCATCCTCAGGACAGTTGATGCAGCTTATGGAGGCAGACATCATAATAGGCACATGATTTTCGTCATACCACGGATGCTTAAACCTGTCATGAATTTTCTCTGAAAGCGTGTTAAGTTCATCCTCCTTGTTGTCAAAAAGAATACAGAACTGGTCAGAGCCAAAACGAAATACGGGAGCGTTCTGTTCGCAGCACTCAAGAAACTGTCCCACCTGATAAAGCATATGGTCGCCGGTTTCAACCCCGTAGGTTTTGTTTACAAATTTAAAATCATCAAGGGCTACGATAATCACACCGAAGCTCTTACTGCCGTAGGAATATTTATTTTCAATATATTCACCTAAAAATTTTCTGTTGAACAAATCGGTTGTCGTGTCCGTAACCGTTCCGGAATTTTGCTGATAATGGAACAGGGTCAGGCACATTGCGGCAAGGGCGCAGTTAAGGAAAGGATAATAGAAAACAATCTGTGCCATACATGCCAGCAGACCGCATACTATGTTAAAGGCAAGCGGAATGATACGCAGGAACATAAATTTTTCCTTGTAGCGAGCAATGGTGGCTATACATATGCAAATCGTAATAAAATCTATTATGTAGAGTGCATATCCTGCCGGAGCAGTCTTGTACATATCATTTTCAAATGTAAATGCCCAATGTAAAAACGGATTCAGCAAAATAACCGCTGCATCTGTTCCCATGCAGATTATGTATAATGCGCGTAATGCCTTGTGGCGGTTTAAATTAATGTGCGCCAGAAGCAACAGATAATAAGAAAATGTAACGGGAACCAGATTTATGGCAAGCGTCTGTAAGGTCAGCGTAAGATAAAATACGTCATATCCCGCAGCGTTCATGTTGCGAGCCATAAGGGTTGAGGCAATTTCAAGTCCCGTTGCGGCTAAAACAAGAAAAATAAGATATAAAAATACCCGGTGACTGCGGAGCGGTATCTTTTTTTCGCTGAAGTACCACACAAAAATAAGCAATAAAAAGAATATTGCAATTGCATCAAATGATAAATTCCAATATGTCATATTGCTTACCTCCTCTGAAATATCTGTCATTTCATAACAGTCTTCTGATACATCCCCACATACAGATTTTGACTTGAATAACCGAAATGCGTTTGTTTAAAATTACCAATATCATTATAAGATATTTAATTTAATTTGGCAATTTGTAATATATGATAAAAATGGACAAAAAAATTATGCAATTTTGAAAAATCTGTGTATTTTTTTATAATTTGACATAATAAGCGAGTTATTTCCGGGACAGCCTTTCTGACCTGATAACGTAGGAATTTTACGTTTTTTACTTTTTAAAATATGTGTTAATATATCCTTCGTTTAATTATTGTGTTGCCACTGAATGAATTAGGTTTTGTTTCATGTGGTGGCACACAAAAGTGGAAGGGAGACATTTTATGAAAAAATTTTTAACAGGGTTATTGCTTGGCACGCTTGTTGCGGTAAGTCTTGCGGGATGCGGAAAGGATAAAAAAGAGGACGACACGGAAAAGGCTTCTGTGGAGGCGACAGCAGAAAGTCCCGCAGAGGACGGAAACGCAGGGGGAGACAGCGCAAATAGCGGTTCTGACTATATAGACATGACCTTTAAGGAATTTGAGGAAACAGGAGCTAAGGTAAACGGCTATACAGGCTTTAACGGTACTTATCAGTTTACAGCATCAAACGAGGATAAAATGGAAAAGTACACATTTACATTGTCAGGAGATGTTGGCGCAAAGCTTGATGCAATGGAGTTTGGTGAGGATTACTCTGACTATGTAGGGGATTTAACCATTGAGACAATGGATGTTGTTTCTGTGGATGATAATAAAGCTAAGGAGTACATCGGTAAAACCGTGGGAGATATGAAGACGGGAGGATATGATTTTAACGGTCATGCCATTGCCGGCGGCAGCGTGACGCTGTACGCATCTTTTGACGGAGTATCGTTTTCAGTGTATCTGGGAGAGGATGCATCAGCGGTATACAATGATAATCCGGATACCTATAAAGAAAATGATTACGAGCTTTTTGACGGCTGTATAGTAACGGATATACAGGCAATGATGTACTAAGCGGAGTGCGACAACTCCATAGAATGTGAGCCATTACATGTAAATACCTAAAATGATACTGACTACAATACCCGCCAGCGACGCAAGCAGGGCTCCTGCCAGCGTCCAGCGGGTTTTTGTAATTTTAACTGAGAGGAAGTACACGGACATTGTATAAAAAATGGTTTCCGTGCTGCTCATAAGAACGGATATCGTGTTTCCGATAACCGAATCGGGTCCGTAGGTTTTAAATATGTCAAGAGCCATTCCCGTGGCGGCAGAGGAGGAAAAAAGACGCACGATTGCAATGGGGAATATTTCAGGGTGTATGCCAAATGCACCTGCAATGGGATTGAAAATGCTGCAAAGCAGGGCAAGTCCCCCGGAGCTTCTGAATATTCCCACAGCAACAAGCAGCCCCACAAGGGTCGGGGCGATGTCAATTACAAGCTTAAAGCCCTCGCGGACGCCGTCCAGAAAGGCTTCATACACGTGAACCTTATGTGCTATTCCATAAAAAACAATATAGCCTATTATGACCGGAATGGCATATTTTGATATGTAGAGAAGAATTTGCAATGTGACCTCCGCATAAGATATATGTTAGAAATAATGCGTTTTGCTCATTTCTAAGTATATGTATGAAAAATGCTTGTTAAACTATATGTTTCAGGATATGGAAAATATGAATGCTTTTTTGCAATGCTTCTTACTGTTTTATCCTGTAATGCTTCTGTCTGAGTGAAATTGTTGTGTGTTCGTTTGCGTGAAATTTTGTTTGTGTCAAATTTTTGTGGGACTTGAAAAAAAACAGGAAATATTATATTATTAGCATGGTTACATAAAAGTCTGATTAAAATTATGGGTAAAGGGGATATATTATGAGATTAGTTACACGTTCAGATTTTGACGGCTTAGCATGTGGCGCGCTGCTGAAGGAGGCAGGCGTAATAGACCATTGGCTGTTTGCCCACCCGAAGGATTTGCAGGATGGGCTTATTCCGATTGATGAAAATGATTGTCTTGCCAATGTACCTTTTGTGGAGGGGTGCGGTTTGTGGTTTGACCATCATTCAAGCGAGCATGAGAGAAATCAGCTTGAGGGTAAATATAAGGGCGAAAGCCGTATTACGCCTTCCTGCGCGCGTATCATATATGAGTATTATGGCGGAAGGGAAAGATTTCCACAGTTTGATGATATGATGGAGGCGGTTGATAAGGTTGACTCGGGAAATCTTACCATAGATGAGGTCCTTCATCCGCAGGGATGGATTCTGGTAGGCTTTCTTATGGACCCGCGGACGGGTCTTGGAAGATGGAGAAATTTCACAATTCCAAACTACAAGCTGATGGAGGAGCTTATTGATGCATGCCGGACCATGACGACCAAGGAGATACTTGCGCTTCCTGATGTTGTTGAGAGGATAGAAGTTTACAACGAGCAGACTGAGAAATTTAAGGAGATGGTTCTTGCGCATACAAGGGTTGAAAAGGATGTAATTATTTCCGATTTAAGAGGCGTTGACCCCATATATACCGGAAACAGATTTTACATATACAGCCTTTATCCTGAGCAGAATATATCAGTGTGGATTGTAAACGGCAAGGGCGGTAAGGGCTGTTCGGCTGCCGTGGGCTACAGCATAATAAATAAAACCTCAAATGTTGATGTGGGAAGTCTCATGCTGAAATATGGCGGAGGCGGTCACAGAAAGGTTGGCACCTGCCAGTTTTCTGATGAGGATATGGCGGAGCAGCTTCCAAAGCTTATTGATGAGATTGTAAATTATAAGGAAGCTTAGAAACAAGGTTTACATAATTCAAATACGCTTTTACTTGTTTGAAACAGGTGAAAGCGTATTTTTTCTTTACAAATTGTACATTTTTTCTGTACAAAATGTCGCTTTACATTTCGTAAGTTCTTATGGTATAGTCTACTTGTGTTCAAGAGATGGCATTCAGCTATCTTAAGTTCACGGTCATATATTCAATTGTATTTCTGGTATTTCAATTTTTTTAAAGGATTTGCAATTTGAAATTGAACTATTTTTAAGGCATCTTGTTTCTGTATAAGAAATTCCCTGATGCCAGAGGTGCTTTGTTTCTGTATAGAAAAATTTCCAGTGTCAAAGGTGCTTTGTTTCTGTATAGGAAAATTCTTAGTGCCGAATGAAATTTGTTCCATTCAACAAAAAATGTTTTACAAGGAAGGGATGTGATAGAAGTAAAATTAATTTTTATTGTAATGCTTGCGGGTGCTGCAGTCATATTTGACTTTAAGACGTTCCGCATACCAAACAGACTTAATCTCCTCGGGTTCATGACAGGAGTGATATACAGTCTGATTCAGTATGGCTTCGGGGAGGCAGGCAAAAGTATTTTCTGGGCTGCAATTACCATAGCTGCGCTTTTCGTATTATTTGTATCAGGCATTCTGGGAGCCGGCGACATCAAGCTCTATGCGGCATTATCCACATTTGTACATATGAAAATTATATATATTATCGCCGTGTCCTTTGTGGCGGCTGCTCTATACGGAGCTGTGCTTGTGATAAAAAGAAGGGGAGGTGTTTTAAGGGAAAGGACACGCATACATATGTCAATGCCTGTTTTTGTCAGCGTTTTGCTTTGTGGAGTCTGTTTTCTTTGATGCATGGGTTTATTGTCTGGAAATTTATAAATTGTGTCAGGTTTTTATGAAAACTTGACATGGCGTCAGCCCGCAGAATTCTCGATTTACAAGGTAAATCGGAATATATGCTGAAAGCAGGCTTGGAATGGCTGACGTTCAAAGAGGAGGAGGTAATGTTTTCTTATAAAATTGGTATATATGGGTCGGATTTCCATTACAACGTAAAGCTTATGGAGTACTTTAACTGCCATGAGGATATTCCGCTTAAGGCATCGGTTTTTTCAACGTGGGAGTCGGTCAGTGAATATACCCGGCAAAACGATTTAAATCTGCTTGTTCTGGACGGTGAAAATCACGAAGAAAAAAACGGCGTTCCTATATTGTATCTTAGTGAACAAAAAAATGCAGAGGATCGTATATTCAAATATCAGAGTGCAGGAAGGATTGCAAAGCACATCATTCATTTTTTGGGACAAAAAAGCGTCAGTATAAGGGGAAACGGCGTATGGATTGCAGTGTATTCGCCTGTAGGACGATGTGGAAAAACAACATTGTCAAAAAGCTTATGTCGCTATTTTGAAAACAGTCTTTATGTGGGGCTTGAGGATTTTCCAAGTGACAGCAAGGGTGAGGCGGCACAAAAAGACGGAGAAATGTTTTTGTATTATTTTGCAAGCATGAATGAAAAAATATTGGAGCATATATCCCATGGGTGTGAGGGAAGGGAGGTTATGGATTTTGACAGTCTTACAGCTACGGTATGTTATCTGGAGAGGAGGCTTACCGACGAAAATTTTAAATGGTTTAAGAAAATTTTATCTGAAAAAGCACATTATAATGCAGTGATTTTTGACATGGGGGTGACAGCTCCTGCCTCAATTGACACATTGGAGCTTTTTGACAGGGTAATTGTGCCCGCACTTCCGGATGAACACAGCAAAAAGAAGCTTTTATATTTCAGTGATTTTGTCAAAAAAAATGGGTACAGAGGACTTGAGGAAAAAATAAAATACATTACATTTTCAAACAAGGATTTTGAGGAGGGTAGTATAAGGGAAATGATAGAGAAGGGAGCCATATAGCTTGATGGAAACAGGAATTAAGGAAAAGCTTAAAGCAAGAATAATATCTGACATAGATATGAGCGGGGAGATTATGGATGAGGACATAGGCAGAACCATAGATAAATGTATACTGGAGGAAAGCGCAAATACATATATCCCTTTAAAGGAAAAGGTACAGCTTAGGATAGAGCTGTTTAATTCCTTAAGGCGGCTTGATGTTCTGACTGAGCTTTTGGAGGATGATGAGATAACTGAAATTATGGTAAACGGACCGGACAATATTTATATTGAAAAGTCGGGACATCTTATTAAAACGGATAAGAGCTTTGAGTCGGAGGAAAGGTTAAGGTCAGTGGCGCAGCAGATTGTGGCAGGCTGCAATAGAAGAATAAATGAGTCAAGCCCTATTGTTGATGCGAGACTAAAGGATGGTTCGAGGGTCAACATTGTTCAGAATCCCGTCTCATTGTGCGGTCCCATTATAACAATAAGGAGATTTCCGAGTAAGCCTGTCGACATGGAAAGGCTCATTGAGCTTGAAAGTATTGACAAAAGTGTGGCTTTTTTGCTCCAAATACTTGTTGAAAGCGGATTTAACATTTTTATATCGGGGGGAACCGGTTCGGGAAAAACAACATTTTTAAATGCGCTTTCAAATTACATTCCGAAGGGGGAGCGGATTATAACAATTGAAGATTCGGCGGAGCTTCAAATTCAGGGAGTGAGCAATCTTGTAAGGCTTGAAGCAAAAAATGCAAATTTAGAGGGGGAAAATGCGGTTACGATACGTGATTTGATAAAAGCAAGCCTTAGAATGAGACCCGACAGAATTATTGTGGGGGAGGTGAGAGATGCGGCGGCAATAGACATGCTTGCGGCTATGGGAACAGGGCATGACGGGAGCCTCAGCACCGGACATGCAAATTCGGCGGCGGACATGATTAGCAGGCTTGAGACAATGGTGCTTATGGGCATGGATATTCCTATCTCCGCCGTGAGAGGTCAGATAGCTTCCACAGTGGATATTATTATTCATTTGGGAAGGCTGAGAGATGGAACAAGAAGGGTGCTTAGTATAGAGGAGGTGAATGGTATGACGGAGGGTAACGTGAATTTAAACAGACTTTTCGAGTTTGTGGAAACCGGAGAAGAAAACGGAAGACTTAAAGGGATTTTGAAAAAAATGAATGACATTATAAATGTAAGTAAGCTTGAAAGCGCGGGGAAGCTTGAAATGTACAGGGAGGCATGCTGTGAGATATAAACCGTACATTCCCAAATCAGGCTGGTATGTTTTTACGTTTCTATATCTTGGAACCGTTGGAATTATATGTGGATTGTTGTTTTATGATGCGTTGTGGGGAGCTGTATTTACAATTCCGTATTTGGTTTGCATTTACAGGAAGCTTAAAAGAGATTTTGTGGAAAGCAGAAAACGTCAGTTAAAGGAGGAGTTTAAAAATGTAATATCGGGGGTATCAGGTAGTCTTCAGGCAGGGTATTCAATTGAAAATGCATTTTTATATGTTCTTTTGGAAATAAAACCGGATGAAGCTGTGGACAATCTGCTTAAGGAGGACTTAAAGCTTTTAGTAAATGGAATGAAGTGCGGCAAAAGCCTGGAACAGGGACTTAAGGAGCTGGGGGATAAAAGCGATATTGAGGAGATAAAAGAGCTTGCATATCTTGTCAAAACCGCAGGGATATATGGAGGAAATCTCATAAGGCTCATAGGGCAGTGTGCGAGAAGCATGACCGAAAAAAGCACAACGGAGCTGGAGATAAATACAATGATTGCCTCGAAACGTCTTGAGGGAAAAATTATGTCTGTGATACCGTTTTTTATAATGCTGTATCTGAGACTTACAGGCGTGTCATATATTGACGTTTTGTATAAAACGATCTGGGGACATGTTTTTATGACTGTATGCCTTGTGGGAATTGTTTTTACTTCAATATCAATAGATAAAATAATAAATAACCTGAAGGGGTGAATAAATGATATACATAAATATTACTATAGTGCTTTTGTATGTGATGCTTGCCATTATAAGCAGGAAGCACTACAGCAAATATAAGGGCATAAAAAAAGTGTTGTATGCCATGGCGGATTGTATTTTTTCCATGACACGGAAAAAAATAAATACGGTCAGGATTCAGCACGATATAAGAAAAATTCAGATTGTATCGGACAAGGATGTAAAAGTCATGTCGGAAAACTTCATAAAGAAAAATATTGCAGTATGCCTTTTCGCATTTCTGGTCTTTAATGTTATATCGCTGCTGTTTGGTATTGCAGGCACAAGGGTGGTTGATGCTGGCAATGTGCTTTACAGGGATGATTACAACGGACAGATACGGGAATATGATGTATGCCTGACCTATGAGGAGGATGAAGTCTTGGTAAATCTTGTCGTCATGCCAATGGAATACACTGTGGAGGAGTTTTATGAAAAAAGCGAGAGGCTCTTTCGTGACTTTGAAGCAGAGCTTGTGGGTGATAATGAGGATTTACTGCATATAAGGGGCGATATACATATTCCGGAAAATCCGGAAAAAGTCTTTGATATAACATGGATGTCAGATTCACCTGAAATCCTAGCCTCAACAGGAGAGGTGAATATTGATGGAATAGCAGATAAGGCTTTTGTAACACTGACTGCATCTATTGAGTATGGAGAGCTTTCGGCATCACATGAATACAGGCTTGGAATAGAAGGGAGGAAGGAAACAACAATAATCGGGCTTGTAGAGAGTGAGCTTTACGATTTGGAGCAGAAAAACCGTAACCAAAGGGAGATACTCATTCCTAAGGATTTATCAGGAGTGAAGATATCATTAGAACAGGAAAAAAACAATACATCTGTTTACGTATTTTTGTTGGGAACATTATTTTGCGTTATATTAGCGTTTGGGAAAGCGGCAGGCTTAAAACAGAACACAAGGAATAGAGATAGAAGGCTGATGGATCTTTATCCGTGGTTTGTAAATAGTCTGTGGCTTACCCTGGGCGCAGGCTTGACGGTAAAGTCGGGAATTAAGCAGCTGATAGCTGAAGGTGAAAATGAAAACCCGCTTGTTTTGGAGTTAGAGTATGCAATTAATCAAATTGATTCGGGTTTGGATGAAGCAATGGTATATGAGGATTTAGGACGAAGAATCGGTCTTAATGCATATGTAAGATTAATGCATCAGCTTAGCAGAAACTTAAAAATAGGAACAAAGGATTTGCTTGGGCTTATGGAGGATGAACTTGCCGCTGCCTTGGAAATAAGAAAAGAAAATGCAAAGAGAAAGGGGGAGGAGGCTTCGACAAAGCTCTTGTTTCCAATGATTGTGTTGCTTTTGATTGTAATGCTGATGATTATCACTCCGGTTTTGATAAGCCTTTAAATGCTGTAGAATATGTCCGGTGGCAAAGCCGCCGGGACAAGAAGGAGGACAAACGTGATGATAAAAGATTTTATTATTAACGAAGATGGTATGGGTGTTGTGGAAGTAATACTTATTATGGTTGTTCTTATAGCAATGGTAGCCATATTTCAAAAACAGATAAGGTCTTTGGTTAAGAATATCTGGAATTCAATCAATTCTGATGCAAGCGAAATTTATTCATAATATTCAGTTTATGATTGTGTCAAATTTTTTATGAAAACTTGACATGTAGTATGTCCGGTGGCAAAGCCGCCGGGACTCGGCGTCAGCTCATAGAGTTCTCGATTTACAAAGTAAATCGGAACATATGCTGAAAGCAAGTTTTAAGGGAGGAGAATATGAATAATAGTGGAAAAATAACTGTGTTTCTATGTCTGATTATAAGCAGTATGCTGTTAGTTTCGTTTACAGTAAATAAAATAATAATGAATTTGTCCGTAAAAGAAAAAGCAGTCATATGCGCAAAAGGCGCCATATCGGATATGAAAGCTGAATACAACACATATATATTTGAGCATTATCATATTCTTCTCTTTGATAAAAACTGCGGCGGGAGAGGAGAAGCTTATCTGGAGGAAAAGCTTCATAATGTGATGCGCGAAAAAATGGGGGAGAAGATTACGGTAGAGCAGACAGCCATAACGTCATTCCGGTGCATATACGAGGAGGATTGTATGCCCCTTAAGGAGCAGATAGCGGATTATCTGAAATATGCGGCAATTGAAAACGGTATAGATAAAATAGTTGATGAAACACAAGGGGCGGACGGAACTTTGCCGGAGGCTGTGACAGATGATATAAGGGCGCAGGGACAGGTGGAAAACGAAACAGAGATAACCGGAGCAGAGGAAAATAACGCAGGGGGAAATCCGGTTTATGAAGGTCAGAATCAGATTCAAACGGAAAAAGAGCAGCAGAGTGAAAGCGAGACAAAAAATGAAGATGAGCTGCAAGATGGAAATGGGTTGCAAGACGGAAATGAGACGCAAGGAGGAAATGAGACGCAAGGAGGAAATGAAACGCAAGATGGAAATGGGACGCAGGATGATAAGGAGGAAGATCCAAGAAAATACACTACAAGAGCAGGGATTGTGGGAATCCTGAACATCATCAAGCCGCCGGATATGGAAATAAGCGGGGCTTGCATTGATACGTCCGAGTGCTTTTCAAAAAGACAGAGTGGAGCGGAAGCATTTGCATATAAGGTAAATACCCGTTTTAATAACTGCGATGATATGCTTGAGGATATAAAAAAGCATGAAAGCTGGGCGGATAAGCTTACCTCGTCAGGCATTGGAGCCGTTTATGCAGTTAATGTTTTTAACTGCGCCACAGACACATCCGTAAACGAAACCTCAGTTTTAAAATATGAGCTGGAATACCTTGCCTGCGGGAAAAAATCGGATGCGGAAAACCTGGAGAGCGCGGTAGAGAGAATAGTGCTTATAAGATTTCCCATAAATTATTCTTATATTATAGGAGATACGGTAAAAATGGCAAGGGTAACGCAAATTGCAGTATCTATTTCAATTGTGACAATGATTCCGGAACCTGTCATAAAAACACTTATCGCAGGCTGTTGGTCTTATGCAGAGGCAATGGCGGACGCAAGAGTTTTGCTTCAGGGTAAAAAGCTTCCTTTTGCAAAAAGTAAGGAAAGCTGGATAACGGATATAGACAGGCTTGGGGAAAGCGTATGTGAAGGAAAGGGCAGCGACAGCGGAATGAGTTATCAGGATTATCTGATGATATTGCTTTCCATGAACATGGACAAAACCTATAGCCGTATGCTTGATTTGATGAATGTAAATGCACGGATCGTTGATGATGATTTTGATATTGCAAATGGCGCTACCAGGTTAACGGCTGAATTTATAATTTCCTATGACGGCAGGAGTTATTACATAAAGGAAAGCGGAGGATACTGATTGTCCCGGCATCCTCTGTCACGCCAAAAATAAATAAAGCCTCTCCGGGTGCAAACCATATAGGCAGAGGGTGTTGGGACAATCAGTATGCAGATAGGGGCTGTCGCAATAAGGATTTCAATTCTTTTTTATTATACATTTTAAACAAAGAACGCTTCAACGTGTTACTTAACTTCCACTTTCTTTGTTTAAAATGCATAGCTGTCAAGAAAACAATTCCTTATTGCGACAGCCCCATGAAAAGTGAGGTTCGTATGAATAACAAGGGAAACACAGTTGTTGAAGCTACGCTCATTCTTCCGATATTTATTTTCGGTATGCTTGCGCTATATGAATTTTCCATGTGCAGGCTTGCAGAAAATATTGTTTATGAGGCAGCATGGGAAACTGCCGAGTATATGGCAGAGTATGGATATATAGGCGAGGGAAATACGTGGCTTGCGCAGTCGAGGCTTAAAAAATATGTTGATGATCCAAAGCTTGTTGATAAATACATTAAGGGCGGCGTTTCAGGTGTGAGCTTTACAGGCTCATGCTTTAAAACAGAAGAAAACGACGTGGAGCTTACCGTAACATATAAATTAAATTGTAATATTCCGTTTTTTGATTATTTTTCACATGAAAAAAGCTATACGCTAAAGCAGCGCATATATTGCGGTTATTTAAAGGAACAGAATGAGGAGGGGGAGGAATCTGATAACGAAAAATACGTTTATGTGACGGATAATATGGAGGTGTACCATACAACAAGGTCGTGTACACACCTGTCCCTTTCAATTTCATGTACGAGCAAAAAGCAGGCAGAAAAAAATAACCTTTCGCCCTGTGAATTTTGCGGTGATGAATGCGGGCAGACGGTATATATTACAGAATATGGTGACCGGTACCATTCGGGAAAAACATGCAGCGGATTAAAAAGAAGCATAAAACGTGTAAGGCTCTGTGAGGTGGAGCATATAGGAGCTTGTCAGAGATGCGGGGGGAATTAGTAATTGCGAAACTCCTTTTTTGCCAACGTCCGTTGTTCAATATAGACAAATCACCTTGCTTATGATTTTGTCTATATTTCACAACTATGTTTTGAACATAAGGAGTTTTGCAATTGCCTATTATACAATATATAGGGAGGAGGTATCTGGTTAATCTTGAAAATAAAAAATAATAATTCGGGAAGCACTACTGTGGAAATGTGCTTTGTAATGCCGGTTGTGGTATTTATAACAATATTTTGTGTGATGCTTCTGCTTATACCTGTTAATGACATTAAGAGGCAGGAAATGTCCTATTCAGCTATATACACATATTCGGGCGGTGCGGAGAATGATATAAATGAACAGATGATGGTATACGAGGAAAATGGATTTGTTTTTGGCTGCGCAAAAAGGATAAAAGAACCGTTACACTATAAAAGCAGAGAGATTACATATAAGACGGAATATGATAAATGTACTCCCCGATTAAGGAGGTGGCAGATGTATGGAGATATTTTTCAGGAGTAGCGACATGGATAATTATATGGATGTGAAGCTTGATGGCATCAGCTTGTTAAAAACCTCAGCCGCAGGATATAAAAGCCGTATGATAGACGAAAACAACATACCTTACATGCTTCGCCCTACGTCATATGAGCTTGACGGCGAGATATGGCTGAGATATAAAACGTCAGGCAATTATATACTTGAAAGGGCGCTGTTAAAGCTCAGACTTGACGGGATGCTGCTTAAGCTTATAATGGCGCAGCTGCTTGAGTGTATATTTTCATTGGAAGGGTATCTGCTTTCTGCAAACGACCTTGTAATAGATATAAGATATATGACATACAATGCTGATACAAAAAGTATAGGAATTATCTATGTTCCTGAGTATAATACGGATATAAGGCAGCAGCTCAGGGGTATGATGGAAATTTTAATGAAGGGCTTTGATCATCGTGATAGTGAAGGTCTTGTATATATGTATGGGATATATGATATGATTACGGATCCGGGAGTTTCAATGGAAAAATTAAGAGAAGCGGTTTTATGTGAGGCTGAGGTTGAAAATAATACAGATAATCCGTATGTTGAACCGCCCGATAATGAAATAAGCTGCCTTGTGCCCCTTACAAACGGTTTGCTTGAGCCTGTAAGATTCAGTGATTATAAAGAAAAAATCGTTATAGGACGTGGAAGGAAGCAGACGGACTACAGACTTGCCACAAATCAGATAAGCAGGGTACATGCATGTGTTTTTATAGGTGAAAACGGAATATGGATACAGGATGAAAACTCTACAAATGGAACATTTATAAACTCGGTAAGGCTTACAGCTTTTGAGAACAGGCAATTGAGGCAGGGAGACATCATTGCCTTTGCCAATGAGGAATTCTTCGTTAAATAGCCTTTACTAACAAGGCTATTTTTGTTATATTAGAGTATATATTGTTTTTTATTAAAACAGATTTATTGTTTTGAGAGGTGAAAGTTTTGAATATCAATGTATACTACGGAGGACGGGGGCTTCTTGATGACCCTACATTATTTGTTATAGAAAGAATTATACAGGTTCTTGAGGAGCTTCGCGTAAAGGTAACAAGGTATAATATGTATGAGGATAAAGCCGGAATAGCTACACTGCCTAACACGTTAAAGGAATGTGACGGAGTTATACTTGCGGCTAATGTGGAGTGGTTTGGAATGGGCGGCTACATGCAGCAGTTTCTTGATATGTGCTGGCTGTATGGCGATAAGGGGAAAATATCCAAGCTTTACATGCTGCCTGTGGTTGTGGCTACGGCTTACGGTGAGCAGGATGTTGAGTTGTCACTCAGAAAGTCATGGGATGTTTTGGGAGGTATACCTTTACATGGACTTGCACTATATGTTGACAGTCATGAGGACATAGAATCCAATGCCGCATATTTAGGCGTTATAGAGAAAAAAGCGGAGGATTTGTACAGAAGCATAAATAAAAAAGCCATCAAGCTTCCAACGAGCAGTATTGCGGTAAAAAATAATATAATAAAGAAAAGCAGCATAAATCTTACGCCACAGGAAAGCGAGCAGCTCTCAAAATTTGTGGCGGATGACGGATATGTTAAAAAGCAGAAAGAGGATATCGAGGAGCTTGCTGCCATGTTCAAGCAGATGATGGGAGATGAAGAACCTAAGGAAGAAATTATATATGAGGATGACATTATAGAGGCCTTTTATACAAATTTCCATCCCGAAAAGGATTTTAGCGCAAAGTATGTTATTATAATTTCAGATACAGGGAAAAATCTTATTATTCATGCAGGAACCGAGCTTAAATGTGAGTACGGTGAGGATCAGGAGGGTGACGTAAAGCTTAAAACCAGCACTGCCCTTATGAGGAAAATTTTTGCGGGAAAACAGACGTTCCAAAAGGGATTTATGTCGGGAGAAATAACCGCAAAGGGGAATTTCAGGACACTTAGGATGCTGGATCAGATATTCAGATTTGGCAGAAAATAGGTTTAGAAAGAAGGCACTGTATGTCCTATATGGCATTATACCGTAAGTGGCGTCCTGATGAATTTCAGGAGGTCAAGGGTCAGGAACACATAGTTACAACTCTGAGAAATCAAATTAAGCATGACAGAATAGGACATGCGTATCTTTTTTGCGGAACCAGAGGAACAGGAAAAACTACAATTGCAAAGCTGATGGCAAAGGCGGTAAACTGCGAGAATCCTGTAGATGGAAGCCCCTGCAATGAATGTGCAAGCTGCAAGGCGATAGCAGCAGGCAATTCTATGAATGTGATTGAGATTGATGCGGCATCAAATAACGGTGTTGACAACATCAGACAAATTAACGGCGCAGTTCAGTATTCGCCTACACAGGGCAGATATCTGGTGTATATAATAGATGAGGTGCATATGCTTTCTAAGGGTGCATTCAATGCGCTTTTAAAGACCCTGGAGGAACCGCCGGAATATGTCATTTTTATATTGGCAACCACTGAGGCACACATGATACCTGCAACAATTTTATCCAGATGTCAGAGATATGATTTCAGACGGATATCCATAGAGACAATTACTGACAGGCTTGCGGAGCTTTTAGAGCGGGAAGATGTCAGGGCAACAAGGGAAGCGCTTGCCTATGTTGCAAAGGCGGCAGACGGATCCATGCGAGATGCTCTTAGTATTTTAGACCAGTGCATAGCCTTTAATCTTGGCGAGGAGCTTACCTATGACCGGGTGCTTGAGACAATTGGAGCTGTAGATATAGAAATATACATTAAGCTTATGTCTGCAATTGTTTCGGGAGATACGCTCACAGCCATAAATATAATTGATGACGCCGTGTGGCAGGGAAAGGATTTAACACAGATTGTAAACGAGTTTACATCATTTGTGAGAAATGTGCTTGTGCTTAAGATGAATCCTGCCATGACTGTGGATGTCACATCCGAAAATATTCCGCGCCTTTTAGAGCTTGGAAATGATTTGTCTGAGGAATACCTGATTAACTACATAAATATTCTTCAGGAGGCGGCGTCAAAGATAAACCGCGCCACCACAAAGCGGATTGTTTTGGAGGTGGCAGTCATAAAAATGTGCAAGCCCCAGATGCAGCAGGGCTATGCTGCCATGGAAAAACGCATTGAGGAGCTGGAAAAACGGCTTGAGGATATCGGAGCCGGGAACATTGTATATGTCAGTGCAGGAAATGCCGGTATACAAAATGCTGATACACAAAATGCCAATATACAAAATGCTAATACACAAAACGTCAATATATTAAATGCTAATATACAGGATGTTAATAAGCAAAACATTAATCCAGAAAACATTAACCTGCAAAAGGGAAATGTACCGCAGAGTAATACAACGAATACCTCGGCTGCACAAATGAATGCAGACACGGAAAATCAGGCTGACGGGTCAGGACCGGAGCAAAAAATAGCGGATAATTTAAAAAACAAGTACAAGGAGGCTGGCTATGATGAAGTTAAAAGAATCGTGTCAGCATGGCATGATCTGAGGCAGACGGTCATGAAAATGGAAAGGACATATCTTGACAAGGCGAATGTAGTACCGGGGGAAACACCCTCCACCATTGAGCTTACATTTGTTGAAAATGATGAAAATTTCATGGCGATAAAATACTTCAGCGAACCGCGCAATATAAAACATCTTGAGGAAATGATTGCGGAATTTACCGAAAGGGAAGTGCATGTTTCTTTAAGAAAGGTAAGACCGAAGGAATATCAAAATTCCAATGTGGCAGAGTGGGATATTTCAAAAATAAACTTTGATAATATTGAATTTAAATCTTAGGAGGAAAGAAAATGGCAAAAAGAGGTGGATTTCCGGGTGGCGGCATGATGCCGGGAAACATGAACAATCTTATGAAGCAGGCTCAGAAAATGCAGAAGCAGATGGAGGAGACTACAAAGGAGCTTGAGGAAAAGGAATACGAGGCATCATCCGGCGGCGGAGCAGTCAAGGTTAAAATAAACGGCAAAAAGGAAATTACCGAGCTGCATCTGGATGAGGATATTGTAGATAAGGATGATATAGAAATGCTGGAAGACACAATAATTGCTGCGGTAAATGAAGCCATAAGAATGCAGAGCGAGGATGAGAAGGCGCAGATGGGTAAAATTACAGGAAGTATGGGCGGAGGTTTTCCGTTCTGATGGATATATACGGAGGACAGGTTAATAAACTGATTGAGGAACTGTCAAGACTTCCGGGCATAGGAGGCAAAACGGCGCAGAGGTTGGCATTTTATATAATAAACATGCCGGAGGACAGGGCTAAAAATCTTGCTGATGCAATTGTTGATGCAAAGACAAACATAAAATACTGCAAATCCTGTTACACGATAACGGACAGGGATGTCTGCCCCATATGCGCATCGGAGAAGAGAAACCACAAGCTTATTATGGTTGTGGAAACTCCGAGAGATTTGGCGGCGTATGAGAGAACAGGCAGATACGAGGGCATTTATCACGTATTGCATGGAGTTATAAATCCTGCGCTTGGCATAGGGGCAGGTGACATTAAGCTTAAGGAGCTCATTCTGCGTCTTGAACAGCTTGATGTTGAAGAATTAATTATTGCCACAAATTCCAGTGTTGAGGGTGAGGCTACGGCAATGTACATATCAAAGCTCATTAAGCCTTCAGGCATAAAGACAACGAGGATAGCAAGTGGTGTGCCTGTAGGGGGAGATTTGGAATGTATAGATGAGGTTACGCTTCTCAGAGCATTGGAGGGAAGAATAACTATTTAGTCACCACAATTATAGTTAAAAGAAAGTGAGGTATGTACTATGAAAAGAATAGGTATGTTGACCAGCGGCGGAGATTGTCAGGCACTTAATGCAACCATGAGAGGCGTTGTAAAAGGACTTTACGGCTGTTTCAAGGAGGTTGAGGTATATGGCTTCCTTGAGGGTTATAAGGGGCTTATGTACGGAAACTACAAAAAGCTTTCGGCGGAGGATTTTTCGGGAATACTTACAAGAGGCGGAACGATTCTCGGAAGCTCAAGACAGCCATTTAAGCTTATGAATGTTCCTACTGAGGATGGTCTTGATAAGGTAAAGGCGATGAAAGAAACCTACAAGAAGTTAAAGCTTGACTGTCTTGTTGTACTTGGCGGAAATGGTTCGCAAAAAACGGCTAATCTTCTCAGTGAGGAGGGCCTGAATGTTGTGGGACTTCCAAAGACCATAGATAATGATATCTGGGGAACGGATATGACTTTCGGCTTCCAGAGTGCGGTGGATATTGCAACAGAAGCCATAGACTGTATTCACACAACGGCAGCGTCACATAACAGAATTTTCATAGTTGAGGTTATGGGTCATAAGGTTGGCTGGATTACCCTTCATGCAGGTATTGCTGCAGGCGCTGACGTTATACTTATTCCGGAAATACCATACGATATAAAAAAGGTGTGCAAGGCTCTTGAAAAGAGGACAAAGGCGGGCAAAGGATTTTCCATTCTTGCGGTTGCCGAGGGCGCAATATCAAAGGAGGTTGCTGAACTTCCTAAAAAGGAGAAAAAGGCTGCCATGGCTGAAATTGCGGCAAAGCATCCTTCCGTTGCATATCATGTTGCAGAGCAGATAAAGGCATACAGCGGATTAGAAATTCGTGTTACGGTTCCGGGACATACGCAGAGAGGCGGCAGCCCTGTTCCTTATGACAGAGTTATATCAAGCCGCTTCGGAGCAAAGGCTGCAGAGCTTATAAGGGATGAGGATTTCGGCAAGCTTGTAGTTATGAAGGACAACGAGGTAACTGCAATTCCTCTTTCCGAGTCAGCAGGAAAGCTCAAGTATGTATCGCCTGACGACAGTATCGTAAAGAATGCAAAAATGCTTGGAATATCCTTTGGAGATTAATGGAATAATCATTATATATTCTCACAAACCGGTATTTTAATGAATATATTAACATAAAATCAGGTAATTGCGAAGCTTTTTGGTTTCAAAATATGAGTTGTAGAAAATATACAAGTTCATAAGCAAGGCGCTTTGGAGCCGTCGGTACTTAGACTGCGTATTTTGCAGTCTTATGTACCGCTACGTGCGACAAGCAGCGCAAGCGTGCCGCGCGTTGAATTGTATATTTTCTACAACGGATTATATGAAAAACAGAACCTCGCAATTACCTGTTAATGTAAAATGATTGTGAGGAATATATGGACGATATCATAAATCAGAGACTAAGCGTCATGAAGCTTCAGATGGTGGATGAGAGAGAGCTTGAGGCGGACCGGGAATATCTTATGCAGATGTACCCTGCCAAGGCAAGACTTATTATGGTCATGGTGGAAGATGAGTGCGACAAGCTTGAATTTGAGGGCAGTCCTATGCTTGTACCGTATCCTGACAAGGAAACCATGCTTGGTATAGCAAGACGGATATATGATAAGATAAGTTATAAGAATGATACTGATTTGTTACATTTGATAGAGGTTCTTGTATGCAATGAATATCAGGTGAGAAGAAGCAGATACAAGAGAAGGAGACATTTTTTTTAGCAGATGAAAAATATAATTTTAAAAGCTGTTGTCTTTATTATTGTGGCATCGGGAACAGCTTTTTTGGTTAATAAAATAAACAATGTGAATCTTGATAAAGCGTCAAAGGAAATGGCAGAGTCAACCCTGCCTCTTGCGTATTGTGAGAGTGAAGGAATTATGCTTAACCCGATGGCAGGCTATAGGCAGGTAATGTCCACAAGCCTTATGAGAGATTCCATAATACCTTTAAATGACGGTTATGGTGTTGATATTTTACTTGATGACGAATTTGGTTACGGAAGCAAATATTCATATGAGCTCAGAACGATAGCGGGAGATTCGCTGGTTGAGGAGGGAGAGCTTGAGGTTAAGGGCTCGAACGGATCAAAACAACAGTTTTTTGTACGTTTCAGAATGGATATGCAGCCAAATCAGGAATATGTGCTGGTGTTTATTGTTGAGGGGGAAGATGGAAATTCCGTCAGATATTACACAAGGGTAGTAAATACTCCCGAGCAGCATATGCATGAATTCCTTGATTTTGCTGCTCGTTTTCATGAGACAACCTTTGTAAAAAAAGTAAATGAAAACGAAGGAAATATGGTTTATGACAGACTTACGCCGACAGGCGAAGGCTCTGATTACGATTTGTCACATGTAAGCCTTGCTTCCACATATGGTATGGTTACGTGGGGAGACTTAGCCCCGGTTATTGTGTCGGATCTTGTACCGTCCGTTACGGAGATTGATAAGAACTATGCAGTCATAAATTATTCTTATGTAGTGGAATCCATACAGGGTGAAATTAGCCATTATTATTATGTTGATGAATATTACAGCCTGCTTTTCGACGAGCATACAAAGGAAATAAGGCTGCTTGGTTTTGACAGGTATATGGATGGAATTTTTGATGAAAATTATGTGAGCAAGAGCAGAAACAGTCTGTCTATGGGAATTTCGGATTCAAATGTGGAATATGTATCATCAGATAAAAACACGAAGCTTGCATTTGTCAAGGCGGGGCAGCTTTGGTTTTATGACTACAATGCGCAGCTTCTTGCAAGGATATTTTCCTTTTCTGATGGCAGTTATTCAAATGACAGAACAAACAATACAAACATGGATATAAACATTGTCAACATGGATGATGACGGAAATATGTATTTTGCCGTATACGGCTATATGTGCAGGGGCGAGCATGAGGGTAAAAACGGAATATCCCTGTATTACTACAATGCGGAAAAGGTAACGATAAATGAGAAGCTCTTTGTAGAATGTGACGAGCCCTTTGATGTTATGAAGCAGGAGATAGGGCGTTTTACTTACTTTGATGAAAATGAGAAATTTTATTATCTGCTTGACGGAGCGGTATATGTAATTGACTTAAAGGAAATGACACAGGATGTTATTGTGTCCGGTCTCACCTCACAAAACATAATGGTATCAGCCAACCGGAAGGTAATTGCCTATCCCAATACGGATGAGGATCAGAGTGTTACAAGTATTATAATTAAAAATTTTGAGACGGGTCAGGAGTTTGTGGAAACAGGAGAGACGGATGACGTGCTGCTGGCTCTTGGTTTTGTTGGAAATGACCTTATATACGGAGTGTCAAATAAAAAGGATATCATTGTTTCCTCATACGGAGAAGCAATATTGCCGCTTCATAAGCTTTATGTGGTTGAGCCGGGCGGGGATATTTTAAAGGAATATTCTAAATCAGGCATATATATTATGGATGCTATGGTTGCGGACGAAAAAATATATCTTTCAAGAGCGGTAAAGCAGAACAGCTTTTTTGTCAATACGGAGGAGGACATAATTACCTACAAAAATCCCACGGAACAATCAAGCATAAATAAAACTTACTATTACGATTCCTATGCCATGAATATACTCGACCTTACATTTCCGAATGATATATATCTGGCAGACACGGCAAAGATGGTAATGGCAAAGGGCGGAAAGGCGGAGGATTACGAAAAATTTTCCGTAAAGACAACTGTCAGGGATGGGTCGTATTATGTGTTTGACGACGGGGGCTTTTTCGGTGAGTACAGAAGCGCAGGAAAAGCAATTGTAGCAGTATCAGGCAATAAAACGGGCGTCGTTGTGGATGAGGAAGGCAATATCGTATACAGGGCACTGGATGCGACCACATATAATACTGTGGCGGACGAGGTATATGAATATCCGTGCACCAAAAAAGAAGATACAAAAATGGTATGCGCATACATGTGTATAGAGTACATTAACAGCGGAATAAAATATGAGGATGTAGCCGCATATTCTGAATGGGAGACTGCATTTAAGGAACTGACGGACGGTGTTGGAATTAATATATCGGGAATCGATTTACAGACTGCATTATATTTTCTGGACAGGGATATTCCTTTTGCCGCCTGCATAGATGATGGAAGATATGTGCTTGTAATCAGTTACAACTCCACCCACATAAGATACTATGATCCTATGGCAGGTGAAGAAGTAAGGGTTACAAGAGATTATTTTGAAGACCTGCTTAGCATGCAGGGAAATACAATGTATACCTACACGTCCCAATAGCCTTCCAGTGTGGCAAAATAATCCTCCGGTGTCTCGGCGCGCCTTATCTGCTTTATGGAGCCGTCTTCACACAGAAGCAGCTCGGCGGATTTCAGCTTGCCGTTATAGTTGTAGCCCATGGCAAAACCATGCGCGCCGGTATCGTGTATGACAAGATAATCACCCATATCTATTTTAGGGAGCATTCTGTCAATTGCAAATTTATCATTGTTTTCACAAAGCGAGCCTGTAATGTCGTATTTAAAGCTGCATGGCTCGTTCTCCTTGCCTAAAACTGTTATGTGGTGGTAGGCGCCGTACATTGCGGGACGCATAAGATTTACGGCGCATGCGTCAACTCCGATGTACTCCTTGTGGATGTGCTTCTGGTGAATCGCCTTTGTGACAAGATGTCCGTAAGGTCCGAGCATAAATCTTCCAAGCTCGGTGTAAATGCTTATATTGCCAAGTCCGGCAGGAGTAAGAATTTCCTCGTAAGCTTTGCGCACGCCCTCGCCTATTGCGAGTATATCGTTTGGCTCCTTGTCGGGAGTATATGGAATGCCTATGCCTCCGGAGAGATTGATGAAACTTAAGGAAATTCCTGTTTTCTCTTTGATTTCAACAGCAACCTCAAAAAGAATTTTTGCAAGGGTAGGGTAATATTCATTTGTCACGGTGTTGCTTGCCAAAAATGAATGAAGTCCGAACCTTTTTGCGCCTGCCTCTTTAAGGTCAATATATGCCTGTATAAGCTGCTCCTTTGTCATACCGTATTTTGCATCGCCGGGGTTGTCCATAATCGTAGTTGAAATGGAAAAGGTTCCGCCAGGATTGTAGCGGCAGCTTATTGTTTCGGGAATGCCGCAGGTGTCTTTCAGGAACTTTATGTGCGTGTAGTCGTCAAGATTAATGGTTGCTCCAAGCTTTGCGGCAAAGGCAAATTCATTTTCAGGCGTGTCATTGGAGGAAAACATGATTTCGCTTCCTGTTATGCCCGCTTTTTCTGACATGAGAAGCTCCGTGTAGGAGGAGCAGTCACAGCCGCAGCCCTCTGATTTTAGTATTTTTAAAATGGTTGGATTCGGAGTTGCCTTCACTGCGAAAAATTCCTTATATCCCTCATTCCATGAAAATGCCTGCTTCAGCAGACGGGCGTTTTCCCTGATTGCCTTTTCGTCATAAATATGAAATGGGGTAGGATATGTTTTTACAATTTCCTCAACCTGATTTTTTGTAATAAAGGGTTTCTTCATGGCATGCCTCCTACATCTTTTCAGGTTCTTTGTAATCAATTCCCATTGTATCTACTGTTACGGATTTGATTATCTGATCCTCAAGGGGACGGTCACCATAGCCTGTAGGAACAGCCGCAAGCCTGTTTACAACGTCCATGCCCTCAGTAATCTTGCCGAAAGCGGCATAGGAGCCGTCTAAGTGCGGGCTTGTCTTATGCATAATAAAAAACTGTGAGCCGGCAGAGTTTGGCATCATGGAGCGAGCCATTGAAAGAACGCCCGGTTCGTGCTTCAGATCATTATTAAAGCCGTTGTCAGAAAATTCACCCTTTATTGAATAGCCGGGACCTCCCATGCCGTTTCCGTCGGGACAGCCGCCCTGAATCATAAAACCTTCAATAATTCTGTGAAAAATAAGTCCGTCATAAAAACCCTTCTTTACGAGGGAAATAAAATTATTAACGGTGTTGGGCGCAATGTCGGGATAAAGCTCAAACTTCATGACATCGCCGTTGTCCATTGTCATGGTTACGATTGGATTTGTCAAATTTATCATCCTTTCTTGTATTATTTTTCATAATGTGTTACTATAATAGCATTAATGTAAAATTACTTCAAGTATGTAAATTTATAAATAATTATGTAAACTAGTTAGGGGAAATAAAGTGAAAAATTTAGCAGGATACATTAAAGGAATAATACTTATGATAGCAGTTATAGCGTTAGGCTTTCAGACCTATGATTATGCCAGACCGTTTTACGATGAGTATATGCATGAATATGAGGGTACGGACAGCTTTGACGGAGAGGACGTAACGGTTGTTATCAAGGAAGGTGCATCTGCGGAGGAGATTGCCAATACGCTTAAGGATGCAGGTCTTATAAAATATCCGAAGGCATTTTTGAGAAGACTGAAAAATTCAGAATATTCAGGTCATTTACAAAGCGGAACATACACATTAAATACAGGGATGAATACATTGCAGATGATGGAGGCACTGAGTCCGAAGGTTGCATATGATGAGCCGATAGACAAGCTTGTTGTTCCGGAAGGCTTTACAATTGAGATGATAGCCGAAAGGTGTGAGGAGCAGGGCATTTGTACCAAGACGGAATTCTTAAATGCCGTTAATTCCGTTACATCCTCCGATTTTAAATATCTTGCGGATGTGCCTGCCGGCGCAGATGTTAAGTATAAGCTTCAGGGATATATATTCCCGGCAACATATGATATATACGAAACTACAACGGCGAAAAGTCTTGTGGCATGGATGCTTGAAACATTTGAATACTATTATGACGATGTTGCAGGAAGGGCTGAGGAGCTTGGATATAACTCATATGAGGTTGTTACAAGAGCATCTATAATAGAACGTGAGGCAAAGGTTGCAGGTGAGAGGGCCGTTATGGCGGGAGTAATAAATAATCGTCTGGCAAGTGATATGCCTTTGCAGATGTGTCCGACGGTGCTTTATCCTCTTACTGACGGATTGTACAATCAGGAACAGGTATATTATTCGGATCTTGAGATTGATTCTCCATACAATACTTACAAGTACGGCGGTTTGCCGGTTGGTCCTATCTGTAATCCGGGACTGGATTGTATAGAAGCGGTTTTATATCCTGAAAGTCATAGTTACTATTATTATCACGTAAGTGATGAGGACGCGGGCACGCATGTATTCACGGAGACGTACGAGGAACATCAAAATCCGCAGATTATAGGACAACCTGAGGATGGGGAAAACGGAGCGGAATAAAAATACAAGAAAGGTATAAGCAAATAAACTTATTAGGAGGGAAGCTATGAGGACGTTTAACTTCAAGGCAAGAAATATTGGGGAGGAAAAATATCTGACTTACACCATGGGCGAGGAGTGTGAGCTGGATGAGGACGTTCTGGATTATTGTGATGACAATGATGTTACTGAGCTGCTTAATATAATATATGAGGAGGATGAAGATTATGATTATCTTACCTATGACATAACAGGCAGAACATCATTGGCAGCTTACACACAAAATGAAATGAGCTGCAGGCAGGTTTTAAATATCATAAGAAATGTGTCAAACAGTCTTGTTTCTCTGAAGGAACAAACAATTCATCTGTCATACATTATCCTGAATAAAAATTATATTTATATAGATGAAAGCTATAATTTAAAACTTATGTGCCTTCCTGTTGAGAATAAGGGCTCGGTTGTTGCGGAGTTTAAGGGCTTTATAAGACAGCTTCTGGCGAATATGCAGTACAATGTTGAGGAGGATCTCAGCTATGTTGGCAAGCTTCTTACATATATCAATGGTCCGGCTTTTAACCTGAGGGGGTTAGTAGGACTTTCTGAGGCGCTTATGGAGGAGGCGGGAATTGAATTTGAGGAAACCGATTCCACTACCGCTGATGGCGTGGAGGTTGTTGCATCGGAGGAAAAGGATGATGCAGCATCAGAGGAAAAGACTGATGTTGCCGACTTTATGAACAGTCTGGATGAATCTGATGAGGCATTGCCTGAGATAGGCGATGATGAGGAGGATGAGGAACAGGACGAGGAGATTGCTGATGACGGTGAATTAGACAGTATATTGCCTGCCGGTATGAAGATACCTGAGCCGGAGGAGGCGGAGCCTGCGGAAGAACCGGTGCAGCCTGTGGAAGAACAGGATAATGTGCCTGAGGTAAAAACAATACAGAATGATGACGTGCCTGAGGTAAAAACGATACAGAATGACGACGTGCCTGAGATAAAGACAATACAGGATGATAATGTACCGGAGATAAAGACTGTACAAGACGATATACCTGAGATAAAAGCTGTACCGGTTGAGACTGAGGTAAAGACCGTGCCTGAGGTAAAGACCGTTAAGGAGGATGCCGGCACAAAGCTTGCTCAAAAGACGGACGAAGGTAAAAAGAAAGCTGAGAAGGCTGAGGATAGTAAATCAGGAGAGCGTAAAGCTGAGGATAACAGGAAAAACAAGAAGGAAACGGATGTCAATTTAATAAAGAACAGAATTAAGGAGCTTGTTGGCGAGGTGCCTACTGCAAAAACGAAAACGGATGGCGGCTCAATAAAAACTTTGGAGGAGCTTGATGACTTCCTTGACAGCAAGCCGCCGGTTATTAAGAAAAATGTTGTTAAGGTAAACAGAGCGGCTCTTATTCAGAGCGCGGCAGAGCATGAAAGTGCAACGGATGAGCTGACATCGGATGATAAGCCTGCTGATACACCGGTAAAACCGGCGGATAAAGAGACAGCTTCCGTTGATGCTGTAAATGAAAAGCCTGCTGAAAAGGGAGCAAAGCCAAAAAGCAATTCCATTTTAAGCAAGACGGTGGAGGATGTGCAAAAATCGAATACTTTACTGAATGCGCCTAAGGCTAATCCATATCTTATAAGAGTGAATACAGACGAGCGTATTATGCTTAACAAGGCAACCTTTAAAATTGGAAAGGCAACCCGCGGGGTGGATTATACAATAAGCGGAAATGGCGCCGTCAGCAGACAGCATGCGGTTATTATACAAAAAAATGGAGTTTGTTATATTAAGGATAATAAGTCAACAAATCATACATATGTAAATGGAAAGATTATTGCGGAGGGCGCTGAGGAAATACTCACTCACGACTCTGTGATTAAACTTGGAGATGAGGAATTCCAGTTTAAGCTTAAATAGAGGAATGCAAAAACATAAACAAGGGGGATGTTCATGAAGAAGGTAGATATCGTGGTTACAAAACAGAATGATGTTGATGTCATAAGGTATGAGCTTGGCGCAGCGGATGTGTATGACGATAAGGCGGCAGATAAAGCTACAGGACTGCCAAATGTTATTCCGTTTCAATACAGCGATGAGGATGGAAAGAGAACCATAACGTCGTATGTTAAGGAAAAAATGACGCTTGAAGCTATGTATAAAAGAACAATGAACAAAAAACAGGTTTTATCTGTTTTGAGCGGACTTGTTTCAATTTTTGAAATCGGAACACAGGGAATACCTGTAAGTTACATTATAAAGGAGCCTTCATACATATATGTGAATGAGGAAAACCTGGCGGTAAAATGTGTTCTCGTTGCCGTTAAACAGGATGTAATGCCTTTGGCAGAGATACCAGCTTTTTTCAGAAATGTTGTTTCAAAAATAATGTATGATGACAGCGACAGGGATAATTATGTCGCACAGCTTCTCACTGCAATCAATTCCAATGATTTTACTGTAAGCAGGCTGAAAAGTATTGTAGATGAACAGCTTGAGGCTATGGGATTATTTATTAGTAAAGAAAACGGGCTTACAGACATGCCTGACAGACAACCGCAGGAAGCACAGGCTCCTGCGCAGGTAAAGGTTAATAAGCTTGGAGTTATGAATAATATTCAAAATGCAAACAGGCAGGCACAGATACAGAGCATGCCACCGATGGGACAGCCGATGCCGCAACCGAAACCGGCAGGACAGCCGCCAATGATG
>DKZK01000032.1:42844-43007 GCA_002493625.1 Lachnospiraceae bacterium UBA7076 | reverse complement strand
ACAACCGCCAATGATGGGACAGCCAATGCCGCAACCGAAACCGGCAGGACAACCGCCGATGATGGGACAGCCAATGCCGCAACCGAAACCGGCAGGACAACCGCCAATGATGGGACAGCCGATGCCACAGCAACCACAGCCGGCAGGACAGCCGCCAATGATG
>DKZK01000032.1:0-42504 GCA_002493625.1 Lachnospiraceae bacterium UBA7076 | reverse complement strand
ACAACCGCCAATGATGGGACAGCCGATGCCACAGCAACCACCGAAGCCGATGGAGGCTACACATGGTAATCTTGTAGGGCAGATGGGAAGCAAGCCGATTCCGCATATTGTCAGAAAGAAAACAGGAGAGGTAATCAATATTACAAAACCTGAATTTTCAATTGGAAAGTCAAAAACGAAGGCGGATTATGCAATAGAAGACAATACTGCCATAAGCAGAGTGCATTGCATTATTGTTCAAAAAGACGGAGTAAACTATATAAAGGATAATAATTCTACAAATCATACATATCTGAATGGCGTTGAGCTTGCACCGGGCAAGGAACAACTGCTTAAAAATAAAACGCTTATTCAGATGGGTGATGAGGAATTTACATTTTTCCTTCGGAAAAGTGAATGAAATATAAATTTTGATTAAAAAAGGATATATGCATTGCAGAAAGGAAAAATGATATGGAATATATTGCCACATATCACACTGATGTTGGTATTACAAAAGAAACAAATCAGGACTCGATGGCGCTTAAAATAGTTGATACCCAAAAGGGGACAGTGGCATTTTGCTTAGTGTGTGACGGAATGGGAGGACTTTCAAAGGGCGAGCTTGCCAGCAAGGAGGTTGTCACGGCGTACTGTGACTGGTTTGATACGACGCTCATAGATGATATAGAGGCCGGCAGATTTTCGGGACAACGGCTTATGGAGCAGTGGAATGAAATAGCGCAGGCACAAAATAAAAGGCTTGGGGAGTATGGCGAGCTTAATAATATTCAGCTTGGCACTACATTATCAGCAATACTTATGTATGAAAACCAATATTATATCATACATGTAGGAGACAGCCGCGTTTACCTTATAAATGACAAGGTTAATCTGCTTACTCATGACCAGACCTTTGTTGCAAGGGAGATTGCAGCGGGAAGAATGACAAAGGAGCAGGCAAAGACGGATTCGAGGAGAAGCGTGCTTCTTCAGTGCGTTGGGGCATCTCCTGTCGTTGAACCGGAATTTTTAAGCGGAACCATTCAGAAAAATGCAGTTTATATGCTGTGTTCGGATGGCTTCAGACATCAGATTACAGAGGAAGAAATGCTTGTTAAAATAGGTCCGTCTCAGGAGGCAGACGAAGAAAAAATGAAATTTGGATGTATGTATCTGACGGAGCTTGTCAAGAGCAGAAAGGAAACCGACAATATTACGGTAGCGCTTATTCGGACAATCTAGCTTAACAACGGATTAAATATATACAAATATAACAATAACATGACAACATAGTAACAGAAGCATAACAGTGACAACTTAATGATGGAAACATAATAGAGACGACATAATGACAGAAACATAATAACAGTAAAATAACAATATTATTTTTAGAAGGGAAACACGATGACTAAGGAAGGGATCATATTAGATGGAAAATATGAGATTTGGAAGGAAGTTGGGCGTGGAGGAATGTCCATTGTTTATCTTGCCAGAGATAACCGTCTGAATAAGCAGTGGGCTGTAAAGGAAATTAAAAATGACGGCTCAAAATCCACCAGAACCCTATTGAAGGGATTGGAACGTGAGGCGAATATCCTTAAAAATGTTGACCATCCGGTGCTTCCAAGAATAGTGGACATTATAAATCAGGACGGAACAATATACGTCGTTATGGACTTTATAGAGGGAACGACTATAAGTGACAGGCTGAAAAAAGAGGGCGCTCAGCCACAGGAAACAGTAATTGAGTGGGGGCTTCAGCTTGCAAGCGCTCTTGATTACCTTCACAATATGAAACCACCTGTAATATACAGGGATATGAAGCCTTCAAATGTTATGATAAAGCCTGAAGGTGGAGTAAAGCTTATTGACTTTGGTACTGCAAAGGAATACATAGTAGAAAACAATGCGGACACAACTGCGCTCGGAACGAGAGGATATGCGGCGCCGGAGCAGTTTGGTGATAAGCAGGGCAGAGGAATATATAATACGGATGCAAGAACAGATATATATAACCTTGGCGCTACTTTATATCATATAGTAACGGGCATGAATCCGTGTGAGCCGCCATACGAGATACGACCAATCAGAGAGTGGAATCCTGCTCTTTCATCCGGACTTGAAAAAATAATATTAAAATGTACGCAGGCAGACCCCAATGACAGATATCAGAATTGTACGGAGCTTATGTATGCGCTGAATCATTATAATGAGCTTGATGATGAATATAAAAAGAAGAATAAACGTAAGCTTGCGACATTTATAACAACCTCTGTACTTACAGTAGCAGCAGGTATAACCTCTGTTATAGGATATTCAGGAATTCAGAAAATAAAGCTTGACAATTACAACACTTACATAGAAACGGGCAACGATTATAAAATGGAAGAAGATTATGTGTTGGCGGCAGAGCAGTATAAGCTTGCATTTGAGCTTGACGGAACGGATGCCGAGGCATATGACAAGTATATACAGACATACATAGATGCTTCCAATATAATTACGGATAACGGACAGCCAATACTTGACTTGGAAATAGGACTAAATGTTGTGTCAAACAGAATTAAAGCCGGCTATGACAATGTTGATAAAAATGATGAGGTGCTGTATAAGCTTGCAATTACATATTTTGATGAGCTTGGTGATTACAAGACGGCGGCAAAGTATTTTGACATGATTGACGCTGATGATGATGTTTACGGAGAGCTTGCAAGCTATTATGGTTCCGTATCGCTTATACTTTCAAGCACCGATCCCGATAAGCAGGAGCTGATGGAAAAAATTGACAGCTTTGCGGCGTATAATCAAAGTGAGTATACGAATCAGCAGATAGATAAATTTATAAATTATAAGACAATCGGACGAATATATACAACCTACATAACTTATGAGGGAGTTGCCGAACAGGCGGAAATCATCATGAATCAGGCGGTGGATGACCTTGAGGAATATGCGGGAACGGAAATAGACGTAAATGAATATTTTTATGCATATTACGATAATCTTACCGTTATATATGAAAATCTGGCTAAAAAGGCAGAGGATGATGCCGAGGCATATGAAAATTACAATAATGTCATAACGTATTGTGAGGAGTTTGTCACGATAAATGATATTCTTGTGGAGGAAATGAGCCGCATAAGCGAGGCTTCTCAGATAGGGATAGGCGGTAAGAATGACAATATATATAATACTGCCTATTACAATAAAATGTCAAAGATTGCAGGCTGTTATGCCATTATGGACAGATACGATGATGCGATGGACGCATATGCCAGGGCTGAAAACAAACTTGGCAAGCAGAATATAATGAGCAGTAAAATTTATGCGGATCATTTGGATTTTATTTACTCCTATTGTGAGGAAAGAGAGCAAAGTCCTAAAAATTGGAACAGCAAACTGGAACGTGAATTACAGGATTTGCTTTTGGTATATGCCGATGGGCAGGATGTTCTGGACATAGATAAAAATAAGACATGGAAAAAACGAAAAGAAAATGTTGCGATGCTTGCCGAGGGAGGATATTTTGAGGAAGAAGGCGAAACCACGGAAAGTAACGATACAATAAATGACAGCAGCGCAGATGATGGGGCAGATAACGGCAACGATGAGACTGTAGAATAGGAGAGTGAAAAGATGACGGATATTTACAATATATGCTTTTATGGCGGTCTTGTTCTTGCCATTCTCCTGCTTATAACCTCTGTCGTTTTGTTTGTGGTTCTGAAAATACCGAGGGTTATAGGAGAACTGTCGGGAAGAACGGCGAGAAAGGGTATTGAGGAGCTAAAAGGGGGCGCAAAGGAAACAAGCGCTGTATCTAAGAAGGAACAGGCAAAATACTATAATCAGAATTCAGGGAAGATTAAAATAAGGGAAGCGGTGTCAACGGAACCCCGAAAGAAAAATAGTGATGATACGACCGATTTGCCGGGAAAGAGGAAAGAAACAGAAAGTGGCAAAACGGCGGATTTGTCGGGTAAAAGAAAAGAAACAGAGAGTGACAGACCGACGGATGTTCTTGAAAGAAAAAAAGCCGATACAGGTGATGAGGTAACGGACTTATTGAGAGAAGAAGCGACAGATGTGTTGCAGGGTGAAGAAGCAACCGCCGTGCTACAGGGTGAAGAAGCAACGGATGTGCTTAGAGATGATGAAATAACAGACATACTCCGGGATGATGAAACTACAGATATACTTAGGGACGAGGATCAGACATCAGTGCTTACAGAAAAAGGCGTGACAGACAAGCTCGTTTCAAGGGTAAAGGTGTTATACAACGTAGTAGTGGTAAACACCGATGAAAAATTATAGGAGGGGAGTAAATGAAAGGAAAATTTTTAAAAGAAACAAAATTTTTTAAGAGAAACAAGTTTACAAGAATTATGGCGTTAATACTTGCCATGATTATGATGTCTGCGCCTTTTTTTGCACATGCCGGATTGAAGGGTGACAGTAAGGCGGAGGAAGCAGAGACAAAGAAAAACTATACCATGACAGGTATAACTTTGACAACTGATATAAAGGCTGATAAAGCGAAAATTATATATAAGAATGGCAAGTATATGATTGGTTACAACAATGGGGCAATGGATGTCGAAATTCCGCCAAAGACTGGTAAAACGTATAATTTTGATCCGAATTACGTATCATTAAAAATTACCAAAAGTAGTGTTATCAACAACATAAACTTTGGTACCATAGTAGATGATAATACCTTGGTTTCAGGAAAGAAGCTTTCCGCAAGCTTTGGGGATTCAATATATTACTCTGTCGGATATGGGGGTGAAAAAATTGAGTTGACAGACAGCAGTGAAATTCTCGTTACAAAAGAGAGCATAACTATAACACCAGATATCTACTTTTGGTTTAAGGCTGTTATTACAGACGATAATACGCCTTCAGGCACATATGAGACGGAATATCAGGCTGTATATTCTTTGAAGTTTAGGTCAAGGGATTTAGAAGGCGATAAAATTTCATATAAGCTTCCTGAAGTTAAACATAATGGTGCTGATGTGGTTGCAGATACCTGTTATAGTTTTGTAACCATATCAAATAATCTGTCGGCTGGTGCCAGCGACACTTGGATAGGCAATGTATATTGGGGATACATTGATTCTGCCGGTAATTTTACATCCATAGGAAACTCTACGCAGACACTTGATACAACAGGAACATACACGCCGTGCGTTCGGTATGGTTTTTCTGAAACGGATGTCATAAAGGACATATTGGGAACACCTGTAAAGATAGATGCCGATGTACCTGATTTCTCCGCATATCTTATTGGGAAAGATGCAAGCGGGAAAGAGGTAATTAATAGAGAAATCACGAATGGCAGTACTGAATATATAAGTGGCGGGGGGTATTCATGGTCTATAAAAATTGTAGCGGATGACGGTACTGACGGAAGCGGAATAGATACAGATACTACAGAGATAAAAAGGGCAGATAGTGCTTCTTTGCCAGTACAAAAAATTTTGGAAGGAAAAAAGGCTACATTTAAATTCGACATAGTGAATGAAAATATGGCGTATTCTTATAGAATTTACGATAAAGCCGGAAATTCTAATTCAGGCACTGTTACAATTGCTGTTGACAATACTGTACCGGTAATAAGCAATATGTATGCAGAAGTAGAAAAGAATGGTGCAATCACAGGAATTGAAAATACTGAAAACTATTACAACATGGAGTGCGATAGTTTAACTCTTGTGGCAAACGTGACAGATGATAAAGCGCTTGATACGGATAAGGTGTATGTGTATTATAAAAAAACGGGTGATGCATCATATACAAAAGCTAAGGCGACGAATCATGGCTCAAATAAATATAGCTATGATGCAAGTGACTTTGGAGCGGGCGCATATTCATTTTACTTTGAAGCATGGGATAAGGCGGGAAATAAATCCGTAATAGACACAAAAACATTCAAGGTAGACAGAAATCCTCCTAAAGTTGGCACGGTGACCTATGAGTATCGTGAGAAAAACGAAGATGGCAGCTGGGGAGCGTGGAAGGAATGGGGCAATTCCGGTAACAAATATGTATTTAATACTGCGCTTATGGATGCCAATAAGATACAGTATAGTGTGGTTATACCGGTAACAGATGATTTTTCGGGAGTCGATGGGAGTATGGATAAGGGTAATTTCTATATCTTTGGTCCTGCTTCAGCGGATGGTTTAAGGCAGAGAGGTATATTTAGGAAGGAACAGTTAGAGAATGATCCTGTTGCTCAAGTGGCTTTTTGCGATGCGGCAGGTAATTGGACCGTAGATTATGGAACAGCGGATTATGAAGCATCAGAGTATAAGAACTATGTATTAACAAAAGACGAAATTGAAATTGCGGGCTCGGATATACAAATTCTGTCAGGCAGCCTTAAAATTTATGAAACAGGAAAGCCGGAAAATGAATTAGACCTTAGTGATTTTGCGAGCGGCAATATTGATGTTGCAATTAATAAAAGCTATACAATATCTGTTGAGGCTGTTTCGGGTTATGAGATAGTTGCGGCTGAACTTTATGCAGAACTGTCCGGTTATGATGATGCTGATCCTGATTCTGATACGCTGACGATTGACGGAGTCTGCGGAGAAAAAACGTTTGACATCACAGAAGGAAAAAATAAGTCTGTTGTAACCTTTGTAGTTCCCGGCAGTGAAATACTAGACAAAAAAAATGAATGGTTAAAAAACATTAAACTAAAAGTAACAGATAACAGACCAGAAGATGTTATTACAGATGATGATCCAAATTTTGCCGAAACGACAATCGGAAAGATATTGTATGATATATCCCGTCCAAGGCTTAAAAGCACAAATGCGGATAAGAAATGGCATAAGAAATTTGATAGCCTTACATATAATATAGTTTCAGAAGCATATGATGAAACGCTTCCTAATGTTGAATCCGGTTTGTCATGGCTGAACTATGAAATTACTAACTCGAAGGGTGATATGACTCGGGAGCCTATCGCCGGATTGTCAGGCGCAAGCGAATATGGCAATCATATTGATGACATTCCGGAAAGTCTTACACCTTATGGCACCATAATTACATTTAATGCGGAGGATGTGGCAGGAAACGGCATTTATGATGCCAACAGCGCCAATGCGGTTGTTGTCAAGGTTGATAAAACAGCTCCGAGTATTACGCAGCTTACGGTAAATAATCAGGAAGGCGGCAATCATCCGGTGCCTTACGGCGGACAGCCGGTTATTAAGGCAACGGCAAGTGATAACCTTACGTTGGATAAGGCTGTTATTGAGGTGGTTTATCCTGACGGTACAACGAGAGGAGCAACAACAAACATAAATAAAGAGGCAAATGGTTCACAAGGTATTACCGAGACTGTAAATTACACGATTGAAGCAGTAAACGGTCAGGTGCTTGAAGGCACTTATACGGTTACCACATATGCAGTGGATAAGGCGGGCAGGGAATCCGGCTCCCGACAGACTACGTTTCGTATAGATAACTCGAAGCCGGTTGTTACGGCAAGGGTTATTTCGGGAACTGCAAGCCCGAAAACAATTGCCCCGTACTATTATAAGGATAACGTAGCAGTAGAGCTTACATATCAGGATAACAATATATCATCCTCAGACGTTCTTGTGAGTGACAATGGAAATACCCTTGGGGGGGGCGTTTCATGGATGCCTGTTGAGGGAACTCCGGGCAAATACAGGGCTGTTATAGCCGTTGCCGCAGAGGGAAGCCATAATATAACCATAAATGCAACGGACATATCAGGAAACAGGGCGGACCCTAAAGCAATAGCATTTGTGGTGGACAAAACATCGCCTGAAATTACAGCGTATGTAAATGGAACGACGGTCTACAATGACAGCATGGGAAATCTTATGCTTACGGGAACTGCTACTGTTTCAATGAATGTTTCCGATATGACCCGTGATGATGAGGATAATTACGTTCAGATATATAAGAACGTTCCGAATGAGCCGGCGCCAAATCCTGCTTATATCAGAACTTCGAATACATATATGACCTTTAATGATGAGGCGGATTATGTTGTAAACTTTTATTCCATAGACAGGGCGAATAACACAAGCGCAACAAAAACAGTAAGATTCAGGGTGGACAGGACGGCGCCTGAGCTTAACATAAGTGGAGGCACAGGAGGAACGTCTGCAAGAGCGACAACTGTCACCTTTACAATGCGCGAAGCCTTCTGGTGGGATGCGGATGCATCATTAACCATATACAGAAAGGCGGGAGACGGAGCAAGAGAGGAGCTTTATAAGACGGTTTCCTTTAACCCGTCCGCATATTCGACCTCCGTGTCAGAGACACTTTCTCAGACGGGCGTTTACAGATTTGAATTTGAGGCAAGGGATAATGTGGGACACAGAGCACAGCTTAGTCAGACATTGACCATTGATCTTAATGCGCCGGTTGTGGTTTTGAAGGGTGTAAATGATTACGATATGACGGATGGAGCTGTTGATTTTTCGGCTGAAATTACGGATGATTTCTACAGCTCAAAAACAGTAAAAATATCAGGAACAAGAACCGACATGAACGGGAAGGTACATAGGCTTGATTTTGGCTCCTTCCTCCAAACTGTTAATCCGACAAAAATTTCACAGACCTTTACAGAATCGGGCGTTTATGATATAACTCTTGTTACCTCGGATATAGCAGGAAATGAGCACACGGAAAATATTCATTTTACCATTGACAATGCAGCTCCGGTTATTGGTGATTTGTCAAAATATGACGGTAAGATATTTAAAAGCTTTAGCTGGGATGAGGATCTTGACGAGCTCGTGTCAGACCTTACCGTATGTGATGTTCAGATGTTCTTAAACGGCAGCGAATATGATGGTTCATCTGATATTGAAGATGGCTCTTATGTGCTTCTTATCGTTGCAACGGATGAGATGGGACAAAGGACAGAGAAGGAGGTCCGGTTTGAGCTTGACACTAAGGCTCCGGTATTTATAGTAACCGGCGTTGAGGATAAGGAAGTAAAGAACGAGGATTACATTATTAATATATCCCTTCAGCTTGACGAGGATACGCTTTCCTCCGTTACACTGAACGGAACGAATATATCAGTCCGTGACAATACGGCTACGATTAATGTAACGGAAAAGGGTGAATACACGCTTGTGCTGAAAGCATATGACGCCGCAGGAAATGAAGCTGAGGAAACCATAACTTTTACATACGGTGAAGAAAAATCTCTTTGGTGGATATGGATTATAATTGCATGCGGAATAATTTTACTTGGAATGATAATTATAATTGTTGTAAAGAAAAAGAAGGAAGACGAGCAGTAAAATAATGAGGGCTGCCGCATTTAGGCTTCGGGTATTGCGCCCGGGCTGCGGCAGTCCTTTTTAAACCTTTTGTGTTTGACTATAGGAGGATGATATGACGGATAATGCAATACTAACAAATCCGGGGGGCAGGGATAACAATGAGGATTACGTTATGAGCGCTGCGTTTGGGGATGATATGTGTTACATATTATGCGACGGCTTAGGCGGACATGAGTGCGGGGAGGTTGCCTCGTCCGGAGTCGCTGAATATGTTGCGAAAATGTTTTCTGAAAGGGGAGATTACCCTGAATTTCTGGATGACGCCTTTAACGGGGCGCAGCAGATGCTTCTTGATTTGCAGGAGGAAAGGCATATGCGAAATGCCATGAAAACGACGCTGGTTGTTCTTGTTGTTACAAAGGAACACATAAAATGGGCGCATATAGGGGACAGCAGATTGTACCACATATACAATAACGGTGAGAACTATGAGCGCACAAGAGACCACAGCATGGTGCAGCTTTTGGTTGATATGGGTGAGATACAGGAAAAAGATATAAGAACCCATGAGGATAGAAATAAGGTTCTTCGTGTTATGGGTGCTGAGTGGAGCACAAAATCCTATGACAAAAGCGGTGTCCTGGAAAGGGACGGCTCGGTGCATGCATTTGCGTTGATGACGGACGGCTTCTGGGAGTATGTATATGAGGAAGAAATGCTGAAGCTGCAAAAGGAAGCTGCCACATGTGAGGAGTGGCTGAAAAAAATGGAGCTTTATGTAAGGGAACGTGCAGACATGACAAGAACCGATAATTATTCGGCAATATGCGTAAGAGTAAGCTGATACGGGATATATGCGGCTTTGCAGGTTGGAAGAAGGATGTTGCATATGCGGTTTTGCAGGCTGAAGGAATGTTGCAGGATGTCTATAGATTGAGGTATGTATATGGATTTTAGGGCAGTTGTGTTTGATATGGATGGCGTAATATTTGACACAGAAAAATTATATAGAAAATATCAGCTTCTGGAAGGAGAAAAAAGAGGAATACCCGCTGAAACAATGCACAGGGCATGTGAGAGGATTGCGGGAGGCAATAAGTTCACAAACAAAAAGCCCTTTGAGGATATAGTGGGACGGGGGATCGATTACTTTGAATTCAGGGAGCATGTTATGGATAATCTTAACAGACATGTCGTACAGTACGGTGTCGACATGAAGGAGGGCGTGGCAGAAATCCTGACCTATCTTAAGGAAAAAAATATAAAAATCGGACTTGCCACATCAACTGAACAGGAAAGAGCAACTAGATACTTAAAGGCACATAATATATATGAATATTTTGACAAGCTTATTTTCGGAGATATGCTGGAGCATGGTAAGCCTGCGCCGGATATTTATCTTAAGGCATGTGAGGCACTCGGGGTTCTGCCCGGGGAGGCGATAGCCGTTGAGGATTCCCTGAATGGAATAAAGTCTGCGGGAGCGGCTGGCATGTATCCGGTTATGGTTATTGATTTGATACAGCCGAATGATGAGATAAAACCATATTTAAAAAGGGTGTATAATAATATAATACAGCTAAAGGAGCTTGTATGATAGTCAAGAGCAAAACTCCAAAGTACCTTGCTTATGATATTGTCTATATCATATAATTGTATTTTAAAAATAATGCGTTTTGCTCACAACTATTGAATAAGAACAAAGAGGTGACAGAAAATGAATTTATTAGTTGTTATTTTAAAAAAAGCTGACCTTGTAACGGAAATCTGTAAAGAGCTTGCAGAGGAGGGCGTTCATGGAGGAACAATTATTGACGGCAAGGGAATGGCGAGCATTATAGAAAAAATGGATGATCTTCCCATATTCGGCATGCTGAAATCCATTCTTTCAGATGATGACGACCACGAAATTGTAAAGGTGATGCTGTTTGTCATGAATGACGAGGAAACAGATGAAGCAAGAAAAACCATTCAGAGGGTTGTAGGTCTGGACGAGCCGAATACCGGAATTATGTTTGCGGTGCCTGTATCATTTGTGGAAGGACTTGGTGCGTAAGGGTGAAAGCAAATACATTGACATATATAGCGATAATGCTCTTTGCGGCGCTTATCGCCGGGAAAATTGTTAAAAAGATGAAGCTGCCTAATGTTACTGGGTATCTTGTCATTGGGCTTTTAATAGGACCGAACTGTATAGGACTGCTCACGGAGGAACATCTCGCCGGCATGTCACTTGTTACGGAGCTTGCACTTGGCTGTATTGCCTTTTCCATTGGAGCGGAATTTAAAATAAGCTTTTTGAAAAAGGTGGGGAAGGCTCCGCTTATCATAGGTATTCTTGAGGGCTTTGGCGCTGTTTTTGTGGTGGATGCCGCATTGCTGCTGATGGGATATGACGTTACGTTTGCGTTAGCCATGGGTGCCATTGCATCTGCCACGGCTGCTGCATCAACAATTATGATTGTAAAGCAGTACAAGGCAAAGGGACCTGTTACAAGCACACTGCTTCCCGTTGTTGCGCTTGATGACGCCGTTGCTCTTATGGCATTTGGACTTTCGATGGCTGTGGCAAATGTAATAAGCTCCCACGGTGAGGTTCCCATTGGAAAGCTTATCCTTCACCCCTGCATAGAAATAATAGGCGGTCTTGCATTTGGAATTATTCTGGGAATTGTTATGGTTTATGCCGTGAAGATATATACAGGCAGGGGGAACAGGCTTGCAATTACAATAATGATGATTTGTCTCTGCGTCGGCGTATCGGATATGGTGGGCTTTTCGTCTCTGCTTGCCTGTATGATGCTCAGTATGGTATTTGTAAACCTTTCAAAATTCGGGGATAAAATATATGAGCCTCTTGACAGAATAACTCCCCCGATTTATATGATGTTTTTTATCATTTCGGGAGCGTCCCTTGACGTTACGATAATCGCCTCCGTAGGACTGGTGGGGGCAGTGTATGTAATCGGACGTGTTGTGGGGAAGGTGCTTGGGGCGTCTCTTGGCGCGCGCATTTCAAAGGCACCTAAGATTGTCCGCAAATGGCTTGGCTTTACGCTCGTGCCTCAGGAGGGAGTTGCAATCGGTCTTGCCACATCTGCTGCGACAACGCTTCCCGAATACGGAAAGCGCATACAGACAATTGTTTTATGCGGGGTTGTAATATATGAGCTTATAGGTCCGATTATAACCAAGCTTGCCCTTAAGAAGGCGGGAGAAATTGTGGAACCGGAAAAAAGTGTTAAAGCGGGAGTATAAGAGAAAAAAGAGAAGTATACATTTTGTTCCTTCGCTCAATGTAATAAAAGCTTCCGGAGCTTCATATAAATATCTTAAGGGAAAAGTACAGATGTGGGGGAACACATTTTGTCAAAAAAATATGTTGCGATTAGCCTTACAAAAGCTTTGATTTTATCATATGTGGCTACTGCTATACTGCTTTTGCTGCTGACGCTTGCCATGTTTAAATTAGGTATAAGCACAAAGCTTGTAGGGTTTGGAATTACCTTTGTTTATATTTTTGCGCCGGCGCTTGGAGGACTTTACATAGGAAGAAAGGTGAAACGCAGGAAATTTATCTGGGGAATACTCATAGGACTTTTATATGCGACGGTTATACTTGTCTGCTCCTTATTGCTTAAGGATGGAAACAGCAGGCTGGTACAGGACGGAGTCAGCACCGCTATGCTGTGTATCTGCGGCGGACTTATAGGCGGTATGATAAGCCCGTAAACCAAGTCCCTGAAACAGGTAAAAAAAACTTTTATTTATCGACATAGTGTGATATAATACGCCCTAAAGAAGCAAAGCAATAATCATAGGAGGCAAAAACATGCAGAGAATAAAGACTTTAACTGACAAAAATTTAAACAGTACAGTTGTAAAGGGTGGATGCGGAGAGTGCCAGACTTCATGTCAGTCCGCCTGCAAGACTTCATGTACAGTTGGAAATCAGAGCTGCGAAAATAAGTAAAGAGCAGACAGATACATATGCATTAAATACCTTTATTAAAGGGGACCATCAGCGGATAGTCCTCTTTAGTTGTGTTAATTCAGGGAGTATTACATGATTCACCAATATAAAAATAACGGATATAATATTGTTCTTGATATAGCCAGCGGTTCTGTCCACGTTGTAGACGATCTGGTGTATGATATGGTTGAAATGTATCAGAATAAAAGCAGGGATGACATTTCTTCTGCAATTAAGGAAAAATATGGTGATACATACAGCAGTGAGGACATTGTGGAGGCTTATGACGAAATTACCGCCCTTAAGGAAAACGGACAGCTTTTTACCGAGGATGCTTACAAGGATATAATTATAGATTTCAAAAAGAGAAAAACGGTTGTTAAGGCGTTGTGCCTTCATATAGCCCACGACTGTAATCTTGCCTGCAAATACTGCTTTGCAGATGAAGGCTCCTACAATGGAAAACCGAAAGAGCTTATGAGCGCCGAGGTGGGAAAGGCTGCTCTTGATTTTTTGGTGGCAAATTCTGAAAACCGCGTAAATCTTGAGGTGGATTTTTTTGGCGGCGAGCCGCTTATGAATTTTGAGGTTGTAAAGGAAATTGTTGCCTACGGAAGAAGCATTGAGAAAGAGGCGGGTAAAAATTTCAGGTTTACCCTTACCACAAACGGAGTACTTTTAAATGATGAGGTTATCGATTTTTGCAACAGGGAAATTTCAAATGTTGTTTTAAGCTTAGACGGACGAAAAAGTGTCAATGATAAAATGAGACCATCCAGAAACGGAAAGGGAAGCTATGATATAATCGTTCCCAAGTTTCAGGAGTTTGTGGAAAAAAGAGGAAATAAGAGCTATTATGTCCGCGGCACATTTACAAGGCATAACCTTGATTTCTGCGAGGACTTTAAGGAGATGGCTGATCTGGGCTTCAAGGAGATTTCCATTGAGCCTGTTGTTGCAAAAAAAGACTGTGACTATGCTATCCGTGAGGAGGATGTTCCTGCCATATGCGAGCAGTATGACAAGCTTGCCGCAGATTTGATAAGGCGGCAGGAGGAGGGAAAGCCGGTAACATTTTTCCACTATATGATTGATTTAAACGGAGGTCCCTGTGTGTACAAGCGCTTGTCGGGCTGCGGTTCGGGGACGGAATATCTGGCGGTTACACCGTCAGGCGAGCTGTATCCGTGCCATCAGTTTGTAAGCTATGACGAGTATAAGCTTGGAGATGTATTTAACGGAATAACAAGACCGGATATTGTAGATGAATTTAAGCTGTGTAATGTGTATGCCAAGGATAAATGCCGTGACTGCTTTGCAAGGTTTTATTGCAGTGGCGGCTGTGCGGCAAACTCATTTCAGTTTCATGGAAATATATTGGACGCATATGATATAGGCTGTAAATTACAGCAAAAGCGCATAGAATGCGCAATTATGATTAAATGTCATCAGATGCTGAAAGAAGATGAATGATGGCGTAAATTATGACAAGGCGGCAAGTGCCGATATGGAAGAAGGAGTGTAACAAAATGAAAAATGCTAGGACAAAGGCCATACTGTTTATATTGATATTTATTCTGCTTATGGCGGGCGGCGTATATATGGCAGTCAATGGCGTGGATGACGAACATGTGGGAAAGGCGGCTAATATTCCTTTAGGGCTTGATCTTCAGGGAGGACTTAGCGTTACCTATGAAATTGTGACGGAAAATCCTACCAATGCTCAGAAAAATGCTACGAGGGACAAGCTTCAGCGAAGGGTTGACCAGTATGAGGGAGAGGTTTATCCTGACGGAGACAACCGCTTTACGGTTGAGGTTCCAACCAACGGCGAGGAGCTTGACGCGTATGCATTGCTCGAGGAATTGGGAAAGCCGGGAACGCTTGAGTTTCTTGACAGTGAAAACTATAATCTGTGGGCGTCGGGCAAGGAATATACCTATATTCTGAACGGCTCGGATATAAAGGCGGCAACAGCCGGTTCTGATACGCAGGACGGAGGCTATCTTGTAAAGCTTACGTTTACGGAAGCGGGCGCTAAGAAATTTTCGGATGCAACTGCGGCAAATTTAGGAAGACCGATTTATATCATATATGATAATGCGCTTCAGAGCTACCCGACCGTTCAGACACAGATAACGGACGGTAATGCGGTCATAAATAATATGGAAAGCTATGAGGCGGCAGAAAAGCTTGCCGATACAATTACAATCGGCGCGCTTCCTCTTGAGCTTCAGCAGCTTCAGTATAACATAGTCGGCGCAAAGCTTGGCACGGATGCAATTTCAACAAGCATAAAGGCGGGAATAATCGGACTTGGAATCGTATGTCTTATTATGATAGTTATATATTTGCTGCCGGGATTTCTTGCATCCATTGCTCTTGCGGCATATGTGCTTCTCATGCTGCTTGTTTTAAGCGTCAGATCGGTTGTCCTTACACTTCCGGGACTTGCGGGTATTGTGCTTTCAATCGGTATGGCAGTTGACGCAAATGTTATTATATTTACGCGTATCAAGGAGGAGCTTGCAACTGACAAAAATGTTAAAAATGCTGTATCGGCAGGCTTTTCAAAGGCCCTTTCGGCAATACTTGACGGCAACATAACAACCCTTATTGCAGCGTTTGTTCTTATGGCGCTTGGCACGGGAAGCATCAAGGGCTTTGCAAATACGCTTATTATTGGTATTATCCTCTCCATGTTTACGGCGCTTGTTGTTACAAAATTACTTTTAAATGCAGTCGTTAATCTGGGAGTTACAAATCCGAAGCTTTATGGAAAGGCGAAGGCTCCTGCCGTGAAAAACTTTGTTAAAATATCAAGGGTATGTGTGGTTATATCACTGGCAGTTATTGTGGCAGGTCTTGCATTTCTTCCGATTAATAAATCAAGAACAGGAAGCATCCTGAATTACAGCCTTGAATTTACAGGCGGTTCTGCAACAACGGTTGAGTTTACGGAAGCCTATGACCTTGAGCGGGCAGAGAGTGAAATTGTTCCTGTCATTGTTGAAAAGACAAGCCTCACCGCAGGGGAAATTCAGATACAGGCGGTTGAGGGAACAAATCAGGTCATTTTTAAAACTGCAGATATTTCAGTTGACGGGGATAAAAGCGCAACCGAAACAAACGCTGAGCTTGAGGCTGAGATGGGAGAGCTTGAAAAGGTTATAAGAGATAATTTTGAGGTTGTTTCCGTTAATACAAGCAACATTGGTTCAACAATAAGCGGTGAGATGAGAAAGGATGCGGTTGTAGCCATTATTATCGCCTCCATACTGATGCTTATTTACATTGCAATCCGTTTTTCGGATGTTAAGTTTGGAGCCAGCGCAGTGCTTGCGCTTTTGCACGACGTTCTCGTTGTTTTTGCGATTTACTCTATTGCAAGGCTTTCGGTAGGTAATACCTTTATTGCCTGTATGCTTACGATAGTAGGTTATTCCATAAATGCCACAATCATTATATTTGACCGAATAAGGGAAAATATGAAGTCCATGCCGAAGGATGATATTGCAGATTTAGTAAATATGAGTATTGCGCAGACGTTCACAAGAACGATTTATACGTCATTAACTACGTTTGTCATGGTGCTTGTACTGTTTATTATGGGTGTGCCTTCACTTAAGGAATTTACGCTCACGCTTATGGCAGGTATCGTGTGCGGCGCTTATTCATCCGTATGTATAACAGGACCAATGTGGTATTTCTTCAAAAAGAAGCTTGCCAAAGAAAAGGAATAAAAAACAGAGGGCTGTTTGAGTGTGAAGAACGGGCTTCTCTGTGACGTTTCATATCGGTATAGACACAGGAAACCGTTTGAAGCCGCCACAGGGAAGCCTATTCTGATTAAAGGAGCATAACATGGAAGCAATTTGGACTGTATATGGCAAACGGGCAGATTTCAAGGAAATCGGGGAACGCTTTGGAATCGACCAGGTGGTTGCCCGCGTTATAAGAAACCGGGATGTCACAGGCGATGAAAATATAAAAAAATATCTTGAGGGCAGCTTAAGCATGACCTATGCCCCCCTGCTTATGGCGGATATGGAAAAGGGCTGCCGTATTATGGCTGAAAAGATAAATGAGGGAAAGCATATCCGTATTATATCGGACTATGATGTGGACGGCGTTATGTCCAATTATATTTTGCTTGACGGACTGAAAAAGGCAGGGGCATATGTTACCTATGATATCCCTGACAGAATAGCGGATGGCTATGGCATAAATGAGAGGCTTATAAGGGATGCGGCAGCTTGCGGCGTTGACACGATTATAACCTGTGACAACGGAATTGCTGCGTTTCCTGCAATCAGGCTTGCCAAGGAACTTGGAATGACCATAATTGTCACGGATCACCATGAGGTGCCCTATGAGACGGACTGTGACGGAAACCGGACTTATATGCTTGTAAATGCAGATGCGGTTATAGACATAAAACGGCATGACTGTAATTATCCCTATAAGGAGCTTTGCGGAGCGGGGGTTGCATATAAGTTTATAAGATGTCTTTATGACATGATGCATATACCATGGGGCGACCCTGAAAGATATATTGAAATGGTTGCAATTGCCACCCAGTGTGATGTTATGGAGCTTACGGATGAAAACAGAATATATGTGAGGGAAGGTCTTAAAATCCTTCAAAGGACAGACAACATCGGACTTTCCAGCCTGCTTTCGGCAAATGGGCTTGCAGGAAAGCATCTTTCCTCCTATCATCTTGGCTTTGTCATTGGCCCGTGTATAAATGCCACCGGAAGGCTGGAGAGCGCCAAGGAGGGACTAAAGCTTCTTATGTGTGAGGATAAGGAGGAGGCTGACCGCCTTGCAGATTATTTAAAGGAGCTTAACATATCCAGGAAAAATATGACGGAGGACGGCGTAAAGGATGCGGTAAGGCAGGTGGAAGAAAAGCTTAAAAGTGATGTTGTTCTTGTCATATATCTTGATAAGCTGCATGAGAGCCTTGCAGGTATAGTTGCAGGCAGAATAAGGGAAAAATACTATAAACCTGTTTTTGTGGTTACGGATGCAGAGGGAGAAATGCTGAAAGGCTCAGGACGTTCCATAGGAGGTTATCATATGTTTGACGCCCTGACGGAGATAAATGACATTCTGGAAAAGTTCGGAGGACATGAGCTGGCGGCAGGCTTTACACTTAAAAAGGAAAGCCTGCATGATATGAGGCGGAGGCTGAATGAAAATCAGAGGCTTACGGAAAAAGAGCTTACGCCTGTGGTAAGAATAGACGTGCCCATGCCCGTATCGTATATTACAAAGCCGCTGATAAGACAGCTTGCGATGCTTGAGCCCTTTGGAAAGGGAAATGAAAAACCTTTATTTGCACAGTCGGGGCTCAGGGTAAAAAAAGCCTTGCCATTTGGAAAGGAAGGGCAGTACATAAGGATAACATTTATGGATGCAGACGGTTTTGCTATTGAAGCCGTGGATTTTAATGGGACAGATTTTCTAAAAAGCATAAAAATGTGGTTTCGTGAGCAGGAATGTGATAAAATGTTAAAAGGTTTGTCAAATAATATTATTCTGGATGTGGCATATTATCCGGATATCAATGAGTATGGGGGAAGGAACCACATACAGATAAAGCCGGTTATGTACAAAAAGCATGAGGAATAAAAAGGAGGACGCTATGAAAAAGGTTGAGGAGTACATTAAAAGTATACCTGATTTTCCGAAGGAGGGAATAATATTCAGGGATGTAACAAGTGTTTTGGAAAGCCCGGAGGGATATGAGCTTGCCATAAGTACCATGAATAATGAGCTGAAGGGGCTTGATTATGATTTCATAGCGGGTATTGAGTCAAGAGGCTTCATATTTGGGGCAACTCTGGCATATATGAATAAAAAGGGATTTATTCCTGTCAGGAAAAAGGGAAAGCTCCCAAGGGAAACGGTTGAGATGGAGTATGATCTGGAATACGGACAGGCGGTTATTGAGATACATAAGGATGCCATAAGGCCGGGAGATAAGGTTGTTATTGTTGATGATCTTCTTGCAACGGGCGGAACTGCTGAGGCAGCGGCAAAGCTTGTGGAGCTTCTTGGAGGGAAAGTGGTAAAAATGGCATTTTTAATTGAACTTCCTGCATTAGGCGGCAGAAAGCTGCTTGAAAAATATGATGTTGCATCTATCGTGACATTTGATGGGGAATAATATTTATTCCCGCGAGCAACGCGCCAAGTGACTGCTTGCAGCGGGGGCTTTGACTGATTCATCTGTTGTCAGAATAACAGAAACGTCGGATAAAAATTCACGTAGATATTACTGCGGAAAGAAGTGATTGGTATGACAGAAAAAACCAAAAAAAATGATGCGTTACACAAACAAATAAGTAAGCCGGATGATTTTACACCGCCGGAGGAGCTTTATGAAAAGCTTATCCGTACAGTGAAAAGCTATCATCCATCCTCTGATATCTCCATGATTGAAAAGGCTTACAAGGTAGCTTATGGAGCGCATAAGGATCAGAAGCGCAAGTCAGGTGAGCCGTATATTATACACCCTCTTTGTGTTGCGCTTATACTTGCTGAGCTTGAACTTGACAAGGAAACCATTGTGGGCGGAATCCTTCATGATGTGGTTGAGGATACGGTTATGACCATAGATGAGATTGCCAAAGAGTTTTCTGATGAGGTTGCTCTTCTTGTGGACGGTGTAACAAAGCTTACCCAACTGGATTTATCTCAGGATAAAATTGAGATACAGGCAGAAAATTTACGCAAAATGTTTCTTGCCATGGCAAAGGATATAAGGGTTATACTTATAAAGCTTGCAGACCGTCTTCACAATTTAAGAACTCTGCAGTACCAGTCACCTGCAAAGCAGATTGAAAAAGCGCGTGAGACGATGGACATCTATGCTCCTATTGCGCACAGGCTTGGTATATCAAAGATAAAGGTTGAGCTTGATGATTTATCCATGAGCTATCTTTATCCGGATGTATTTAAATCACTGAATGATGAAGTAAAGTCAAGGCTTTCCTCGGGTGAGGATTTTATAAAGGGCATAATAAATGAGGTATGCAAATATATGAAGGAGGCTGATATAGAGTGCGAGGTTGACGGCAGAGTAAAGCACCTTTTCAGCGTCTATAAAAAAATGATTACGCAAAACAAGGCATTGGATCAGATATATGATATTTATGCCATTCGTATAAAAGTTGATACGGTGCGGGACTGCTATGCGGCGCTTGGTATCATTCATGAAAAGTATAAGCCGATTCCGGGAAGATTTAAGGATTATATCGCTATGCCTAAGCAGAACATGTATCAGTCGCTTCATACCACACTTATCGGGCATGGTGGAAAGCCTTTTGAAATTCAGATAAGGACATATGAAATGCACAAGACTGCCGAGTATGGTATTGCAGCCCATTGGAAATATAAGGAGGGCAGCGCAGGACAGCAGGAGAGTGAGGAGCAGAAGCTTAGCTGGCTCAGACAGATCCTTGAGTGGCAGACGGACACAATTGATAACAAGGAGTTTATGAGCTTTGTAAAGACAGACCTTGATTTGTTTTCCGATCAGGTTTACTGCTTTACTCCGGCGGGTGATGTAAAGAATCTGCCAAAGGGTTCCACGCCTATTGATTTTGCCTACAGTATTCATACTGCTGTGGGAAATAAGCTTATCGGCGCCCGCGTAAACGGACGTCAGGTTCCCATTGAGACAGAGCTTCATAACGGCGACAGGGTAGAGATTATCACATCGCAAAACAGCAAGGGACCAAGCCGTGACTGGCTATCCATTGTAAAAAGCTCGCAGGCGAAAACGAAAATTAACCAGTGGTTCAGACTTGAAAATAAGGTTGATAATATACAAAAGGGTAAGGAGGCAATTGCATCCTACTGTAAGTCAAAGGGAATAGAGCTTTCCCGCATTTTAAAGCCTGTTTATATGGAAAGTGTGCTTAAAAAGTATAACTTCACGAACTGGGATGCGCTTCTTGCTTCTGTGGGGCATGGCGGAATAAAGGAAGGACAGGTTGTGAACAGGCTCGTTGAGGAGCACAGCAGGGAGCTTGAGGGCAGTATAACCGAAGAACAGATTGTTGATAAGATAAATACGCCCGGAAGGGGCAGCGGTCTGCCTAAGGGGGGAATTATCGTAAAAGGAATCGATGATGTGGCAGTAAGATTTTCCAAATGCTGCGCACCTGTTCCGGGAGATGAAATTGTAGGGTATATAACAAGAGGACGAGGCGTTTCCATACACCGTACGGACTGTATAAACGTGCTCTGCATGGATGAATTTGACCGTGAACGTCTTATAGAGGCTGACTGGGCGGAGGGCCCTGTACAGGAATCAAATCTGTACAGTACGGAAATTATAATTTATGCCTCAGACAGTACGGGGCTTGTATTTGAGCTTTCCAAAATATTTAACGAGGAAAATATAAATCTAACAGGCATGAACGTAAGGACAAGCAAGCAGGGAAAGGCAACCGTGTCCGTTAAATTTGAAATACGCTCAAAGGAGCAGCTTACAAAACTTATATCAAAAATAAGAAATATTGAGGGCGTCATAGATATTGAGAGAACAAGCAGTTAAGGACAGCGCAATTTTTTCGACCAGCCACGTTGTTCAAAATATATAATTTATTGCAGGGCATATGTCGCTCGTAACGGACACTAAGCTCTGCATGTATTTGTCCGCAAGCGGACATTACATGCAATCGCTAAGTGACGACGGCTCCAAAGCACCCTGCACTGAATTATATATTTTGAACAACTTATGTTATCGAAAAAATGTAATACAGTGCAGGACATGCCTGTACTACTTGTTGCTCATATATAATACAGTTCAGGGTACGCTTGCACAGTTTGTCGCTTGTATGCAATATAGTGCAGGGCATATGCTGCTCGTCAAAATAAGGTTTTACGTTTTATTATAAAATAAAAATATTAGGAGGATGTCAGTTGAGTAATAATATTATTGTTATAACAAATATGCTGAGTTCATTTGCAACGAACTGTTACACCATAGCAAATTCCGACACAAGGGAGGCGGTTATCGTTGACCCGGCGGACAGACCGGATTTTCTTGTTAATATGTATAAAAATCAAAATCTGAAGCCTGTGGCAGTTTTGCTAACCCATGGACATGCCGACCATATAGGCGCGCTTCCGGGGATTAAAAAGGAATTTCCTGATATACCTGTCTATGCAGGAAAGGATGAGGAGAGTGTTCTTGCCAACCCGAATATTAATTTGTCTGCCATGTTCGGAACCGCTGTAAGCCTCAAGGCAGATAAATATGTGGAGGACGGCGATGTGATTGAGCTTCTCGGCACTAAGATAAAATGCTTTCATGTTCCCGGACATACAAAGGGTGGAACCTGCTATTACTTTGAAAAGGAAGAAATGGTATTTTCGGGTGACACATTATTTGAGGGAAGCATAGGACGCTCTGATTTCCCTACGGGAGACGGCAGGGCGCTTGTGGAAAATATAAAGGACAAGCTTCTTACGCTGCCTGAAAATGTCACCGTATATTCCGGACATGGCGGCAGAACCACAATCAAGCGGGAGAAGGAGACAAATCCGTTTTTTTGAAATAATGCGAGGAGAATACCATGATATGTCTTATACAGAATAAACAGGACTATAACAATGACCTGCGCGCCATGATAATGGCGTTTTTCCCGGGAGTAAAGATAACGGAATGCTCCAGGGAGGAAATTGAATTAAAAACTGCCGGATTGGAAAAAACGGCAGAGGACATGGAATTTGTTTTCGAGGCATGTTATGAGGATGCATGTACAGCATTAAAATTATATCATATACCGGATAAAGACTTTCATAAAAAAATTGACGGCGATTACAGGGACAGGGAGAGCTTTCGGAATAAGCTTAAGCTTTCCGCCTATCATATACTGTCGGAGTATACGGGCAGAAGACTTCCGTGGGGCGACCTTACGGGAGTAAGACCTACAAAAATAGCAATGAAGCAGTTACTAGATGGAAAAAGCCATGAGGCGGCAGTAAAGCATTACATGGACATATATGATGTGTCACGGCGCAAGGCGGAGCTTGCGGTAAAAGTAGCAGGGAGGGAGCTTATGCTTACGGAGGATATTGACCTTTCCAAGGACTACTGTCTGTATGTGGGAATACCGTTTTGTCCAAGCAGGTGTCTTTACTGTTCCTTTACCTCATACCCCATTGAAGCATACAGGGACAAGGCTCTTGTTTATATAGAAAGGCTGAAGGAGGAAATAAGCGCCGTAAAAAATATGCTTGGGGATGGCAGAAGGCTTGTGTCCGTCTACATTGGAGGAGGCACGCCCACCTCCATAAGCCATGAGCTTATGGACGGGCTTCTTTCACATATTGAAAATACATTTGACCTGTCGCACATTAAGGAATATACTGTTGAGGCAGGACGGCCGGACAGCATTTCGGAGGAAAAGCTTGCCGTGCTGAAAAGGCATGGCGTTACGAGAATAAGCATAAATCCGCAGACCATGAATGACAAAACATTAAAAACGATTGGCAGGGCGCACACAGCCGCCCAGGCGGAGGAGGCATTTTTCCTTGCAAGAGGGTGCGGCTTTGACAATATAAACATGGATATAATTGCAGGGCTTCCAAATGAAAGCATAGAGAATATGGAGTATACGTTAGGCAGAATAAAGAAGCTGGCGCCGGAAAGCATTACCGTACATTCCCTTGCCATAAAAAGGGCGGCAAGGTTGAATGAGCAGATAAATGAGTTTGGCAGCCACATACACCACGACACGGACAGGATGCTGGACGCAGTGTCGGAATTTGCCTGTGAATCAGGCATGAAGCCCTATTATCTGTACAGGCAGAAAAACATAGGGGGCAACCTTGAAAATGTGGGTTATGCAAAGGAAGGCTGCGAGTGCCTTTACAACATTCTGATTATGGAGGAGCTGACGGATATTATTTCCGTGGGCGCAGGAGCGTCCACAAAGCTTACATTCCATGAGGAAAACAGGGTTGAGAGAGTGGAGAACTGCAAGTCGGTTGACGACTATATGGAAAGGCTTGAGGAAATGCTTGACCGAAAGAGAAGCTTATGCAGCGTCAGCCCATAGAGTTCTCCATTTACAATGTAAATCGGAGCATATGCCAAAGGCGGATATGGAATAACTGATGTTTTGGATAGAGGGAGGAAATATAAATGGCAATGAAGAAAAAGCCTGTAACGGGCATGAAGGACATACTTCCAAGGGAGATGGAAATAAGGGATTACTGTATAGGACTTATAAAGGAAACCTACAGGTCCTTTGGTTTTTGTTCAGTGGAAACCCCTTGCGTTGAGCATATAGAAAATCTGAGCAGCAAGCAGGGAGGAGAAAACGAAAAGCTTATATTCAAGATTTTGAAAAGAGGAGAAAAGCTGAAAATTGATGAGGCGAAGGAGGAGGCTGACCTTGTGGACGGAGGGCTCCGGTACGACCTTACGGTCCCGCTTTCCAGATATTATTCAAACAATGCAAATGACCTTCCAAGTCCCTTTAAGGCTTTGCAGATGGGAAATGTATGGAGGGCAGACAGACCACAGCGTGGGCGCTACAGACAGTTTATGCAGTGTGACATAGACATACTTGGCGAGCCTGACATCATTGCGGAAACTGAGCTTATACTTGCAACCACAACATTGCTTGGAAAGCTTGAGTTTAATAATTTTACAATCAGAATAAATGACCGCCGCATTTTAAAGGCGATGGCAGCCTACAGCGGATTTTCTGAGGGTGACTACGATACCGTGTTTATTATTCTTGACAAAATGGACAAGATAGGCATGGATGGCGTAAGGGAGGAGCTCAAGCAATCGGGCTTCGATAAATCGGCGGTTGACACGTATCTTGATTTGTTTGATAAGGTTACAAACGATATAGAAGGCGTAAAATTCCTGAAGGAAACGCTGAAGGATGTCCTTGACAGTCAGGTGGCTGATAATCTTGAGACGATAATTGTAAGCGTGGACAAGACGAAGGCGGCAGATTTCAAAATGTCCTTTGACCCGACTCTTGTAAGGGGAATGTCATATTATACGGGACCTATATTTGAGATTTCCATGGATGAATTCGGAGGCTCCGTGGGCGGCGGCGGACGATATGATGAGATGATAGGACGATTTACGGGAAATGCAACGCCTGCATGCGGATTTTCCATTGGGTTTGAGCGTATTATAATGCTTCTTTTGGAGAGGGAGTTTCAGGTGCCGCGCAAAGCGGGAAGAACGGCATATCTTATTGAGAAAAATATGCCTCAGGACAAGCTTGCGGACATACTTGAAAAGGCAAAGACTGCAAGGGAAGCAGGAGAACAGATAAATGTAGTCATTATGAAGAAAAATAAGAAGTTCCAGAAGGAGCAGCTTGCGGCGGAGGGCTACGAAAACATTATTGAATTTTTTAACAGGGAGGAGCAGTAAAATGGCGGAATCCATGAAGGGACTTTCAAGAAGTCACAGATGTACGGAAGTAAATAATTCCATGATTGGAAATGAAGTGACCGTTATGGGATGGGTACAGAAAAGCAGAAACAAGGGCGGCATTATATTTGTTGACCTCAGGGACAGAAGCGGAATACTTCAGATTATTTTCGAGGAGGCAAACGTAGGGACTGAAGGCTATGGTAAGGCGGAAAAGCTCAGAAGTGAGTTTGTAATTGCCGTTACGGGTAAGGTTACAAAGCGGGCAGGCGCTGTAAATGAAAATATAGCCACAGGAGACATAGAAATTGTTGCCTCCGGTATAAGAATACTGTCTGAGGCGGACACGCCTCCGTTCCCGATAGAGGAAAACAGCAAGACGAAGGAGGAGCTCAGGCTTAAATACAGATACCTTGATTTAAGACGTCCTGATTTGCAGAAAAACCTTATTATGAGAAGCAGGGTTACAACCCTTACAAGAGCATTTCTTGCGGAGGAAGGCTTTATAGAGATAGAGACGCCTACGCTTTGCAAGTCGACTCCTGAGGGAGCAAGGGATTATCTTGTGCCGAGTCGTGTTCATCCGGGGAACTTTTATGCCCTCCCGCAGTCGCCGCAGATTTATAAGCAGCTTCTTATGTGTTCTGGCTACGACAGATATTTTCAGATAGCCAGATGTTACCGTGACGAGGACCTTCGCGCGGACAGACAGCCGGAATTTACCCAGATAGACATGGAGCTTTCCTTTGTTGACGTGGATGACGTTATAGATGTAAATGAGAGACTTCTTGCAAAGCTTTTCAAGGATACAATCGGTGTTGACGTACCACTTCCGATACAGCGCATGACTTATAAGGAGGCGATGGAGCGTTTCGGCTCGGACAAGCCTGACCTTCGGTTTGGCATGGAGCTTACGGACATAACGGATGTGGTTAAGGACTGTGAGTTTGTTGTATTTAAGGGAGCTATAGAGGCAGGAGGCTCCGTAAGGGGCATAAACGCCAAGGGACAGGGCGGCATGCCAAGAAAGAAGATTGACGCCCTCGTTGACTTTGTAAAGGGTTATGGAGCAAAGGGGCTTGCATATATTGCCATCGGTGAGGACGGAGCAGTTAAGTCCTCCTTTGCAAAGTTTATGAAGGATGAGGAAATGAACGCAATTATAGAAAAAATGCAGGGAGAAAACGGTGATTTGCTTCTCTTTGCGGCGGACCGGACAAAGCTTGTCTATGATGTTCTCGGCGCCCTTCGTCTTGAGATAGCCGAAAATCTCGGCATGCTGGATAAGAACGAGTATAAATTTGTATGGATAACGGAATTTCCGCTTCTTGAATGGAACGAGGATTTAAACAGGTATCAGGCTATGCATCATCCGTTTACAATGCCTATGGAGGAGGACCTTCCGTATATTGACAGCGACCCGGGCAGGGTCCGCGCAAAGGCGTACGATATCGTGCTGAACGGAACGGAGATAGGCGGCGGAAGCGTGCGTATCCATCAAAATGACATACAGGAGAAAATGTTTGAGGCTCTTGGTTTTACAATGGAAGCTGCCTATGAGCAGTTCGGCTTCCTGTTAAATGCATTTAAGTACGGCGTGCCTCCTCATGCAGGGCTTGCATACGGACTTGACCGTCTTATCATGCTTATGGCAAAGGAGGATTCCATACGTGATGTTATTGCATTCCCTAAGATTAAGGATGCGTCCTGTCTTATGAGCGAGGCTCCGAATGTGGTGGATGCAAAGCAGCTTGAGGAGCTTGGGATAGCGTTGCCGCAGTAAGACGTGTGTTTTATGCCGCTCTCATATAGGGATATAAACCCACTTTCACTTGATTCAAGCGTAGCGGTACTATAGCCCGTCTGAATCAATGGTTGTATAGTAACTGAAAACCGTTTGAGGACGTCGGTACTTGAGCCGGGGTCAGATGCATATATAGCACAGAAAAACACGCTTTCGCTCGTCTCCGACGTAACGGCACTAAAAATTGCCGGTTTAAGAAGGTTCTGTTATATAAGAACATCTTAGACCGGCAATTTAAGTGCCGACGTCTTCAAACGGTTTTTCTGTGCTATATATGCATCTGAAGCCCTGGCTCTTAGTACCGTTACGTCCGAGTCGAGCGAAAGCGTGTTTTCAGTTACTATACAAGCCATTGTCAGGCGGGCAATTTAAGTACCGACGTGCTCAAACAGTTTTTGGGGTTTATATCCTTGTATGAGAACGGCATAGAGCACGTCTTAGTGTGACAGTCGCTTTTTTACGGTTTATCGTAGCTTGTCAGGTTTGCGGTTTCTCCAGGTTTGTAGTTTTCAGGAGCTACCTTTGTAAGGGAAAATGTAAATTCGCTTCCTACGCCTTCCGTGCTGACAACATTTATGTTTTCGTTATGCGCTTTTATTATTTCGCGGGTGATGGCAAGTCCAAGACCTGTTCCCTGCTTGTCACGACCGCGGGAGGCATCCGCCTTGTAAAAACGCACCCACACCTTGTTCAGTGAGTCGGCAGGAATACCGCAGCCCTCATCCTTGACAGAGACAAAAATTTTGTCTCTTTTTTCTTCAAGATTAATATAAATATTTTTTTCCGAAGGGGTAAATTTTATGGCATTATCCACAAGGTTGTATATAACCTGCTGTATTTTTGTTTTATCTGCGTTTACATAGGTATTTTCGCAGTGGTTGTTGAGGATGAGAGAAATTTTCTTTTGCATGCATTTTCCCTCAAATGTGTTCATGGCGCTTTTAATTAAATCAATAATATCAAAATCCTTCGTTATAAGCCAAAGACCGTAGGAGTCGTAATTGTTTAATTCAAGCAGACTGCTCGTAAGCCTTGTAAGACGGTGTGTTTCCATTAAAACAATGTCAAGATATTTTTCCTGCTTTTCAGGAGGGATTGTTCCGTCCTGTATTGCTTCAATATAACCTTTTATGGATGTAAGCGGCGATCTGAAATCGTGAGATATATTTGATATAAATTCGCGTCTGTATTCGTCAAGCTTGGAAAGCTCAGATGCCATATATTCAAGGGTTGATGCAAGCTGTCCGATTTCGTCATTGGATTTAATGTCCATTTTTGTCTCAAAGTTTCCTGTGGAGTATTCTTCAGCAACGGAATTTATCTTTTTAATAGGACTCATGATTTTTCCGGATATGAGCGCAAGCAGAATAAAGGCTATTATGACAACAACAAGAAACGGCACATATATAGCCTGAAATAAATCTGTCTGTACATTGCTGATCTGGGAAACGGTAGAGTGTATAAAAATCATTCCGTTTGCAATGCCTGAGGATTCTACAGGCATTGTTACGGTAATAACATCCTCCTTGAACAGACCGTAAAAATCACCTGTAAATGTCTGGCTGGTTGTCATGTCAAAATCCTGGTCAACAAGAAATATATTTGCGGGAACTTCAATATTTACATCTGTGCCGGCGGAAGCTATTATGATGCCCTTGTCATCAGCAATCCATATGCTTGCGTCTAACCTGTCACTGTAGTATTGCAGGTTGCTTTGCATACGTTCCAATGGATAGAGACCGATAATATAATTTGTTACAGTCTGTTCTCCTATCAGATATGCCTCGTTTGTGAGTACCTTTGACTTTTCTGCCACCAATGCTTTCTTTGTTGTGTATGTGGAATAAAAAATAAGCAGTGTAAAGGCGGCTATAAAAATGATAAGGAAACCCAGAAATATTCTGTCAAATAGCGAATGCTTCATTTTATCTCACCTCAAACTTGTATCCCTTGCCCCAGACTGTGCTTATGGACCAGTTGTGGCTGTCATTTAATTTTTCTCTCAATCTTTTAATGTGAACGTCAACGGTACGGGAGTCACCGATATATTCATATCCCCAAAGTCTGTCCAGAAGCTGATCCCTTGTAAAAACCTGATTTGGTTTCTTTGCCAGAAAATATAACAGCTCCAATTCCTTCGGCGGCATTTCAATCTGATGTCCCTCGAAAATGACCGTATAATTTGTAATGTTTATGAGAAGATCCTCATATTCAACGTAATCTCCCTGATGGTCTGTCTCGATGACGGTAGTTGTCTTCTCAGGAGTGAAAAATGTACGGCGGAGGACTGCTTTTACTCTTGCAACAAGCTCATTTGAATCAAAGGGTTTAATCATGTAATCGTCGGCGCCGATTTTAAGTCCGAGAACTTTGTCAAAAACCTCGCCCTTTGCCGAGAGCATAATGATAGGCGTCTGCTTTGTTTTTCGTATCTCGGCGCAGACTTCATAACCGTCTATGTCAGGCAGCATAATATCTAAAAGTATAAGATGAGGATTGAAGGATTTTTCAAGCATAAGCGCCTCTCTCCCCGTATAGGCTATCTCCGTGGAAAAGCATTCTTTTACAAGGTAAAGAGATATAAGCTCTGCAATATTTTCATCATCATCAACAATAAGTATTCTTTGTTTGTCCATAAAAACCTCCTCTACAGCTCAACAATGGTTACGCCGTGTTCACCCTCCCCAAACTCGCCTGCGCGGAAGGATTTTACAAATTTAAGCCCCTTAAGATGCTGCTGTATGCCGGCTCTCAGGGCGCCCGTACCTTTTCCGTGTATAATGGTAACCTTTTCAATATGCGAAAGACATGCGTCGTCAAGAAATTTGTCCAGCTCCATAACAGCTTCGTCAACGGTCATGCCCATGACATTAAGCTCAGGTGAAAATGTCATGGCTTTGTTTATGGAGGTGCGTCCCGTACTGTGGGTTTTGCCGCCAAGAGCAGGCTTTTTATTTTTATATCCTGCTGCATCCGTCGTAAAGGACGGCTCGTTCACTATAAGAAGGTCGCTTATGTGAAGGCGGGAGCTTAAAATGCCCATCTGTACGGTAACATTTCCTTTCTGGTCGGGCAGCGTGCTTATGGTACCTTTGGCGCCCATGCTTAAAACGTGAACCATGTCGCCGATATGAAAATCCTTTGGCTTGTGTCCGCCTGCCTTCTTTGGCGCTTCGCTGTTTTTGCTGTCATAGTCCTTAAGCTTGCTGCGGAGGCTGCTCCTTGCATTTTCCATTGCTTTCATGTCCGCTTTTTCAGGATTGCTTCTCCATTTATTATAATCGCGGATTGTCTTATCTGCAATTTCCTTTGCCTCGTCTAGTATGCCTCTTGCCTCGGAACGCGCCTTTTCAATGATTTCTGCTTTTTTTGTCTCAAGAGCGTTCTCCTTTGTCTGGAGGCTTAGCTTTAAAGCTTCAATTTCCTTTTTGTACTTTTCAATTTCCTCCTTGTCATTGGAAATTGCTATTTTGTCCTTTTCAAGTTCTGAAATTAATGTTTCCATATCAATTGCGTCACTGTCAAGTGTCCTTTTTGCGGCTTCAATGATATTGTCGGAAAGTCCCAGCTTTTTTGATATTGCAAATGCGTTTGATTTTCCTGGAACGCCTATCATAAGCTTGTATGTAGGCATAAGGGTTGCCACGTCAAATTCGCAGGAGGCATTTTCCACACCGTCGGTTGAGAGCGCAAAGGTTTTAAGCTCACTGTAATGTGTGGTAGCCATGCATCTTGCACCCATATTCTTAAGGTGATTTAAAATTGCAATTGCAAGCGCCGCGCCCTCCACAGGATCCGTCCCGCCGCCAAGCTCATCAAAAAGACAGAGGGAATCAGGCGTTGCGTGATTTACAATGTAAATAATATTGCTCATATGGGAGGAAAAGGTTGACAGGCTTTGTTCAATACTCTGTTCATCCCCTATATCTGCAAAAACATCATCAAATACGGCAAGGACGGAACCCTCCAGAGCAGGTATGTGAAGCCCTGACTGGCCCATAAGCGTAAACAATCCAAGGGTTTTAAGTGATACGGTTTTTCCGCCTGTGTTCGGACCTGTCACAATCAAAAGGGTAAAATCGTCTCCGAGTTTTATATCAACCGGCACAACCGTGTGCTTTTCCAGAAGAGGATGCCTGCCGCTCTTTATGTGGATAATTCCGTCTGTGTTGAAGACCGGCTCCACGGCATTCATGGCTCTGGCAAGCTTCGCCCTTGCAAATATAAAGTCCAGCTCTGTAAGCACATCCGTGTCAAAGGCAATGTCGCTTACGGCGGACGCTGCCATAGCGCTTAAGCTTTCAAGTATCTGTTCTATTTCTGCAAGCTCCGCTCCCTCAAGCTCCTTTATCTCGTTGTTCAGATTGACAACTGACATAGGCTCAATAAAAAGCGTGGAGCCTGTCTGCGACCTGTCGTGAATCATGCCCGGAAAATGCGCCCGATGCTCCTGCCTGACAGGAATACAGTATCTTCCGTTTCGCATTGTTATCAAGCTGTCCTGAAGCATGTCCCTCGTGGCGTCATCCTTTATAAGCTTTGAAAGCTGCTGGTGAAGCCTGTCGTTTGTAAGACGTATGTCCCGTCTGATTTTTTTTAAGGCAGGCGATGCGTCGTCAGCAAATTCATTTTCGGAAAGTATGCATCGTTTTATCTCTGAGGATATGTGGCTTAAAATCACAAGCTGGTCGAATTTTTCCGTAAGGCTGTCAAAAAGCTTCTTCTCGCCCGTATCGCCAGATGCAGTTACATTGCCGTCGTTGTCGTGGGAGGTTCCCTTGTTCCTTGCGGTCAGCGCAGCGGTAAGGTCTGAGCCGTCGCCATATTTTTTTACATTTTCTGTTACGGTAAGGACAGCAGCGACGTCAAGAAGCTCCTTTGCCGTAAGCAGACCATTTACCTCAAGCCGTTTAATGGACGAACCGATATCGGAAAGCCCCGTAAATGATATATTGCCATGCATTTGCAGTCTGCGCAGGGCGTCCCTTGTTTCCGCCTGCAAGGCTGTTATGGTATTTATATCCTTCCTTGGCTTCATCCGGTCACAGCGCTTTTTTGCCATAGGCGAGGCTGCGTGCTCTGTAAGCATGGAAAGTATTTTGTTGTATTCAAGTATTCTTAAGCTTCGTTTATTCATGTTATAAGTTCCTTTTTCGTTTTAATAGGAAAGTCCTTGGGATTTTCCACAGGAAAAACTTTTGCGGGCTTTGGCAGGATGATTTGTTCCTTGATAGGAAATTTTTTCAAAATTTCCTATCAGCACGGTTCTGACGAACCTTGCTAAGATGCGAACTGCAACGGCAAAGCCGCTTTGTTCTTCTACATATATTTTATAGTATATTTGCAAAAATATAAAGTAAAAGTTTGTAAGTAGTTTTATCATCTTATCTGTCAATGAAAGACAGAGTAAATTTACTGTCAATTAAAAATAGTGAGAGATCTTCTGAAAACGCCTTGCATTCTATACGCTATTGTGCTATCATCCCATTAAAGCATTTATCTTTCTATTCTGTTTTGAGGAAATATCCTCGTTCAAAAACCAGAAAAGTTCGGAACTTCAATGCTTTAAATTCACTACATTAAAAAAATAATTGCGTTAATGGGAATATAATGGTATTTTATTTTATATGGATTAACTGATGTTCAAGGGAGGGTTGGAGAGAAAAAATGAATTATATTAGTGAGCTTCGTGATGGAGATATGGTATCTGAGATATATCTTTGCAAATCAAAACAGGATTTAAAAACCAAGGCAGGAAAAAGCTATTATTCCCTTAAGTTACAGGACCAGACCGGTATGGTTGACGCCAAAATATGGGAACTTAATAACGGCATATCTCATTTTGAGGTAATGGACTACATAAAGGTTGAGGCGCAGGTTACAACCTTTAACGGCGCGCTGCAATTAAATGTAAAACGGGTGCGCGTGGCTGATGAGGACGAATATGACCCTGCCGATTATATGCCATGCACGAGTAAAAATATTGATGAAATGTACAGTGAACTGCTTAAAATTTCTGACAGTGTAACGGAGCCTCATCTTAAGAAGCTGCTTCATATGTTTTTTGTGGAGGATAAGGAGCTTGTAGAAAAATTTAAAAAACATTCTGCGGCAAAGACGATTCATCACGGCTTTGTGGGCGGTCTTCTGGAGCATTCGTTATCTGTTGCAAAAATATGTATTTTTTTGTCCGAGCATTATACGGTTTTAAATCGTGATTTACTTGTGACAGCGGCGCTTCTTCATGACATAGGAAAGCTTGAGGAGATTTCCCCGTTTCCTGAAAATGATTATACGGACGAGGGACAGCTCATAGGTCATATTGTTTTAGGCGCAATTATGGCAGGTGATAAAATTAAGGAAATACCGGGATTTCCGGAAACTCTTGCAGGGGAGCTTAAGCACTGCATACTTGCGCATCAGGGCGAGCTTGAATACGGTTCACCGAAAAAACCTGAGATTATTGAGGCGCTTGCGCTTTCATTTGTTGACAATATGGATGCAAAGCTGGAGGCATTTATTGAGGTGCTTCAGACAAATAAGGACAACAGCAGATGGCTTGGATATAATAAAATATTTGAAACAAATGTGAGAGTGACGGACGAGTAGAATCAATGATAAAAAATGATATTTATGAGATAACAATTGATGATATTGGAAATGACGGTGAGGGAATCGGGCATGTGCCTGACCGCCAAAACGGAAAAAATTTTGCGGTTTTTGTCAAGGACACCGTTATAGGCGACAGGGCGCGCATCCGTATTGTAAAGGCTAAAAAGACGTATGCATATGGAAGACTTGAGGAGCTTATAGAGCCGTCCCCATACAGGGCGGAAGCTGTCTGCGGCAAAGCAAGGAGCTGTGGAGGGTGCAGTCTTATGCACATGTCCTATGAAAAGCAGCTTGAATACAAGTGGAACAAGGTTAAGTCATGTCTTGAAAAAATAGGGGGCATCAGTGATGCCGGAGCGATTATGGAGCCTGTCTGCGGGATGGAAGCTCCATATTTTTACAGGAATAAAATGCAGCTTCCTGTAGGGAGAGACAGAGACGGAAATATTGTCATAGGCTTTTATGCAGGCAGAACCCATTCCATAATTAATCTTGAAAAGTGTTATATTGGACATGAGGTAAACGATTATATTATAAAGCATGTGAGAAAATGGCTGGAAAATGCGGATGATTGGAATATAGTATACAATGAAGAAAATCACACGGGTCTTGTGCGTCATATATTGACACGGGTTGGATTCGCAACGTGCGAGCTTATGGTATGTCTTGTAATAAATGGAGATAATTTGCCGGACGAGTATGAGAAGCCGTTTGTGGGTGCCGTGTGCACAGCCGTACAGGAGTACAATGATACGCAGGAAAAACAAGTGAAGCTTACAAGCGTATGCATAAATGTCAACAAAGAAAAGACCAACAAAATTTTAGGGGATAAATGTGCAACGCTTTATGGAAAGGACTATATTGAGGATTATATCGGCGATATTTTATTCAGGATTTCGCCTCTTTCTTTTTATCAGGTCAATCCCGTTCAGACAAAGGCAATATACGACAAGGCGATAGAGTACGCCAGCCTGAAAGGCAGTGAAACCGTGTGGGATATGTATTGCGGAATCGGAACCATATCCCTTTCCCTTGCAAAAAAGGCCAAGAAAGTCTATGGCGTGGAAGTTGTTTCTGCTGCTATCCGTGATGCGAAGGAAAATGCAAGGATAAACAACATAAAAAATGCTGAATTTTTCTGTGGAAAAGCCGAGGAGGTTGTGCCAAAGTTTTATCAGAGAGCGGATGCTGACGAGGGAAAGCATCCGGATGTTGTGGTGGTTGACCCGCCGAGAAAAGGCTGTGACGTCGTTCTTTTAGACACTATAGCATCCATGTCGCCTGACCGCCTCGTATATGTAAGCTGTGACCCCGCAACCCTTGCAAGGGATGTGAAAATACTTTCGGAAATGGGTTATAAGCTGATGAAGGCGGCGGTATTTGATGCCTTTTGCCAGAGCGGACATGTGGAGACGGTGGGGGTGCTTTCCAATAAAAAAACGGTAGAGTAAAGGCGCTTATTATTGATGCAAAATATTATGCTAATACGACACAAACCAAGTTAGATGAAATTGTGAAAGTACACTTCAATTTGCGAGGAGGAAATTCTGTTTGAAAAAGAAAAAAGGTGAAATAACCCTCCGTTCCAGCGCAGCGGAATATCTGACCTATGTTGCTTCCGTTGGAGACCAACAGGACAGCGTTGAAATGCGTTATGAGGATGAAAATATATGGCTGACACAGAAGATGATGGCAACATTATATGATGTGGATGTTCGTACAATAAATTATCATATAAAAAAAATTTTCAATGACAGTGAATTACTGGAGGATTCAGTTATCCGAAAATTTCGGATAACTGCCACTGACGGAAAAAGCTATACAACAAATCATTATTCTTTGGAAATGATTATTGCAGTTGGATTTAAGGTGAATTCTGAGCGTGCCGTACAATTCAGAAAATGGGTGAATGAGATTGCAAAGAATTACACCATTAAAGGCTGGGTCATGGATGATGAAAGACTGAAACGTGGAACATACCTGACTGAAAAGTATTTTGATGAGCAGTTAGAACGTATTCGTGAAATACGAGCAAGTGAACGAATGTTTTATCAGAAAATCACTGACCTTTATGCTACTGCAATAGATTATGATAAAAATTCAGCAACAACAAAAAGATTTTATGCTACGGTTCAGAATAAAATGCACTATGCTGTTCACGGACATACAGCGGCGGAATTAATTGTAGAAAGGGCAGACCATACAAAAGAGCATATGGGGCTAACCACATGGTCTGATGCACCGGATGGCAAGATTAAGAAAAGCGATGTTACGATTGCCAAGAATTATCTGAATCAGGATGAGATGAAACAATTAAATCGCATGGTTACTGCATATTTGGATTTTGCTGAAAGCATGACATTAAGACATATTCCGTTGACGATGCAGGATTGGGGAAAGCGTCTTAACAGTTTTATTGAAATGTTCGATTATGGTATTTTGAAGGACGCAGGAAAAGTATCTGTTGAAATTGCAAAGCTTCATGCAGAGACCGAATTTGAAAAATATAGAATTATTCAGGACGGATTATTCATGTCAGATTTTGATAAGTATATGCTGGAATTAGAGGGAAATGCAAAGAAATAATATTTTGATTTCAGGTCGGGATAGTGGCATTGCTTTCCAATAAAAAACCGACAGAATAATCAATGTAAAAGCGAATTTTGGCGAGGGTCAGGGAAATGTCCCCTTGGATGAAATGGCAGCGCAGGCAAGGAAATATCAGTTGTGATTGAAAATTACATATAAAATGATATCGGAGTATGTGGAGAAGAAATATGGATTTAAGGTACATACTGCTTATATCGCAGAGATGAACGGGTCTTTGGGTTTGACAATGCATGATGCACCTAATGTGGTGAGAGAGTTAAAGCATATGATATTTATTTTCCGTTGGTTGAAGATGTTTGTAGCCGGGAAATCTCGGAGGATAAATTATCACATTTGCTTGATTATTTATTGGATTTTGCATGTGATGAAAAAGTCTTGGGATTATATAAAAAAGTATGTAAAAAATATTTATGTACATATCCAAGTTGTATTAAGTTTTACATTGAAGCGTATCGGGATATGTGGGAAGATGAAGACAGTTATTTAGCAGAAACTCCTTAAAGGGAAAGATGATAAGGCGTTTTAAAAAGATTGAGATGTGATTACAGGAGGAGAAATGGGGAAAATAATTAAAGAAACGATTCATGCGAATGGAATAGATATTGGAATTTACACACAGGACTTTGAAAATGAATTTATTTCATTGACAGATATAGCTCGATATAAAAGCGATGACCCAACAGCGGTTATTCAAAACTGGATGAGAAGCCGGGATGTGATAGAATTTTTGGGACTATGGGAAAGACTTCATAATCCGGATTTTAAACCCCTCGAATTCGAGGGGTTTAGAAAACGGGCAGGAGCAAATGCATTTACAATGTCACCAAAGAAGTGGATAGAAGCAACAGGAGCGCTAGGCATCGTTTCAAAGGCAGGACGTTATGGCGGAACATATGCCCATAGTGATATTGCCATGTCTTTTGCGACTTGGATTTCGCCTGAATTTCAACTATACATTATGAAAGATTATAGGAGATTAAAGACAGATGAAAACAGCCGATTGTGTTTAAATTGGAATTTAAACAGAGAAATTTCAAAGTTAAATTATAGAATACATACTAATGCTATTAAAGGCAATATGCTTCCTTCAGAATTAACATCTGCACAGGTGTCTTATGCATACGCGAATGAAGCAGATATGCCAATGTCGTTTTGTTTGGAAAAACAGCCAAGCAATGGAAAGATGAAAATCCAACTGAAAAAGGAAATATGCGGGATATGGCAACACTGAACCAGTTATTAGTGCTTGCAAATTTAGAAAGCTATAATGCAGTTTTAATTAATCAGGGAAAGAAGCAAAAGGAGAGAATGGAATTGCTTCGGCAATTGGCGGTACAGCAGTTGCAGACTTTGGAAAGTGTTAGCTTAAATAATTTGCCAAAATTAGAAATAAAAATATAGAAGGAAATTTGGAAGTGAAGATGTGTCCGAAGGATAATAAGGAGTAGAACTATGATTACAGATTTGTACGACATTACAATGACAGGTCGTTTTTGCTATGCTTTCATGTGCATAGAAAAATATCTTATAACAATATATCCGGAAGTAGACTGGACACCGATTGCAAAAAAAATGTGGCAATGGACCACTCATTTTTGGGATGATTCGTGGGATGTTTATTCAGAAATTGTGCCGGACTTTATTTTAGAGTTTCCGACATATGAAGAAACAAATAAAAGGGCATATGATGGGGAGCTGGATAAAAGTGATTATGAAGCAATTGTTGCCTGTTATAAGGGAATAACAAATGGAAATTCAAACGATGAGATAAACAGGGTAATCCATGTTCCGATTGAAATGGGAAATGAATGTGAGGGGTCTGATTTTTCATGGGCGGAGCCGCGGGTTCAGGAGTGGATTGATGAATTAGAAAAAATACTTATTTACCATGATATTGAAATTCCTTCTAAAGAGTATCTGACATCATTTCGTTATGATAGGAACCCGAAAACACCGCCTGATGAAAATCCTCACCGCTGGGGCGATTTTGTAGATACAGAGTATTTATCTATTATCCTGTGACTTTGTAAAAATAAGCAGTAAGTTTGTAAATCACATAAAAAGCAAAGCAAACATGACACACTGTTGTCCTGTTTGCTTTATTATAATATAGGCGTAAGGAGTTCATATGAAAATAGACAGACTGATAGGAATCCTTTCTGTGCTGTTGCAGGAGGAAAAAACCACGGCGCCGGAGCTTGCTGAGAAGTTTGAGGTGTCACGGCGAACAATTAACAGGGATATAGAAGCTTTATGCAAGGCAGGAATACCAATTTACACGGCGCAGGGCACAGGCGGCGGCATCGGTATTATGGATGGTTACCGTGTGGACAGAACTTTGCTGACCTCCAAGGATATGCAGATGATTCTGGCAGGGCTCAGGAGCATGGACAGTGTGAGCGGAAGCAGATATTACGGCCAACTGATGGAAAAGATAAAATCAGGCTCCTCCGATTTTGTAAGCGGCAGGGACTATATATTGATTGACCTGTCATCGTGGTATAAGGATACGCTGACGCCTAAAATCGGACTTGTTCAGGACGCCATAGAGGAACGGACATTGCTGACCTTCCATTACTATGGACCCAACAGTGACGGTATACGGACCATAGAACCCTATTATCTTGTGTTTAAATGGTCGTCATGGTATGCGTGGGGCTGGTGTACGGCAAGGAAAGACTTTCGTTTGTTTAAATTAAATCGTATGGATGAGCTGATTAAGGAGAAAACAACATTTGCTCCAAGGCAGGTGCCTGCCCCGGATTTGTCGGTTGAGAAGATATTTCCGGGAGGAATTAAAGTAAAGGCCCTTTTTTCCGGTGCATGTAAGTGGAGGCTGATTGAGGAGTTCGGCGTGCATTGCTTTACGGAACAGGAAGACGGCAGTCTGCTTTTTACGGCAGATTATACGGACAAGGAAAATTTACTTACATGGCTTTTGACCTTTGGAGAAAAGGTAAAGGTGATAGAGCCTGCGGAAGTGAGAGATGAATTAATCGGCATTGCAAAAAAAGTCGTACAGGAATATGAGGAGGAATAAAATGCCAAGACCGAGAAACAAGGAAGACCTGCTGTTGGCGGCAGAAGAAAATTTTGAAAAGCTCAATACGCTTATTGATTCGCTCAGCGAAAAGGAGATGACAACATCCTTTGATTTTAGCGCAGATGTGAAAAAAACGGAAGCGCACTGGAAGCGGGACAAAAATGTACGGGATGTGCTGATACATTTATATGAATGGCACCGGCTTATGCTCCGGTTTGTTGATGGAAATGCAGATGGAAAAACCATGCAGTTTCTGCCGAAGCCATATAATTGGAGAACGATTGCTTCAATGAATCAGGTGTTCTGGGAACAAAATCAGGAGACGGATATGGAAGAAGCGAAAAAACTGCTTGCAATGTCACATGCGGAAGTTTTAGAGAAAATAAAAGGTTTTTCCAATGAGGAATTATTTTTGTCAAAAGCATTTCCTGCCGTGGGAGGTTCGGTGCTTGGCTCATATTTTGTGAGCGCCACCTCCAGCCATTATGACTGGGCAATCAGGAAAATAAAGGCGCATCAGAAAAACTGTAAGTAAAATATAAGGAGGAAAAAATGTCATTTGATTATAAAAAAGAGTACAAGGAATTTTATATGCCGAAAAATAAACCGGAAATCGTGGATGTACCGGAAATGAATTTTATTGCAGTAAGAGGGAAGGGAAATCCAAATGATGAGAATGGAGACTATAAGGCGTCTATCGGACTGCTTTATGCAATTGCGTTTACCATAAAGATGAGTAAAAAGGGAAATCATGCAATTGAGGGATATTTTGATTATGTGGTGCCGCCGCTGGAAGGATTCTGGTGGCAGGAGGATACGGTTGGAGTGGATTACGGCAGAAAAGAAGATTTTTGCTGGATTTCCGTAATCAGACTGCCGGATTTTGTGACAAAAAAAGACGTTCAGTGGGCAATAGAGGAAGCGGGAAAGAAAAAGGGACAGGACTTTTCCAAGGTAGAATTTATGACGATAAAAGAAGGACTATGTGTTCAGTGTATGCATATTGGAGCTTACGATGATGAGCCTGCTACTGTAGCGCTGATGGACAGATTTCTTAGTGAAAATGGATATGAAAATGATTTTACGGATAAGAGGATGCATCATGAAATATACTTGTCGGATGCCAGACGCGTGGCTCCGGAAAGGTTGAAAACCGTGATTCGGCATCCTGTAAGAAAGGTGGGTGATTAGATGGCAACATCAAAGGAATTTCATGATTATATTGTGGAAAATCTTCAAAAAGCAGGAGAAATATCAACAAGAAAAATGATGGGTGAGTATTGTGTATATTATCAGGGGAAGCTGATAGGAGATATATGCGACAACACTTTGTTTCTGAAACCAACAGAAGCCGTGTTAAGATTGATGCCGGAAGCTGAAAGGGCATATCCGTATGACGGCTCCAGAACATTGATGGCAGTTGTGGACGACGTGGAAAATACGAAGTTGATGACGGAAGTGTTACAAGAAATGTACATGGAGCTGCCGGAACCAAAGAAAAAACCGAAGGGAAAAGCCAATGGATAAGTAAGACAAAACAAAGCATGAATTGTCGGGACGCCTTCGTGAAAAAACAGTATATTAAAGTGGTAGTCAGGTTGGAGGTGCCGAATGGACTGGATAAAAGCGATTGAAAATGCCATAGAGTATATTGAGGAAAATATTACCGAGGATTTGACGGTCAGCAGGATAGCCGGGGAAGTGAATATATCCGCATTTTACTTTCAAAAGGGTTTTTCCATGCTGTGCGGATATACCGTTGGAGAATATGTTCGCATGAGAAGATTATCCCTTGCCGGAAGCGAGCTGCTCTCATCGGATATTAAGGTGATTGATCTGGCAATGAAGTATGGCTACGATTCTCCGGACAGCTTTACAAAGGCATTTATGCGGTTCCATGGAAGCACACCAACGGATGTGAGACGTAATGGAGCAATACTGAAATCATTTGCTCCGTTACACATTAAATTATCATTAGACGGAGGTAGCATAATGGAATACAGAATTGAACAAAAAAAGGCTTTTAAGGTAATGGGCGTGTCACGAAAATTTCCTTATGAAAACGCGAATGTAAATATACCGAAGTTCTGGGATGAGGCATTTATTCAGCCGAAGGAAAAACCTGTGACGGGAATGTACGGCGTCTGCTTTGATGAGGAAATGGCAGGAAATCAGTTCCGTTATATGATTGCAGATGATTTTGTTGCGGAGCAGGCAGAAAAAAAGAATCTTGAGGTATATGAAATTCCGGCGCATACATGGGCGGTGTTTCCATGTCGCGGAGGAATGCCAATTCCTTTACAGGAAACCAATCACAGAATTTTTACGGAATGGCTCCCGACAAGCAACTATGAGATTGCTGAGGGATACAACATAGAGTATTACAGCGATCCGGCAGATTTTAAGGATGGAATGCAGGATGCGCAGTACTATTCTGAAGTATGGATTCCTGTCAAAGAAAAATAATAGTGGCACTTATTATTTAAGGGGTAGATTTACTACCCCTTTTTAGTTTGTGTCAAAGAAAAATAATAGCGGCACTTATTATCTGCCAATAGCAAAAAGCGTGTCGTTTATGCAGAAAATTTTTAGTTTACTTTGAAGAAAAGTGTCGTTCATGTAAAAAACATGTCGTTCATGCAGAAATACTTTCAAATACAGTAAAAAAATTTACAATTAAATTCAGACACACATTATGCAAAGAAATACAGAGATAAGGGGAAACATAATGGGTTACAAAATAAACTACGA